>JBCQSY010000001.1:0-188890 GCA_047178865.1 Rikenellaceae bacterium
GTCCTCGTAAAAGACTCGGATACCTCACACCAAATGAAAAATTTAAACAAATTATTAATATGAATTCAGTTGCATTTGCAGGTTGAATTCAGCAAACTTTATTGAATAAAATGAGAAAATTATTAAACCTAACCCTATTAGCTCTACTTTTGAGCGTTAATGTAGCACAAGCTCGACGTATATATGTCTCAAAGAGCGGTTCAGACCAGAATAGTGGAGTTCAAGAGTCTCCATACTTAACAATCTCTAAAGCGGCGTATCATGCTATCGGAGGAGATACCGTCCTCGTTAGTGGTGGAGTCTATCGTGAGTGGGTATCACCCGCAAATTCAGGAATAAACGATCAGATGCGTGTGGTCTATATGGCAGCTCAGGGCGAGGATGTCTACTTGAAGGGCTCGGAGCAGATTACTACCTGGAAAAAGGGTAAGAGTGGTGTGTGGAGAGTGGAGATAGATAATACTCTATTTGGTGATTTTAATCCCTATGCTATTAATGTGTATGGTGATTGGTTACATAATGGTAAATCACTCCATCTGGGTGAGGTATATATCGACAATGTAGCACTCGTAGAGGATATCTCTGGCGAGAATATAGCCCAGACCCAAGGCTATTGGAGGGCGAGTGTGAATGATTCGACCACCGTAATCGAGGCTAATTTTGGTGATAAAAATCCTAATAAATCACTCACTGAGATTAATGTGCGTCCGACCTGTTTCTATCCTAAGGCTACGGGGATGAACTATATCACAGTCGATGGATTGAAGATATCACAAGCAGCCTCTCAATGGGCAGCACCAACAAGCGAACAGTGGGGTATTATTGGCCCTAATTGGAGCAAGGGTTGGGTTATTAAGAGTTGTGATATCTCCCACTCGAAGTGTGTTGGTATTAGTGTTGGTAAGGAGCGAGCTAGTGGTCAGAATATGGCATCTCTCTACGCTAATAATGAGAAAGTACCATACAATTTCCCCGGTTTTAATCGTGAGATTGAGGCGATTCTTAAAGCGTATGATTTGGGCTGGAGCAAAGAGAATATCGGCTCACACCTAATCGAGAATAATGTGATTCATAACTGTGGACAGGCGGGTATCGTAGGTCATCTAGGTGGTGCATTTAGCACTATTCGCAATAACGAGATTTATGATATAAACTGTACGGATGGTCGAATGACAGGATTCGAGACTGCTGGAATTAAACTTCACGCAGCAATCGACACCTATATCGTTAATAATGTGATTGTCAACACCACACGTGGTCTGTGGCTCGATTGGCAGGCGCAAGGAACTCATGTCTGTGGAAATGTGTTTGATAAGAATGAATCGCAAGATATATTCTTGGAGGTGAGTCATGGCCCAACTCTAATCTATAATAATATCTTCTTCTCGGATAATAGTGCGATGGTTGATGCTCAGGGTGTAGTGTTTGCAAATAACCTATTCTGTGGTGGAGTTGCTCCAAGAACTTCATCTTCTCGTTTCACCCCTTATCACTTTACTCACTCAACAAAGGTTAAGGGTTTTTGTAATAATGTGGGTGGTGATGTTCACTACTATAACAATATCTTCTTGGGCGCAGAGCCTCAAGAGGAGGATGATAGATACGTCTTTGGTTTGGCTAAATTTGGTGACTATCCAACCCTTGCTGAGATTATCGAGACCCCAATTCGTAATAAATTCACAGGCAAGATGCCGATATATTGTAGTGGAAATATCTACTTCGACTATGCAAAACCAAGCGAACGCCACGAGGCGGATGCTGCCTCTAAGTCAGGGGTAAAGGTTCAAGCAGAGCTAGTTAAGCGTGATGGAGTCTACTATATCGAGACAAACCTTACGGAGGGTATATTGGATGGAGTGCAGACTCTTCCAGTTAACACCGCAGGGTTGGGATGGAGTATGATTAGTCAAGATTTATATGAGCATAGAGATGGAACTCCATTTACTCTAGAGTATGATTTCTATGGCAAGGAGCGTGATGCTGCGGCTCCGATGGTTGGTCCATTTGAGACTCCAAACTCACTAGCCGTATGGCCTGTAGAGAATTAGAGTGTTATAAAAATAACTTTTTCGAGTAAATAGTTGATAGTATCAAATGAATTTACTATCTTTGCGACTTGATAAACTTATTTTAAAAAATACATACGATTATGACAAAAGTTTCTAATCGCCTAGCTGCGATGACTCCATCGCAAACGTTGGCTATGTCTCAGAAGAGTAACGAGTTGAAAGCTCAAGGTGTAGATGTTATCAACCTATCGGTTGGTGAACCTGACTTTAACACTCCTGACCACATTAAAGCAGCAGCTAAAAAGGCTATAGATGATAACTTCTCGTTCTACTCTCCAGTATCTGGATACCTCGATTTGCGTAAGGCAATTTGTGATAAACTAAAGAACGATAATAACCTAGAGTACACCCCTGCTCAAATTGTAGTTTCGGGTGGTGCTAAGCAATCTCTTTGTAACACTATCCTAGCGATGATTAATCCTGGTGATGAGGTGATTGTTCCTGCTCCATACTGGGTTAGCTATATCGATATGGTTAAACTTGCCGAGGGTGAGAATGTAGTTATCGAGACTGGTATCGAGGATAACTTCAAGGTGACAGCAGCTCAACTAGAGGCAGCTATCACTCCTAAGACTAAGATGGTTATCTTGTGCTCTCCTTCAAACCCAACAGGTAGCGTATATAGCAAGCAGGAGTTGAGCGATATCGCTGATGTATTGGCTAAGTACGAGCAGGTTTATATCCTAGCTGACGAGATTTATGAGCACATCACATACACTGGAAAGCATGAGAGCATCGCTCAGTTTGAGTCTATCCGCGAGCGTGTTATTATCGTAAATGGTGTATCTAAGGCTTATGCGATGACTGGATGGCGTATCGGTTTTATCGCTGCTCCACTATGGATTGCTAAGGCTTGTGATAACCTTCAAGGACAGTACACCTCAGGTGCATCGTCTATCGCTCAGAAGGCAGCCGTTGCGGCTTACACTGGCGACCAGGGTTGTGTAGCTGAGATGAAGAAGGCTTTCGAGCGTCGTAAGAACTTGGTTGTTAAGTTGGCTCGCGAGATTGAAGGATTCAAAGTTAACGACCCAGAGGGAGCTTTCTACCTATTCCCAGAGGTTAGCTACTACTTCGGTAAGAGCGCAGGTGAGCGTACTATCAACACTTCAACCGATTTGGCGATGTATATCCTTGAGGTTGGACACGTTGCGACAGTAGCTGGTGACGCGTTTGGTTCACCTGAGTGCTTGCGTTTCTCGTATGCCACTTCGGATGAGAACCTAGTTGAGGCTATGGCTCGTATCTCAAAGGTACTTGGTGATTTGAAGTAGTTCAAAGTAGTTCAAATTCATTACCAAAAAAAACTCTCTTCCATGCTTGGAAGAGAGTTTTTTATTTATTGTGCTATTTGGTTGCTTCGAGCCTCTCGTGGTCTGGCTTAAAGCTGCGATACATCTCAGAGTGGAGTGCTTTTAGCTTCTGCGCCACCTTTGGCTTGCTATCTATTAGATTGGTGGTCTCGCCTGGGTCTCTTACAAGGTCGTAGAGCTCATAGTCGTCTGTTCCGAAGTCGGTTAGGAATCGATGTTTTCCTTCGGGTTTGCGACCAGGAATTAGAAGTTTCCACCTGCTATCTCGAACCGCCACGAAATCCTCCATTAGGTTCTTGCCTGGGATAGCGACCTGCATATAGCAGTAGCTCTTGCGTGAGCTCTTGGTGCTCTTCGAGAAGAAGAATTTGCTCTGGTCTACTCCATCAATTACCACATCCGATGGTAGTTCAAATCCGCACAACGATGCAAATGTAGGCATAAAGTCGATGGTCGCCATCAATCCATCCTTGGTGATATTTTCGGGTGTGTGTCCTCTCCAACTAATAATACAAGGGGTCTTAGCTCCACCCTCGTATGCTGAACCTTTACCATCACGAAGTACTCCGGGTGTTCCCCAATAAATTGCACCTGGGTCGTAGTGTTTCGCAGTGTACGAACGATAGGTATATTGACACCAAGGTCCATTATCGGTCATATATATAATCACCGTATTATCACGAATCCCAAGTTCGTCGACCTTATCTATAAGTCGTCCGATTTGGGTATCTAGCTCATAGAGAGCATCACCATACAGTCCACCGTGTGTTGTGCCTACATATTCGGGCGATACTCCGATACGAGAGTGTAGCATCGTGTGTGCTACATACAATAGGAAGGGTTTATCTTCATCTCGACGGGTCTCTAGATACTCTATCGCCTTATCGGTGTAGAGTTTCGAGAAGAGACTCATATCGGTCACCAGCTGCTCCATCTCTCGATTATCATACATCTGTGACTTTCCACCATCATTAGCCCCTAGTGTGCCGTAGTAGTAGTCGAATCCTTGGTCGTTTGGGATACGTCCTTCGATAGCTTTTCTATTCGACACATCCCACTTGCCAATGGCTGCGGTTTGGTAACCCGCACCCTTCATCAACTCTGCGAATGTGGTCTCTGAGGCTGGCATATCAAAACCACCACTTCGCAATGGATAACGACCAGTCAATAGAGCCGAGCGAGATGCTCCACTCACATGCTGGGCGTAACACTCAGTGAAGAGAGTGCCCTCTTTTGCCAACTGATTTAACACGGGAGTTCGATGGTTGGTATTTCCCATACACTCCAAATCGCCATAGCCTTGGTCGTCGGTGAAGATAATTAGAATATTTGGCTTCTCACTCTGAGCATATAGAGCCGAGGTGAATGGTAGCGCTAGAGCTACACCTACTGTTTTAAGATTTATCATAGTGGTTGAAGTTTTTCTAATCACAAATATAGTCAATAAAAAAAAGTAGAAACAAAAATGTCTCTACTTTTTTATAGATATTTATCATGCTATTAACACTCTGCTGCGATATTTTTAGCACGCTCAACAGCTATTGTGATATTGTCGCAGATATCATCTTCGCCAAGAGTTGAGTTTATAAACTCGCTATTGGCAAGGGATTTTCTAACATCTTCGTTGATACCCGATAGAACGATATGTATTCCACTCTTAACCGAGCGACGAATAAGCATTTCGAGGTTGTGTAGACCCGTAGTGTCGATAAATGGAACACGACGCATACGGATAATACGAACCTTATGGTGGCTATTTTGACTAGACTTCATAACCTCCTCGAACTTATTAGCAACACCAAAGAAGAATGGTCCATCAATCTCGTAGACTCCAATCTCATCTGAAAGATTTAGCTCCTCACCACTTGAAGTCGTAACCGATTTATCGAGAAGTGATATTGAGCTACTCTCGGAGATACGTTTCATAAATAGAAGAGCTGCGAGGATAAGTCCCATCTCAATGGCAACAGATAGATCCACCACGATGGTTAGAATAAAGGTGATAATTAGAACAAGAGAGCCGGATGTTTTAGTTCTGACCATTCCAACAAATGTGCGCCACTCACTCATATTATATGATACAACTAGAAGCACTCCCGATAGGGCAGCCATCGGAACAAACTTTACTAGTGGCATCAGGAATAGAAGAACACCCAGAAGTAGTAGCGAGTGGATTACTCCCGCAAGAGGAGTCCTACCTCCGTTGGCGACATTTGTCATGGTACGAGCTATAACGCCAGAGAGTGGTATTCCACCGAAGAATGGTACGGTGAAGTTGGCAGCACCTTGAGCTATAAGCTCCATGTTTGAGTTGGTGCTATCTCCTGTGATACCATCAGCAACTATCGCAGAGAGCAGAGCCTCTATCGCAGAGAGCAGAGCTATGGTAAAGGCTGAGGGTAGTAGTAGCTGAATGCTCTCAAGCGAGAAATCAATAGCTTGAGGTGCAGGTATAGCACTCTTTATAGAGTATAGAGAGCCGATTGTTTGAACATCAACTAGTGATAGAACCTCATCAAAGATATAAACTAGAAGGCTAATTGCGATGATTGCAATTAGAGAACCAGGTATTTTGGTTGTTAATCTCTTGCTTTGAGTCATGATTAATGCCGTTAGAATAGCGACACAAATTGATGCTATAGAGACGCTTGATATATTCTGGAATAGAGCTCCCCACTTACCTATAAAGTCCGAAGGTAGATATATCGAGTTGTCGACACCAAAGAAATCCCTCACCTGAGAGGTTACAATCAAAATCGCTATACCCGATGTGAAACCTACAATAATGGGGTAGGGTATAAACTTAATAATTGTACCCAGCCTGAGAAATCCCATAAGCATGAGTATAACTCCTGCCATAGCGGTAGCAAGTAGAAGACCCTGTACGCCATATTGTGTTACAAGGCTATAAGAGATAATTAGGAATGTACCCGAAGGACCTGCAATCTGAGTCGAGCTACCTCCCAGCAGAGAGACTATTAGACCTCCGATAATCGCGCTTATAAGTCCCTGTTCGGGGGTTACTCCTGATGAAATTCCAAATGCAACAGCTAGTGGTAGTGCCACAATTCCTACGCTGATTCCCGACATTATGTCACGGAAAAGTTGATCTTTGTTGAGCGTTTTAATGCTCGTAAAGATCTTTGGTGTAAAATCGTTCAACATCTTTTTTGATTTAATGGTGCAAATATATAGTAAATATTTTGAAAAATAAAAAAAAATGATAAAAAACTAGAAAAACTATTTGGGTTTTCATATTTTTTATATACATTTGCCCCAGAATTAAAAGTTAAACAGTATGGATGATTTGCAAAAGGGTCGTATCATTGAGTTAGCTCTGGATATGATACTCAAGCGTGGGGTTAGGCAATTTCGTGTTGACGACCTTGCGCAGGATGCGGGTATATCGAAGCGTACTCTCTATGAAGTTTTCAAGGATAAGGAGGATGTTATTCGCTATGCGGCTATGCGTTTTTTCGAGCAGGAGGAGAGGGAGTATAACCAAATTGGACACTCAGCTTCGAACTTTATTGAGTCGCTGCTCAAAGTTCTCGAACATGCTTCGGGAAAAGCTCATGATACATGGGCATTGCGAGATGACCTCAAGAAATATTATAATGAACTCTTCAACGAGGTGATAGCGATAGTAATGAAACGCAGGTCGGAGTCTATGTACACTCTATTAAATATAGGTGTAGAGCAGGGATATGTTCGTAGTGATTTGGATTTGAGACTCTCGGTGATTACTATGCAGTGTCTATTCAAAACTCTCTCGGAGAGTGAAGAGATGATTTCTCAGAACACTTCGCTCGATAATATGATGGCAGGTCGTCAAATTATAACCTGTTATTATCGAGGTATATGTACCATTAAAGGCGCTCAGACAATGGATGATTTTTTAAATAGAAATTTAAACAGAAACAAAAATAATTAGTAATGAAAAAGCAGTTTTTTACCTTAGCAGTGCTTTTATCTATGTGCGGAGTAGTTAACGCACAGAGTACGGCACTAACCTTAACTCTCGACAAGGCTATAGCTATAGCTCTCGACGAGAACCCCACCTTAAAAGTTGCTGATTTAGAGATTCAGCGTTATGACTATGTTCTTGGCGCAACACGTGGAAATCTCTATCCTCAGCTCTCGATTACGGGTGATTATAGCTATGCTGCTAAGACTCAGCAAATGAGTGAGAGTATGCAATTCTCATCGGATGGAACTAATACGGTGACTGCAACCGCTAACCTTGGAGTAGCTCTATATGCGCCAGCGGTCTATGCAACCTTAAAGATGAATCGTATTCAGATTACCGAGGCGGTCGAGGCGGCTCGTGGTTCACAGATTGATTTGGTGGCAGCGGTGAAGAGTGCATTTTATGGAACACTGCTAGCTCAAGAGTCGCTGCGAGTGTTGGAGGAGAGTTCAACAACAGCCAAAGAGGTTGTCGATGAGACTCAAGTGAAGTTCGATAATGAACTATCTTCGGAGTATGATCTATTGACCGCACAGGTTCAATATAACAATCTTCAACCCTCAATTATCCAGACTCGAAACTCTATCGAGTTGGCGATATTGACGCTGAAGATGTATCTCTCGATTCCGGAAGATGTTAAGGTTAATGTTGAGGGCTCATTGACTCAGATGCGTGAGCAGGTCTTTGTCTCAGGTGATACCCTAAATATTGATATCGATAATAACTCATCGCTGAAAACATTAGAGATACAGTCTGAGTTGTTGGCTCAACAGCTCAAACTCAATAAAACGGCACATCAGCCAACACTTTCGGCTTTTGTTAGTGCATACTACACCGGAACTCAGCAGCCATCTCTACTTATCGACGAGACTGGTTTCGTAGCAGGTCCGACGACTTTCTTTGACCAGTTTCCTGTATATGCTGGTTTGAGTCTTACGATTCCGATATTTAGTGGACTCACGACAGTTAATCAGACTCGCCAGATTAGAAACCAGATGCAGCAGCTCGATTTACAGATTGATTATGCTCGTCAGGGTGTGATGCTCGAAGCGCAGAGCGAGGTGAATAACCTATTGGCAGCTCGTGAGAGGATGTATGCTGAGGAGATGACTATAGCTCAGGCTCAAAAGGCGTATAATATCTCGCAGGTGCGTTACGACCAGGGTGTGGGAACTATCCTTGAGTTGAATAGTGCGCAGCTATCCCTAACCCAAGCTGAGTTGAACTACTCGCAGGCGATATACGACTTCTTGGTTGCCAAGGCTGGATATGATAAGATTATAGGTGTTGAAAATTAATTAAATAAGATATATAAAGATGAAAAAGATTTTAGTTTTACTCCTCTCTTTTGCGGTGGTATCGTGTGGAGGAGCAACAAAAAAAGCAGATGCTACAACTGATGTTGAGGTTGGAGTGCTCACCAAGGTGGCAGAGGCTACAGCAGGTGAAGTTATTCTAACTGAGCTATTCACCTCGGAGGTTCAACCCTATAAAGAGAATGAGATTACACCAGCTAGTAGCGGTGTGAGAGTCGAGAGGATTCTCGTTGAGGTTGGTGATAATGTCAAGAAGGGGCAACTTCTTGCCACATTAGACCCTACAACCTACAAACAACAACTCACCAACTTGAACAACCTAGAGGCTGACTATGCTCGTTATGAGAGTGTCTATAAAGCTGGCGGATTGTCGAAACAGTCACTCGACCAAGCTAAAACAGGTCTCGATATTCAACGTGAGGTGGTTGATAACTTGAAGAAAAATATCGAGGTTCTATCACCTATTACAGGTGTGGTAACAGCTCGTTACACCGAGGTGGGTAACCTATTTATGTCGCAACCAATCCTCAATATTATGCAGATTAACAGGTTGAAGGTTAATGTTTCGATTCCCGAAGAGTTCTTCCCAAATGTTAAGATTGGTATGGAGGTAGATGTGCTCTTTGAGATATATCCTGGTGAGAGTTTCACGGGTAAAGTATCGCTTATCTCACCAACGGTAGAGCAGTCGACTCGTACCTTCGCAGTTGAGATTACACTTCCAAATGGAGATGATAAACTTCGCCCAGGAATGTACGCCAAGAGTCAATTTGTGATGGGAAGTAAGAGTGCTGTCTATATTCCAGATATCGCAATCCAGAAACAGATAGGCACAGCGGATGACTATGTCTATGTTGTCGATGGTGATAACGTTGCGCACTACCGCAGGGTTGTTGTCGGTCGTCAAAATGGTGCGATGATCGATATAGTTAGTGGTCTTGAGGCGGGCGAGAGAGTCGCAACGACAGCCCTCACTCGTATATCTGACGGCGCTAAAGTGCGCTTTAACTAACGATATAGCGATGAACAAGGCGATTTTTGGCTGAACGTCATTGCGGACTTGATCCGCAATCTCTAAATAACATTGACTATATTAGCATTATGAGATTGCGGGTCAAGCCCGCAATGACGAAATATACTATTTTTGCGACTTGTTACTCACTCTTAACTTTTAATTTATAACTCTTAATTTACAATAAGATGAATATATATGAATCGGCGGTGCGAAAGCCCATATCTACAGCTCTGATATTTATTGGAGTGGTGGTGTTTGGTCTCTATTCGCTATTTAATATCGCCATAGACCAATATCCTGAAATTGATATCCCGATGATTTCGGTTATTACCACCTATCAAGGAGCGAGTGCTTCGGATATCGAGACCAATGTGACTCGTATCTTGGAGGATAACCTCAATACGGTTGATAATCTAACAAAAATTAGCTCCGATAGCCAAGATAATTACTCGTTGATATCGCTCGAATTTGAGTATGGTATAGATATGTCGGAGGCGGCAAATGATGTTCGTGATGCAGTGGGACTAATCTCGACATACCTCCCTGATGGAGCGAGCTACCCAATCATCTTGAAGATATCTTCGTCGATGGCTCCGATTATGATGTTGGCGGTAACCGCTGATGAGAGCTATCCAGCTCTATCAAAAACACTCGACGAGAAGTTGGTTAATACTCTAAATCGTATTGATGGTGTGGGTGCTGTTACTTTGATGGGTGCACCTGAGCGACAGGTACAGGTTAATGTCGATCCTCGTAAAATCGATGCTTATGGTCTAAGCGTTGAGAGTATTGGGCAGATTATCCAGATGGAGAATGTTAATATCTCAGCTGGTACTATTGATGTGGGAAATAATACTATCAATGTTAAGAGTGATGGAGAGTTCTCGCACAGTCGCCAGATACGTGATATTGTGGTCTCTAATGATGGAGGTCGCACGATCCGCCTTAAAGATATCGCTGAGGTGAAAGACACCTTGGAGACCTCGACCATGGATGAGAGAATCAATGGCGAGTTGGCGGTGAGGGTTATTATCCAAAAACAGACCGGTGCTAATACGGTGAATATCGTAGATAAGATTAATGAGGAGTTACCTAAAATCCAGACATCTCTTCCAAGGGATGTTGAGATTGTAAAGATATATGAGAGTTCCGAGGAGATTATCGATAGTATCAACTCCTTGAAGGAGACCATCATGTATGCCTTTATATTTGTGGCGTTGGTGGTGATGGTATTCCTGGGTCGATGGCGTGCAGCGTTTATTATCTGTCTGACTATCCCGATATCGTTGATATGTTCGTTTATCTACCTCTTTGCCGTAGGGTCGACTATCAATATTATCTCGCTTTCGTCGCTATCCATAGCTATTGGTATGGTGGTGGATGATGCAATCGTGGTGCTGGAGAATATCGAGAATCATATCAAACGAGGCTCTTCGCCAATGGAGGCTGCTATCTACGCCACTAATGAGGTGTGGTTGTCGGTTATTGCCACTACGTTGGTGGTTGTTGCGGTGTTTATGCCACTGACGATGGTTCCAGGTATGGCGGGTATTATGTTCCGTGAGTTGGGTTGGATTGTCTCGATTGTGGTATGTGTATCGACAGCGGCGGCTATTACTCTAACTCCAATGTTATCAGCATATATGCTCAAAGCCGACGGTGGAGTCCATGACTATAAGGGGTTGGGTGTTATCTACAAACCTATAGATATGGCACTAGCTTGGTTGGATAGAGCCTATGCTCGAATGTTGGAGGTAGTTTTGTCGAATCGTCGTATTACGGCACTTGTTATCGTTATGATATTTTCGGGTGCAATCTATCTATTAGGTGCAGGTAAAATTGCAACTGAGTTCTTCCCACCTTCGGATAATGCACGTATCTCAGCGGTGGTTAAGTTAGACCAAAACCTCTCGGTTGACTACACTGCAAAGGTGGCACGTCAAATTGATAGTATAATCTACGCTAAGTACCCTGAGGCGTATGTGTTATCGACCTCTTCAGGAGCTAACTCCTCGGATGATGCTTTTGCTGCGTTGCAAACCACAGGTAGCTACATTATCAACTATAATATGCGACTGGAGAGTTCAATCAAACGTGATAGAACAATCTTCGCTATCTCGGATTTGCTGCGTGAGGATTTAGACCAAATCCCAGAGATTCACTCCTATGAGATTATCCCTGGTGGTAGTAATGCAAGTATGAGTGGTTCGAGTACGGTCGATGTTAATGTCTTTGGTAGCGATTTGGACGAGATGACATCAATCGCCAATGATGTGATGGCAAAGGTTAAGCAAATTGATGGATTGCGTGATGTGCAGCTCTCGATGGATGATTTGCGTACCGAGTATGATGTGCAGTTCGACAGGGAGAAACTCTCGTACTATGGACTCAACTACTACACCGCGGCATACTATGTCTCGAATCGTATCAATGGACTCACCGCAAGTATCTATCGCGAGGATGGTGATGAGTATGATATCGTGGTGCGTTATGCCGAGGAGCAACGTGAGTCGATACAAGATATCGAGAATATTACACTATACACCTCAACTGGCGGACAGATTCGATTGAAGGATGTCGCTGATGTTGTCTCGATTAAAGCTGCTCCAACTATCTCGCGTGAGAATCGTGAGCGTGTAATCAAGGTGCAGGGTTCGATGGGTGATGGAGTACCTTTGAGTAAGGTGACCGACGAAATTAAGACTCTTATTGCGGAGTATCATGCCCCAGATGGAATAACCCTTATTCTGGGTGGTACTATCGAGGATCAAGATGAGGCATTTGCCGATTTGGGTACTCTCTTCTTGTTGATTGTGATATTGGTATATATCGTGATGGCAACACAGTTCGAGTCGCTACTATTCCCATTCATCATTATGTTTACCATTCCACTCGCATTTACTGGCGTGATATATGCTCTCTACGTAACTGGAATACCTCTATCGCTTATCGCACTTATAGGTTCGATTATGTTGGTGGGTATTGTGACCAAGAATGGTATTGTGATGATTGACTATATGAACCTACTTATCGAGCGTGGTTCGAGTGTTCGTGATGCAGTTATCGAGGGTGGTATTAGCCGTCTACGTCCTGTCTTGATGACCTCGTTTACTACAATCCTTGGTATGACACCGATGGCGATGGGTGTAGGTTCAGGTTCTGAGACATGGCAACCGATGGGTGTGGCTGTGATTGGAGGTTTGGTATTCTCGACTCTCCTAACGCTACTGGTTGTGCCTGTGCTATACTCAATATTTATGAATCGTAAGATTAGCCACGAGAAACGTAAACAGGCTCTTCAAGATGCATAGTAGGTAGAATTGAAAAGCTAAAACAACGAATAACTTTAAATATAAAGCAAATATGGAGCTTTAGCGACCCAAAGTCCCCTCCCTCAGGGAGGGGATTAGGGGTGGGGTAAGAATATAAAAAAATCGTTAGATTCATACCACGTGGCAGCTAAAACAACGAATAACTTTAATTATAACAAATACGACAATGAAAGCAGTATTTATATCATATAATCAAGCCTTGACCGATAGAGTATATCGAATGCTTGATACTCTTGAAGTGAGAGGTTTTACCAAGTGGGCTCTAACCGAGGGACGTGGTTCTGTCGATGGAGAGCCTCACTATGGAACTCACGCCTGGCCATCGATGAATGCTTCGATTATGGCTATTGTTGAGGATGAGAAGGTTGAACCTATCCTCGAAGCGATGCGCCAAATTGATTCGCTCACTAAGATGCAGGGTTCGCGTGCCTTCGTTTGGAATATCGAGCAGACAACTTAATTTAAATCAATAGTTATGATTGATGAAATTATAAAATTTAATGAGAAATTTGTTGAGGATAAGAGCTATCAACAATATGTGGCAAGCAAGTATCCCGATAAGAAGTTAGCGATAGTTAGCTGTATGGATACACGTCTCACCGAGCTGCTACCTGCGGCTTTGGGGTTGCGTAATGGTGATGCTAAATTTATCAAGAATGCGGGAGGTGTTATCTCACACCCATTCGGTAGCGTAATGCGTAGCTTGATTATCGCAATCTACGAGCTTGATGTAAAGGATGTGATGGTTGTGGCGCACTCGGATTGCGGTACGTGTAAACTCGACAGCTCCAATATTATTGACAAAATGAAGGAGCGAGGTATCTCGCAGCAGAGCCTCGATTTGGTCGAGTTCTGCGGTGTCGATTATAACTCATGGCTCAGAGGATTTGATAACTTGGAGGAGTCTGTTCGTCAAACAATGCGATTCATCACTGAGAATCCACTTATCCCAAAGGATGTGGGAGTTCACGGTTTTGTGATAGATTCACATAGCGGACTTCTGACAAAGATAGCGTCGAATCAAGAGTAATGCCAATTAAGGTTTGAAAAAATATTCGTTTTTTGAGCTGCTACGGAGTGGAAAACTACTGGTTTTTCCTTTTATATTCTTACCCCACCCAAAGTCCCCTCCCTCAGGGAGGGGACTTTGGGTCGCTAAAGCTCCTTATTTAGTGCGAATTTAAGGTTTGAGAATTAAACCTTAAATTCGCATGAGTAATAATCTGAGAAGAACTGAGAAGAACTGAGAAGAACTAGACTCAGTAATTCTCAGTTCTTCTCAGTAAGACTCAGCAAATTCTCAGCAAAATAAGAGGTAGTATATACCACAAAAAGAAGAGGAGCGGTTAGATAACCGCTCCTCTTTGTGACACCGCCAGGACTCAAACCTGGAACCTTCTGATCCGTAGTCAGATGCTCTATTCAATTAAGCTACGGTGCCATTTGTCAACCACATTTCCTGTTTTTGACGATGCAAATATAGGGTATTTTTTCTACGCTACCAAATTTTTAGAGCACTTTTTTCTCTTTTTTTTGATTCGTCTCGCTAAAGAGCTTTAAATCAACAACGATTTTTTTTGCACGAGATTCTAATTGTTGTTGTAATTTTAATATAAAAATATTATCTTTGTAGAGAATAACCTAGATTAACTTAAATTAGATTTATATGAAACTAACAAAACTCCTACTGTCAGGTGTGGTCGCATCTGCTTTGGCGATATCGTGTTCGCCCAAGGAGGTTATGCATGTCGTAACCACCGAGAGTGATAGCTGGATTAAAGCAACTCCTGCGCTGTTCGAGGCTGAAGTGCCTGTTGTCTCTCTATCCTTCACCATTGACACCTCTGAAAAGGGGCAAGAAGTGGATGGTTTCGGAGGTTGTTTCAACGAGCTTGGATGGAGTTCATTGAGCCTGCTTAGTGAGGGTGATAGAGAGGGAATCATAGACGAACTATTTGCGCCAGGTGTCGGTGCTAATTTCAATATTTGTCGTATGCCAGTTGCGGCGAATGACTTCTCGCTTGATTGGTATTCTTACAACGAGACCAAAGGTGATTTCGCGATGGAGAACTTCTCGATAGATAACGATAAGCAGACCCTGATTCCATTTATTCATGCCGCTTTGGAGCGTAATGCCGATATTAAGATTTGGGGTTCACCTTGGTGTCCACCATCGTGGATGAAGTATAACCAACACTACGCTATGAGGACGAACGATGAAAACCTACCTGAGGCTTATCATAATGGATTGGATAAGAGTAAGAGTGGTCGCGAGGGTGCTGATATGTTTATTCAAGAGGCGGAGTATATGGAGTCGTATGCTCTATACTTTGCGAAATATATCGAGGCTTATCGTGCTGAGGGTATCAATGTCTCGATGGTTATGCCACAAAATGAGTTTAACTCAGACCAAATATTCCCTAGCTGCTGTTGGAAGGCTAACTCTCTCGGAACGTTCATCGGTGAGTATCTAGGCCCTAAGATGGAGGAGTTGGATGTTGATATCTTCTTCGGAACTATGGAGAGAGCTGCATACGAGATGGTCGACACTGTTATGATGAATCCTGTGAGCAGTCGATATATTAAAGGTGCCGGTTTCCAATGGGCTGGTAAACACTCGGTGGGTGAGGTACATAAGAGATATCCCGATATGAAACTCTACCAAACCGAGCAGGAGTGTGGCGATGGTAAGAATAATTGGAAGAGGGTGGTCTACTCATGGAACTTGATGAAACACTACTTCGATTGTGGTGTCTCGGCATATATGTATTGGAATATCTCACTTCTTGAGGGTGGTATTAGTCGCTGGGGATGGGCACAGAACTCGCTAGTTGTTGTCGATCCAGAGGATAACTCATACCGTTTTACTAACGAGTACTACTTGATGAAACATATTAGCCACTTTGTGCAACCAGGTGCTAGATATATCAAGATGGCGGATGATTTCGGTGGTTTAGTCTTTGAGAACCCTGATAAGAGAGTGGTGGTTCTATATATGGAGAATCAGGGAGAGAGCACTTCGCTCGATTTAACTATAGGTGATAGAGAGGTTAGCATAACTCTAATACCTAATAGTATTAATACGATTGTTATTTAGATATAGAAGAAGATACACATATATTATAAATAGGAGTATTTAAGCTCTTTTTTAATAAAAAAATTAGCTTTTATATTGTTACAAAACTAACGATGAAATAATTAATATAAAGCTATTGTTGGTTTGAAATATTTTTGTATCTTTGCAGAGATTGTATGGCTACTAATTTTTAGAGGGAGGTTTTCCCGCAAACAAATAATTTAATTAAATAAAATGGCAGAGAAGAAATTTATCACTTGTGATGGTAACTATGCTGCAGCTCATATCGCGTATATATTTTCCGAGGTGGCTGCGATTTACCCAATCACACCATCGTCTACAATGGCTGAGTTAGCCGACGAATGGGCGGCAGTTGGTCGCGAAAATATGTTCGGCGAGACAGTTAAGGTTGCCGAGATGCAGTCTGAGGCAGGTGCTGCGGGTGCAGTGCATGGTTCATTGCAGGCAGGAGCACTTACTACAACTTTCACAGCGTCTCAAGGTTTGTTGTTGATGATTCCTAACATGTACAAGATTGCAGGTGAGTTGTTACCATCTGTTTTCCACGTGTCAGCTCGTGCATTGGCAGCTTCGTCACTATCTATCTTTGGTGACCACCAAGATGTTATGGCTGCTCGTCAGACAGGTTTCGCAATGCTTGCAACATCTTCAGTGCAAGAGATTATGGACTTGGCTGGTGTTGCTCACCTTGTTACTCTAACATCACGTGTTCCTTTCCTTCACTTCTTCGATGGATTTAGAACCTCTCATGAGATTCAGAAGATTGAGCTAATGGACGAAGAGGCTCTAGTTGGTCTTTTGGATCAAGATGCACTTACCGATTTCAGAAATCGTGCACTTAATCCAGAGCACCCAGTAACTCGTGGTACTGCTCAAAACCCAGATATCTACTTCCAGGCTCGTGAGGCTTGTAATCCTTTCTATGATAAGGTTGCGGATCAGGTATCTGATTGTATGGATGAAATCTCTAAGATTACAGGACGTAAGTATCGTCCATTCTCATATTATGGAGCTGAAGATGCAACTAGAGTATTGGTTGCAATGGGTTCTGTTAGTGAGACTATCAAAGAGACTATCGACTATCTAATGGCTAAAGGTGAGAAGGTTGGTATGGTTAACGTACACCTTTATCGTCCATTCTCTCCAAAATATCTATTCGAGGCTATGCCTTCAACAGTAGAGCGTATCTGCGTTATGGATAGAACCAAAGAGCCAGGAGCACATGCTGAGCCTTTGTATCTTGACGTTAAAGAGGTATTCTACGGAGTTGAGAACCAGCCTATGATTGTTGGTTGTCGTTATGGACTATCTTCTAAAGATACTACTCCAGCTCAAATCTTGGCTCTTTATGATAACCTTGCTCAAGAGACTCCACGCGATCACTTCGTAGTTGGTATCAACGACGACGTTACAAACCTATCTCTTAAGGTTGGTGAAGAGGTTGCAGTGGCAGCTGAGGGCACTTTCGAGGCGTTGTTCTTCGGTCTTGGTGCTGATGGTACTGTTGGTGCTAACAAGAACTCAATCAAGATTATCGGTGGTTCAACTGATAAATATTGCCAGGCATACTTCTCGTATGACTCTAAGAAGAGTGGTGGTTACACCTCTTCTCACTTGCGTTTTGGTGACTCTCCAATTCGTTCACCTTATTTGGTAACAACTCCTGACTTCGTGGCTTGTCACGTTCCATCTTATGTAGACAAATATGATCTATTGAAGGGATTGAAACCTGGTGGTCGCTTCTTGTTGAACTCAGTAAACGATGCTGAGACTACAATAGCTTCACTTCCAAACCATATGAAGAAGTATATGGCTGAGAAGAACATCGAGTTCTACATCATCAACGCAACTAAGATTGCTGCTGAGTTGGGTCTTGGTTCTCGTACCAACACTATCATGCAGTCTGCATTCTTCAAAATCGCTAACGTAATTCCTTTCGATAAGGCTGTTGAGCAGATGAAGAAGGCTATCTTGAAGAGCTACGGAAAGAAGGGTGAGGATATCGTTAACATGAACTACTCAGCTGTTGATGCTGGTGGTGACGCAGTTGTTAAGGTAGAGGTTGATTCAGCTTGGGCTTCTCTTAGCGAGGATTGCTCTTCTTGTTCGGTTGACGAGTCTCGTCCAGAGTTCGTTCGCAATATCGTAGATCCTATCAACGCACTTAAGGGTGATGACCTTCCAATCTCAGCGTTCAAAGGACGTGAGGATGGTACTTGGGAGAATGGTACTGCCGCTTACGAGAAACGTGGTATCGCAACTAGCGTTCCTGAGTGGATTGCTGCTAACTGTATTCAGTGTAACCAGTGTGCTTATGTTTGTCCTCACGCATCGCTTCGTCCATTCCTTGCAACTGACGAGGAGGCTGCAGCTTCTGGCGTTGAGTGGAAACAAGGTAACGGTGAGCTTAAGGAGTACAAGTTCCGTATCCAACTATCTCCACTAGATTGTACAGGTTGTACAAACTGTGTTGACGTTTGTCCTTCTAAGGAGAAGGCATTGGTTATGAAACCACTTGCATCTCAAATGGCGGAACAAGAGGTTTGGGATAGCTTAATCAAGAATGTAGGTTATAAGAGCGTAGTTGATAAGACTAAGAGCGTTAAGAACCTTCAGTTCGCTCAACCTCTATTCGAGTTCTCTGGAGCTTGTGCAGGTTGTGGTGAGACCCCTTATATCAAGGCTATCTCTCAACTTTATGGAAATAAGATGATGGTAGCAAATGCTACTGGTTGTACCTCTATCTACTCTGGTTCAGCTCCATCTACTCCTTATTGTACTAACGAGAAGGGACAAGGTCCAGCTTGGGCTAACTCTCTATTCGAGGATAATGCAGAGTTCGGTATGGGTATGGCTCTAGGTGTTGAGAAACTTCGCGACCGTATCCAACTACTTATGGAGAAGGCTATCTCTTCATGTAACGACTGTTCTGAGGAGTTGAAAGCTGCAATGGGCGAGTGGATTGCATCTCGTGGTTCATCTTCAGCTTCTGAGGTTGCTACAGCTAAGGTTCTTCCATTGATGGAGGCTTGTGGTTGTGGTGTTTGCGCTGACATCCTTAAACTTAAGGATTGGTTGGTTAAGAAGTCACAATGGATTATCGGTGGTGACGGTTGGGCTTATGACATCGGTTTCGGTGGTGTAGACCACGTATTGGCATCAGGTGAGGATGTAAACATCTTGGTTGTTGATACTGAGGTTTACTCTAACACAGGAGGTCAGTCATCTAAGTCTACTCCAGTTGGAGCTATCGCTAAGTTCGCATCAAGCGGAAAGCGTATCCGTAAGAAGGATTTGGGAGCTATCGCTATGACTTATGGCTATGTATATGTAGCTCAAGTTGCGATGGGTGCTAACCAAGCACAACTTCTAAAGGTTCTTAAGGAGGCTGAGGCTTATCCAGGTCCATCATTGATTATCGCTTATGCTCCATGTATCAACCACGGTATTAAGGGTGGTATGACTCGCACTCAAACAGTTGAGAAAGAGGCTGTTGCATGTGGTTACTGGCACCTATGGCGTTACAATCCACAGCTTGAGGCTGAGGGTAAGAACCCATTCGTATTGGATTCAAAAGAGCCAGATTGGTCTAAGTTCAATGGATTCCTTAAGAGCGAGATTCGTTACTCATCACTTATGAAGAGCTACCCAGATGAGGCTGAGGAGCTATTCGCAACTGCTGAGGAGAATGCTAAATGGCGTTATAACGGATACGTTCGTAACAGCAAAATGGAGTACTAGTCTTATAGTATAGTATCAAAGAAACAGCCCTGAATCACAAAAGATTCAGGGCTGTTCCTTTTAATTTGTCTCTACTATAGAGCGTTCAAGTCCTCGTTAGATAGGGTTGTGATACCTTTGCTCTCAGCTATTTCAAGAGCTTTTTTGGTATCGTTGACTCTCATTATCATAACGGCTTTATCCTTAACCGAGAAGCAGTACATATACTCGATAACTACCCCTTCGGTGTAAAATTTCTGCAACTCATCATGGAACGAACCCGCTAACGAATTACACGCTAGTGCTATAACCTCGCTAGTGTTTGTGTTTTTGTGTGAGTTACACAGTAGTTCATACGCCTTGACATTATCGCTAGTGATTAGTCGTAGGATACCAAACTCTGTTGTATCAGCTACTGTTGCTGCAATAATTCGGATATCAGCTTTGCTTAGAATATCCATTGTCTCGTCGAGACTTCCAATCTTATTCTCTAGAAATATAGAGAGTTGTTGAAGTGTTGTTTTCATAGTTTTATGGTTGTTTGGTTTTTTCTATTTAGTTCTCTTGTCGATAACTCTCACCGCTTTACCCTCTGATTGAGGAAGTGTTCCGCTACCCACAAGTTTGACTCTTGGTGTGATAAGAATCTCGTCACGCAGAGCACGAGTCATCGCTCTATTCAGCTCCTGGAGTTTAGCATAGTCGTCGGTGAAGGCGTTACCCAACTCCACTTCGACCATTACCTCATCATTTATGCCAACAGTGTCGATGGTGATAAGATAGTTTGTACCAACCTCTTTGAACTGCATAAGGGTCTTTTCAATCTGCATAGGGAATATGTTCACTCCCTTGACGATAAACATATCGTCGCTACGTCCCTTGAATCTATCCAATCGACGGTGTGTACGTCCACACTTACACTCACCCACAAGAACACGAGTCAAGTCGCGTGTACGGTATCTAATAAGCGGCATAGCCTCACGGTCGAGAGTGGTTAGAACCAACTCGCCAACCTCTCCATCGGGTAGTGGTTCGAGTGTCTCAGGGTCGATAATCTCGAAGAGGTATGAGTCCTCCCAGATGTGTAGTCCATCCTGCTCTTGACACTCAAAAGCAACTCCTGGGCCACTCATCTCCGACATTCCAAAGCAGTTGTAAGCCTTCACTCCAAGCAACTTCTCAATCTTCTGGCGTTGCTCCTCGGTGTGAGGTTCAGCTCCGATAATCAGAGTCTTGAGAGATGTATCACGAGGGTCTATTCCCTGCTCCTTGAACACCTCGGCTAGGCGTATGGCGTAAGATGGAATAGCGTGGATAGCCGTTGTTCCAAAGTCGGTGATGAACTTAATCTGACGTGGACTATTTCCCGTAGCTGCTGGAACCATCAATGCACCAAGGCACTCAGCTCCATTATGGATACCCAATCCGCCAGTGAACATTCCATATCCCGATGTGTTCTGGAATACGTCAGTATTGCGTAGACCCACCATATACATACATCTAGCAACACGATTTGCCCAGATATCCAAATCACCTTGTGTGTGACAGACAACGATAGGATTTCCCGTTGTTCCACTCGATGAGTGTAGACGAACAACTTCGCTCTGAGGCACTGCATTCACTCCGAAAGGGTAGTTATTGCGCAAATCATCCTTGGTTGTGAAGGGGAGTTTTTTAATATCCTCAATTGAGTTTATTGCACTCTCGTCAATGCCCATCTCGCTAAATACTTTTGAGTAATATGGCGATTTAGCCGCTTGAGTAACAGTGCTTTTTAGTCTCTCTATTTGTAGCTTATTAAGCTCTTCACCAGAGATAGTCTCTATTTCTGGTTGGAAATATTGTTGATTCATTGTTGTTTATAGTTTTCTGTTGTCGATTACTCTAACTGATTTACCCTCAAAGCGTTGTAGTGTTTTAGGCTCTACGAGTTTAATCTCAGGGTTAAGTCCCAACATGCTGTGTAGGCGTGAAGAGATCTTCTTTTTAATGGCTAGCATAGTCGACATATTATCCGACATAAAGGCTGGGCGAACCTCGACCTGTACCTCGAATGTGTCTTGATTGTTAACTCTATCAATATGTATCATATAGTGTGGCTCTAGCTCCTCGATTTCGAGAACTACCGCCTCGATTTGTGATGGGAACACATTCACACCCTTGATAATCAACATATCATCACTACGTCCTACGATGCGACTCATACGAATATTTGTGCGTCCACACTCACAAGGCTCAGCTGTGAGCGTACACAAATCCTTGGTGCGGTATCTTAGGAGTGGAATACCCTCCTTAGTAATGGTCGTAAATACCAACTCACCCTGCTCGCCGTAGGGTAGTGGTTGGAGTGTTTTAGGGTCGATGATTTCAGGAAGGAAGTGATCTTCGGCGATATGCGAGCCACACTTGAACTCACACTCGTGTGATACTCCAGGGCCCATAATCTCGCTCAATCCGTAGATGTTGTAGGCGTTAATACCCATCCTCTCCTCAATCTCGCGACGCATTCCTTCAGTCCAAGGTTCAGCTCCCAAGAGACCTGTCTTTAGCTTGAAATCATCCTTTGATAGACCTTGTGCCTCGATAGCATCGGCTAGATATAGGATATATGATGGGGTCGCAGCGATAGCTGTAGCTCCAAAATCACGAAGTAGCTGGATATGTTTCTTGGTGTTTCCCGTAGATGTTGGGATAACAGTTCCGCCCATAGCCTCAACTCCGTAGTGAGCACCTAATCCGCCAGTGAATAGTCCATATCCATAAGCCACCGAGAAGATATCCTTGCTGCTTGTACCATACGCTGTGAGGCATCGTGCCATCAACTCAGACCACATCGAGATATCTTTGCGGGTATATCCAACAACTGTCGGCAGACCCGTTGTGCCCGATGAGGCGTGGATGCGGATAATCTCCGACATAGGTACTCCGAACAATCCATAAGGGTAGTTGTCACGAAGGTCATCTTTGGTTGTGAATGGTAGTTTTACAACATCCTCCACTGTGCGAATATCGTCGGGAGTGATATCCATCTGCTGCATCTTATTGCGGTAGAATGGGACATTGTGGTAGACATTGTGTACGGTTTTATGTAGGCGTTTGCCCTGAAGTGTGAGCATCTCATCTCGGCTCATGCACTCTTTTGAACTATTCCAAATCATAATTTTAGGTCGGTTTTGTGGTGTGTTATCTACCTTTTAAGTTGCTCTTTGACTGCCTCTGCGCCTAGGCGTAGAGCCTTGATATTCATATCGATAATCTTCTCCCCTTTACGAGCGAAGATTCTAGCGATTCCATCCTCTAAATCCTTCTGGCTAAATGCAAGAATGGTCGAGGCTGCACCAAGTAGAACGATATTGGCTGAACGTGCTACGCCAGCATCTTTTGCAATCTGCTCGACGTCGAGTTGTAGTAGGTTAGGTATCTTACTCAACTCAGCATCGATAGCCTCCTGCTCAGGGTAGTTAGGGATGTTGATAAATGGTTTCGAAGAGGTTACAACCCATCCGCTCTCCTTGAGGTAGGGTAGGTAACGTAGTGCCTCCATTGGCTCTAGCGAGATGATTGCATCAGCACCACCCAACGAGATTAAATCCGAGTCAATATTGCTCGACGAGATACGTAGGTTGGTCTGTACATCTCCGCCACGTTGGCTCATTCCATGAACCTCCGCCTGTTTGATTTGAAGCCCTTCGCTACGAACTGCCTCTCCAATAACTGCGGCAATCGAGAGGATTCCTTGTCCTCCAACGCCTGAAAGTATTATATCGTATTTTTTCATATTTATTACTATTTTTTCTTCTTCAATGTCTGGATACACTCTCTGCGAGGGATAATAACCGAAACTCCATCATACTCAATCTCCTCGCGTAGGATGGTCTCAATCTCCTCCATATTTTTTGGTAGTGGAACTACAACACGTACGTGCTCTTTTTCAACTCCCACTCCGTGGCAGATAGCTTCGAGACGATATGTTCCCGCTGAGTCCTGTCCACCAGTCATTGCTGTTGTTAGGTTGTCGGAGATGATTACTGTCATCTTGCTCTTAGAGTTTACAGCATCCAAAAGACCTGTTATGCCTGAGTGGGTGAATGTCGAGTCACCGATAACGGCAAGAGATGGGTGTTGACCTCCGTCACTTGCTCCCTTAGCCATGGTGATAGATGCTCCCATATCGATGGTGCTATCAATAGCTGAGAATGGAGGGAGTGCTCCCAAGGTGTAGCAACCGATATCGCTAAATACCTTTGCGTTATCATACTCTGCGACAATCTTGTTGAGTGCGTTATATACGTCGCGGTGTCCGCAACCCACACACATCGCAGGTGGACGAGCCACAACTATCTCGCTTGGTGCGAAGACCTGAGTTGGAGCTACTCCCAATGCTGGTTTAACATTGTCGGGGGTTAGCTCACCCACACGTGGTAGCTTTCCATTAAGACGACCATCAACCTTTGCATTATCCAACACACCACGAACCTGCTCCTCGATAAATGGTTGTCCATCCTCCATAACCAAGACCCTATCACACTCACTCATAAGGCGAGCGATTAGAGCCTTTGGAAGTGGATATTGTGACACCTTAACCGCAGGGTGGGGTAGTCCTTCAGGGAAGTTCTCGTTTAGGTAGTTCCATGCAATACCCGATGCGATGATACCCAAGCTCTTATCCTTACCTTCGTGGTAGCAGTTGAATTTAGACTGCTCGGATAGCTCAACGAGCTTTGGTTGTTGTGCAATAACTTCGTTATATCTGCGGCGTGCGTTGCCTGGAAGTAGAATCCAGCGTTTTGCATCCTCAGAATATGATATATCGTTCATCGGGCGGCTATCTGCGACCTTAACCACCGCACGGCTATGTGCCATACGTGTTGTGATGCGTAGAAGAACTGGCGCTATCAACGACTCTGATAGCTCAAATGCGTAGTTCATAATGTCGTAAGCCTCCTGCTGTGAAGATGGTTCGAGCATTGGAACTAGGGCAAATTTGCCATAGAAACGAGAGTCCTGCTCATTTTGAGATGAGTGCATTGATGGGTCGTCGGCAACGAGTACCACCAATCCACCATTGATGCCCGATACTCCTGAGTTGATAAATGCATCGGCACAGACGTTCATGCCCACATGCTTCATACATACCAGTGCACGTTTTCCGATAAATGACATACCTAGAGCTGCCTCCATTGCGGTCTTTTCATTGGTGCACCATCTGCTAAATATGTTTGTAGCCTCCTTTGAGTTCTGGATATACTCGGTAATCTCTGTTGATGGAGTTCCCGGATAGGCATATACTCCAGATATTCCTGCGCGTATAGCACCCAGTGCTATCGCTTCGTCACCCAACAGTAGTAGTGTTTGATTTAATTCCATTTCTTAGTTATTGTTGTTTATCTCAATTAAATTTAATTTCAAAATCATCTGCATCATCCAGTGTAGGGAACTTAGCCCTAAACTCATGGAGTGCATTCATATCAATATTTAAGGTGGCGACACCCACCATATCATCCTCCACAGAGTCAACCACCTCGCCCATAAAGTTGATAGCTGCTGTTCCACCTGAGTAGGTGCAGTTAGGGTCGCTGCCCACTATATTCACGCCACAAACGTAGCTCACATTCTCAATAGCACGTGCTTTGAGCAGAGTATCCCATGCATTCCGACGTGATTTAGGCCAGTTCGCAACTATCGCCATAACGTCGTAATCGCCCCTATTGCGACTCCATACCGGGAAACGTAAATCGTAACATACGAGCAGCAAAATTCTAACCCCCTCTATCTCTATCACCATACGCTCCTCACCCTCGGTGTAGTTGTGGTGTTCACCAGCGAAGGTGAATAGGTGGTGTTTATCATATTGGTTAATCTTGCCACTCTTCTCGACTACGTAGAACCTATTATAATATTTGTCTCCATCCTTTATGGCGAGGCTTCCACCAACTGCCGTTTGGTACTTATGAGCCATCTTCGCAAGCCAATCAAGAGCAGCCTCTCCACTCTTAGAACTCTCGCTAGGAGAGGTCGAAAATCCTGTCGAGAACATCTCAGGGAGTAGAATCAATGATGAACCTTCGCAACCTCTTATCAACTCCTCATAGCTGCGGCTATTGGTTGTGAAATCTAACCATTCGACAGAGTTTTGAATAAGAGATATTACCATTTGATACATTAATTTGTAGTTTGCGAAATTAAACTTTTTTTTGCTTTTATGCAACTATAAAGGCGTTTTTTATCGATTTTTTTCCTCGCCTCTTGTCTGTTTAGAATAAAAAATATATCTTTGTTTACTTTAATCTTAAATAAATAGTTATGAATAGTCTCAATGAAAAGGTGTGGAGCAAGGATTTTATCCTAATCTTTATCTCGAATTTTCTAGTTTTTTTCTGTTATTACATGCTCCTACCTATCTTGCCACGATATATTATGGCATCTTTCCAAGGTGGTGAGTCGATGGTTGGAATTATTGTTGGTTGTTTCACCATAGCCTCGTTGAGCATAAGACCTATTTCGGGTTTTATTGTCGATAAATTTAGTCGAAAACCGCTATATTTTATCTGTTACGCACTATTCGCTGCGGCGATGGGTGGTTATATCCTAGCTTCGTCGGTGGTGATGTTTATTATTCTGCGTATTGTTCATGGATATGGATTTGGACTCAACACGGTGGGTGGTTTGACCTACGCAATTGATGTTCTGCCAAATAGTCGACGTGGTGAGGGTATCGGATATTTCGGTGTGGCTTATAGTGTGGCGATGGCTGTTGGTCCTTTGGCGGGTAATATGCTCTACAAGGCGGGTGTGTCGTTCGAGAATATCTTTATCATATCGTTCGTTCTGGGATGTTTGGGTCTGGTCTCTATCCTCCCGATTAAACCCATTAAGATTGAGAAAAAACCAGAGGAGAAGGCTAAAAAGGATAAGATTACATTTGGTCGATTTATCCTGTTGAAGGGTCTGCCTTGTGTTGCAATTATTGCTCTGACTGGTTATGGATATGGTGCAGTCTCGACTTTCGTTACTCAATACACCGAGCAGAGTGCTTTTGGTGCGGATGTGGGTTACTTCTTCTTTATCCTAGCATCGGGTATTGTGGCAGCTCGTATCTTCTCGGCTAAGATGATTAATCGTGGCGAGGTGCTCAAATCGACATATATCGGTGGAGCGTTCGTTTTAACCTCATATCTGCTATTCTTGATATGTAATAACTCATATGTATTCTACCTTCTAGCTGCGCTATTTGGTATCGGATTTGGATATTTCGGTTCGTCGTTCCAAGCGATGCTTGTGAACCTCGCTGAGCCAACTCAACGTGGTACGGCTAGTGCTACATACTACACATTCTGGGATATGGGTATCGGTATCGGTACGGTGACTGGAGGTATGGTATTGGAGGCATCTTCATTCCAGACCCTATTCATCCTATGTATATCGTTGGTGGCTATCGCACTAATATACTTTAGGGTGGTCTCAGACAGATACTATAAATCGAATAAATTGGTATAAAAATACTATTGAAACTATATGCGAGCCGTTCGTTACGATAAAAAGTAACGAGCGGCTTTGTCGTATTGTGGAGTTGGGATACCTAGTTCAGAGCCTTTGCGTGAGATATATCCGCTCAACGACTCATATTCACACATCTTACCACTATGGTAGTCGCGCTGCATCGAGCAGGTGCTATCCTCTGGTAGACGAGCCACGATGGCGATATTCTCCTCATAGACATTGAACCCAAGTTCGACCCCTAGGGCTTTGACAACAGCCTCAAATTCATCACAGAGAGCGTGGTAGATATTGTTATATTTTGGAGTGCCTACTATCTCACCACTGGTGATATTATACTGTGTCGCAACTGTTGCAAAGGGTGAGATATAGCTAAATTTACCCCATATCTTCTTCATGACATCTTCGTTGAAAGTTAGCCTATCTATGGCTGGTTCAAAGAGCGAGAAGAACTCTTTAGCTCCTTGGCTTTCGCCGCCAATTTGATATTGTGCAAAATCACCACTCTCGACAATGACGCCGCTTGATAGGATGTAGCTATAGATAAAAACACACCCCTCAACGATGGTGACATCGGGTAGGGCAGCTCGCAACTTTTCAGCTCCATCAACTCCATTCATAAAGGTTACGATAACGCTATTTTTATCGGTTATCGCCCTGATACTCTCGATATTTTCGTCGATACTATAGCTCTTGGTGGCGTAGACGAGGTAGTCGACAACACCACAATCTGAAGGGTTGTCGGTCGCCATCTTTGGGTGTGCTATAATATCTTCGCCCTGGTCGCGTTTGAGTCGTAGACCATCACGCTTTATCGCCTTAAGATGTTCACCACGAGCTATATAGTAGAACTCGATATCCTCTCTGCCTTTGAAGTAGTGGCTCGCTTGTGCTGCGAAATATCCACCAACTCCGCCTAATCCAAATATTGCAACTTTCATTCTTGTCTCTTTTTATATCGGTTTAATCGCTCTCACTGGGCAACTCTCGACACACAATCCACAATGCAGACATCGTTGTTGGTCGATAACATATGGGTTGCCACTATGAATACACCTCTTGGGGCAATTTGCAGCGCAAGCTCCACACTGAGTACAGCTATCTCCAATAAGAAAACCGCTCTTGATGCTCTTTGCTGCGATATTATCTCTCTGCTGCTTGCTCATAATATTTTAAGAGTGTGTTGCGATAAGTTTTGCCAGGGCTGTTGCCACAGCATTCATATATATTCTATTGCCAATACGCTTGATAGATGTTACTCCGTGGTGGTCGATGTAGAGTAGTTCGTCATAACTGCTTAACTCCGAGTTGTTGATATTGTGGTTAAATATCTTAAAGTAGTTCGATGCAATGGATAGTAACATCTGCATCTCGGCACTCCTTACTCCTGTCATTGAGGTGTAGATATTTCCACCCTTAACACCCAATATAGGGTAGTTGTTGGCGGAGATAATCTCTGCGTGAGAGTTACACCTTAGAGCTATATCTGCACCAAGCTGATTCGCGGTAATTCTTTCGAGGTGTGAAATATGTTCGCTAGCACTAGTCGAGTGCTCCATGTAGACTATCTCCATAGGTATGATTGTCGCTGATGGTTCGACGCAGCGAAGCGAATAGCCTCTATATATCGATATCTCCTCTATGCGTAGTGAAGGTTCGCCACTCTCGTATAGCTCAACACGAATATGAACCGATACTCCAAGAGGCGCTCTTTTCTCTCGGAGGAGAGCCTCAATTTGCTCTGCTAATTGGTTGCAGGTAAAGTGGTTGTGCAGTCCAAATATCTTTGACGCAGCAGTATTAAGCCTCTCGACATGAGCATCTAAGAGCTTAATTTCTCCCGCTAACGTATGGATAATTTCATATATGTAGAACCCCTTATCACTCATGGTTTATGCCGTGAATATTTTCATTAATAGCTCTCGAAGTAGCTCTCCATCACTAGCATTGCCACTATTTAACCCTTTGCTCTTAGCATCGTACTCGCGCAACAGACCAAGGATATTGAATACTTTACGATTATGCCACACTGCGGCAGCCTCTCTGGTCTCTTTAACTGCGTAAGTACTATTTACTTGCAGGCTCTTCATCATATCAAATTCTGATGGTAGAGCTTGCCCCTTATATTTGGATAACCACACTAGATAGTTGAAGATAAATATGCGTTGGAACTCACGGAAAAGAGCCGCAAGAGTTAGAAGCAGAGGGTTATCTTTGGGGTTGTGTGCAAAGTGGTCGGCGATAAATAGTGAACGAGATATATTTTTGGTAACCACCGCTTTACACAGCTCAAAATTGTTGAAATCTTTCGAAATACCAATATTATTCTCGATATCAACGTCTGAGATGTGGGTAGCTCCCACAGGAAGTGATACGAATAGTTTGGTTAATTCGTTGACTATCTTCGAGATATCTGTTCCCAGTTTGTCGGTTAACATCGTCAATGCTTTATGGTCGATTGAGCAACCTTTGGCTCTGATTAGCTCCGATAACCAGCCACCTATCTCATAGTCACGAGCCTTTACCGACTCAAACACAACGCCATTTTTGAGTGCGGTTTTGTAGAGTTTTGTAACTTTACTCACGCTCTTCTCCTTGTGGCAGATAATTAGAATGGTTGATGTGTTGGGTGATTCGGTGTAGAGTGACAACTTCTCGACACCCTGCAACATCTGAGCCTCACGCACTATAACCACCATCTTCGAACCCATCATTGGACTCTGGCGAGCAGCGTTTATAACATCGCCAACCGAAGAGTCCTTACCGTAGAGAGTGATTTGGTTGAAACTCCTCTCATCGGGGGTTAATACACTCTCAGAGAGTATCGCACTAATACGGTCGATGAAGTAACCCTCATCGCCCATAAGTAGGTATATCGGTGAAAATGTACCCTTGCGAATATCACCACGTAACTTGACAAAGTCGGCGGTCGTATCGCTAAATTTTAGCCCCTTCTTCGCCACTTTAAATTATCTCTTTTGTTATTTTCATCACATTTTCGGTTGTGGAAGTTATCTTGTAACGCTCGTCGATGCGTCGTCCAACTAACCAGACTATATCATCACCCGACAAGAGGACAAACTGCCTGCTCTTAGATGGTATTGAGACCTTCATATCAACCAACATATCGCTTATCATCTTGCGACCATGCATTCCAAGTGGAACCATATAATCGCCCTCTTTCCAACGTCTTAGCGTGAGTGGATACTTCAACTTGTCGGCATCCAAGAGTGCGACGTTTTCTGCCGTGATAAGGCTATCCAACATATCAATATCAACTCTCTCGATATAGAGTGCTGAGTTGCCACAATATGCCCTGTGTGCACTCTCCTCGATGTAGATATTACAAGGGTCGCTATCCTCGATTTGAGTCACAAGAATCTCACCTCTATTGGTATATGCGACAAACTCCTTGGAGTAGAATTTCGAGCCATTGCCATCACTCTCTAGCGATTTTAATAGTGAGTCGACGATATCTGCTTTAAATCCAAATCGAGTAGCAAGTAGTTGATAAACAACAAAATCGCGAGGGAAACTCTCATTTATCTCATTTAGTTTTAGGGTGTAGATACCATCACACTCCTCGATTACACTCTGAGCGATAAGGTCGATGCTCTTATCGATAAAAATTTGAGATTGTGTTAACCTTGCGAGGTTGCGTCTCATCTGGGCGGTGAATTGAGGTTTAATCTCGACAATACGAGGTATAAGACCCAATCTCACCTTATTGCGAAGATATTTAGTTGAGCGGTTTGATGAATCCTCTCTAAATGGTATCTTGTTTTGAACAGCGAAGTCGAGAATCTCCTTGCGTGTTGCAAACATCAGTGGACGAAAAATATTGCCTCGATGGGTTGTGATACCAGTCAGACCACGCAGACCTGTGCCTCGTAGCAGGTTGATGAAGAATGTCTCGATTGAGTCGTTGATATGGTGTGCGATAGCTATTGCGCTATATCCATGCTCACCACACAGCTCATCGAACCACTCGTAACGCTGCCTACGAGCAACCATCTCTATCGAGTTGCCACTCTGCTCAACCTCCTCAAGGGTGTTAAAACGCCTGTGGAAACACTCCAAACCAAGCGCTTTAGCTTGCTCAGCTACAAGTACATCATCCTCGTCACTCTCCTCACCTCGTAGTTGGAAGTTACAGTGAGCAACTCCAACATTATAACCTTGACTGGCGAAAAGATGCATCAAGACCATCGAATCTACTCCACCCGATACGGTGAGTAGAATCTTATCATTGTGAGTAACAAACTCCTTCTGCTCAATATACTCTATAAATCTTTGTGTAAAATTTTTCATAATACTATATTTACCTCCATCTCGATACTCACTCCAAAGAGAGAAGCTACCTCTCTCTCTATTTTTCGAGCTAATGCGAGAATCTCCTCGCCAGTAGCTCCACCTATGTTTATAATAACAAGGGCTTGCTTATCGTGAACTCCAACTCGTCCCTCTCGATAACCCTTGAAACCAGCTTTGTCGATTAACCAACCTGCCGCTAGCTTAACCTTGCCACTATCTTGTGGTACGGGGTAGAGCGGAATATCGGGATACATCTTTTTAAGTTCTTCAGCCTTTGAAAGTTCGACAACTGGGTTCTTGAAGAAACTACCAGCATTGCCAAACTCCTTGGTCGAGGGTAGTTTTCGCTCTCTAATATTGCATATCGCTTGACGGATATTGAGTAGAGTCACCTCACCCAATAGAGCAATCTCAGCCTCGACATCCTTATACCCTAAGTTGGGTTGTGGCACTTTGCTCAAGGTTAGGTGTATCGCCGTGATAATCACTTTGCCTCTAAGTTCACGCTTAAAGATGCTATCTCGATAGCCAAATCGACACTCATCGACACTCACCGTGGATAGGGTCTTGTTCTCGACGTGGAACATCTCAACACTTTTGACTACATCCTTTAGCTCTACTCCATATGCACCAATATTTTGGATTGGAGCAGCTCCGCAGTGACCAGGAATCAGTGATAGATTCTCAACTCCCCAATAACCTCTCTGACATGCCCACTCAACCAAATCATCCCACTCAACACCTGCATCAACTCTGATACCTACACTCCTCTTATCTTGTGAAGTTATCGCTATATTTGAGCAGACTCCATTGAGAATCACACCATCATAATCACCACAAAATAGGGTGTTATTTCCACCACCTAAGGCAATCCATTTCGAGGGAGGATTATCGATAAATATATTGACTAAATCACCAAAATCCTCCCACTGCACAAACTTTTTAGCATATACGTCTATGCTAAAACTATTATGTGCTTTTATTGCAAAGTTGTTAAAATCGCTAATCATAGTGGCAAAGTTAAGATAATTTTTCTACTTTTGGTACGAATATTTGTATTATTAAGAATTTTTTTATACTTTTGACAGGACAGGCAATATAGTTTCAGCAGTTATAAATATTAAATTTTAATCGTAAAACATATGTTTACCCAGGAGGATTTAGCCCAAATCAGTGGGCATGGCTTGACTGTAGATAAGGTGGAGTCACAGATTTCAAATTTTAAGAGTGGATTTCCATTCTTGTCAATCACACGCGCCGCTTCGGTGGGTGATGGTATTGTCAAATTGACAGTAGATGATGTCGATAGATTATCGACTCTATACGCATCGAAGAGAGATGAGTTGAGTGTGGTGAAGTTTGTCCCAGCATCTGGTGCAGCAACACGTATGTTTAAAGAGCTGTTTGAATTTGTAGAGCAAGATAAGAGGGGTGCTGGAATTGATAAGCTCCTATCTAATATAGATAAATTTGCATTCTATCCAGAGTTGAAATCCCTCCTTGCGCAGGGTGCATCGGATAAAGATATCGTCTCAGCAATTATAAAGAGTGGTTTGGAGTATGGTTCAAAACCTAAAGGTATGGTGACATTCCATAACTACGGTTCGCAGCAGCGTAAAGCAGCTCAGGAACATCTAGTCGAGGGTGCTCAATATGCCGCAAATCGTGGTGTTGTGCGTATCCACTTTACAATCTCGGCTGAGCATAAATCGCTATTCGAGGCTCTATTCTCGGAGTCATTGCCTATCTATGAGAAGCAGTATGGTGTGAAGTATGATATTAGCTACTCAACGCAGATGTCATCGACCGATACTATCGCGGTGAATCCAGATAACACACCATTCAGAGATGATAAAGGTGCTCTGCTATTTAGACCAGCGGGACATGGTGCTTTGATTGAGAACCTCGATAAGATAGATTCAGACATTATATTTATCAAGACCGTTGATAATGTAACAACGGATGCTCGTCGTGGCGACACCATTAAATATAAGGAGTCATTGGCGGGTCTACTTCTCGAACTCCAAGGCAAAGCGTTTCAATATATCAAAGAGCTTAACGCTGGCGCAGGTGATTTAGCGAAGATTGCCTCTTTCGTTGAGGGCTCTTTGCAGGTTAAACTCCCTGCTTCGTATGATAAGGCGTTGTTGCTATCTATTTTGAATCGTCCATTGCGAGTTTGCGGTATGGTGCTCAATGAGGGTGAGCCTGGAGGTGGTCCTTTCTGGGTTTCGTCCCAGGGTGGAGTCGAGTCGTTGCAGATTGCAGAGTCGAGTCAGATATCGCCAGATGATATCTCGATAATGAAGAATGCAACACACTTTAATCCAGTGGATTTGGTCTGTGCTGTAAAGGATGTGAATGGTGCGAAATTTGACCTCTCTAAGTATGTTGACCCATCAACTGGTTTTATCTCTGAGAAGTCAAGCGCAGGTCGTGATTTGAAGGCTCAGGAGCTACCAGGATTGTGGAATGGAGCTATGGCTCAGTGGAATACAATCTTTGTTGAAGTACCTATCACAACATTCTCACCGGTTAAGGTGGTGCAGGATTTATTGCGTCCAGAGCACCAATAAGAGTGGGTGTCCACTAATTTTAAGGCAGAATATTTTTGAAAACATATAGAAAAAATGGAAAATAACAAATTACAACAACTCACCGATAAACTCTATAAGGATGGGTTGGAGAGTGGTCGCAAAGAGAGCGAGGTGCTTATCTCAAAGGCAACATCTGAGGCTGCGAAGATAGTCGCAGATGCTAAGGCTCAAGCTGCACAAATCCTATCTAAAGCGACCAAAGAGGCGGAGGATAGTCGTCAAAATAGTCTCACCGAAATTACTCTAGCAGGTCGCCAAGCGATGGCTACAATCAAGGCTGAGTTGGAGAATCTAATCGTCACTAAGAGCCTCTCTTCTGAGGTTAAGGCGATGTCGTTGGACGCTAAATTCTTGAAGGATATGATGTTGGCTCTAGCTTCGCAGTGGAGTAGTGCAGCCTCTGGCAAGGTTGAGTTGAGTGCTATGTTGCCAGCGGCAAAACAGACCGAGTTTGATAAGGTGTTTAAAGCTAGCGTTAAAGAGCTACTTGCAGCAGGTGTCGAGGTTGGTTACTCGGATAGAGTGACTTCGGGTTTTAGAATCGCAGCTAAGGGTGAGGGTTACTACCTATCATTCTCAGAGGCTGATTTTGACTCTTTGATGCGTCAATATCTTCGCGAGAAGGTCTCTCAGATGTTATTTTAAAAGCATTTTACTATGGAGTACTATAGCTTAGTTGCTGGTCTTGTAGAGTATTCGTTCGACTCTGAGCTGAAGGGTTTTGATCCAAAGAGCATTATCGAAGAGATTCTCGAAGGGATAACAGAGGAGGATGCAGTAGCTGTAAAGTTGCTCTATACCTACTACGACTGCCTCAATTTGGCGGCACTTCGTGCAGGTCGTAGAGCCTATAATATACTTGGAAATATCCCTTCATCGGAGCTTGAACAGATGCTTCTGCTAGCGGAGGGACTCCCCGAAGAGATAGCCAAAGTCCTCAAAGCATACGCTCACGACGAGGCAGCGGGCGAGGTTGACCTTAATTTATCGTTCGAGAGCAATCTCTTTGCAGCATACTACGCTGTGTGTGAGTCATCGAAGGTTAGCTTTTTAAGGGAGTGGAGTCAAACAGAGCGTAATATTCGAAATGTTGTGGCAGCACTCACAGCTCGCCAGATGGATACCCCAGTCGAGGGAGTATTGGTCGGAGATGGTGATATAGTCGAGCAGATTAGCCGTTCGTCAGCTGCGGATTTCGGATTGCGAGGAGAACTTTCGTATATCGATGCGCTGATTTCAGCTGTTGGAGATGACTCTAACCTTCTCGATAAGGAGAGTCGTATCGACAATATAAAGTGGGCGGAGGCAACCGAGTTGGCTACTTTCGACTATTTCGGTATCGGAGCGGTACTTAGTTACCTGGTTAGGCTCAATATCGTGGCTAGGTGGAGTGAGTTGAATGTTACAAAGGGACGTGAGATGTTCGAGAGGTTAGTTTCGCAGTTTCGCGGTGAGAGTGTAACTAGTAAATTGTAAGAAAAAAAATCATAAATATGAAAAGTGGAGGAAAAGTAAATGGTATAATCTCCAATATCGTAATCGTAAAGATTGAAGATGCCGTTGCGCAGAATGAAATCTGTTACGTTCATTGCGGAGATATCAAGATGATGGCCGAGGTAATCAAGGTCGTTGGAGATTTAGCCTATGTTCAGGTTTTCGACTCAACTCGTGGACTTAAAGTGGGTGATAGAGTTGAGTTTGAGGGACACATGCTTGAGGCGACTCTAGCTCCTGGTATTCTATCGAAGAATTATGATGGTCTGCAAAATGACCTTGAGAAGTTGGATGGCTTGTTCATCGAGCGTGGTGCTCAGAGTGCACCAATTGATTTGGAGAGTGTATGGCACTTTACCCCTATCGCTAAGGTGGGTGATGAGGTGGTTGCTGCATCGTGGCTGGGCGAAGTTAAGGAGGGTCTGTTACCTCATAAAATCATGGTTCCATTCTCATTCGAGGGCGTTTATACGGTTAAGAGTGTTGCAGCGGAGGGTGAATATAAGGTGAGTGATACTATGGCTGTAGTTACCGACTCTCAAGGGGTAGACCACAACGTTACAATGATGCAGAAGTGGCCTGTAAAGAGGGCTATTCGTAGCTATATCGACAAACCACGCCCATCGACAATCTTGGGAACTGGTGTTCGTGCAATCGATACATTCAACCCAATAGCCGAGGGAGGTACTGGATTTATCCCTGGCCCGTTTGGTGCTGGTAAGACCGTTCTTCAGCACGCTATCTCGAAGCAAGCAGAGGCAGATTTGATTATTATCTGTGCTTGTGGTGAGCGTGCAAATGAGGTGGTTGAGGTATTTACGGAGTTCCCTGAGTTGGTAGACCCAAAGAGTGGTCGTCCGCTTATGGAGCGTACCGTTATTATATGTAACACATCGAATATGCCAGTTGCCGCACGTGAGGCTTCGGTATATACTGGTATGACAATCGGTGAGTACTATCGTGCGATGGGACTCAAAGTGTTGGTTATGGCCGACTCGACTTCACGTTGGGCACAGGCTCTACGTGAGATGTCTAATAGATTGGAGGAGCTTCCAGGGCAGGATGCCTTCCCGATGGACTTGTCAGCGATTATTTCAGGATTCTACGCTCGTGCAGGATTGGTTAATTTGATAGGTGGAGGTAGCGGTTCGGTTACATTCTTGGGTACTGTATCTCCAGCGGGCGGTAACCTTAAAGAGCCTGTGACCGAGTCGACCAAAAAGGCAGCTCGTGCATTCTACGCTCTATCACAGAGTCGTGCAGACTCGAAGAGATACCCTGCAATCGACCCGATTGATTCATACTCTAAATATTTGGAGTATCCTGAAGTTATATCATACCTCGACGAGACTATCGAGCCTGGTTGGGTGAGCAAAGTCTATGAGGGTAAGACTATTATCCAACGTGGTAAGGAGGCTGACGACCAGATTAATATCCTCGGAGATGATGGTGTGCCTATCGATTACCATGTTCGTAGATGGCTCTCGGAGCTTGTCGACCATGTAATCTTGCAGCAGGATGCCTTTGATGATATCGACTCAAGATCTCCATTTGAGCGTCAAAAGTTTATGTATAATTTGGTTTTGGATGTTTGTCATAAAGAGTTTACATTCTCGGACTTCGAGGAGTGTACCAACTTCTTTAAGTCTCTTATCAATAAATTCCGTCAGATGAACTACTCGCAGTGGCAATCTGAGAATTTTGTGCAGTACCAAAAGGAGATAGAGGCGGCAATCAACGAAAAAATCAATAAATAGTTTACTATCATGGCAAATAGTGCATTTCAAAAGGTTTATACCAAAATAGATAATATCACCAAGGCAACAATCTCATTGCGTGCTTCGGGTGTTGGTAATGAGGAGCTTGCATCGGTTGATGGTAAGCTAGCTCAGGTAGTTAAAATTATGGGTGAGAATGTTACCCTTCAGGTCTTTGCAGGAACTGAGGGTATCTCAACCGCGTCGGAGGTTGTTTTTCATGGTGAGCCTCCAAAATTGAAGGTTTCGGATAATCTTGCAGGACGTTTCTTCAACGCCTATGGTGAACCATTGGAGGGCGGTAGCTCGGTTGATGGTGAGGCTCGTGAGATTGGTGGCCCAACGGTTAATCCATTCCGTCGTAAGCAACCTTCGGAGCTTATCGCAACAGGTATCGCAGGTATCGACCTTAACAATACAATCGTATCGGGACAGAAGATTCCATTCTTCGCAGACCCCGATCAACCATACAACGCCGTGATGGCAAATGTGGCTCTACGTGCTAAGGCTGATAAGATTATCTTGGGCGGTATGGGTCTAACAAATGATGACTTCCTATACTTTAAGAGTATCTTCGAGAACGCAGGTGCGTTGGATAGAATCGTTTCGTTTGTTAACACTACGGAGAATCCTCCAGTTGAGCGACTCTTGATTCCAGATATGGCACTTACCGCAGCTGAGTACTTCGCAGTGGATAAGGGTGAGAAGGTGTTGGTATTGCTCACCGATATGACCCTCTACGCTGATGCTTTAGCTATCGTATCGAATCGTATGGATCAGATTCCATCTAAGGACTCTATGCCAGGTTCGCTCTACTCGGATTTGGCTAAGATTTACGAGAAGGCGGTGCAGCTACCTAATGGAGGTTCAATCACAATTATCGCCGTTACGACCCTATCGGGTGGCGATATCACCCACGCTATCCCAGATAATACGGGTTATATCACCGAGGGACAGCTATTCTTGCGTAACGACACAGATACTGGTCGTGTTATTGTCGACCCATTCCGTTCGCTATCACGTCTAAAACAGCTGGTTATTGGTAAAAAGACTCGCGAGGATCATCCTCAGGTGATGAATGCTTGTGTGCGTCTATTCGCTGATGCGGCTCTAGCTAAGACTAAGTTGGAGAATGGTTTCGACCTATCGGATTATGATGAGCGTTCACTCAAATTTGCTCACGATTACTCATCGCAGCTACTATCTATTGATATCAACATCAATATCGACGAGATGTTGGATACCGCTTGGGGACTATTCGCTAAGTACTTCCAACGTGAAGAGGTTGCCGTTAAGGCTGAATTGGTTGCTAAATATTGGAAATAACCATGGCAATTAAATTTCAATATAATAAAACCTCGCTCGGAGATCTCGACAAGCAGCTCAAGATGCGGCGCAGTGCACTGCCAACCATCAAGAGTAAAGAGTCGGCTCTACGTTCCGAGGTTAAACGAGCTAAGCTCATCTCGCAGCAGATAGAGCAGCGACTCGAAGCTCAGTTGGCACAGTATGAATATATGGTGCAACTTTGGGGCGAGTTCGATGCTGATATCTTGCGTGTGGAGGATGTTGAGCTGTCGCAGAGTAAAATTGCGGGTGTGAGGACTCCGCTCTTGGAGAGGGTTATATTCTCGGAAAAGAGCTACGATATATTCTCGTCACCTGCGTGGTACTCGTCGGGCGTTAAGATACTTAAATCCTTGGCGGAGTTGGGTATCGAGTATGAGGTCTTTAGACGAAAAACTGAACTTCTGGAGTTTGCAAGACGTAAAACTACCCAGAAGGTGAATCTTTACGAAAAGGTTCAAATCCCTGGTTACGAGGATGCTATCCGCAAAATCAAACGATTTATGGAGGATGAGGAGAACCTATCCAAATCTGCTCAGAAGATTGTTAAAACCAAACAACAAGCCGCAGGGGAGGGGGCAATGTTATGATTACTAAGATGTCTAAATATGACTTTATCCTATATGCAGCCTCGTGTGGCGAGTTTGTGGATAAGTTGCGTGAATTGAGTCTGGTCGATGTAACAACCTCTTCGTGGGAGGCTGATGATAGTGGTCGTGAGTTACTGCTCAAAGTTGAGAGCTATAGCAAGGCTATCTCTGAGATTGAGGCTTTAGATAGCGAGATTCAAGCTGAGTCGTATGGCTCAGGTGAGGAGGCTTTTGCTGCATATTGTGATATCACATCCCAACGTGCGGAGCATCTATCGAAGATTGCAGCCTTGGAGAAGATGGTCGAAGATATGGTAGGCTGGGGCGAGTTCTCGGTTGAGGATATCGCCAAGTTGAGCAGTGATGGCATCTTCTTGAGATTCTTTATCACTCCTTTGGCGAACTATCAAAGTAGCATCGAGGAGTGGAGTAGCCGCTATACTATCGAGCTTATCAGCGAGAGCGAGACTATTAGCTACTTTGTGGTGATTTCGACCTCTGGAGAGGAGGAGATATTGCTTGATGCTCAGGAGGTTAAAACCCCTGCTTATAGTAGTTGTGGAGCTGAGGCTCAGTGCGTGAAAGAGCGTGAGTCTCTTGAGGTGTTGAATGGTGATTTTGCAAGAGTTGCTGCATCTAAAGAGTTGATAACCTCTCAGTTAACAGAGTTGAAAGCTAAACTCGATAAGGTTAAGATTTCATCTACGGCAACTTCCGCAGCGGATGGTTCTCTATTGATAATGGAGGCGTGGGCTGAGAAGTCAACATCATCGCAGGTAGATGCATTGTTGGAGGAGTACCCCGATGTTGTCTACTTCAAGGCTGATCCAACCCCTGAGGATAACACCCCAGTGAAGTTACGCAATAAGCTATTCCCTTGGACTTTCGAGTTGATTGGTAATATGTATGCACTTCCAAAGTATGGAACTATGGACTTTACTCCTCTCTTTGCACCATTCTATATGTTGTTCTTTGCGATATGTTTGGGTGATGCAGGTTATGGTGCAATAATATTTGCGGCGGGAGTCTTTCTAAAGTTGTGTGGTGGTGATTCAATGAAACAGGCGTCGTGGTTGGCTCTATTCTGTGGAGCTGCGACCTTCGTGTTTGGTATGTTGACTAACACTCTATTCGGAACTTCGCCTCTTCCATTTACGGTGATTGATTTCCAGAAGAGCTTCTTCTCGGTCTCGATGATTATTGGATTTGTACATGTTATGTTGGCGATGATAGTTAATATCTACCTCACTATCAAGGCTTTTGGTGTGAAGTATGTCGGAGGTCAAGCGGGTTGGTTTATTCTGCTTATGGCATCTGCGACTGCCTTCGCTTTGGAGCAACTTGGCATTTCAGGCTTTGAGTTCGACTCTATTCCATTCTATATCGTGGCGGGTGTGGGAGCTGTTCTGATGTTCCTATTCAACTCACCTGGCAAGAATATATTTATGAATTTTGGAGTTGGAATCTGGAATACATACAACAACCTTACTGGTATTTTGGGCGATATATTGAGTTATATCCGTCTCTTCGCTATCGGTCTTTCGGGTGGTGTGTTGGGTCTGGTTTTCAATAGTCTAGCTACTGGAATGACAGGTCTCGACAAGGGATTTGCAGGTTACGAGGGTAATATCCTCTCGCTTATTATTAGCTTGGTAGGGTGTGTGGCGATTTTGCTTATCGGTCACGGTATCAACCTATTTATGTCGACAATATCGGCGTTTGTTCACCCGATGCGTCTAACCTTCGTGGAGTTCTTTAAAAATGGTGGGTTCGAGGCTGCAACACGTAGTTTCCAACCCTTAAAAGAAGAGTAAAAATTAATTTAAATAAAAAAACAAAAAACAAAAAAATTATGGAAACATCAGCATTAGCACTAGTTTTGGCTTATATCGGATTAGGCCTTATGGTAGGTATGGCAGGTATGGCATCTGCAATGGGTACTTCAATTAGCGGTCAAGCAGCGGTTGGGGCAATTAAGAAGAATAAGGATGCATTTGGTAGTTATATGATGCTAACAGCACTTCCTGGTTCGCAGGGTCTATATGGATTTGTCTGCTTCTTTATGGTATATCCACAAATCACAGCAGCTCTATCTATCTACGAGGGTGCAGCAATCTTCGGAATTGGTCTTTTGGTAGGTCTTGCTAATATCGCATCATCGGTTTACCAAGGTAAAGTTTGTGCCAACGGTATCGCAGCTATCGGTAATGGACACGACGTTGCAACCAACACACTTATCTTGGCAGCGTTCCCTGAGCTTTACGCAATCCTTACTATCCCAGCTACATTCCTTATCTTGGGTCAGGTATTTTAAGCAGTAGTTCGCAGATACAAAAAGAGTGGTTATCGTTGATAACCACTCTTTTGTGTTGAAGTAGGGTCTCTACTTACTTCGCTACTGAGTCGATAGCCTCAGAGATTCTATCGAATACCTCATCCATGCTACCTAGTCCGTTAACTGCTGCATACTTACCCTGCTTAGAGTAGTAGTCAGCAACAACAGCTGTCTGCTCGTTGTAAACTGAGATACGGTTGCGGATAACATCCTCCGATGCATCATCGGCACGACCTGAATCTTTACCACGAAGCAAGATACGCTTAACTAGCTCCTCTTCGGGTACATCCATATAAATCATGATATCAACCGAGTCAGAGTTCTCATCCATAATCTTATCGAAAGCCTCAGCTTGAGCTGTAGTACGTGGGAAACCATCAAAGATATTACCTTTATCCTCTTTGTGCTCAACTACGTAGTTTGCAATCATATCGATAACGATTTGATCTGGAGCTAGCTTACCAGCCTCGATATATGCACTCATGCTCTTACCAAGCTCAGTGCCACGTGAAATCTCTCCACGAATTACCTCGCCAGTTGAGACGTGGTTTACTCCATACTTCTCCTTAAGACGTGCTGCCTGAGTTCCTTTTCCACACCCTGGCGCACCAAATAAAACAATATTCAACATTTACTATATACGTTTAGATTTTACAGTGCAAATTTACACTTTTTTTTCTATATATTTTATATACTCAAAAAGAATATCTATATTTGTCAATAATTTTTTGATGATGAATAAAAAAGAACGTACCGAGATATCAACGCTAGGAGAGTTTGGTCTTATTGATAGAATAACCTCAGCTTTCACTGCTAAAAATAGCAGCACGGTAAAGGGTGTTGGTGATGATGCTGCGGTGATTGATATAGGTAAGGGACGTGTTATGCTCTCGTCGAGTGATATGTTGATGGAGGGTGTCGATTTCGATTTGAGATACTTCCCTCTCAAACACCTCGGCTATAAGGCTGTGGTGGTTGGAGTGAGTGATATTCTTGCGATGAACGCTCTGCCCGAACAGATTACCATCTCGTTGGGAGTATCGTCGAAGTTGCCCGTCGAGGCTATCGACGACCTCTATGAGGGTGTAGCGTTGGCGTGTAAGGAGCTTGATATCGACCTTGTTGGTGGTGATTTACGCGCCTCGGTTAATGGTTTGGTTATCTCGATTACGGCGATGGGTAGCGTGGAGGCGGACAGGGTGTCGTATCGAAGTGGCGCTAAGGAGAATGACTTGGTATGTATTACAGGTAACTTAGGTGCTGCATATATGGGTCTACACCTTCTGGAGAGGGAGTCGAGAGTGTTGCGAGATATCGAGAATCCTGAGCCTAAGTTCGAAGGGTATGAGTATCTGCTGGAGAGTTATTTGAAACCTCGCCACTGCGCATCGACCATAACTTCGCTTTCGGAAGCGGGGTTAGTTCCATCATCTATGATAGATATCTCGGATGGCCTATCTAGTGATATGCTGCAGATATGCCACTCATCGCAGTGTGGTGCACGTATCTACTTGGAGCGTATTCCAATCGCCAAATCGACCTCTGCGATGGCCGAAGAGTTGAATGCAGACCCTGTAGTGGCGGCGCTCAATGGAGGCGAGGATTATCAACTTCTATTTACCGTACCACTCGAAAAACAGGAACTTATCGCCTCGCTGGGGTGTATCGATGTTATTGGACATATCACTCCGATGAGTAAAGGTGCTTTTTTGGTAACTCCCGATGGAGGTGAGATAGCTTTAAAGGCACAAGGTTTCCCCGATGGATTAAAGATAAAATAGACTAAATATGAGATTAGTAACAGTTCTATTGGCGATATTTATTGTCGCCGTAAATTCACTTTTTGCATCCTCTCCTCAACCTAAAATCACACAAGCTATCGAGCTTTATGATATGGGGCAGTGGGTTGCCGCAGAGCTTAAATTTAGAGAAGTTAGAGAAAATTTCGATAACCTCTCGCCAACCGAGCGTGAAAAGCTCGATTACTATCTCGCTATGTGTGCATCGAAGGGCGATAACCCAGAGGTGGAGAGCTACTTCTTGAATTTCGAGAGGCGATACCCTTTGTCGATATATCGAGACCAGGTGGAGCTAGCCAAAGCGTTGTACCTCTGCGAAGAGGAGCGATACGATGAGGCTTTGAGTAGTTTCGAGAGTGTCGATTATGATAATCTAACCCCAATTCAGAGGGAGGAGTATGATATCAGAATGGGTTACATCGCATTTTGGCAGGGTCGTTATAGTGATGCCTCTACCTGTCTAGAGCGTATAAAACAGAAGAGTGACCTATATCACCATGCGCTCTACTATCGTTCGTATATCAACTATTCGCAGGATGGTAGCATTGCAGCACGTAGTGGATTTGAGAACCTTCTAGAGAGTGATGCTTATAGTGAGATTGCTCCATTCTATATCCTGCATATCGACTTTAAAGATGGTAAGTATGAGCGAGTTATCGAGGATGGATTGACTCTTGTGAAGAGTTCAACTTCGGAGCGTGCACGTGAAATTATACGTATGGTAGCCGAGTCGATGTTCAAGTTGGAGAGGTTTGACGAGTCGATTCGCTATATTAGTGAGTATGAGGCGAAAGGTGGTGTGATGGGTCGTGAGGAGAACTATATTTTGGGATTCTCTCTCTACCGTCTGACTCGTTACCAAGATGCAGAGGTACATCTACGTGCAGCTTGTGGTGCGGACGATGCACTCACTCAGAACGCCTCGTATCACTTGGCGGATTGCTACATAAGAGTGGGCGATAAAGCGAAGGCGAAGTTGTCGTTTGCCATGGCATCAAACGAGAAGTATAATGCTCAGATAGCGGAAGATGCCCTGTTTAACTATGGTAAAATCGAGTATGAGTTGGGTGGAGGTCTATTCAATGAGGCGATTAATATCTTGACTCGTTATATCGAGAGTTATCCTAATGGAGGAAGTGTTGAGCAGGCGAAGGTTATGTTGATTGCAGCCTATTACAACTCACGTGACTATGATGCTGCGTATAGCGCAATTAAACATATCTCAAACCCAGATGCACAGATTCGTGGTGCACTACAGAAGATTTCATTCTTTAGAGGCGTTGATGCCTTTAACGCAGGGGATTTAGATGTTGCACAGCGCTCATTCCAGGAGTCAGCCTCGATTAGTATAAGTCCTAAATATCTAGCTCTATCGTACTTCTGGCAGGGTGAGATATACTTTATGAAGGGTAATTATTCGAGTGCGTTGAATAACTACAATACATTTATTTCACGCGCTAGAGAGGGTGACAAGCAGTATGGTATAGCACTCTATAATATAGCCTACTGCTACCTTATGTTGGGAAATAGTGGTGAGGCAGAGAGATATTTCAGACGTTATGTCTCGATATCTTCAGGTGTGGATGCCTATGTGGCGGATGCAAATAATCGCTTGGGCGATATCGAGTATGGTAAACGTCGATTCAATCTCGCCAGAGAGCGTTATGCTCTATCTGCGGCGGGGGATTCACCATATCGTTTCTATTCGGAGTATAATATGGCAATTATCGATGGACTCTTGCAGCGTTACAGCTCTAAAGAGCAGCTCTTGAGGAGTATTATAGATAGGGGAGAGGGCAACTACGTCGATGCTGCGGCTTATGAGTTGGGACGTACATACCTCACTCTGCAACAGTATGCCAATGGAGTGGCTCAGTTGGAGTCGTTTATTAAGGAGTATCCATCATCGGGTAAATACTCTCAGGCTCTATCCGATTTGGGATTGGGATATCTCAACTTGGGACAGAGCGATAGGGCTTTGGAGTATTACGATAAGGCGATTAAGAGTGCTCCGAACTCAACCATCGCCAAAGATGCTCTATTGGGAATTAGAGCGGTCTATGTCAATAGTGGTAGGGCAAGTAGCTACTTCGAGTATGCCGCTTCGATGGGTGTTGATGGCGACCTTGATGCTATGGCTCGTGATTCGTTGTCGTATGCTTCATCTTTGCAGTTATATCTCCACGCTGGGGGTGACTACGCTAAAGCGACCACATCGTTTGAGGAGTACTTGACTCAATACCCTAATGGACACAATAGAAGTGATGCTCTATTCTTCTTGAGTGACTGCTATATCAAGGATAATAACTCGGATAAGGCTATCGAGTCGTTGAATAAGTTGGTTGAACATGGTGCGGGTAGCTACTCGGAGCGTGTCTACACCTCTCTTACCTCACTACTGTTTGGTGCTGAGAGGTATGCTCAGGCAGCTGAGGCCTATCTTAAGTTATATGATGTGACCACTTCGCAATCGACAAAACGTAGCGCAGTATCGGGTTATGTCACATCGGTGCTACTATCGAAGGATGATGATGCGATATTCGCAATGAGTGATTTCATCGCAAATAAGAGAAACTATATCACCGCAGAGCAGAGCAGAGACGTTGAGTACGCTAAGGCTAAAATCTACTCTAGGCGAGGAGAGAGAGAGAAAGCTCTTGAGATATATCAATCCTTAAGCCTTGAGCCACTAACAGCGCAGGGTGCTGAGGCGACATTTATAATTGTCGAGAATCACTTTATGTCGGGACGTTATAGCCAGGCGGAGGATTTAATATTTAAGTTCTCGGAGAGTAATACTCGCCAGAGCTACTGGTTGGCTAAGACATTCCTTATTTTGGGTGATATCTATATTAAAAACGAGGATATATTCCAAGCTCGTGCTACATATCAGAGTATCGTAGATGGATATTCACCTAGCGATGATGGTATTATAGAGCAGGCGAAAGCTAAAATTTCAAACCTTCCACAGTAAAAATGATGAGACTATATATATTATTAGCAGCAGTTTTGATGACGTCATCACAGCTATTTGCCCAGGTAGATAAGAGCGTCGAGGTGACTCGTGAGTATATTCCACAACTAGAGCGTGCGGTGAAACCAACACTCCAAGCTGAAGTGGTCGATACTACCACTATTCGCCCTGATGTTGACTATACGATTGTTCCACTCTCGATTTCGACATCGGTTGCAACCAAACCACTCGAACCGGCACAGGTGACATATTGGCAATTCTCGCAACCCGATAACTTCGCAATAAAGGCTGGGTTTGGATACCCTCTAACCACTCTCTTCGATGGTTACTACTCTCGTTACAATGCGGATAGTGGTTACTTCTTGGGGTATGTTAACCACTATGGCGAGTATGTTGATTTAAGTACTCCATTCTCGGATGATAATTTTGCAAATCGTCAAAGTAATAGTGTTGGGATTGCTGGTGGAGTTCACATTGCAGAGCGTAAATTACGCACCTCAATCAACTACTCAAACGATATATACCACCGCTCGGCAGCCTATATCGAGAGCCGCGACGAGTCGAGAATCAACTATCAAGATATCAATGCTATGGTGAGTTTTGGCGATGATTTTATCGATTTGAGCAGATGGAACTTTTCGCTAGGATTTGATGTAAACCATTTCTGGAATAGCAATAATAACTACAACGCCCTTATTGGTGGTGGTTTGAAGATGGCACGTGAGTTCTCGAAGGGTAGTTCGTTTAACTTTAATGTGGGGTATCACACCCTGGTTATTGGCGAGGATAGTCAGAGCCGCAGCGCTAGTGATATCGACATCGATTTTACCTATGGCTACACGAAGGGTGATTGGCAGATGGGTGTGGGTCTAATCTATAGGAGTATCTTTAACCAATATCTCGATAGTGATGGCGAGGAGAAGAGTTCATCTCTATTCACTCCACAAGCCTACCTTCGCTACACCGCACTTAGAAAGACCGTGCTCTTTGTTGAGATGGGTGGCGAGATGATTGATGGTACTTACGCCTCGATGGCTAAGTTGAATCCATATATCTCAAGCTCGGATATAGGCTCGATGCGTAGTACGACAATCTCAAATCTTAGATTTGGAGCTGAGGGTGCATTGATGAGCCGCAATCAACTATCATATAGGCTATATGCCCAGGGCGAGCTGAGGTATGACGATATGTTGTGGGTGTTGGTGGTTGACCCTATGCAGGATAACTACAACTATATGGCGGTGGATTATATCAACGAGACCGTCCTCTCGCTTAATTTAGAGGCTGAGTATAGGATTATTCCACAACTATCTCTTGCCACCGACCTACACCTATACCACTTCTCTGATTGGGAGAATGAGTCGGGTTATGAGTATGGTCGTTCGTCGTTTGTTGGAGGAGTATCACTCGACTACTCACTACCTAAATTCAATATCGGGGTGAGTGCTCAGAGTAGAAGCGCGTATGGTGTGAGTTACATCTATGACTATATAAAACATGATGTTTTGATGCCAGCCACAGTTGATTTGGGCTGTTATTTTGATTTCAAGGTGGGTGATGCAACCATATTCTTTGAGGCGAATAACTTAATCAATCAGACAATCTACAACTACTATGGTTATAGAGAGTTGGGTATGAATTTTATGGCAGGAGTGAAATTAAGTTTTTAATGCGAATTAAACTTTAATTCGCATTTCTAATAGGCACAAAAAAAAGGGTAAGCTACTTATATCGCACCGCTACAACCACACGCCCTTGCTTGATTCCTCACCTGGGGGATTAGTAGGAGCTGGTCGTATAAGACTTACCCGGCGACAAAAGTATAAAAAAATGTTAATATCACAAAAAAAGAGAGCTTTTTTTTTAATTTTCTTTCTAGGTGTAGTGCTTCTAGGTGGGGGTTGCACCTTGTTTTTATACAATCAATTTTATGGTAGTGCAGTCGATGAAGATATCTCTATATATGTGATTGATAGGAGTGTAGAGGATGAAGTACTGCCATACGTTGAGAATCATTGGGGGTTTAATTTCTATGCAAAACGTCTTGATTTACAGAGGAGGCTAAAGGTGGGATTTTACTCTCTGCGCAGAGGCGATAGTGTTGTAGATGTGGTTAGGCAGCTATCTCTAGGTGAGCAGACCGAGGTGAGGTTGACCTTTAATAATATTAGGAACTTCTCGGATTTGGCAGCTCGAATATCGACTCAGATAGCTGCGGACTCCACCTCTTTATATAGCGCTTTCACGCAGTGGGAGGGTGGAGATACCACTCGACTATTCTCGAAATTTATACCCAACACCTATTCGCTCTATTGGAGCATAACCCCCGAATCACTTATCGAGAGGATGACAAGGGAGAGTGATAAATTTTGGAGCGGAGGTCGAGATGAAAAGCGTAATAGCCTGGGGTTCAGTCGTGAGAAGATTATGACTCTCGCCTCGATTGTCTACGAAGAGACTAAGCATATCGACGAGATGCCACGAGTGGCGGGTGTCTATCTCAATAGGTTGAAGCGTGGAATGCCCTTGCAAGCTGACCCGACTGTGAAGTATGCTATTGGCGACTTCTCGATAAAGAGGATTCTCTACAAACATCTGGAGTATGACTCGCCATATAATACATATAAATATAAAGGATTGCCACCATCTCCAATATCAATGCCCTCGATTGCGGCCATTGATGCGGTGCTCAGTGCAGAGAGTCATAACTACCTATACTTCTGTGCTAGAGCCTCTTTTGATGGATACCACAACTTCGCAAAGAGCTATGGAGAGCATCTTCGCTATGCACGTGAGTATAGTGCAGCGTTGAATAAATTGAAACTATAGGGGGAATAAACTAAAACTAAAAAAATGAGAAAAATTTCACTGCTGTTTATGCTACTGCTAGTATTTACAACATCACTCTCGGCGAGAGTTTGGCACATTAGCCCAAACGGTTCCGATTTGAACGATGGTTCTGTTGCCTCACCACTTCGCACCATCTCAAAGGCGGCGTTTCATGCTCTGGCAGGGGATACTGTCCTAATTGGTGAGGGAGTCTATCGCGAGAGAGTCTCGCCTGCTAATAGCGGATTCAACGATAAAAGACGTATAACCTATATGGCAGCAGAGGGTGAGGAGGTCTGGATTAAAGGCTCGGAGGTTGTGACTGGTTGGAAGAAATTGTCGAAAGATGTGTGGGAGGTGAAGATTCCAAACTCAATGTTTGGTGATTTCAACCCATATAGCGTCGAGATATATGGCGACTGGTATCTTGAGGGGCATGGACTTCATCTAGGTGAGGTCTATATCAATGGTTCATCACTTCAGGAGTACTTAAGCGATGAAGAGGTTGCCCAGACCAAGATGAGCTGGATTACTTCGGTCGATGATGAGCAGACCATCATACGTGCCAATTTTGGTGGCGAGAATCCTAATAAGGCTCTCACCGAGATTAATGTGCGTGCTGCATGTTTCTTCCCTGAAACTACGGGTATTAACTACATAACAGTCAAGGGTCTGAAGATTGCACAGGCTGCGACTCAGTGGGCACCACCAACAGGAGAACAACCTGGTATGGTTGGCCCAAACTGGAGCAAAGGTTGGGTAATTGAGGATTGTGAGATATTGCAGTCGAAGTGTGTTGGTATTTCGATTGGTAAGAGCAGAGCTAGCGGACACAACCTTCACTCGCTATATCTCGAAAAATCGACACTTCGTAAGATGGGATTTACTCGTGAGTTAGAGGCTATCTTCAAGGCGTATGAGTTGGGATGGAGCGAGGAGAATGTGGGTTCACACCTTATCCAGAACAACAAAATTTATGAGTGCGACCAGGCTGGTATCGTCGGACACTTGGGCTGTATCTTCACAACTATTCGTGGTAACGAGATTTACGATATCAACATGAACACCCCGATGATGGGACACGAGACTGGTGGTATTAAGGTGCATGCAGGTATTGATATGGTTATCGAGGGTAACTGTATAACAGGTTGTAACAGAGGAGTATGGATTGACTGGCAGGCTCAGGGTATGCATATCAGAGACAATATCATGGCAAATAATGTTTCGGAGGATTTGTTTATAGAGGTGTCACATGGTCCAACTTTGGTCTACAATAATATCCTTTTGTCGGATAAATCTTTGCGATTAAGAGCACAAGGTATCGCCTTTTTCAACAACCTAATCGAGGGATATATCGATGCTGGTTCGTCGGCAGCTAATCGCTACACACCTTACCATGCACCACACTCAACGGCTATTATGGGTCTATTCAATAACCCAGGAGGCGATTGGCACTTTTACAACAATATCTTCTTGTGTGAGGCTAGCGATAGCCAAGGCAAGGTGTTTGGACTGGAGGGTTGCAAGGATTATCCAGCCCTTATTGAGGAGTATATCGCTAATAGACATAGCAGTGCTGAGGGTACTGAAAATCTAACTAAAAAGCTACCTATGTTCTTGAATGCTAACGTATATATCGGCTCGGAGGCTCTGCCTCACCACGATGAGAGTGGCTATACCCACCTTAAGGATAAGAGCGTGAAGATTACTCTCGAAAAGCGTGAGGATGGAAGATACTATCTCGATTGTGATATGGATTTCAACTTCAACACCTTGAAAGAGGTTAAGACAGTGGGTGTTAACACCGATATGTTGGGTGATGCTCTGATTCCAGAGCTGTTGTATGAGAATGTCGATAAGAGCGAGTTTATCTTTGCGAAGGACTATTTTGGACGTGATAGAGGTGTTGATGCACCATTCGTTGGTCCATTCGAGGGAGCTTTTGATATAAGTCAACCAATCTGGTAGTTTGAAAAAATAGAGTAATAGGGTGGTCGATATCTATTTTAAATAGATGTTGTCCACTCTATTCCTGTTTTAGAATCTGTTTAAATTTCTCTCACTTAATCTACTATGACTCTTTCACTTCGCTTTTTAATTTTACTATCTTGCTAATAGAATCACTATTAGCTTCGATATCAAAATCAAAAATCAAAGCAAAATGTCTCATACTATTTTTAAGCATAAAAACTTAAACAGATTCTAAAATTTTGCTCATTCGAAAAGTTTATATATATTTGTGAGATGTTAGTGAAGATATATAGCAAAAGTCCGTCGCAGAGGGATATAGGCAAGGTTCGAGATACGCTCACCACGGGTGGTGTGATGATATACCCAACCGATAGCCTCTATGCGTATGGATGTTCGATTAAATCTGCGAAGGGTATCGAGCAGTTGAAGCGGTTGAGCGGTAAGGATAATAACTCACTAACGCTTATTTGTCGCGATATATCCCAAGTGGCGGAGTATTGTCGGATTGATAATGCTCAGTTCAAGGTACTTAAACGTAACCTACCTGGGGCGTTCACTTTTATCCTAAAGGCGTCGAATCGACTACCTGATAAGGTGCTTATGAAGAGGTCTACTATAGGTATAAGAATCCCTGATAATGAGATTGTTATGGCTATACTAGAGAGTATCGAGTCGCCACTTATAAGCTCGTCGTTAAAGAGCGATGATGACATCGAGTACACAACAGACGCGGAGCTTATCCATGAGAGGTGGGGCGACGTGGTTGACATTGTGGTTGATGGAGGTCAAGGTTCGACAACTCCATCGACGGTTGTGGATATGAGCGAAGGGGAGGTTGAGATAATCCGCGAGGGAGAGGGTGAATTGATTTAATCGTAAAGTTAAAAGATTATGTTACAGAAATTATTATGGAATGATATAGCTCGTAATGGAGTGCTTATTGGATTGGTAATGAGTGGTTTTCGCTTGTTTGATATCTCGACTATGATGTCGGGGAGTGTCAATTTTGCAGTTATTACCTCAATATCCAATATCCTCTCGTTTGTTATCTATGTCGTTTTGGTTCGATATGCAGTGGTTAAGTTCGAGGCGAAACTTCCTGAGCAGATACCTTTTGGCTATATGCAGAGTTTGAGTTTTATCTCGCTGACTTCGATTTTGGCATCTGTTTGGGTGGCATTTTCGTCAACTGTTGTGATAAGTCAAGTAGTTGGTTTTGAGAATTATATAGATGGTTATATCTCTTCGGTTAATGCGATGATTGAGATGGGCGGTGACTCTTTGGGTGACTTCTCAACACAATTTGCCGCCACGACTATCGAGAGTTTGAAGAGTTCAAAAGAGCCAACAATCATAGACTCTATATTTGGCACAGCCTTTATCTATATAATGAAATCCTTAATTGTCGGTGTGCCTCTCTCAATCTGGACTCGACGCAAGGTTAAACCAGTTAGCAACTCAAAAGAGCAAGCCGATGAGTAACAGGGAGTTAAATCTATCGATAGTAGTTCCTCTGCTCAATGAGGCGGACTCTTTAGTCGAGCTTACCGAGTGGATTCATCGGGTGCTAAGTGAGGCTGAGTTGAGCTATGAGCTAATCTTTGTGGATGATGGTTCGACGGATAACTCGTGGCAGGTTATCGAGGAGTTGAAGGGTCGTTTTGAGCAGGTTCGAGCCTTTAGCTTTGCAAGAAATTATGGCAAGGCAGCGGCTCTACATGTGGGTTTCGAGGCGGCGCAGGGTGAGGTTGTTATCACTATGGATGCCGACCTGCAAGATTCACCCGATGAGATACCTAAGCTACGTGAGATGATTCTCGAAGAGGGTTATGATGTGGTGTCGGGTTGGAAACAGAAGAGATATGACCCATTGAGCAAGCGACTTCCGAGTCTATTTTTCAATGCCACAGCACGCTTGGTTTCTGGGATTAAACTCCACGATTTCAACTGTGGATTAAAGGCGTATCGTCGTCGGGTGGTGAAGTCGATAGAGATATATGGTGAGATGCATCGTTATATTCCGATAATGGCTAAATATGCTGGTTATAAGCGTATTGGCGAGAAAGTAGTGGAGCATCAATCGCGTAAACATGGAGTCTCGAAGTATGGTGTAGAGAGGATGATAAAGGGTTATTTAGATTTGATAACAATAACTTTCTTGTCGCTGTTTGGTCGCTCTCCGATGTATTTTTTTGGTGGATTGGGAACTCTGATGTTTCTCGCAGGTGGAGGTGTAACTACTTATATAGTAGCTAGTAAGGTGATTAAACAGATTGAGGGTCTACCTCATAGGGCGGTAACCGACCAGCCTCTATTCTATATCGCAATATTGGCGGTGATTTTGGGTGCACAGCTATTCCTTGCTGGTTTCCTTGGTGAGTTAATCAATCGAAACTCGACAGATAGGAATAGATACCTAATAGATAAAGGGGAGTTCTAATTTCTCCCTAAAATACTTTTAAGCTACTAGCCACACCTTTTTGATTTTACAAAAACAGGTAATAGGAGTCACTATAACCCACTTTTGAAAAATCAAAAATGGGCAATTATTAACCGAAAATTAAAATCAGGGAGAAAATAGAACTCCCCTAAAATTATTTTATAGCATAATTTTTTCAAACATTATTTATATGATTCAGCGAATCCAAACTCTTTATTTGCTAGTTATCAGCATCTTGATGATTCTAACATCACTTCTTCCATTGGCATTCTTTTCGGGTGGTGGCCAGGTGGTTAACCTATACTCCAGAGGGCTATATACTCCAGCGGGAGAAGTTGTGCAGTTTATGCCTTATATGTTGGTTATCACTATTATAACAGCAGTTATGCCTCTTGTTATAATCTTTTTGTATAAAAACCGTATCACGCAGATTAGATTGTGTGTGACTCAGATAGTTCTTCTATTTGGTGTTGTTGTGCTGCTTGGTGTCTACTTCTACCTCAGCTATAGGAGCTACGCTCAATTCTCGGATATGAGTTATGGAGTTCATCCCGCAGTTGCAGCTCCAGTTATAGCGATTATTCTCAACTTTATGGCGGTGAATGCTATCGTTAAGGATGAGGCTCTGGTTCGTTCACTCGATAGGATTCGATAGGGTTGGATAGGCGCGTCAATAAATTTATTAGCGATTCGGGCTACTGCTCACGTCGTGAGGCTGATAGGCTTGTCGAGCAGGGTGCGGTAACCGTTAATGGAGCGGTTGCCCAGATGGGTGTACGTATTGTCGAGGGAGACCAGGTAAAAGTTAATGGTCGACTAATCAAGACTAAGGTTAAGCGTGTCTATATTGCTCTAAATAAGCCTGTTGGAGTAGTCTCGACCACAGACCCTGCCGAGCCAAATAATATAGCCGATTTTGTCGGATACCCTACACGTATCTTCAATATAGGTCGCTTGGATAAACCATCCGAGGGGTTGATTCTGCTCACCAATGATGGCGATATCGTAAATAAGGTGCTGCGTGCTGCCAATAACCACGAGAAGGAGTATATTGTCACGGTGGATAAGCCAATTAGCGAGTCGTTCTTGAAGAGAATGTCGAGCGGAGTTCCGATATTGGGAACTGTAACCCTGCCTTGTAAGATTAAGACGATGGATAAATTTACGTTCCGTATTGTCCTGACTCAGGGGTTGAATCGACAGATACGTCGCATGTGTGAATATCTTGGTTATGAGGTTATTAAGCTCAAACGTGTGCGCATTATGAATATACATCTTGGCTCTTTGGGTCGGGGGCAATGGAGGTTATTGACCTCTGAGGAGATGACAACTCTGAATCGCAGCCTTGAGAGTTCGGATGGTAGCGAGAATGCATCACATATCGAGACAAAACCAGCACGTAGAGCGGAGCGACCTCACACAAAAGAGGCGCGAGGCGATAAACCATTCTCGAAAGAGGGTAGGGCGGAGCGACCATATAAAAAAGAGGGACGAGCGAATAAACCATTCTCGAAAGATAGTCGAGGTGATAAACCATTCTCGAAAGAGGGTAGGACTCAGAGGGCTAAGCGCGGTCGAGGTGGTAGATAGTTAAGGGGAGTTCTAATTTCTCCCAAAATTACTTTTCAGCTACTAGCCACCTATTTTTGACTTCACAAAAATCGGTGGTAGGGCTACTACAACCCACTTTTGTGAAATCAAAAATGGGCAAATATTAACTAAAAATTAAAAATTGGCAGAAAATAGAACTCCCCTTAATAGAAAATAGAACTCCCTCTTAATTTTTTATAGCTCTACACTCCGATATATATATCCTGTAAATGAGATGATTAGGTTGTCGCCATTGCTATCTTGGCAGATTGCTCTGACGTCGTAGAGGCTCTGGCTCTGGCGGATAATTAGCGAACCGGTGGTGATGGTTATATATTCACGCGTGGAGGTTGCAGAGTCGATATTCGAGGAGTAGATAAGCGAACATGAGTCGTTGATGGTGTAGTTAGCAACCTCTAATGTTGCTTGATTAGTTTGCGTAGTGAGTGTGGCTATGATTGATGCTCCATCACCCGATACATCTCCTTGATAGTCGATGGTTGCAGAGCTGCCTAAGATGTGGAGTTGTAGTTCTATATCATTGATTACTAGCGCAATTCTCTCTAGCGATATGGGGCTTTGGTTGTTTATGATAAGCTCGCCACTTCCACTCGTTGATATAAACGGAGTTGCCGACTCGGTGAAGATTGAACACGACACAATTAATAGGCATATAGCCAGCCATCTCAATGCTTTATGATGCTCTATTATGGATGTGTCAATCATGCGCGTTATCAATTTTTATGGGATTAATCAAAATCTGTGCAAAAAAAGAGTGTTATGTTTTGATAATTAAAAATATATCTCTATCTTTGCACTCGCAAAATCCACGTGTTGGATAACGCATAAATTTGTTGGGTCGGGAATCCAACAATAAGCCGGGAGGTCGGGAATCTCCTATTTATTAATAATTAAATTTTAAACAGATGGCTGTTAAAATTCGTTTGGCTCGTCACGGTAAAAAGGGCTATGCATTCTATCACATCGTAGCAGCAGATGCTCGCGCACCACGTGATGGTCGTTTCATTGAGAAGTTGGGTACATACAACCCAAACACAAACCCAGCAACAATAGATCTTAGCTTTGATAGAGCTTTGGATTGGTTGCAGAAGGGTGCTCAACCAACTGATACTTGTCGTTCAATCCTCTCTTATAAGGGAGTAATGTACATGAAGCACCTTCTAGGTGGAGTTGCTAAGGGTGCTTTCTCTGAGAGTGATGCTGAGGCTAAGTTCAACCAGTGGTTGGAGTCTAAGAACGGTAAGATTGCAGATAAGACAAATAAGCTAGCAGCTGACAAAGCAGCTGACGCTAAGGCTCGTCACGCAGCAGAGAGCAAAATCAATGCTGACCGTGCTCAGGCTCTAGCTGAGAAGAAGGCTGAGGCAGCAGCAGCTCAAGCGGCTGAAGCAGCGGCAGCAGCAGCTGAGGCAGCTGAAGAGGTAGCTTCTGAGGAGGCTCCAGCAGCGGAAGTAGCTGAAGAGGCAGCAGCAGAGTAATCTCTCTAGTGTCAAATTAAGGTCGGCGTTATATCTTTATGATATAGTGCTGACTTTTTCTTTTTAAAAGTATGCAAATCGTAGCAAAAGTAGGTCGACTATATGGCTCTAAAGGTGAGCTGTCGCTAAACCTTAACTCAAATTTCCCCAGGGAGTTTTCGCTGGCGACTCCGCTCTTTGTGGTGCTGGATGGGCTAACCGTTCCGCTCTACTGCGAGGAGTTTGTGCGCCGTGGCGTGAATGGAGCAAATGTTCAATTTGCGGATATCGACTCGGAGCGTCGAGCTATTGAGTTGGTTGGCAGTGATTTATATATGCAGCAGGGCGAGCAGGATTTTGCCGAGCAGAGTCAGATTGTCGATATGGATTCACTCATTGGATTCACTGTGAGAGTGGAGTCGATGGAGGGTGAGCTAACGGCTTACTATCCAAGTGAAATGAACCCTCTATTCGAGGTGTTGATTGATGGTCGAGAGGTTCTGATTCCTGCACAAGAGGAGTTTATCGAGTCGGTTGATATCGAGGGTCGAGAGATATCGTTTAATCTACCAGAGGGGTTAATGGAGTTGTAGGTATGGCACGTGTGGTTATAGGTATTTCAGGAGGTGTCGACTCTTCGGTTGCGGCACATCTTCTCAAAGAGCAGGGGCACGATGTTGTGGGTCTGTTTATGATTAATTGGCACGACACCACAGGCACTCTCGAAGGTGATTGTGCGTGGCATGATGATAGGGTCTTTGCGGAGTTAGTTTGTAAGAAGTTAGATATACCTCTGCATGTTGTTGATTTATCACAATTCTATCGTCAACGTGTTGTAGATTACATGTTTGCAGAGTATGAAAAGGGTCGAACACCTAATCCTGATGTGTTGTGTAATCGCGAAATTAAGTTCGATGTGTTTGTTGGTGAAGCACTCAAATTGGGAGCTGATTATGTCGCAACGGGACACTACTGTCGTCGCGAGGATGAGGTGGTCGATGGAGTGAGCGTAGCTAAGCTGTTAGCTGGTCGAGATAACAATAAAGACCAGAGCTACTTCCTATGTCAACTCTCTCAGGCTCAACTATCTAAAGCGATGTTCCCCATTGGCGACTTAGTCAAAGCAGAGGTTCGTGAGATAGCTAAGCAGATGGGTCTGGCAACAGCAACACGTAAAGATTCTCAGGGAATATGCTTTGTCGGAAAGGTCGATTTACCAACTTTCTTGCAGCAGCAGCTCGCAAAAAAAGAGGGTGCAGTGCATGAAATTCTACCCTCGTGGAGTAAATATGAACTGCGCAGAGGTGATTCAACCCTTTCAGCTCAGGCGAAACCATTCAGCTATACGGTTCGAGATGGCAAAAAAATAGGTAAACATAATGGTGCTCACTTCTACACCATAGGTCAGCGTAAGGGTCTGGGTATTGGTGGACGCAAGGAGTCGCTCTTTATTATTGGTACTGATGTCGATGCAAATGTGATATATGTGGGTGAGGGTGATTCGCACCCTGGATTGTGGCGCAGTGTGATATTTATTGCCAAGGATGAGATTCACTATATTAACCCGACAAAGGAGTTGGAAGTAGGTGACAGTAAGGAGTTTATGGTGCGTATTCGATATCGTCAAAAGTTAGAGCCAGCTACCCTTACACTCCAAGATGAGGGTCTCTATATAACCTTTGAAAATCCACAGCGAGGCGTTGCCGCAGGGCAATTTGCAGCGTGGTATGATGGTGCTGAGTTGCTAGGTTCTGGAGTTATTGCCTATTAAATGATTTTTAATCGCAATAAAAGTTGTTTAATTAAAAGATTTTATTTATCTTTGCACCGCTATGAAATCTAATTCAAACATACTTTCAACGCCTAGGATTAGGCCAAGCAGTGCGGTTCTGTGTGCTGCGATGGAAGTTGTATGCCGTGTCCGACGTCTCCGATACTAGTTGTCGGCAAATTACGGTTTTAGAGAGGGTTGAGGCTCTTTTCTCCCCTCGCAATTTTCAGAAAGTCAAATTATTTTAGTTATCATTTTTTTAAGAGATGAAAGTTGATATTTATGTAGCGCAGAGCGAACATACAGTCTATGCAGAGGCAATATCTAAACAGGTTTATGAATCAGCCCAGGCTAGAGGAACAGGAATCGCAGAGCGTTCACCAGAGTATATAGTCAAGAAAATCATTGAAGGTAAGGCAGTTATAGCAATTGCCAAAGATGGTGATTTTGCGGGTTTTTCATATATTGAGAGTTGGAGTCACAGCGAGTTTGTTGCCAACTCAGGTCTAATCGTAGCACCAAAGTACCGTAATACGGGTCTGGCTCGTGCTATTAAGTTTAGAATTTTTAACCTATCACGCACTCTATACCCACAAGCTAAGGTCTTTAGTATTACTACAGGACTTGCCGTGATGAAGTTGAACTATGAGTTGGGTTATCGTCCAGTGACATTTGCACAGCTAACCACCGATCCAGAGTTCTGGGAGGGTTGTAATGGTTGCAAGAATATTGATATCTTGAAGAGAAATGACTATCGCATGTGTCTTTGTACGGCTTTGCTATACGACCCACAAGCCTTGCAGAGTGCAACATCGGCAATTAAAGCCACAGCTCCAGTTCCACCATCGATGGAGGATGTCACAACAATTGAGATATCAAACTTATAGGTGGAGTTAAGTAAAAACGATTTTTAATACAATAAAATATAATATCATGAACAATAGAGTTGTAGTAGCATTTAGCGGAGGTCTTGACACCTCATTTTGTATCCCTTACCTTAAGAACGAAAGAGGTCTTGAGGTTCACACTGTTGTAGTTAACACTGGTGGTTTCTCACCCGAAGAGGTTGTCTCTATCGAGAAGAGAGCTATGGAGCTAGGAGCTGCTAGCCACACCACTATCGACGCAGTGGAGACATACTATCAAAAGGGTGTTCGTTTCCTTATCTACGGAAATATCTTGAAGAACTCAACATACCCTCTATCAGTTAGCTCGGAGCGTGTTTTCCAAGCTATGGAGGTGTTGAACCACGCTAAGAAGATGGATGCAGCTTATGTAGCACATGGTAGTACAGGTGCTGGTAACGACCAGGTTCGTTTCGATATCGTATTCGAGATTCTAGCTCCAAATGTTGAGATTATCGCTCCAATCCGTGAGCTTCAACTCACTCGTAAACAGGAGATTGACTATTTGGTTGAGAAGGGATTCAACTTTAGCTGGGAGAAGAGCAAGTACTCTATCAACCAAGGTATCTGGGGAACTAGTATCGGTGGAGTTGAGACTCTATCATCGTCTGGTTACCTTCCTGAGGAGGCTTATCCAATCTCTGCAAAATCAACTGATGTGCAGAACATTAAGATTGGTTTTGAGAAGGGAGAGCCAGTTTCGTTCAATGGCGAGAAGATGAAACCAACCGATGTTATTCGTGCGGTAGAGGCAGTTGCAGCACCTTACGGAATAGGTCGCGATATGCATATCGGTGATACAATCATCGGAATCAAGGGTCGTGTAGGTTTCGAGGCAGCAGCTCCACTGATTCTTATTAAGGCTCACCACATGCTCGAAAAGCACACTTTGGTTAAGGGACAGTTATATTGGAAGGAGCTTATCGCAAACTACTACGGTCAGATGATGCACGAGGCTCAATACCTTGACCCTTCAATGCGTGATGCTGAGAAGTTCTTGGAGAGCACTCAACGTACCGTGACTGGTGAGGTTGAGGTTCAGTTGCGTCCATTCAACTTTATGGTGTTGGGTTGCGAGTCTAAGTACGACTTGATGAACTCTTCATTTGGTGATTATGGCGAGATGAACCGCTCGATGACAGGACGTGACATTATCGGATTTACTAAGGTTTTGGCAAATCCATTGAAGATATACTACTCACTTAATGAGGAGGAGGCGAATGTCTAATCTTATTGAGGTAACTGTCGCTGGTGGAACAGGTTACACCGCTGGTGAGCTGCTGAGAATCTTGATTAACCACCCTAATGTGGGTAAGATTAATGTCTTGACAACCAGCAGCGCAGGAGTCGCTGTGTCGGATGTTCACCGTGATTTGTTTGGTGATACAGACCTCTGTTTCACCGAGGAGATGGGTTCACCCGATGTTATCTTCCTATGTTTGGGGCATGGTATCTCTAAGTCATTTATGGATAGCCATCAGGTTAGCGACGATTGTAAGGTTATCGACCTGGGTAACGACTTCCGTTTGGAGGGTAGTTACGCAGGACGTGACTATGTTTATGGTCTAGTTGATAGCTATCGTGACGAGGTTGTAGCGGCTAAGAATATAGCTAATCCAGGCTGTTTTGCTACTGCAATTCAGACCGCTATCGCACCACTTGCTAAGGCTAAGATGTTGAGCGAGGATATTCACGTTACGGCTCTAACTGGCTCAACTGGAGCAGGTAAGTCACCTTCGGAGACCACTCACTTTAGCTATAGAACAGATAATATCTCGATATACAAAAACTTCTCTCATCAACATCTAGGTGAGATATCTAAGTCGATGTCAACTTTGATGGGTTCGCAGATTCCGCAGATTAACTTCGTTCCTATGCGTGGTGACTTCGCAAGAGGTATCTTCGCGAGTGTCTACACCGCTTGGAGTGGTGATGTGGACGAGGCCGTGGAGCTATTTAAGAGCTACTACGCTGATTCTGCTTTTGTACATGTGAGCGATAAAGCAATAAGCCTCAAAGAGGTTGTAAATAGTAATAAAACCCTACTTCACATCGAGGTACACCAAGGGTATATCCATATCTCTAGCGTTATTGATAATCTTATTAAAGGTGCTAGTGGACAGGCTGTTGAGTGTATGAACTTGATGATGGGTTATGATCAAAAAGCTGGCTTGAGACTTAAAGGCACAGCGTTTTAAATTTTGTAAAGATGAATCTTTTTGATGTCTACCCCTTGTGGGATATCGAGCCAGTTAAGGGCTTAGGATGTAAACTCTGGGATAAAAACGGAGTTGAGTATCTCGATTTATATGGAGGTCATGCGGTAATTAGCGTAGGACACTCACATCCGACATACGTTGAACGAATCTCGGAGCAGGTTTCGCAAATTGGTTTCTACTCAAACTCTGTTCAGAACTCTTTGCAGCGTGAGTTGGCAGAGAAGTTGGGTGAGGCGAGTGGATATGTTGACTACTCTCTATTTTTGTGTAGTAGTGGTGCTGAGGCTAACGAGAATGCTTTGAAGTTGGCTTCGTTCCAGACTGGACGCAAGGAGATTTTAGCACTTAAGCGAGCTTTCCATGGTCGTACGAGTGGTGCAGTTGAGGCTACGGATAACCCTAAAATCCAAGCTCCATTCAACCAAAATGGTAACGTTACATTTGTCGAGATTAACGATATCGAGGCAGCTAAGGCGGAGCTATTGAGCGGTAAATACGCAGCGTTCATTATCGAGGCGATACAGGGTGTGGCGGGAATACGCCTAGCCGAGGATAGCTACTTGCAAGAGGTCGCTGCGCTTTGTGAGCAGAGCGGCACGATGCTGATATTCGACGAGGTACAGAGCGGATATGGTCGTAGTGGCAACTTCTTCGCACACCAAAAATCGGGTGTTAAGGGTGATATTATCACTGCGGCAAAGGGTATAGCTAACGGTTTCCCGATGGGTGCGGTGTTGGTTTCAGATAAGATTGAGGCTAAGCATGGTATGTTGGGAACAACATTTGGTGGTAGCCATCTGGCTTGTGCTGCGGCTATCGCTGTGTTGGATATTATCAAGGCTGAGTCGTTGGTTGAGAGGGCAAAATCGATGGGTGAATATATCATCGAGGAGCTATCGAAAATCGATGCTATCGCAACTATTCGTGGTCGTGGTTTGATGATTGGTTTCGAGGTGAAGAGCGGTTTCGAATCTTTGCGTAGTGAACTTCTTCATAAGAGCCATATATTCACAGGAACGGCAGCAGGTGGCGTGGTTAGATTGCTTCCACCGCTCGTAGTGAGCCGTGAGGAGATTGATAGATTAATTTGTGCAATTAAAGAATATACCAAATAATACACAAAAGAATAAAATTATGAGAAACTTCTTATCAGTCAGAGATATAGAGAACCTCGAAGAGGCTCTAAAAGAGGCTACATACGTAAAGAGTAATCCATACGCAGATATGGAATTGGGTCGTAATAAGACCATGTTACTCATATTTTTTAACTCTAGCCTACGTACCCGTTTGAGCACTCAGAAAGCTGCTATGAACTTGGGTATGAATGTTATAGTTCTTGATATTAATCAAGGAGCATGGAAGCTAGAGAGCGAGCGCGGAGTGATTATGGATGGTGACAAACCTGAGCATATCCTCGAAGCGATACCAGTGATGGGTAGCTACTGTGATGTGATTGGTGTGAGAAGTTTCGCTCACCTTGAAGATAGGGAGTTTGATTATAGCGAGAAGATTGTCTCTCAATTTGTTGAGCTTTCGGGTCGACCAGTTGTTAGCATGGAGGCTGCAACAGGACATCCACTACAGAGTTTTGCCGACCTTATCACCATCGAGGAGCATAAGAAGAGTAAGAGCCCAAAGGTTGTCTTGACATGGGCACCACACCCAAGAGCACTACCTCAAGCTGTGCCTAACTCATTCGTTGAGTGGATGGTAGCAGCTGGTTACGAGGTTGTTGTGACTCACCCTGAGGGTTACGAGTTGGACGAGAAGTTTACTCAAGGTGCAACTATCGAGTACGACCAAAAGAAGGCGTTCGAGGGTGCAGATTTTATCTATGCTAAGAACTGGAGTGTCTACGCAGGTGATAACTACGGCGCTGTAATCTCTAAGGATAGAGCTTGGACTGTTGATGAGGAGAAGATGGCTTTGACAAATGATGCATACTTTATGCACTGTTTGCCAGTTCGTCGTAATATGATTGTGACCGATGATGTTATCGAGAGCGAGCGTTCGTTGGTTATTCCAGAGGCGGCAAATAGGGTTGTTTCAGCTCAGGTTGTGATTAAGAAAATTCTCGAAAATTTATAGAGTATGCAGAGGGTAACGGTAGTAAAAATCGGAGGTAACGTAATCGATAACGAGGCTCTTTTGGCGCAATTCTTAGATGATTTCAACGCTTTGCCAGGGGCTAAAATCCTTATCCACGGAGGTGGAGCTATCGCATCGAAGATATCTAAAGGGTTGGGTATCGAGGTTACAATGCACCAGGGGCGTAGGGTAACCGACGCTAGAACCTTGGAGGTTGTGATGATGACCTACGCAGGACTTATCGGAAAGAGAATCGTCGCAGCACTACAATCCAGAGGGTGTAACGCACTTGGAATGTCGGGAGCGGATGGTAATCTTTTGAAGGCGAAACGAAGAGAGGCCAACCCGATTGATTGGGGTTTTGTTGGCGATGTTATCCCGGATAGTGTTAATACGGAGCTGTTGGTATCGCTTTTGAATCAGGGTATTGTCCCTGTGGTTTGTGCTCTGACGCACGATGGGGAGGGTTCGATGCTCAACACCAATGCCGACACTATGGCGTCAACTCTGGCGGTAGCAATATCCAAAGAGTTTAAGAGTCGATTGTTGTACTGCTTCGAGAAGAGAGGTGTTCTTATGGATGCCGACGATGATGATAGTGTTATCCCTTTAATAAATAGAGAGAACTACGCTCAACTTCTTGGGCAAGGGGTGGTTAATGGAGGTATGATTCCAAAGTTGGATAACGCCTTTGCAGCCCTGGAGAGTGGAGTGGAGGAGGTTGTGATAAAACACGCTGAGAATTTAGGAAACGATACGCAGACCCTTATTATATTATAGGAGTAACTTTTATGGATATAAAAACGAGAGTCAAATCAGCAGCTGAACTTTTACAGCAAATTATTGCTATCCCATCCCTTACGTTTAGTGAGGAGGGGGTAGCAGATTTTGTCTATGGATATCTCACAAATAGATGCAAGGAGTGTGGCGCAGAGCTTAAGATTGAGCGCTTTAAAAATAATATTGCGCTCTATCTCTCTTCGAAGGTGGAGGGAGCACGGAGTGTGATGTTTGCAGCTCACCTGGATACTGTACCACCTAGCGAGGGGTACTCTCGTGACCCATACACCTCATATTGTGAGGAGGATAAAATCTACGGATTGGGTAGTAATGATGATGGTGGCTCGGTTGTCTCGATGATTGAGACCTTCTTCTACTTTGCACAGAGTGGAACATCTCCTGTGAACATTATCCTTGCGCTAACTGCAGAGGAGGAGCGTTCGGGAGCTGATGGAATTGAGCTGCTTCTTCCCAATTTGGATTACAGGCCTGACTATGTAATAGTTGGCGAACCAACTCAGATGAAGGCGGCAGTTGCCGAGAGGGGATTGTTAGTTTTGGATTGTGAGGCAGTAGGGGTTAGTGGACATGCAGCTAGAGGCGAGGGGGTTAATGCCCTCTACATAGCTCTGGAAGATATCGCTAAACTACGTGATTATAAGTTCGATAGGGTGTCGCCTATGATGGGTGAAGTGAGGTTGACCGTGACTCAGTTGGAGTGTGGTACGCAGCATAATGTTATCCCTGATAGGGCACATTTTGTAGTTGATATTCGCCCCACGGAGCTATATACCAATAGCGAGATAGTTGATATCTTGCAGCATGAGGTGAAGAGTCGATTGATACCTCGCAACTTGAAGAATAGAGCCTCAGCAACACCTTCGAACGGGGTGCTGATGTCGGTTATTAATAGTTTGGGTGTTGAGAGTTATATCTCACCAACGACATCAGACTGGGTTCGACTACCTGGTTATGAGGCTGTTAAGATGGGTGCAGGAGACTCCGCGCGAAGCCATCGAGCCGACGAATATATCACCCTAGGTGAGATTGAGGTAGCAATCGAGGGTTACATTAAATTTGTTGAGAATATAAAATAAAAAATATTACCTTCACAATAAAAGTAATGTAAAACATTCAAACCTTAATAGGCATAAAAATATAAAATAACATACATGTATGAGTAAATTATGGAGCAAAGGGGTCGAGGCATCAGATATAGTTGATAGCTTTACCGTGGGAGCAGATAGAGTTCTGGATATGAAACTAGCAAAGTACGATGTTATGGGTTCGAAGGCTCATGCTGCGATGCTTGCAACTATCGGATTGTTGACCTCGGAGCAGGAGAAAATACTCCAAGAGGGACTCACTCAGATAGCTCAAGAGATTGAGCGTGGGGAGTTTACCCTAGGTGATGAGGTTGAGGATATCCACTCTCAAGTTGAGTTCCTGTTGACCGAGAGATTGGGTGATATCGGTAAGATGATACATTCGGGTCGCTCTCGTAATGACCAGGTATTGGTCGATTTGAAGTTGATGTTCAAGGATGAAGTTGAGATGTTGCGTGATGAGATTATCTCGCTATTTGAACTTCTTCAAACCCTCAGCGAAAAGCATAAGGGGGTGCTTATGCCAGGTTATACCCACACCCAGGTCGCTATGCCTTCATCTTTTGGATTGTGGTTCGGAGCATTTGCCGAGGCTTTGGTCGATGATATGGCGATGTTGCGTGGTGCATATTGGGTTGTAAATCAAAATCCGTTGGGTTCAGCTGCGGGTTATGGTAGTTCGTTCCCTCTGGATAGAGATATGACAACCGAACTGTTGGGCTTTGAGCAGATGAACTATAATGTAATCGCTGCACAGATGAGTCGTGGTAAAAGTGAGCGAGCTATCTCGTTAGCATTGAGTCAGGTAGCCTCAACGATTAATCGCCTAGCAAGTGATTGTTGCCTCTATATCTCAGCTAATTATGGATTTATTTCTCACCCTGAGAGCCTTACGACTGGTTCGAGCATTATGCCTCATAAGAAGAATCCAGATGTGTGGGAGATAATTCGTGGTAAGTGTAATCGCTTGCAGAGTCTGCCAGTTGAAGTTGCTATGATGACAACAAATATGATGACCGGTTATCATCGTGATTATCAACTGTTAAAGGATGTTGTGTTCCCGGCATTGGAGTCAGCACACTCGGTTCTTAAGATGGCTCATTTCATGTTGGAGAGTATCGAGGTTAAGGGTGATATCTTGAATGACAAGAAATATACCTACCTATTCACTGTCGAGGAGGTTAATCGTTTGGTGCTGGATGGAATGCCATTCCGCAACGCTTATCGCACAGTGGGTGAGCAGGTGCAACGAGGTGAGTTCCACTTCGAGGGAGAGGTTAATCACACTCATAAAGGTAGCATCGGAAACCTATGTACCGAGGAGATTGCTCAAAAGATGGATAAGGTTAAATTTTAATTGATTAACTTTGTTTTCTTGAATTTAAATCATATCTTTGCAAATAATGATTTAGAGAGTAAAAAAGAGAAGTATATGACAAAAAATAATAAAATAATGAAATTAAAATCACTATTTTTAGTAGTAGCTCTTCTATCTACTACTATTCTGTCGGCTCAATCTCAGCAGGAGATGGTGAGCCAGGCTAAAGCAATGGGTGTTTCGGAGGCTCAGATTAATCAGGCGTTAGCTAGTCAGCAACAACAATCTCAGGGTGTTGGAGCGAATAGTAGCTCAGATAGAGCTAGAGTTAACGAGCAGCAGGTTGTCGATGTAAATTATCTCGCTGAAAATCTACCTGTAGATTCTCTAAAGCTCTCACCTGAGAGTAGTGTCTTTGGTCGAGATATCTTTACCAATAAGAACTTGACATTCTCGCCTAACTACAATATTCCAACTCCTAAGGATTATACTCTAGGTGCTGGTGATGAGATAAAGATTGATATCTGGGGCAACTCAGAGTTCACTATGTCTCAGAAAATCTCTCCCGATGGAAGAGTATTTATCGATAACTTAGGCCCTATAACCCTTAGCGGACTCACTGTAAACCAGGCCGAAGCTAAGGTTAAGCGCGAGCTTTCAAACATATTCAAAGGACTCAGCGACGGAACAAACTCAATGTCGTTATCATTGGGGCAGATACGCAGCATCCAGGTTAATATCGTAGGCGAGGCACTAACTCCAGGAACATATCTTCTACCATCATTCTCGACCCTGTTCAATGCTCTATATATGGCAGGTGGAGTTAATGATATCGGTTCTTTGCGCTCGATTGATGTCTATCGTAATAATAAGCTGGAGGCGAATGTTGATATCTATGACTACCTACTTAATGGTAAGTCGGAGTTGAATTTACGTCTTGAGGATGGCGATATCGTTATCGTATCTCCTTACCAGAGTTTGGTCTCTACGAGTGGTGAGTTGAAACGTAATCGCATCTATGAGCTAAAGGATGGTGAGACTCTTGCTCAGCTAATTGATATGGCTGGTTCGTTTAAGGGTGGAGCTTATCGTAAAAGTGTCTCGGTGGAGCGTAAGGATGGTGACTTCTTCACTATCAACACCGTTAAGGAGAGTGATTTCAACTCTTTCCAGATGTTGGATGGCGACTCTATAGTAGTTAAAGGTGTAGCAAATAGATATGATAACCGTATTGAGTTGTCGGGTGCAGTATGGTATCCAGGAACTTACGAGTTAAAGGGTAATATATCAACGGTTAAAGAGCTTATCGAAGAGGCAGGTGGTCTTAAAGGTGACGAGTTTGCTGGTCGTGCATATATTATCCGTCGTAATCCAGATTTTACTGAGAGCGTAGTAGCTGTAGCTATTAAAGATATTATGAGTGGTGGTGCAGCTGATGTGGCTTTGATGGCAGATGATAGGGTAGTTGTTCCATCTATTTTTGACCTACGTGAAGAGTATGTAGTTAAGGTTAAGGGTGCTGTAAATACCCCTAAAGACGCTCTTATGTATAGAAATAATATGACCGTAGAGGATGCTATCGTGATGACTGGAGGACTATCAGAGTCAGCCGCTGAGGTGAGAGTTGACATTGCTCGAAGAGTTAAGAATCCAACAGCAGACTCTACTCCTGAGAGTATAGTTGAGGTTTTGGAGGTTCAATTAAACGAGAATCTTAAGATTGCATCAACTGGCGAGCCTCTATACCTAGAGCCTTTTGATGAGGTCTATGTTCGTCGTTCACCAGGTTATCGTGAGCAGGAGAGCGTTATCGTTGGTGGCGAGGTGCTGTTCAAAGGTGATTATGTGTTGAAGAGTGTAAATAGTCGACTGAGTGATGTTCTTGCAGATGCAGGAGGTGTAACTAATGCTGGATATACCAAGGGAGCGGCACTTATCCGTGTAGCAAATGAGGTGGATAGACAGCGTGCTAATACAGTACTTAAGATAACTCAGAGTGGAGATTCACGTGACTCTGTATCGTTGGAGACTCTCGATATTGAGAGATACACAGTGGGTATTGACCTAGATGCAGCTCTAGCGAATCCAGGAGGAGTAGAGGATGTTATACTTCAAGATGGAGATATTATCTATATTCCTAAGATGCAGAGTACGGTTAAAATCAGTGGAGCTGTACTATACCCAAACAGTACCGCTTTCCAGCAAAAGATGTCGGTTAAAGATTGCATCGAGCAGGCAGGAGGTTACTCTACCACAGCCCGTAAACGACCTATTGTGATATATATGAATGGTAAGGTGGCGATAACAAAGAGGGTATTCTTTGTTAAGAAGTACCCTAAGATTGAACCTGGTTGTGAGGTGCTTGTTGCTAATAAACGTTCAAGAGAGAAGATGTCAGCTGGCGAGATTATGTCACTTGCTACTTCAAGTACATCAATGGCAGCGTTGGTAGCCGCTCTTATAAGTGCATTTTAAAAACTTTAACAATGGAGAATCAACAGATAAATAGTAATATGCAAGAGGAGAAAGAGATTGATTTAATTGCTCTTATATCTGGTCTATGGGCTAGACGAAAAAATATACTTATCACAGCAGCCGTTGGTGCAGTCGTGGGGTTGGTAGTTGGATTTAGTATCCCTAAGGAGTTTACTTCAGGTGCAAAATTAGCTCCAGAGGCATCTTCATCATCGAGTGCTTTGAGCGGAATGGGAGGTATAGCCTCTATGATGGGTATTAATGTGGGTAGTGGTAACGCAGGAGGCGATGCTATCTCGACAAACCTATATCCAGATGTAGTGAGTAGTATCCCTTTTATAACTGAGCTATTCCCTGTCGAGATTTCAACACTCGATGGAGAGATTCAAACCACTCTATACGACTATATGCTCGAAGAGCAGAAATCCCCTTGGTGGAGTCATGTTATCTCTGCTCCCTTTAAGGTGTTGGGATTTGTGATAAATATTTTCTCTGGAAAAGAGGACGAGGAGGTTACAACTCTTGATATCGAGGCGTTGACTAATGAGCAGTTTGGTGTCTATAATGCCCTTAAGGAGCGTATCTCAATCGCGGTTGATACAAAGACATTTGTTATCTCGCTATCGGTTAAGATGCAAGACCCTAAGGTTGCGGCAGATGTGGCAAAGATTGTTCTAGAGAACCTTCAAACCTATATCTTAAGCTATAGAACTCAGAAGGTTAAGAACGATTTAGCATACGCACAAGAGACCTATGATGCAGCTAAAGAGAGATATTACCTAGCTCAAAGACTCTATGCAACATTCGAGGATGAGAATAAAAATATCACATCTTCACGTTATAGAACCGAACAGGAGCTACTACGTAATGATATGACCCTAGCGTATAATATCTACACTAGCCTTGCAGGTACTTTGGAGGATACTAAACTTCGACTCCAGAAGGAGACACCGATATATGTTATCCTAGAGCCAGTTACACGTCCTTTGAAGAGGTCTGAGCCTAATAAGATGTTGATACTTATAGCCTTTATATTCTTAGCGGGAGTGGGTAGTTCGGCATATTATATTTTCAAAGATAAGTTAATTGAGCTTTAATTAGATAAAAATCATATTACTATGGGAAAAGGTTGGAAAGTTTTTACGATTTTATTGGTGGTAGCAGTGGCACTGTTATCGGTTCAGATTGTTATGATGCAATCAAAGATGAACGCTCCAATTTCATTGCAAGAGAGGGGTGAGATAGTAACGGATGTTATTATGACACGTTCGAGTGTTAGAACATTCTCGTCGCAACCAGTCGATGAGAAGACCATAGAGACTCTTCTCAGAGCTGGTATGGCAGCACCTACCGCAGGTGATAAACGACCATGGAATATGATTGTTATTACCGACCGTGAGGTGTTGGACGCAATACCAACTGCTGCACCTAATGCATCACCTGCCGCGAGGGCTCAGCTAGCTATTGTTGTGTGTGGTCTCCCTGCTCAGTCATATTTGGAGAACTACTGGATACAGGATTGTGCAATAGTTAGCGAGAATATCCTTATCGCAGCTCACGGTATGGGCTTGGGTGCGGTATGGTGTGGAGTCTATCCAGATAATGGTAATGGTAGATTTGAGGCTATGAGTAAGCTGCTAGCTACCCCTGAGGGCGTTGTTCCGATGAATATTATAGCTATTGGCTATCCAGATAGCGAGCCAAATATCAAAGATAAGTGGGATTCATCGAAAGTACATCACAATATCTTTAACACACCATACTTCGATATTCAGTAGCGGCGATTATTGCGATGAAGAAGGAGAAGAAGATATATATTCCAACCATTGGTGAGGAGGTAGCTAATACTATTTCGCATGGGGTAATGACACTGTTGATACTCCTATTTATCCCCTTTGCCTCGGTTTGGGCATATCTTAATGGTGGAGTTCTAGACTCTGTTACCGTGTCGATATACCTTATTTCGATATTTAGCATGACTCTATTCTCGACCCTCTACCACTCGATGTCGCCCAATTCTCAGCATAAAGCTGTGTTCCATATCCTCGACCATATATTCATCTATGTAGCGATTGCTGGAACATATACCCCCATTGCGCTCTGTGTAATTGGTGGATGGCAGGGTATTGTCATCACTGTTTTACAGTGGTTGATGGTGATATTTGGAATATTCTATAAGTCGCTATCTCGTAGGTCGATTCCTGCGGTGAGTCTAACGATATACTTGGTGATGGGCTGGACGATAGTTCTCTTTATGCCACTATTTATAAGGAATGCATCTGTTGTGCTCTTGTCGCTGGTTGGAGCAGGTGGCGTTTTCTACTCCATTGGAGCTTGGTTCTATGCACGCAAAGGGTTTAAATATCACCACTTTGTCTGGCATATATTCATCAACCTAGCTCTGGCAATGCACTTTATTGCAATAATATTTTACCTTTACTAAGAATCTGTTTTTAAGCAGAAAAACTTAAACAGATTCTAAGATAAAAAAACCTAATCTCTTGAGTGAGATTAGGTTTTTTATTGAAAGTTCTCTGCTGCTAGAACGAGAATTGTAGACCTACGCCAAGGTTCTCTTTGAACTGTAGACCTGGGCCATAAGTTCCATCTTCGCGAAGTAGGTTGATATTGTCATCGTAGACTAGATTAGCTGATACAAATGCGCTTAACCACTTATTGATAGTCATATTAATCTGAACTTCGAAGTTAACATCGACATTCTTCGGTTTGTTAAGGTAGTCTGAGAAGAGAATCAAACGAGTGTATAGATTAACATTCTTCATAATCTCCTGCTCGACTGTCATCTGAAGGTTTGCTCCCATCTCGGCAAAGGTCTCATATCCAACTTCAACACCATAAGCACCCTGCTGCGATAGACCTTCGTTTAGGACAAATACCTCGCGCCATGTAATAGGGGTAAGAGTCGCTGCGAACCACTTCTTTGGAGTCCATGTAATACCAGTACCAATAGTTAGGTAACCTGGAGCCATAAAGGTCGAAGTGAAAGTTTCGTATCCGTCGTTATAGCTATATCCATTAGCGAACTGCGATTGGAAAGTCAACAAACCACTGACATATAAGTTCTTAGCAATTTCGTAACCGTAGGTCGAAGATAGGTATATTTTATCGTTGCTCTTACGGTTACCGATGCTCTCGGTGTAGTTTGTTCCATAAGCCATCTCGATACGGTTATTGAAGAGGTGTCCATTTGATTTGTAATCAGCAGAGTAGTTGAATTGAACGGTTGCACCCACGGCATTATCACCACCCGATGCCCAGTTGATAAAGCTCGCTTGGTTAAGGCTTAGACTAAAATTACCACCACGCATCCATGTGGAATCGGCGTTGTAACGTTGCTGTGATGAAGCTAATTGTGTGGTGAATATCGCACACAATGATAATAGCATAATTAATTTTTTGCTCATTGTTTTTTTTATAGATTAATTTTTAATATTTACATCCAACTGATTGAATGGGAAGACAACCCCTTGGGCATTGAAGGTGTCGTAAACACGTCGATTCATACTGTGACAGAGTGCCCAATAGTTCGCTGACTCACACCATGCACGCACTACAATATCAACCGAACTACTGCTGAGAGCTGTTATCTCGACCACTCTAGGAGAGTCTTGTAGCACAAACTCATTCTCGTCGAGTAGGGTGTTTAGGATATCGGTAGCCTTAGAGATATCCGTGCCATAAGCAACGCCAAATACCCAACTAACCGAGCGAGTACTCTCTTTCGAGTAGTTGTTAATCGAATTGTTCGAAAGCGAACCATTCGGGATAATTATCATCTTATTATCAACAGTGTTGAGCAGTGTGCTAAATAGAGAAATCTCCTTAACAGTTCCCGAAAAACCCTGTGCCTCGATAAAGTCACCCACCTTAAATGGTTTAAGAAATAGGATTAACACTCCACCTGCAAAGTTCTGCAATGTGCCACTAAGAGCCATACCAACAGCCAAACCGGCAGATGCAAAAATCGCAATAAATGAGGTGGTGTCGATACCCAAAATACCGACTGTAGTTAGAATAACCAGCAGGTTGAGCGAGATACTTGCCATGCTAGCCAGGAACTTACCCAATGATACATCAACACCGCGTTTGTCAGTCATTTTGTTGATAATAGCTACTAATTTGGCGATAAGCCAACGGCAAACCAGGTAGAATGCCAGAGCTATAGCTATCTTCGAAACAACACTAACAGAGTTGGTTATAGCCCAAGTTGTCAACTCATCGGTAGACATGTTACCAACAGTGTTGACCATGGCAGAGACCTTGCCCATCATGGTAGTATCAGCCACTTCAGTAGCTGAGAGAGGGTTTAAAAACATAATTGTAATTAATTCTAATTATTAAATTCTGTATTCGAAAAATTTATCCACTTCAAAATTTGTTGCAAGGTACAAAAAAAAATTAAAATATCACTTTTCACTCTACGAATATAGGGATTTATAGAACAGAATCTTATAATAAAGAGGTTCTAGCGAGAATTTTACCTCTTTATGAAAGCTCTGATATAGACCCTATTTTCTTAGTCTGGTTTGGATTTCTAATAAATTTTACATATCTTTACGAGTGTATTCTAAACTCACTTTAGAGTATCTTTTTCACTCTTAATAAACCTTAATTATGGAGAATACAACTTCAAGATTTCAAGAGGCGGAGGCTCTCTTCAATGAAAAACGTTACACAGAGGCACTACATATCTTCAAAGAGCTAGCAGATGGTGGCGACTCGGTAGCACAATACTACGCAGCTATCTTATACTCAGGTGATTACGATGCTAATTTAAAGAACCGCTCGGAGGCATATCGCTACTCTAAGCTCAGCGCGGATGGAGGATACTCTTATGGAGTATATTGCACTGGATACAACCTAATGAATGGAATAGGTTGTAAAAAAGATAGTTATATAGGTGCGCAATACCTCAAAAAGGCTATTGATATGGGTGTGGTGGATGCAAATAACAACTATGGCATCACGCTGCTAACCGGAGATGGAGTTAATAAGAGCATATCAACTTCCATCTAGAGTGGAACTTCTTCAACTCATGGGCGGCAGGTTTGTTGTATGTTGTGGGATTAATCCTCACACTAACCGATAAACTCAGCGTGTTCCAGACTTGGAAGGTGTTCCTAGACCCACATGGAAATGAGAAGGATAGAAAAAAGAGCGACGACCTAACGGATGTTGTCTCAGATGGATTTATTATGCCTATGGTACAGCGCTTTGTGCTATATCCTCTAACCGTAGCACTCCCAGTATATTATGGTGTGGTCTTTATCCTATCGCTGTTCGAGCCAATGATGCCATTCCTATTTATCATCATATTTGTGCTGCTAGCCATTCGATATAGAAGTAGGTTCGTAACTCTCTCAAGACGAGCAAATCGCTACGCCTCGGCTAATGCTCTATCGGTGGTGAATATCGCAGCGATATTAATCATGCTAGTGCTGTGGTTCTTCTTGTCGACCAATAAATTTACCCCATATTTCGGCACACATGCAGCACAAAAGGAGTATAACGAGAAGGCCGAACTTAATAGAATAAGCGATGTTAAAAATCTCGCAGCAATCAATATCAAAGATATCCCTAAAAAGATGAAAGGGGTCTATGATAGATACGAGGTTATTGAAGAGGTGGACGACTTCTCAGGACAGGAGGCTATCTATAACTTCTACCTAGAGGATGAAAAGGTTATGACGAGTAGCTATATGGGCGACAGAACCCTTGGCTCGATAACATACCTATCCTCTAAAGTTCCAACAAATTGCCGTGTGAAACCAGGCTTTGGAGCTAAGGGACTGCTTACACATCGTGCGAAAATGGATAGGGACTACACAGGATTCTACCTCGATGGCTACTACATCACGGTGAAAAATATGTCACCCTCGTTCGAAAAACGCCGCCAACAACACTACGCCAAAGCCACCGAACTGGTGCTAAAGGAGAGCGACTTCACCGACGATTCACGAATTGAATCCATCACCTTCAGCTTCTAGTAGCGGGGTAGGGTTTAATATTTTTATTTAACTAGTTATGACAATACGCGATTATATAATAGAACTAAACAAGCAATACGCCACTTGCTCTGCCACCGAGCATAGCTATCGCCCAGCACTAAAATCACTGCTGGAGTCAATATTGCCAACCTCTATCACAGTCATTAACGAGCCAAAACGCTCCGAGTGTGGTGCACCAGATTATATTCTACAGCAAAAAGATAATATCCCAGTCGCATTCTTGGAGGCTAAGGACTTTGCAAAGTCAAACGACTTGGGTGGTCGCAAGGAGAATAAGGAGCAGTTCGATAGATACAAAAAGTCACTCGATAATATCATCTTCACCGACTATCTCGATTTTTGGCTCTACGAGAACGGAGAGTTTGTCGACAACGTTAAGATTGCAGATATTAAAGGCGACAAGATTGTGGCGACAGAGGATAGTGAGGCTAAGTTCAAATCTCTTATAAATCACTTGGCTAATGCACAGCCACAAAAGATAACCTCCTCATCTCGTTTGGCAGAGATTATGGCAGGTAAGGCTCGACTATTGGCGGATGTAACATGTAAAGCTATTCTCCAAGACGGAGATATCAATAGTCAGTTGTGTGGTTGGATGAAATCATTTCGTGATGTCTTAATCAGTGATATCACACCTGAAAGTTTTGCTGACATATACGCTCAAACCATAGCCTATGGAATGTTTGCAGCGAGGTTACACGACACAACGCCCGAAGATTTCTCACGTCAAGAGGCATCTAATCTTATACCTAAAACAAATCCGTTTCTAAGACAAATATTTCAATATATTGCAGGTTATGACCTCGATAAACGAATTGCATGGATTGTAGATGACTTGGCAAAAGTGTTCAGTGTTACCAATATTAATAAGATTATGCAGGGTTATGGAGAACGCACTCGACAGGTCGACCCAATACTTCATTTCTATGAGGATTTTCTAAGTGCTTATGATCCTGCTTTACGTGAGAAACTAGGCGTTTGGTACACACCACAGCCAATTGTTAGTTATATCGTTAGATCTGTGGATGAAATTCTGCAAAAAGAGTTTAATTTACCAATGGGGCTTGCCGATACCACAAAAATCAAGATTAAAAAAGAGGCAGAACAATCTCGTGATAAAAGATTTAAAGGTGGAAGAAAAACATATCTGGAGGAGTATCATAAGGTGCAAATACTCGACCCAGCAACGGGGACAGGAACATTTCTTGCTGAGATAGTTCAGGCTATATATGATAAGTATAAGAATCAGCAAGGTTTGTGGCAGAGCTACGTAGAGGATCATCTACTACCTCGTCTCAATGGATTTGAGATTTTAATGGCGTCTTATGCTATGGCACATCTCAAATTAGATATGCTGCTCCACGATACTGGGTATGTCCCAACCAACGATGAACGATTCAAGATATACCTCACCAACTCTCTAGAAGAGCATCATCCCGATACAGGGTCGTTATTTGTCCAAGAGTTGGCTAATGAAGCGAACTACGCAAACCATATTAAAAGGGATGCTCCTGTGATGGTTATTATGGGTAATCCACCGTATAGTAGTATATCAAATAACAAAGGGACGTGGATGAAAAACCTTATAGATGATTATAAGTACATAAATGGGATACACTTCAGAGAAAAAAAGCATTGGCTTAATGACGACTATGTAAAGTTTATTCGCTTAGGACAATCATTTGTAGAGCGTAATAGTGAGGGTGTTCTGGCTTATATTAATAATCATGGATTTTTAGACAATCCAACCTTTAGAGGTATGAGATGGAATCTACTCAGCAGTTTTGATAAGATATATATTATAGATCTTCATGGTAATAGTAAGCGTAAAGAGGTTTGCCCCGATGGCTCGAAGGATGACAATGTATTCGATATTCAACAAGGTGTGTCAATTAATATATTTGTAAAAAATAGTACGAAGGTAAAAGGTAAATTAGCAGATGTATATCATTTAGATTTATATGGTAAGAGGCGGAGTAAATATGATTTCTTATCTACTCACTCTTTGAATGATACAAATTTTACTAAATTAGAACCTAACGAACCATTCTATTTTTTCGTACCTAAAAACGATAAAGGTAGAGCAAAATATGAAGATGGTTTTTCTGTGAATGACCTATTTGTACTGAATACAAGTGGTATTGTAACAGCAAGAGACAGCCTTGTTGTTGATACAGATAAGAGCGTTCTATTTGATCGAATTAATACTTTTTGTAATCCACTCTTGTCAGATAGAGAGATTAGAACTCTATTTTGGGGTAATAAAAAAGATGGAAAGTATCTTGCAGGAGACACCAGAGGTTGGAGGTTGGCAGAGGCTAGAAAAAAAATATCATCTCTTAACCACAAAGATATAATCAAAAAGATATCATATCGGCCTTTCGATGTTAGGTATATCTACTATCATCAAGATATGGTTGATTGGGGTAGGCAGAATGTTATGAAACATCTGCTAACAGATAATAACTTAGGACTAATTACAGCACGATCAAATAAATCTGATATTTGCGACCATTTCTTTATTTCAAAGAATATTGTAGAGACTAAATGCGGAGAACGAACAACTCAATCCACAACATTCCCTCTTTACATATATAATATAGATAATCAAACTTTAATGGATATATCTGTGAGAACTCCCAACCTCAAAGTTGAGATTATCGAGGGTATTGCATCTCGAACAGGATTGATATTTGAGGCAGAAAAGTCTGGCAATGCAGATAAATTTGCACCAATAGATCTACTCGATTACATATATGGAGTACTACACACACCTGCCTACCGAGAGCAATACAAGGAGTTTTTAAAGGTTGACTTTCCACGTATTCCTTACCCCGAAAGCGCAGAGCAGATGTTCTCGATTGCAACAATAGGAGGTGAACTAAGGCGCATACACTTAATGGATGAGTTACCACCAATAATAACACCATTTCTTATAGATGGTGATAATGGTAGTAATATAGTCGAGACTATCTCCGCTAAACAATCTGTAACGGAGGGACAGCTTGATATTTATATCAATGATACTCAATACTTCAGCGGAGTGCCTCTAACAGCGTGGAATCACTACATAGGAGGTTATCAACCAGCCCAAAAGTGGCTCAAAGACCGCAAAGGCAAAAAATTAACATTTGATGATTTACAGCACTATCAACGTATAATCGCTGCTCTTGTGCGCACGGCTGAATTAATGGATAAACTTTAATGGTAGGTGAGTTTTTATCTAATTAGCAGAGGTGGTGATGGATTAAATGATGGATTAAAACTAACCCTACGAGCTGAGCAGGTTGGGATATAAAAACGGGTGTAAACAGAGCTGAATAGCTGGTTTACACCCGTTTTCTGTGGAGATGGCGGGAGTCGAACCCGCGTCCAAACAGGGAGCCCGAAGGCTTTCTACACGTTTAGTCGACATTGAATCCTTCTACTTAAAGCTGGTTGACGACCACCGACTTTAAGTCCCAGTCCCTAAATTTCGCATCTTGGTCGGGACGACCCAAAACACTATCTCTAAATTGTTGATACCCCATAAGCCTTCAAATTAAAGAGCGGAACTCGAATGCGGGATATTCGTTACTGGGACTCCTTGGACCCTGTAATTAAGCCAATTCTCCTTGAAAATTAGGCAGCGAATGAATAGCTGTTATTGCCATTTGAAATTTGAGCATTGGGATTTACGAGCCACCACACAACGCTCGACGTGCTTACAATCAAACTCTGCCCGCTGTCAAAACCGGTCATCCCCATTTTTTGCGTGCATATCTCTGAAAGTAGAGAGCTGCAAAGATAGTGCTTTTTTTTGAATCTAGTTAGAATCTGTTTAAGTTTTTCTGCTTAAAAATAGTATGAGCTATTTTGCTTTGATTTTTGATTTTGATATCGAAGCTAATAGTGATTATATTAGCAAGATAGGATTCTGAGTGAGGTGCATAAAAAAATGGAGTGACTCATAAGCCACTCCACTCTATTTATCAATCCTCTCGGATTAGTTAATCTGCTCGATTAGAACAACACTCCAAGGTGTTACGGTGTGTTTGATAACACACTTACCATCCTTGTCAGCTGTAACCATCTCAGTGCGTAGGTTCTCGGCGAACTTCTTCATCTCGACAACTTGCTCACGTGTTGGTGGCTCTGGTTTGCCCATTGCCTCCCAGTAGTTGTGGATATTTCCGCTATTAGTATCAAGAATCTCAACTCTGAACATCTGGCCTGGAGCTAGATTTACAAGAGTTAAATCAATCTGGCGAGATGTTCCCTCTTCACGCTTGTTAGTTCCATCTGGAACTGCGTTGTAGTACTCGATAGGGTAGTTGTAGGCAAGAGCTACAATCTTATCGTTGTCAGAACGACGAGATACAAATAATTCATCATTTTTGTATAACTCGATATCACCCAATGCGTTAAGCATTCTATATGCGTGGAAGCTAGGCTTAACGATACCTTGGTAGTTAATCATACCAAAACCGCCATGGAAGATAGATGAACCGCCGCCCTTCTCCTCGAATACGTCGGTGAATGTCCAGAATGCAAGAGAGTTAGTCAAACCGATACAGTCGAGGTTAGTCTTAACGATATATGCCGCAGCAGGTAGTCTATCGTGCATTGCATCACGGCTATTAGGTGAAGTGTTCCACTCTGTTAGGTGAATCTCAGCATCTGGGAATGCACTCTCAGCGATAGCCTTATTCAACCACTTGATATCGGTAGTTGTAGCATCTACGTTACGAGTCAATCCGCGGTGACGACCTACGATTGGGTCTAGTGCATAATCGGTTGGGTAAGGGTGGCAGCTGATAAAATCAACAGGAAGATTCTCCTTCTCGCAATAATTCAAGAAGTCAAGAATCCAAACACCTTTCCAATCCAATGTGTTGATATCCTCGGTTGCCAACAAAGCGTTGAAAGCTGTGTTATCTTGAACCTCACCATCGTGACGAGCATCTGGAACGAAGTTACTAGTAGATGGACCACCAACACGCAACTTCTCATCAACAGAGCGGATAGCTAGAGCCGACTGCTTGTACAACTCGAAGTATTGAGAACGTGTTCCATCCCAGAATCCAGCCACCAAGTTAGGCTCATTCCACACCTCGAAGTACCAAGTTCTAACCTCTTTAAGACCATAGCGATCAACACAGTGTTGAGTGAAGGCTTTGATAAAGTCGTGCCACATTCCGAACTTGCTCTCGTCTGGAGTAACATTTCCTTTCCACCAGAACTGAGTCTTGCTATTCTCTGCTGCCAAAGCCGCAGGGAAGAAACCTAGCTCAACAAATGGACGAACGTTAAGGGCTAGTAATCTGTCGAATACATCGTCGATATATTGCCAGTTGTAGACAAGTTTACCCTTCTCCTCGATGATAGGGAACATATCGTCGTGGAATAGACCATGGAAACGAACACTTTGGAAACCACACTCTTTCTGTGCTAGCTCCATATGCTCCAACCATCCAGCTCTTAGAGCCTCATTTGCACGTCCTGCACCAACGCAGACATTCCAGAATTTCTCAAATTGCTCACCTTCAAGTTTGCTATCAACCACAACGCTCTGTGCTGATACCTGACTTAAAGTAGCGACTGCAAGAAGCAGTGTTAAAAATACTCTCTTCATTATTAATAGTGGTTTAAAATTACTTTTCTTTTTTTTTGAGCTGTTACAAGGTTAGAATCTACTAGTTTTTCTCTTTTATATTCTTACCCCACCCCTAATCCCCTCCCTCTGGGAGGGGACTTTGAGTCGCTAAAGCTCCTTATTTTGAGCGAATTAAAATTTGATTTTCAAATCTTAATTCACTCAAAATAGTGGTTTGAAAATTATTCAATTACCAACGAGTTGATTGATTTAGCTTGAAGCTGAGTTGTGATATTCACATCACCCGCCTGAACAGTTACACTCTTAGCCTCTTCATCAGGGTTGTAGACCAACAACATAGTGCTACCATCGTTAAGGCGGAAAGCTAGGTGGTTTTTACCCTCAGATGCTGAAAGCACTTGAGTTCCTGGTTGAACAAAGTGTGAAAGGTGTTTGAATAGGTAGAACTCGTCGTTGTAGATAACATCTCCCGTCTCTCTGTCGATTGAAATCATCGAGTTTTGAGGCCATCCCCAAGCACTCATACCCTCTTTATCGAGAACCATGTTCCAATATAGGTATGCGTTGCTATTGTTTTGGAAGTAGTGAACCATGCTGTTCCAGCTACTAACCAGCGAAGTCCAATCGTTCTCATTCTCACCACAACGATTTTCGGTCTGCATGAATTTAAGGTGTGGGTAGTTTTTGCTAATTGAAGGTAGAGCTCTCTCGCCACCCCATTGGAAACCTACTCCCTTGATATACTTTGATGCGTCATCGTTGTCGAGGATTGTCTCACAGTAGTTAGGGTTAGACCAGTTGATAGTTCCCAACCAGATATCAGTCTCGATACCATCTGCCTCGAACTGAGGGCCTAGGAATTTACCGATAAAGTATGAGAAATCCTCAGCTCTCCATGTACAGCTAGGCCAGTTTGGAGCGTAAGCAATCTCGTTTTGTGGCATGATAGCGAATAGCTCAACACCCTCAGCTGCATAAGCCTGAACGAACTTCGAGAAGTATAGAGCGTATGCTTTAAGGTATCTCTCCTGCATATTGAAGGCTGTAGCGTGGTTGAATACGTCAGCTCCCTCAGCCATTCTATTACCATTTGTACGATTACCCCAATCGCCTCCGCGAGTAGAGTAGTGCTCGTTAATCTTCATCCATGATGGTGAGCACCAAGGTGAAGCCCATAGTTGCAAATCAGGGCGTACCGCAAGAGCAGCCTTGATATACTTCATAAGGATGTAGCGGTCGCGATCGATATTGAAGTCACGCATTACAAAATCTTGGTGAGACTCATTAGATGAGTACCAGCTCAACGCGTAGTCACTAGCACCGATTGGTAGACGACACATCGAGAAGTTACAACCTTGAGCCGAGAATAGAGCATCGATAACCTCTTGAGCTTTAGCTGAAGGTAGAGTCTGGATTGCATCCCATCCAAGCTCGTTGAATGAACCACCAACTCCATCTACTACCTGTAGAGGTTGGTCTGTGTAGATAGTGATATCAGCCTCTTGAGCCTCTTTGTTGATTTTAACAGACTTCTTCGCCTCGACCCATCTATCCGACTCGGTCGTGTAGATAAGTTTAGCCTTTTGCGCATAGATGTTGGCAGCAGAGAGTGTCATCATCAGTGCGATTAGTAATAGGTTTCTTTTCATAATCACTAGGTTTTAGTTTTAGATTTAAATTATATTCAATTAAAGTTTCAAACGTTTATTACTACAAAAGTAGATATATTTTGGAGAATAACCAAAATATTTTTACTTTTGCGTAATAATTACGTTAACTATGTCTCGTTATATCCCTACAACTCTCTTATTGATAGCTATATCCCTATCGCTATTTGCCTCAGAATCAAAGGTTAGCATAGCTTTTTGGGATGTTGAATCGCTCTACGATACTATTCCATCTCCTAACTATTACGACGATGATTTTACGCCAAGTGGTAGAGGTAATTGGGGCAAGGAGAGGTATGAGCATAAAGTTGAGAATATCGCAGCAGTAATAGATTCGATGAGATTGCCAATCATTATACTATATGGTGTTGAGTCCAGAGGGGTAAGTGGGGATATTGTTATGGCGTCACAGGAGGATTATAGCTTTATTCATAAAAAAGGCAACTCACTCAATGGATTGGGTTTTACGCTGCTCTATTTTGGCGATATTCTCTTTATAGATAGGGTTACCCTGCGAGGTGATATGTTGATTGTCGAGGGTGAGGTGTATGGTGAAGAGTTAACTATCGTAGCTACCACTTCGGGGAGGTATCTCGATGAGGTGGAGAGTATAAATCCCAACTCCAAGGCGGTGTTAATGGGTCGCTACACTCAGGAGCAGATAGAGCATCTGCCGCTGAGTGACCTACTTGTCGAGCATGAAAAGCGAGGATATGGCAATATCTCCACATCAAAAGGTTGGAGAGTGGAGGATAGGGTAGCCGTTACTCCATCTCTGAGTGGTGCGGTTGGAGGTATCTATATAAAAGAGTGGTTGTTAACTCGTGATAGAGTAGCTCCTCTTGCCACCTTTGATGGTCGCAGGTATCTTGGTGGATATAGCTCACACCTGCCTATTTTTATTTTTTTTGAATAAAAAAAGTCTGAAAATTTTGTTTCTCACGATTTATATAGTAATTTAGCGTTCGATTTATTTTGTAAACAGAGATAAAAAGTAAAATTTAATAGAATGAAAAAGTTAACTATTTTCGCATTTGCACTGCTATTTTCAGTGCAGTTGATAGCTCAAGAGAGACTCCTAGTTGGAGGCTCTGGTTCGGGTATGGTTGCTATAATCAATCGTGCATCGGGTGAGATTGAGTGGAGTTACAAGACTCCAGAGAAGAGTGAGTGTAATAGTGTTGCCTACACCAAAAGTGGCAATGTTGCATTCTCATATAAGCAAGGTGCTAAGTGTGTAACCCTCGATGGTGATGTTATCTTCGACTATAAAGCGGGTGAAGGTGAGGAGATTCAATCTATCTCTGAGATTAAGGGTGGATTCCTTCTTGGAGTTTGTGGTACTCCAATGCGTATCGTTGAACTTAATAAAAAGGGCGAGGTTACAAAGAATCTAACATACGACACAGGAGTTGAGAAGGCTCACTCTCAGATGCGTCAAATGCGTCAGAGCAATAAGGGTGGATATCTACTCCCTATTATCGCGAAGAAGAAGGTTGTTGAACTTAATAAAAAGGGTGAGGTAATCGCTGAGACTGCTCTAGAGAATGGTGCATTCTCGATTGTTCAGGATAAGAAGAGTGGTGATTGCTACGCAGCGTGTGGACACTCTGGTTACATCTACAAAATTGATGGTAAGAGTGGTGAGCTCTCAACCGTTAGCGATAAGAAAGCTCTCTCGGAGAGTGTAAATATCGAGTATGGAGCTGAGATTTCACTCCTTAAAAATGGAAACTTAATGATGGCTAACTGGTTAGGACACAAGGGTGATTTGACTCAGCCTATCCTAATCGAGCTAACAAAGAGTGGCGAGATAGTCTGGACAATGCATCATCCAGAGGAGATGAAGTTTGTATCGGCTGTCTGCCCAATATATTAAAAAGATTTTTTAACTAAAAGTAACAAATATGGCAAAGTATGAGTGTAGTATCTGTGGTTATATATATGACACAGAGGTAGGAGATATCGAGAGTGGAGTACCAGCTGGTACGCCTTTTGAAGAACTTCCGCAAGAGTGGGTATGTCCCCTATGCGATCAAGGAGTTGATGTATTCAACGAACTGTAATTGATAAAAAGGTGGCATATAGTCACCTTTTTTACTTTTTTGTAACAAATTTTTATAGAGTAATTAATGCTATTTTCACAAAAATTAAGCGATGGAATATATATGCTCAGAGCAAATGACCGTCGTACACAACTATTCGAAAATCATATACCTCTTCCATCGGGAGTAGCGTATAATTGTTATATTATCAACGACGAGAAGACAGCTCTTTTCGACACTATTCATAGCTCGTTCGGAGATGAACTACTCGATACTATCAAACAAGTTATTGGTGACAAATCGCTTGATTATCTGGTAATTCACCACCTCGAACCAGATCACTCTGGTGAGATAAAGAGCGTTATTGCTCAATATCCTTCTGTCGAGATATATGGTAATAAAAAGACATTTGAGATTCTTAAATCATATCTTGGTGAGGTTGCCAATTTAGTTGAAATTAAGGATGGTGACACTCTTGAATTGGGTGAACACTCACTTCAATTTGTGCTAACTCCATGGATTCACTGGCCTGAGACTATGATGACTTTTGAGACCAAGACCTCGACTCTATTCTCAGCCGATGCGTTTGGTTCATTTGGCGCGGTGGATGGAGCTCTGATGGATGAGCAACTAACTTCGATTAAGGATATCGAGGATGAGATGTTGCGTTACTACTCAAATATTGTGGGTAAGTATAGCATGATGGTGAGCAAAGCGTTGACAAAGTTATCCGCAATGGATATCAAGCGAATATGCCCTGTGCATGGTGTGGTATGGAGTAAATATATCACCGAACTATTGAGTCTATACCAGAAGTGGTCTGCTCAGAGTGTCGATGGTGGTGTTGTGATAGCTTTCGCCTCGATGTATGGATTCAATGAGTCGATGGCTGACTATATCGCTATCTCGTTGGCTAATAGAGGAGTTAAAGGGGTTAAGGTCTTTGATGTATCGAAGAGCGACCCTTCGTATATCCTAACAGAGGTGTGGCGAAGCAGAGTTGTTCTCTTGGGTAGCTGTGCATATAATGGCGGAGTATTTACCTCGATGGAGACTCTATGTAATATCCTATCTCACTGCGCTGTTAAGGGTAAGTCGTGGGGTATTTTTGGCACAGGAAGCTGGAATGGTGGAGGTGTTAAGGGGTTGGTTGCTATCGCTGAGGGGAATAAATGGGAGTGTGTCTCAGAGCCTGTTGAGATAATTGGTAAACCCAATATTGAGAAGTTAAAGGTTGCTGATGCTCTGATTGAAGCTGTTATATCTGCACTATAGTGAAGAGCATAATATTTGATTTGGGCGGAGTACTCTTCGCCAGAGACCCCTCGAAGGTTGCTTCGGAAGTGATTGAGTTCTTCTCGTTTATAACCGATAAGAAGATGCCTGAGTTCTGGGAGGAGTATGATCGTGGTACACGCACTTTAGCTCAGACCATAGAGCACCTATGCCAGACGAAGGGGTGTAGCAAGGAGCTGTGTGAGGAGTATATCAAGATAACAATCGAGACCCAAGAGCCAATCCCTGCAACGGAGGCTCTCGTACGTGAGCTAAAGCAGAGAGGTTATAAGCTATATGTCCTCTCGAATATGTCGAGGGATTATATCGCTATGTTGCGCAGACATGACGTCTATAAGCTATTCGATGGTGAGGTTGTATCGTGTGAGCAGGGTAGTGTAAAGCCCGAAGAGGCTATCTATAAGATACTTTTGGAGCGTTTTGAGCTAGACCCTGCGGAGTCGTTGTTTGTCGACGACCGCCCTGAGAATATTGAGACAGCACGACGATTAGGTATCAATGGATATCAATTCGTTACAGCGCGAGCTAAGGAGTGTTGCGATGAAATAAGAGCGTTGCTCTAGAATTTACGATAGATTCGTGCGATAGATTGCAGAAGCAATTGAAAGAGCTGCCACTTAATGGCGGCTCTTGCTATTTGTTCACGCAGGGTGAGTTTAAGGTGGGTAGTCGAGGTGTAAACCTCATCTACCCACTTATTCGATAGGTTAACTCTCGTACCCTTTGCCAGAGTTATGAATATCTGATTCAGCGACATCCTAGAGTGTTCATCACGATACTTCTCGTAGATGTTACTCTGTTGGAGTATAGCCTTAACCTTATCACATAACTCTTTGTCGCTTAGTAGGTTGTAGCTATGCGTTCGCATTGTTGAGCTTGTGCGATGATTATAGTTATAACAGAGCTCGTTAATCATCCGAACCCTGTTGACTCTCGATGCTACCTCGATATTCGATAACCAATCCTGTCCTCGTTTAAGCCTTGGAAAGCTCTCTTTGTTAAAAAGTCTACGACGAAATATCTTCGCCCAAGGTTCGTGAGAGACCTCGTCTAGCAGCAGAGCTTTAATCCACTCATCTTGACTGAGAGTGAGTGGAGTGAGTCTTTTAGAGTAATTTTTTTTGAAGGTGTGGACTCTATATCCAGAGCAAACTATATCTATACTATCCTCATTTTCAATAGATTGAACTAGTGTTGAGATAGCTCCTTGAGGCAGTGAATCATCTGCGTCGACAAAGATAACAAACTCTCCTTTAGACGCTTCGACACCCACTTGACGAGCTGCTGCAACACCTTGATTACTCTGTTCGATATATCTGAATAACTCTGATTTTTGGCAATATTTGGCACATGTCTCAGCTGAATTATCACTCGACCCATCGTTTACGAGTATCACTTCGTAGTGGCTATAATCTTGTGCGGCGAGGGAGTTTAGACACGCCTCTATCTCAGAGCCAACATTATATATTGGGACAATAACCGAGACCATGGTTATAGAGCAAAGAAGTGATTTACAGCACCATGACCCTCTCCGATTTTATACGCGGCACCCGACTCGATGGCTGAGGTGATATACTCCTTAGCGCTCTGAGTGGCTTGAGTCAGTGGTAATCCCTTAGCCAACGCCGCAGCAAGTGCAGAGGAGAGGGTACACCCCGTACCGTGAGTGTTTGGAGTATCTATCTTTTTAGAAGTTAGCTCTACAATAGTATCATCCTCAGCGTTGTAGAGTATGTCGGTGAGAGTATCACCCTCTAGATGACCCGCTTTGAGAAGAACCGAAATCTTCCCATTCATCGATAATTTACGTGCCGCTTCGGGGAGTTGACTCTGTGAGGTAATCTTCTCACCTAACAGAATTTCAGCTTCAGGGATATTTGGGGTAATTACTCGTGCACGTGGAATAAGTAGCTCTTTGATTGCCGCCATAGCCTCATCCTTGATTAGAGGGTCGCCAGAGGTTGCAACCATCACAGGGTCGAGAACCACATTGCGAATTTCAAATCTGTCGAGCATCGAGACGATAACTTCAACAACTTGCGAAGTGTTAATCATTCCGATTTTGATAGCGTCCGTTCCGATATCTTCGAGTACGGCTGAGATTTGAGATTCGATAATATCTAGCGGAACAGGGTGTATTGCCCTGACACCTAGTGTGTTCTGAGCTGTGATTGCTGTGATTGCGGAAGTTGCAAAACATCCCATCGCAGATATCGCCTTGATATCGGCTTGAATACCAGCTCCTCCGCCAGAGTCGCTTCCTGCTATGGTTAAAACTCTACTATATTTGCTTGGCATAATAGGTAGTTATTAAATTGGATGGTAATAATTTACTCCACCCATTATCACTCAACCCTTGTGTAGCTCCACCGCGACTCGAACGCGAATCTAAGGTTTAGGAAACCTTCATTCTATCCCTTGAACTATAGAGCCTAAAAGGAGTACAAAGATAGATAAAAAAATCATCTTTGCAAACCAAAATCGCTTAGAACTTGTTTAAGTGAGAGAAATTTAAACAGATTCTTAATTACTTGCCTCCTTTAGGTTTGAGGACAATATATGGCACAATCATCTCCTCCATCGAGATACCTCCATGCTGGAAGGTGTTGCGATAGTAGCGGATATGTCGATTGGCATCGTTGTTATAGACCAAGAAATCGCTCTTATATGCGAAGATAAAGCTCGATGTTAGGTTGCTCGATGGTAGCTGTATATCTTCGGGACGTTGCACCTCATAGACCTCACGATGGTTATACGAGAGGTTACGCCCTGTTTTATAGCGTAAGTTTGATGATGTCTCCTTATCGCCAGTGACTCTAATTGGGTTATCCACACGTATTGTACCGTGGTCGGATGTGATGATAACGTTGTGTCCACGCTCGGATAACATCTTCAATATAACATACAAATCAGAGTGTTCAAACCATGAACGAGTCAACGAACGGAATGATGCCTCATCCTCGGTTAACTCACGGATTATATCGGTCTCTGTTCTTGCGTGTGATAGGATATCGAGGAAGTTATAGACAATAACCGAGAAGTCCGCATCGTAGACATGTTGTATATTATCAATTAGGCGACGACCCTGTTCTGGGCGGATAATCTTGTCGAAGGTTAGAGAGTAATCTTTTCCACTCTTAGCCATAAGTCGACGTAGGAACTCCTCCTCATGTAGGTTCTTGCCACCCTCCTCGTTATCGAACACCCACTTGTCGGGCATTAACTTCGAGATAGATAGAGGCATAAGCCCTGAGAATATCGAATTACGTGCATACTGCGTAGCTGTTGGAAGAATCGAACAGTAGAAGTCATCGGTATCAACGTCGAAGTATCCACGCAACATCGGAGCCACGCTACGCCACTGGTCGTATCTAAAGTTGTCGATTAGAAGTAGGGTAGTCTTCTCACCTGCGTCGACAAGAGGGAAAATCTTATCACGCATAAGCATGTGAGACATAAGAGGACTATCCTCCTGACGATTGTTAATCCAGTAGAAGTAGTTGCGTGTCACGAACTTAGAGAACTCATTATTTGCCTCATCCTTCTGGTAGTTGATAATATCACGCAGACTCTCATCGGTAGACTCCGATAGCTCTATCTCCCACGATATCAACTTGCGATAGAGGTTAATCCAATCCGAGAAGTTGTCCGCCATCTGTAGCTGAGAACTGATTCGACCAAACTCCGAGCGATAATCCGCCGTGGTCTGCTCGGTTACCAACTGCTGTGAATGGACGCACTTCTTGATTGAGAGCAGCACCTGATTAGGGTTGACGGGTTTGATAATGTAGTCGGCGATTTTCGAACCAATCGCCTTGTTCATTATATTCTCCTCCTCGCTCTTTGTAACCATTATAATTGGAGTGTCGGGACGTACATCCTTGAGCTGAGGTAGAGTCTCTAGACCTGTCATACCAGGCATCATCTCATCCAAAATAACAAGGTCGTAGGCAGTCTGTGCCAACATATCAATGGCATCATAACCATTATTACATGTCTCTACATCGTAACCTTTAGACTTCAAGAAAAGTATATGAGCCTTCAATAGCTCAACTTCGTCATCTACCCACAATATCTTTACCATATCTTCTTTTGTTTAATTAACCAGTGGATAACCACCCACCACCTATTATGCAAATGTAACTATTCTTTTTGTAATAAATGCGATTTTCCGCCTTTTATTGTGTGATAGGTAAATATTTTTTATCTTTGTTGCGAAATAATTGCATAAAGGAGATTAATGCGAATTAAGGTTTAAGAATTAAACCGTAAATTCGCATCAAATAGGGAGCTTTAGCGACCCAACGCCCCGATTAAGTGAGGGCATAGCCGAATTTATTCGAGCTTTGCCGAGCGTGAGGGGTGAAGAGCGAAGCTCAAAGTCCCCTCTCTGAGGGAGGGGATTAGGGGTGGGGTAAGAATATAAAAGAGAAAAATCACTAGATTCTTGCTCCGTAGCAGCTCAAAAAACGAATATTTTTTCAAACCTTAATTGGCATGATAATGAAGATTATAGAGATAAATTCACTACAAGGATTAGCCCAAGTGGCGCAAACTATTCTCGATGAGCTGAATGGTCGCACGGTTGTTCTGTTTCGTGCCCCGATGGGTGCTGGAAAGACAACTCTAATTCGTGAGATTGTGGCTAAGGCTGGCTCTGAGGATTGTGTCACCAGTCCGACATTTGCTATAGTTAACGACTATATGATAAGCGACGACGAGTCGATTTATCACTTCGATATGTATCGCATAACAAAAATTGAGGAGGCTCTTGATTTGGGTTTCGAGGAGTATCTCTCGTCGGGAAACATTTCGCTTATCGAGTGGCCTGAGAATATCGAAGCTCTACTCCCAGATGATGCTATGACAGTCGAAATCGAGGTCGGAGATGAGGAACAACGCACTTTTAAAATCTATTAATCATGGAGAAATACGAATCAAAACAGCAACAGATACTCCTCTCAGCAGAGGATGTATTTAGAGTAATTAGTCGTTTCGACAACCTCACACCAGCACTCGCTGATAAGGTCGAGGCGTGGGAGGCGACAGCGGATAGATGTTCATTCAAAGCTAAAGGCTTCACCGTAAAACTAAAGATGGATGAGGTTGTTGAGAATAAACAGGTTAAGATTGTAGGCGATGATGGCGGTGTTCCGATGGATTTCACATTCTGGGTTCAACTTCAGTCGGTCTCGGAGCGTGATACACGTATGCGCCTGGTGTTGCATGTCGAGCTAAATATGATGATGAAGATGATGGTCGGTAGCAAACTTGGCGATGGACTAAATCAGATGGCTGAAGCCCTTGCGATGGGACTAAACAGAGCTGGAGGAATGTAGAAAAAGAGAGACTAAAAGTCTCTCTTTTCTTATACACTTCTCTTCACCTAAACGTCATTGCGGCTCGGAGGCCGCAATGACGCCTTACTAATTCTCTCTTTATAATCTTTCGATTAGGATATCGGAGCAGTAGAGCGAATCTTTATCCTTGATGTTGTAGTAGATAACGTCGGCCAGCTCCTCGGCTTTCATAAAGCTCTCGACATTTGGAGTGCGACCACAGCTCTCAGACCAGAATGGGGTGTTGATACCACCTGGGCAGACTGTCAGAATCTTAATGTTGCTACCTTTGAATGCCGCCTTCAACGACTCGCAATAGCCTCTTGCTCCCCACTTCGAGGCGCAGTAGATTGACTCGGTAGCTGTGCCCTTAACCGCTGCTGTTGATAGAATAGTTACTATCGAGCCACCCAACTCCTTCATATATCCAATCGCTGTAGATGACATATATATAACCGAGAGTAGGTTTGAGCCTATTAGCTCCTCGACCATCTCGGTGGTGATATCTTCGGGATTGCCAAACTTGCCAACTCCTGCGCAGTTGATGACTCTGTGGATATGGTACTCTTTGAGTGAGAGAAATAGCTCCTTAACTTGAACATCATTTGCCACATCTGCACTACGTGTGATAATGCACTTTGCACCATCTGCCTCAAGGTTTGCTTTTGCCCTATCTAACTTTGCGCCATCTCTTCCAACGATACACACAGCCTCCTCTTTCGAGATTATGCGTGCAAGTTCAATACCCAAACCTGAGCCTCCGCCAGTGATAATAGTTAACTTTTCCATCTTTATTTTTTTCAATTAGTATCTAACTAAATAGCTCCTTTGCCAAGCGGTCGATACTCTCAATTTCGACCACCTGGATACCTTTATGGCGTTTAACGCCCTTGCCAATATATGCTGAAACGATGATTTTCTTGAAACCTAGACGCGCCGCCTCGCTTATGCGATGTTCGGTTCGTGTGGCTGGTCGAACCTCGCCCGATAGACCAACTTCACCTGCGCAACAGACCCCCTCGGCAATAGGTTTATCGAAATATGACGATATCACCGCCGCTATGATTGATAAGTCCAGCCCTGTGTCGGCAACCTTGAAACCTCCTGCAAAGTTCAAGAAGATATCCCTTTGGTACATCTTTAACCCTACACGTTTCTCGATAATCGCCAGTAACATATTCATCCTCTTGGTGTCGTAACCCGTTGCGTTGCGTTGTGGAGTTCCATACGCAGCTGAAGTGGCTAGAGCCTGAACCTCAATGAGATATGGTCGAATGCCATCAACGGCAGCACCTACAGCAATGCCGCTAAGGGGTATATCGTAGTGCGAAAGTAGTATCTCCGAAGGGTTCTCGACAGCTTGTAATCCGCTCTCTATCATCTCGAAAAGACCAATCTCGAATGTTGCACCAAAACGATTCTTCGTACCTCGCAGGATACGGTATATATGGTTGGCATCGCCCTCGAATTGGAGCACTACATCGACTATATGTTCCAATATTTTAGGGCCTGCGATAGTTCCCTCCTTGGTTATATGTCCGATGATAATAATTGAGATATTACGTGATTTTGCAATTTTCAGCAGGGTAGCAGCGCACTCTCTAATTTGAGAAACACTTCCCGCTGAGGACTCCAAAAGGTTGGTGTAGATGGTCTGGATTGAGTCTATAACCACCAACTCAGGCTCGATATTCTCAATCTGAGTTATAATATTTTCCAGAAGTGTTTCGGGGTATATCAGACACTCTTCATTACCCACTCCCAATCTATCGGCACGCATCTTAATCTGCTCGGCAGACTCCTCACCCGACACATAGAGGCTCTTGAGATGGTTATCCGCTAAAGCTATTTGTAACGAGAGGGTAGATTTTCCGATACCTGGCTCTCCGCCCAAAAGAATCAGCGAACCCTTAACCATTCCGCCTCCAAGGACTCGATTAACTTCGCTGAGTCCAAGGTCGATACGGTGGTAGTTAGCCTGCTCAATATCGCCAACTCGCTGTGGTCGGCTAGTGGTGTGTGAGAGTAGAGACGCTGCAAGGTTGTTGGAGTTAGACTCTTTGGAGATAATCTCCTCGGTGAATGTGTTCCACTCACCACACGAAGTGCATCGTCCTAACCATTTAGGCGACTCAAAACCGCAGTTCTTACAGAAATATGCCCTCTTAACCTTTGCCATAACCTCTATTTGAAGAGTCTAAACATATCGCTTCCGTTTGCAAAAACAAAGAGAGCGATGATAAGTATCATTCCGATAAATTGGGTAATCTCCAAGAATTTATCGCTTGGTTTGCGCCCAGTAATTATCTCCCAAAGTGTAAATAGTACGTGTCCTCCATCGAGTGCTGGGATTGGTAGAATATTAATCACAGCGAGCATAACCGAAAAGTAAGCCACCTTCAACCAGAAATCGAGCCAGTTCCACTGAGTTGAGAAGATACCTGCGATAGCTACAAAACCACCCACCTCTTTGTAGAGTTTGGTTTCGGGTTTTACAATCATCGCCAGCTGAGACCAATATGACGAGATGGTCTTTCCTGTGCGGACAAATCCCGCAGGAATAGACCCCAAAAGTGAGTAGTTTGATACACGTGTTGGAATGCTATTACCTGTCATAACACCAATACGACCATCGAAATGCACTGGTATATCAAGGTTTATACTCTTACCACCACGAAGAATTGATACTGGTGCAACTCCTCCTGCATCCTGACGAATGGAGTCAATTAGAGCATACATATCAATAATCTTCTCGCCTCGATATGCGATAATCTGGTCGCCTTTCTCCAGAAGTTCAATGCTCGACTCGTAGATAACAGAGTCGATAACATATGGAGATATAGGCGTTAATAGATCGGAGTATATAGCTTTGTCTGCACGCAACTCAATGAGTCTATCCATCGCTATATTGATAGTTTGAGCCTCTCCATCACGCTCAACTACCACCTCTCTATCGCGGTCGGTGATAATCAGTAGAGGAAGAATATCGGCATAACGCTCAATACTCTCTCCATCGATTGTGAGAATTTTGTCTCCATCGACAAAACCTAACTCCTCACCGGCTTGGTTAAAGTTACTTCCCCACTCGACATCCTCATTTGCGATATACTGCTCGCCATAGATATAACTTACGGTAGAGTAGATAGCCACAGCCAACAGAATATTCATCACAACACCCGCTGCTGACACACACAATCGCTGCCACGCTGGTTTCGAACGAAACTCATAAGGCTTAGGCTCTTGTGCTAGCTGTTCTTTATCCATACTCTCGTCAATCATGCCCGATATCTTACAATATCCACCCAGAGGTAACCATCCTATACCATACTCCGTTTCACCCCATTTCCACTTGGCAATCGAGAACCATGGGTCGAAGAAGATATAGAACTTATCCACACGTATCTTGAAGAGGCGCGCTACGATAAAGTGACCAAACTCGTGAATACCAATAAGTATTGATAGTGCGATTATAAACTGAACTGTTCTAATTAAAATTTCCATATTTTTACTATATATTTTTCAAATATTCATTAGCCAAGGCTCTTGATTCGATATCAACCTGGGCGTAATCATCTAGTGTTGGGTGGGTTATAAAACCACACTTCGAGAGAGCATACTCTATCGATGCCACAATATCGAGATATCCACACTCGCCATTTAAGAATTTAGCTACAGCGACTTCGTTTGCTCCATTCATGGTACATGCAGCACTTCCTCCACGTCGAAGAACTTCGTAACTAAGCCCCAAAGCGGGGTATTTCTTCTCATCAACAGCCTCGAAGCTGAGTGTTGGGTTGCTCAAAAAGTCAAACCTCTCGTAGCTCTTATTCAACCTGTGTGGATAGCTCAGAGCATAAGCTATCGGGATATGCATATCGGGAGTGCCTAACTGAGCCTTGATAGCTCCATCTTCAAACTCCACCATTGAGTGTATCACCGCCTGAGGATGGATTATTACATCTATCTTCTCGGCTGGCATTCCAAATAACCAGTGCGCCTCGATTACCTCGAAACCTTTATTTACTAACGTGGCTGAGTCGATGGTTATTTTAGCCCCCATGCTCCATTGTGGATGTCGTAGAGCCTCTTCGACACTCACCGACGAGAGTTGTTCGTAGGTGTAGTTGCGAAATGAACCTCCACTACATGTTAGAATCAGGCGTTTAACCGGTGACGACTCACCCGATAAACATTGAAATATTGCGGAGTGCTCCGAGTCGATTGGTAGAATTGGTGTTTTATGCTCTATTGCCAGACGCATAATCTCTTCACCAGCAACAACCAACGTCTCTTTATTAGCTAGGGCTATCTTCTTACCTGCACGTATTGCAGCAACGGTAGGTCGCAACCCTGAGTATCCAACCATTGCGTTGATAACAACATCAACCTCACCCCATGTGACAACATCCTCGATAGCATCACTGCCGGTATATACCTTTACGGGGTAATCCTTCAGTGCTTCAACACAATTTTTATATAGGGACTCTTGAGCAATAACCACGCTATCTACCTCAAATTCGATAGCTTGCTCCACGAGCTCTTGCCAGGAGTTATTAGCCACCAATACACGAAGCTCATATAGCTCCGGATTATCTCTGATAATATCAAGCGTCTGCTTACCAATAGAGCCTGTTGAGCCTAATACAGCTAGTCGTTGCATCATTGTGATTAAAAATTAATGTAATGTTCTGGGTTTACTGGCTTGCCATCAATCCACAATTCAAACTCGAAGAGCTGAGAGCCATCCTCTTCAGCCTCGTTATTATAACCTATAACCTCGCCTCGTCCTATATTTTCACCCTTCTCGACAAGAGATTTAGATAGATGTCTATATACAGATATGCTCCCTGTTGGGTGTATTATCTGGATAATATATCCAAAATCGGGACTCCATATAGAACTCATTACAACGCCTCCATCCGATGCGTAAATCATAGTTTTAGTTGATGATGTCATCTTAATACCACACTCTCCTTTAGATTTATCGAAAGGTTGAATTATTATTCCTTCGATAGGTGGCACAAAATCTATATAACTCACTGTCGATTTTATCGCATCTTTTGATTGATAGTTGAGATTATATCTCTCGCTCAACTCCATCTGCTCTCGCAGTAGTATATCTATGTTGTTCTGTATGGTTGTTCCCGCCTGAAGAGATAGGGTATCTAGAGAGGTTTGGCTATATGTTATTGGGCTATTACCCTCCATTATCAGTGCGATATTATCATTAAAGGCTCGCATATTAAAAATATTAGCCTCGATTGAGTCAATCTTTGCCATCGATTTGAGCAGTGAGTTTCTGGTCTTATCGCTTTCGGTTAGGTATTCAGGAAATAGCTGTAGTATAGAGGTGTATCCAGCTAGAAACAGCACAACAATAAATACAAATATAATAACAGATATCACCCTAGATACCAACCCCATAGGTGACACGTGAGTAAACCACTCTTCGTGATTATTAGCAGGGTTGATGACGCTAACTCTACGACGACGGAAGAATCCTTTATATGCGTTCGATAATTTATCGAGTAGTTTCATTATTCATGCCTGCTTAAGGTTTGAAAAATATTCGTTTTTTGAGCAATTACGGAGTGGAAAACTACAGGTTTTTCCTTCTGTTTTCTTATCCCACCCCTAAATCCCCTCCTTCAGGGAGGGGACTTTAGTCGCTAAAGCTCCCTATTTGGTGCGAATTTGCGGTTTAATTCGCATTGTTCTAACTATGATGTTAAATCAGGTTACAAATTTAGTAAATTTTTTTTAGTTTTCACCTCTCGATTAGATTTTTTAGAAAACTTTAGCTATATTTGTGGGTTATAACACCTAAACTTAAATATTATGATACATCCAGAGTGGAGCTATTCGGCGGTGCTATATGAGATGAACGTACGTCAACTCACGCCCGAAGGTACACTCAGCGCAGCAGCTGAAAAATTACAATTTCTTAAAAATATTGGTATTACCGCTATATGGCTTATGCCTATCTATCCTATTGGTGAAGAGGTTCGTAAAGGCTCTTTAGGTTCTTACTACTCGATTCGGGACTACTGTGCCGTTAGTGATGAACTGGGTGGAATGGAGCAGTTTGAGAAGTTCCTGCAAGAGGCTAAAAAATTGGGGCTACGTGTGATACTCGACTGGGTTGCAAACCATACAGCACGTGATGCTCGTTGGGTGAGTGAACAGAGTGAAGATTGGTATGAGCGTGATGTGGATGGTTCACCTCTTGTTCCATGGGATTGGAGCGATACCGCTAAACTCAACTACGACAACCCTGCGGTGTGGCAGGCTCAGGTCGACTCTATGAAGTTCTGGATTGATAAAGGTGTGGATGGATTCCGTTGCGATATGGCGATGTTAGTGCCTATCGAATTTTGGCAGAAGGTGCGTCGTGAATTGATAGAGGTTAAGCCAGACATATTTATGTTGGCAGAGGCTGAGGGTGTCGAGTTCTTCAACTCAGCATTTGATTGTGTCTATAGCTGGGAGTTGCACCACCTTATGTGTGATGTTGCTGCGGGTAGAGCACGTGCTAATGCACTACGTGACTACCTCTATTACCAGAAAGAGAGCTATCCACGTAGCTCGATGAAGATGACATTCACTTCGAACCACGACGAGAACTCTTGGCAGGGTAGTCACCTCGCTCGATTTGGGGATTCATACGCTGTGATGAATGTTTTTGCATTCCTGGCACCAGCCTCGATGCCTCTAATCTACACAGGTCAAGAGGTGGGTTACGACCATTCATTCGAGTTCTTCTCACGTGATACGATAGCTGTTGATTACATCGAAGGTGAAGATACTAAGCTATTCGCTGCACTGTCGCAACTGAAGAGAGAGCTAACATCACTACGTGCTGCGGAGCAGGGTGGAGTGTGGTGTACGATAAACAACAACGCAGAGGATTGCCTTATGATTTTGGTGCGTGAGAGCGCAGAAGATAGGGTAGTGGCTATAATGAACCTATCGCCATATACCATTCGCTCTCAATACGATGTAGGTATCTACGAGGGAGCATACCAAGATGCATTTACTCGTGGTACACACTACCTCGATAGATACAACGACGAACACCTATCACCTTGGCAGTATAGGGTACTAATACAACATAAGGAGTAGGGAGAGTCTCTATTTCTATTATATGGGTGGTTAACTTTGCGAAAAGTTAGCCACTCTTTTTTATTGGCATGTGGATTGCAATGTATCAAGTAGGCGGAGCTGGTGTAACTAATTCTTTATCTTTGATATGTTTTACACATCTTTCTGTTTATTTTCTGTTTGCACTTCTCTTACGCAGTGATTGCGTTGAAGTTGAAGTTCCAGCTCCGCCTTCTTTTATAACATAAAAAAGCAGTTAACAAGGTTTTATCCTCGTTAACTGCTTTTTTCAATCAATTTAAACAGATTCTAAAACTACTCTTCTAATTGAGCTGCAACCTTAAAGCTCTTTCCAGTAGGAGTTGTAATAACCGTGTAGAGAGTCTGGTCGTAAACGAAGTAACGCTTATCGTTGATATAGACCTCTTCAGCCTCCTCAGGTAGGTAATCTACGATGATATCACATGGTGAATCAACCACCTCATACTCACCACCTTTAACCTCAGAGTAGTAGACACCATTTAGGTAGTGGTAGTACATGCCATTAAAGAACATACGTGTTGCCAAAGATGGAAGTACAGAGATTCTCAAACCACGTGGTGGCACCGAGCGGATATATCGTCCATCAATGTGTCTGTAGTAGAAACCATTGTGGAAGTGGTAGTTAACACCATTACGTTTGTAGGTTTTATAACCTTGAGGCATACTTCTCAAAGATGAAACAGCTGGCTCTGATTTGCTATATGATACCTTTGAATTGGATTTATAGACTACAGGTTTTGACGGACTCTTCTTTGAAGATGACTGTTTCTGTGAAACACTCTTGCTGCTTGAGCCTTTAGAGTCTGAACCCTTAGGTGCTGCATAAGCTCCATTAACAGTGAACATTACTGCCAGTAGCATAAGTACTACATTTGTTCTTAAATTTTTCATGATAATAAAGGTTTAGTTATTTATGTGTTTTTGTTTCTATTACAAATATAGACAATATATCCATGAATCGCAACGATTACTGGGTAAAATGTCGATTTCAATCCTTGAACCGCCTAAAACCTATGGGTGAATCGCCAATGTAAATAAAAAGAGGATGAAACTACTTCATCCTCTCTATAACAATCTCTTGCTTCTCTTAACCAAGATACGACTTTAGAAGTTGACTACGTGATGATTGACGTAGACGACGGATAGCCTTCTCCTTAATCTGGCGAACACGCTCACGAGTCAAGTCAAACTTCTCACCAATCTCTTCGAGAGTCATCTCAGAGCATCCAATACCGAAGAAGTACTTCACGATATCTCTCTCACGGTCGGTTAGAGTGTCAAGTGCTCTATCTATCTCACTTGCCAATGACTCGTTAATCAATCCACGGTCAGCATTTGGTGAGTCGTTATTGATAAGTACGTCAAGTAGTGAGTTGTCCTCACCATCGGCAAATGGTGCATCAACCGAGACATGACGACCTGCAACACGAAGAGTATCGTTAATCTTCTCACGTGGAATCTCCAACTCAGTAGCCAACTCTTCGGGAGATGGCATACGCTCATGCTCCTGCTCGAAACGAGCCAATGCCTTGTTGATTTTATTGAGTGAACCTACCTGATTCAAAGGTAGACGAACGATACGACTCTGCTCCGCAAGGGCTTGAAGAATAGATTGACGAATCCACCACACAGCATAGGAGATAAATTTAAAACCACGTGTCTCATCAAACTTCTCGGCAGCTTTTATCAAACCCAAGTTACCCTCGTTGATAAGGTCTGGTAGACTCAAACCTTGATTCTGATACTGCTTCGCCACCGAAACAACAAAACGTAGATTCGCTTTGGTTAGTTTCTCTAACGCCTCCTGGTCTCCTTTGCGGATTCGCTGGGCTAGCTCAACCTCCTCCTCAACTGAGATAAGGTCCTCTTTTCCAATCTCTTGAAGGTATTTATCTAACGATGCACTCTCACGATTAGTAATTGACTTTGTAATTTTTAACTGACGCATTCTTCTTTTTGTTTAGGTCTTTTATTAACTCTCCACTCTTGTGGCTCTATTAAAACCAAAGAGTGAAGAGATTATTATATATTATTTAAACTTTCTACTCAACAAACATATAGCTAGCACCTCGCCCCGATGGATATACTCCGTCGATAGATTCAACCTTTTGGGTCAATGACTCCACATCCGACATTGTTAATATCCTCTTGTTATTGATATGGGTTATAACAAACCCCTCTTTAACACGTGCTCTAGCTAGTAATCCTCCGCTCTTAACGGTGACAACTTGAACTCCACCCTCGATATCCAACTCCTTAATGAGTCTCTGGCTTGCGCTTTTGAGTGTACCGCCCAATGCCTTAGCTACATCAATGCTCTCGCTGGTTAGTAGCTCTGCCTTGTTAGCTCTATTACGCAGAGTTACCTCGATTTGTTTCACCGAATTGCCTCTTTTTATCTTTAATTGAGCTTTATCGTTTGGTCGGAGCTTTCCAATCTGCTCTTGAAGGTTCACTTTATCGTTCAATTCAACTCCATTAAACTCCAATATAATATCGCCCTTACGCACTCCAGCCTGCGAAGCTGCTCCATCGGGAGTGACTGCCGCAACATAGACTCCACCTATCTTCTTAACACCAACCTCTTCGCCCATCTCATCAATGAAATTTTGGTCGATAGGTCTAAACGATATACCCAACATCGCTCGCTGGACAACTCCAAACTCCTTAAGGTCGGTCACTACCTTTCTAACTATAGTCTCAGGCACAGCAAATGAGTAACCAACATAACTACCTGTCTGTGACTTAATCAAGGTGTTGATACCAACCAACTCGCCTCGTGTGTTAATCAACGCTCCGCCTGAGTTGCCAGGGTTTACCGCAGCATCGGTCTGGATAAAGGACTCGATTCTAAATTGGTCGGGAATTACATCCAGCTGTCGAGCCTTTGCGCTGACGATACCCGCTGTGATAGTCGAACGCAAATCAAATGGCGAACCAATAGCCAGAACCCACTCGCCTAGACGCAATGCATCTGAGCTGCCAAATGGAATAGTTGGTAGCTCCTCTCCATCAATCTTAATTAGTGCGATATCGGTGGTGGGGTCTGTTCCGATAATCTTACCATCGAAACTGCGACCATCGTATAGGTTAACTTTGAGTTTGGTCGCTCCATCAATAACGTGGTTATTTGTGACGATATATCCATCTTCGGATATAATCACACCCGACCCGCCCGAACGTTGTTCACGTGTTGAGTTTCCACCATTTTGTCCTCGCTGCTGAGGTATTCCGAAGAAGTCGTATAGAGGGTCGTAACTTTTCTGTGAGAGTTGAACCTCCTTGATAGCCTCGATATTAACCACTCCAAAGACCGCGTTTTCAGCGGCATAGGTCAAGTCAGGATATGATGATTCGTTGTAGCTCGTAAAGTGACTACCCGCCGATGGGCTACGTTCGACTTCACGTGTGACATATTCGACTCTCTGCTCCTGTGATGAGAGTGTGTAGGCAGCGACTCCACCTACGAGCGCAGAAGTTGCAATAACTCCTAAAAACAATAGTGCCTTTTTCATATTCGTAATAAATTAGGTATTAAAATAATAAGAGGCTCAATTTATCATAGGCTGGGTTGATTTTTCTACTAAAAGTTTGTTTTATTCTATCTGACAAACGAGCCACCACAACTCTTTATTGTTTTTAGCGAGAAGAATTTAAACAGATTCAAAGGGTCGACCCACTTAAAAGTGAATCGACCCCTAGATATTAAATCGGTATAAATAAACCTCTTAGCTCTTAACTATGCTCGTTAGTAGTTTTACCTCTCCTTGAGGTTGAATCTCAAACGAAGCTGTCGCAGCTGAGACCAAAAGAGTCTCACCCTGTTTGATTTGTGAGCTCTCACCATCGCTATCAACCAATGTAGCAGAGCCTCCCAAACACATAACCGAGACGAATGAGTCGAACTTCGCTGGCTCGATAGTCATAGGTTTGTCCAGATTCAATAGGTCGGTTGTGAAGTATGGACATGATGCCAACTCAACGGCTCTGTTCTTAACATCCTCATATTGACTCTTATAGTCATCATAGAGAGTGTAGTCAATCGCCTCTTTGGATAGTTCGGTGTGAAGTTCACGTTCGTTACCATCCTTATCCTTACGACAGAAGTCGTAGATACGATAGGTTACATCTGAAGTTTGTTGAATCTCGGCAATAAAACACCCCGCACCGATACTATGGATACGACCTGCTGGTAAAAAGAACAAATCCCCCGCAGAGACATCATACTCCTTCAAAACATCGAGAATTGTGTTGTTAGCGATATGTGCTGCGTACTCATCAGAGGTAACCTGCTCGCTAAATCCCACACGAAGTTTCGCACCTGGTGCAGCATCAACAACATACCACATCTCGGTCTTACCCTTCTTGTTGTGTCGAGCCATCGACATATCATCGTTCGGGTGAACCTGAATTGAGAGGTCGTCCAGAGCGTCGATAAACTTAATAAGGATAGGGAACTCTTTGCCAAATCGCTCGTAGTTCTTCTCTCCGACCAACTGTGTGCCCATCTTCTCAAGTAGCTCAGGGATAGTGCACCCTGCATATTTACCCTCGCTAACAGTCGACTCGTTACCTGCAACACCCGAAAGCTCCCAGCTCTCGCCAATCTGTTTTTGCTCGGTTGAAACTCCCTTATATGGGGCAATTTTCTCGCCACCCCACATAATAGATTTCAAAATAGGATTAAATTTTAGTACCATTACTGTTTATCAATTTGTGTTAATGCAAATGAGTAAGCTCCAAGCGAGATAGCTTGGCTTGCTCCTAAGTGGCTAATAGCTACTCCGATACGTTTCATTGGGTCGTAGACTACGCTCTTATCGCTGCCGTAGACCTTAAGTTCACGCTTCGAACCATTAGCAAATGTGCTGAACTCAGCCTCGTTATCAAGGTCAAAAACCTCCATCTGAACACGATTCACAGCCTCACCGCTAAGTGTGGCAATCTTCGAGCGCATAGTTTTGAATAGAGCTGGCATAATATATTTGCGTGCTGCGGTGATACCTCCACCGATAACGATAATGCTATCGATAAGTGTTGCTGATACGCACATTGCAGCTCCGGCAACCTCGCCCAACTCCGAAAAAGCAGTCTTTGCAGCGTTAGCATCACCTTCGCGCGCTCCTTCGGCGATTTCGAATATCTCCTTTGGTTCGTAGGTGTGGTCGAAGTGTCCCGACTTCTCGCCGTAGATACGTTTGATAGCGTTAACCGATACTCCCGCCTCGACTATTACACCCTTCAAGTTCTTATGCTCTAGGCAGAAGGTCTCGACACATGAGTTATCACCACGATTCAAATCGCCATTAACCACAACACCCACTCCGAAACCTGTTCCGAAGGTGTAACCGATAAGGTTTTTATACCTCTTCGAGCTATTCATCCTCTCCAATTTACCGTTGATTTCAGGAAGAATACCAGCCAATGCCTCGCCATAAGCGTAGAGGTCACCATCGTTATTGATAAAGACTGGAAGTCCGAACTTCTCTTCGAGGAATGGACCAAGTGCAACACCCTCTCTAAACGAAGGGAAGTTAGGTAGATATCCTCCGATGATTCCATTAGGGTAGTCCGCCGGGCCAGGGAAAGCGAAGCTAATAGCTGTAGCTGGCTTTGGAAGTTGTGAGATAATATGAGTAAAACCATCAACCATAGTAGCTAAACATCTATCCAAATCATCCGAGTTAGATGGTAGAGTGTATGGTTCAACAATAAAATGATTGGCTTGCATAGCTCCAAATACGAAGTTTGTGCCTCCGGCATCGAGCGTGATAACGATTCGGTTGTCGTGTTGATACATAGGTTTTAAGTTTTATGATTTAAATTATAACCACAAATATATAAATTTTTTTCTTAAAACTACACTATTCTTGCGATAAAAGTTCAACAAGAGGTATATTAAGCCTCTTTAAATACTCCAACGTGCTCTCCTCGATAAGTGAATCGGTCGCTGGATAGCGATTATATATCAAAAGAGCCACTTCGATACCTCTTCTGCGACACGCATCAATGGTGAGTAGGGTGTGGTTGATACTCCCCAGACGACCACTTGTAACCAAGACCAATGGGTAGTTATGCTCAGCTATGTAATCGATTGTTAGATAGCTACCTAAGGGTGAATCATTCTCGTAGATTGGAACCATAATACCACCCGCTCCTTCGAGTAGAGTGGTGTCATATCGTTGGGTTAAAATAGCTGTCGATTCAGCTACCTTTTCGAGGTTAATCTCCTGATTATCAATCTTCGCCGCCAAGTGTGGCGAGGCTGGATAGCTAAGGACTATAGGCGAAGTTGTTCCATCTACGTCTTCGGGAAGTAGAGATATACCCTGAAGCGCACGATGTGTTTTAATATCATCGGCAATACCTTCACAACCCGTCTGTATCATCTTCTCGGTGATGACTGAGTGTGAGCCCTGCTGCATCTTTTGAGCAAGATGTGCAGTGGCGTAGCTTTTGCCTATATTGGTATCTATTCCACTAATAAATAACACTTTATGATTATAAAGTGACTCTGGGATTTCACCCTTTATCATACTCTTTTGCATAGTATATATATTGGTTTATAGGTTAATGGTGCGGTGTTATTTGCGCCACAAAAACGTCGCTTATATTCTCGTTGAAAAGCTCTGAACTCGCTGATAGTCAGTGGAGTATCCGAGGTTGCAGTGACTCCGCTATCTTTGAGGTGGTGGAGTAGTTCAATATGAGAATTGAAGTGGAGAGTTATATCCTCTTCGAAGAGTTCAATTATTTGAAAATTCGAATCAAGACTCTCCCTTAACTCATCAATTGTGGGATAGCTCAATCCACGATTAGTTATCGAGGTAATCTCATAGAGGTTATCTGGTGCAAAAGTACTGATAGCCAACACTCCACCAGGGTTGAGAATTTGAGCTGTTAGGTCGATAAACTCCAATGGATTTTCGAACCACTGAATCGCCGAAGCAGATGCTACAAGGTTAAAGCGCCTACTGTTTGAGATAAATTTTTTAACCAATTCCATCGCATCACAACCGATAAATTGATATCTATCTTCGGGGAGTTTCTCCGCTAATATCGTAGCATAACTCGGACATAAATCATTCAACGTTAACCCTCCATCACTAATAGAGTTTAACATCGAACTAAGATTACCACTTCCACACCCCAATTCAAGAATACTACCACCAATATACTCCTCTTCAAGCAAGTTGAAAAGTCGTTTGCAGATATCTCTTTGAGCGACCGCACTCTCATCATAACTATCTATAGCTCTGGTAAATCTGCTACTAATTCTCGCTGCTCTATCCATCGATTATATCCTCCCATTTTTTGTATATATCAAAGATAAAGTGAGCACCATCTACACTCTTAATTTCAAGGTTGTGATTATAGTTTGTCTGGTAGTACTCCCAGAAATTATGCTGATTTTTAGTTGTGATTATCAAATCTTTACTCGCTATTATTGCTCGATTCCACTCTATAGAGTCGACCAATTTTACCTGCTCACCTATAGATATAAGTTCCTCTTTAAGTTCAAGAGTTGAACGTTGTGGTTGCATCGAATTATATCTATCCCATTGCGATTTAGAGCCACACATCCTCAAGTTAAAACGTGGCATCCCCTCAGGAAGATTCGCCACTGTCGCTTTAAATATCTCAGGGGCAATACCATACTCGCTATGAATTGGTTCTAAAGTGCCGTTTATAGCTGTAGCTGATGAGAAATATTTTTTAGATAACTTCATCTTATCAATCGAGTAGGATGCTGCCCAAACCCCCATGCTCCAAGCCACAATATCGACCCTATCGTAACGGCTTATCTTGCTATTTAACAGCTCGATAGCACTATCCATCGAGCGATAATCATACAACATCACCACATCACAATTTGATGCTTTCAAATCCTTAAACGGATTCTCGTCGCTAGCCCAACCTGCGAAAAAAATGAGTAATCGAGACGATTTTGGACTCTGTTCTATTAATTTAACTAACTTCATATAAGCAATTTAACAGCTCATTAATTTCACTCTGCGTAATAGCCGAAGTGAGCGAAAAACGTATTCCGCTGCAACCCTGCGCAACGGTCGGTGGACGCACTGCCAAAGCGTAGAAACCTCTACGCTCCAAATCCTTGGATAGCTCGACAGCTCTTGCTGCATCACCAACAGTGAGTGTTACTATCTGCGATTGACTAAAGCTCTCGGAGCACAACTTAGTAATACCTGATTGCAGTGATACTGAGATAGTTACAAGGTGTTCTCGTCGACTTTTAAAGCTATTTAATCGCTCGACAATAAACTTGCTCCACTCGATGTTGATAGGTGGCAAAGCAGTTGAGAATATCAACGAACGAGCCTTGTTAATCAGGTAGTTACGCACTGCATTAGGTACTACAGCAAAAGCTCCGACCGACGAGATAGCCTTGCCAAAAGTTCCAACGATAATATCAACCTTATCGACAACTCCCTGCTCCTCGCAGACACCCGTTCCACCATCTCCGAACACCCCGAAAGAGTGGGCTTCGTCGACATATACAACCAAATTATCATACCTATCTTTTAGTTCAATAATTTGATTAATTTTACCTTTATCACCACCCATACTAAAGACTCCCTCGGTGATGATGAATATCTGATTGTAACTATCTTTCACCTTTTTGATGATGGATTCAAGGTGGTCGATATCGTTGTGTCTAAATCGTGTAAACTCCGCCCCCGACAGCTTTATACCATCGATAATACTGGCATGAACCAATTTGTCGGCGATAATATAGCTCTGTGACGAGGTGAGAGCTGAAATAATTCCCACATTCGCATGGTATCCACTATTGAATAGCAGGGCACTCTCCTTATTAAAAAGATTAGCTATGGTTTGCTCTAACTCCATAGCAGCCACACAGTTACCGGTCAAAAGACGTGATGAAGCGGAGCTGAATCGAGGCAACTCTTTATAGCTAGAGATAAATTCATCGACCAAATCACCCATCTCGAAGAGTGCCAAATAGTCATTTGATGATAGATTTAGCAACTTATCCTCTCCTCGCTTGCACCACTTGCCATGAGCCTCTAATTGAGGAATTGAGCGTAACATTCCTCTGCGCTCCAACTCCTCTAACTCCGATATATATCTACTGCAATTCATCGTTTTTCATATCTTTTTAACACCTCGATAGTTTTATGAATCAAGGTTTTAAGTTCTTTATCACTAATTACATAAGGTGGCATCATATAGACCAATTTCCCAAATGGACGAAGCCAAATTCCACTCTCAACAAAGAGGGGTTGCAGCTCCTGAAGTGATACTCTCTCCTTCATCTCGACGACTCCGATAGCCCCTTTAACCCTCACTTCTGCTACCGAGCTAAGCGATGCAGCCGCTGAAAGTTCACTCTCTAAAATTGACTCTATATCCTTAATTCTCTGTAGGTTATTGTAGTCGTTTTTGAGCAACTCAACCGATTTACATGCCACAGCACAAGCTAGTGGATTGCCCATAAATGTTGGACCATGCATAAATACATAGGGTGAATTAGAGCAGATTGTATCAGCTATCTCCTTGTTGCAAAGAGTTGCCGCCAAGGTCATATACCCCCCCGTGATTCCCTTGCCAATAGTCATAATATCGGGTAGGGTAGCAAGCCCTCCGTTTGAGGTTACTTTACGAGTGTGTTCTGTGGCGAACATCTCGCCAGTGCGACCAAATCCTGTAGCTATCTCATCGAATATCAATAAGATATCGTACTTATTACACAACTTACGTAGCTCAACAAGATACTCCGCAGGGTAGAATCTCATACCACCTGCACCCTGAACAATAGGTTCGATAATAAACGCTGCTATCTCGTGGTGATGCTCCGCAAAGATATCTTCAACAGGTTTTAAATCAACCTCTTGCGCTAATGGAGATGGTGCAAAAAAGTTTATCGGTAGCTCACTTCCAAACAGCCCATGCATCCCCGTAACTGGGTCGCAGATAGACATCGCATTCCAAGTATCGCCATAGTAGCCACTACGAACCGTTGCAAATTTACACTTCTTACTATCCTCACCTCTTTTGGCTCTCCAATACTGAATCGCCATCTTTAGAGCAACCTCCACGGCGACACTTCCAGAGTCGGCATAGAATATATGTTCGAGTTCAACTCTCGCATCGCCCCCCTTGGCTCTGTTTGATGGGATGATTTCAAGAAGTAACTCTGTGAGTCGCTGAGCAGGAGAGTGAGTAAATCCTCCGAACATCACATGACTCATGCGTGAGAGTTGCTCCTGAGCTGCACGGTTCAATTCGGGGTGATTATAACCATGAATTGTTGCCCACCAACTACTCATTCCATCAATCAGTTTGATAGTTTTACCCTCATTATCAGGGTTTTGGATGGTTATCATCACTCCATCAGCTCGCTCAACAAAGTATAGCGGTTCATCGCTATTAACCGAAGAGTAGGGGTGCCATATATGTTTTTCAATACTATTTTTCATCTCTGTAAGCATATTTATCGTAAGGGTTTTCGCCACTCCACTCCATATTGTAACCGGCCGTTTTAAACATCTCCATATCCTCCTTAGCACCCGAACCGAGCGTAGTGAGCATATCGCCCATAATCGCAGCGTTGATACCTATATATAATGCCCTAAGTTGGCTCTGTTTCGAAAGTTGTGCTCGCCCGCCAGAAAAACGTAAAAACGCCTTGGGGTTTATAATCCTAAAGAGCGCCACGGTGAGTAGATACTCCTCCTCACTTATCGGAGCTACGCCCTGCAAAGGAGTCCCTGGAATGGGTTGAAGCAGATTGATAGGTATCGACATAACCTGCTCATCACGAAGCAAAAGAGCCATATCGACTCTATCTTCCAAGCTCTCGCCCATACCAATAATACCACCCGAACAGAGTGTCATACCCACCTTGCGAGCTGAGCGCAGAGTCTCTAATTTATCCTCAGTGGTGTGGGTCGTGCACAACTTCTTGAAGTAGCGAGGTGAACTCTCTAAGTTACAGTGATAGCGTGTTATACCCGCGGCAAACAATTTTTCAAGGGAGTCTCTATCCACTAAACCTAGTGATGCACAAGGGATTACACTCTTGGGCAAAGCTGCGGTAATTGAGCATAGAGCATCGATATCGCGACTCGAAGAGCGTTTTCCGCTAGTGACTAGCGAGAAGCGTTTTATTCCACATTCGGCGTTATGTGTCGCCTCGGTGATGGCTTGCGATTTATCGATTAGTGGATATATCTCGACGGTGGTATTGTGGTGAGCTGATTGAGCGCACCACTTACAATCTTCGGAGCAATTGCCTGATTTAGCATTGATTATGGAGCAGGTGTCAAACCTATTGCCCAAATATTTTCGGGTTATTTCGTGTGCTAATTCATGGAGTTCATCATCAGAAGTCACTCCATTAATGAGTTGAAAAATCTCGTCACGTGTTAATGGCTCAGCACAAAGAGCCTTATCGAATAGGCGTTTCATATCTAAAAAGTTGTAGTTAAAGTAATTATTATCAATATTACTTTAATTACGCCTCGTTAGATAGAATTTCAGAGAATGATTTTTGAAGTAGGGATAGGTGTGAACTCTCACCATTTATGATAGCTAAACCGCTGGTTTTCAACAGAGATTGATTGACAATATCAACACCCAATGCTCCGATAGTTACAACTCTTTTAACAGCTACGAATAGCGCATAGCCTCTTCGACTCCATCTCTTGAAGCGGATAGGGTAGCCATTATTAAATTGTTGTTGGGTATAATTCATCGAGACTCAACTATTTATTGCTTAACAGGTTATAGGCCTGTTCCAGAGCTGCTGGAGTGATATTATCCGCAGACAACATCATTGCAATATGCTCCACACGCTGCCCTGCGGTTAGCTCGACTATATTTGTGCGACTAGACTCCTTATATACCACAAAATGGGTGTTGCCTTTAGCTGCAACTTGCGGTAGGTGAGTTATGTCAACTACCTGCATATCAAGCGATAACTCCGCTATAATATCACCCATCGCTGAGGCAATACGACCTGAAACTCCTGTGTCAATCTCGTCGAAAATTATCGTAGGTAACTTCAGCGATTTAGCCAATGTTGCTTTAATAGCAAGCATAATTCGAGAGATTTCACCTCCCGATGCAATCTTGTCGATGCTCTGAGGAGTTTTACCCTTATTGGCTGAGAATAGGAAGTCGGCGCTATCATATCCATTTGCGCTAAGTTCCTCTTTTTTAGATATATCTACATTAAACTTAGCCTCCATCATACCCAACTTAACTATTATCGCCTCGATATTCGACGATAGTTTTTTGGCTGCTCGCTCACGTGTAGCGTGTAGTTTATCGGCAATGGATAGAGCCTTGCTTTGAGTCAAGGCAACATCCTGCTTTAAGCTCGCAATATGCTCGTCGCTATTTACTATTTTGGAGTACTGCTCACAGAGCCTTCTCTCAACATCAAGTAGCTCTTCGTAGCTATTTACACGATGTTTCTGCTGTAGTGAGATGATTGAATCGAGTCGATTTGTAAGGGTTGCTAATCTATTCGTATCGGTTGAAATCCTATCGTTATCGTTTGCAGCTGAGCGACTTAAATCCTTCAACTCCTCAACTACGCTCATCAATCGAGATGTGTAATCCTGAGCTGGTTGGTAGCTATTCTCAAGTGATAACATTTGAGATTGACACCCCTTTAACTGAGTCAAAATCCCGATATCATCCGCCTCGACAGCGTTGTGTAGATGGAGCAATGCTTCGGATATCTTATCGCCATTCTCCAATATATTTATTTCGCTCTCTAGCTCCTCACCCTCGCCCTCACGAAGTTTCAGAGCCTCGAACTCCTCTACCTGAAAACGCAACCACTCCTGCTCACGCGATAGGGTAGCGATAGCTTCCTGAGCCTCTTTGAGAGTTTTGCGACTCTGTGTCAAAGAGTTATAACTCTCTTTATACTTAGCTAAGAGTTCGCCATTATCCGCCACTGCGTCGATAGCGGATAAACGATATGATTCATCTGAAAGTTTTCGATTTTGGTGTTGAGAGTGGATATCTATCAATCTGCTACCTAACGCTTTGAGGTCGGCAAGCTGAATTGGTATATCATTTAGGAACACACGACTCTTGCCCGCTGGAGTGATAACCCTGCGCACAACAATCTCCTCATCATACTCCAAATCATACTCCTCGAAAAACGACTCTAGATTATATGCTGAGATGTCGAAACACCCCTCGATAATGCAGTTATGGCTATTATCCTTAATAGCTGCACTATCATTTTTGTTGCCAAGAATCAGACCCAAAGCCCCTAGCAAAATAGACTTACCAGCACCCGTCTCTCCCGTTATGATATTGAGAGAGTTGTCTAACTCCATCTCTAGAGCATCAATCAATGCGTAGTTGGTAACTGATAGGGTCTTTAACATGGTTTGGTTATATTTTCATCAACTCCTCAATCTTGTCGATGATTATCTGAGCGACCTGGCTCTTTGGCATTAAATCAAATTTCTGCCCACCATCTTTGGTAATCAAAGTGACACAATTAGTATCGACTCCGAACCCCGCACCTTTATCTTGCAAAGAGTTCAAAACTATCATATCCAACGATTTGCGCTCTAGTTTGCTCTGAGCATTAGATAGTTCATTGTCGGTCTCTAGAGCGAAACCAACCAACAATCTATCGCCCTTTACAGCTCCTAGCTGAGCTGCGATATCGACCGTTTTTTTCAACTCGATAGATAGCGTTTCGCCACTCTTCTTAATCTTGGTAGTCGATACATTCGATGGGGTGTAATCCGCAACCGCAGCACACATCACCGCTCCATCACAATGCTCGAAACACTCCATCGAGGCTTGATACATCTCCTCGGCACTAACCACATCAACTCTCTTAACTCCATTTGGAGTCTCCAGAGCCGTTGCGCCAGATATTAGTGTCACCTCAGCTCCTCTTTGAGCTAGGCTCTCGGCTATAGCGTAACCCATCTTGCCTGTCGAGTGGTTGGTGATATATCTCACCGGGTCGATAGCCTCGATTGTTGCACCAGCTGTAACCATAAAAGATTTGCCTGTCAAACTCTTACTCTCAGCTCTCAATAGCGAGAGGGTAAACTCGGCAATCTCTTCGGGTTCAGCCATGCGACCTTTGCCAACTAGACCACTAGCCAACTCACCATTACCTGGTTCGACGATATGTACTCCTCGCTCGCGTAGGCTCTTTAAATTGAGCTGCGTAGCGGGGTGTTTATACATATCTAAATCCATTGCAGGAGCGATAATCACAGGAGACCTAGCTGAAAGATATGTGGTTAAAAGTAGGTTGTCGGCAACTCCATGAACCATCTTAGCCATTGTGTTGGCTGTGGCTGGTGCAATAACGATACAGTCAGCCCACTCACCCAAACTTACATGTGAGTTCCACGCACCATTCTCAGGGTCGAAAAACTCCACCAAAATAGGGTTTTTCGACAAAGTAGCCATGGTTAGAGGTGTTATAAACTCCTTAGCGAGTGGAGTCATAATAACCTTAACATCAGCTCCCGCAACCTTGAATATACGACACAGATGAGCCGCCTTGTAGGCGGCTATACTCCCTGTTATGCACAGTAAAATGTTCATAGGGCATAGGTATTAGTTGATAAAGAAGCTCTATTTAGCGCTCTCCTTATAACAGACTTTACCCTCCAAAAACTCTTCAGTTGCTATAAGTGCAGCCTTTGGTAAACGCTCATAGTAACGAGAAATCTCAATCTGCTCGCGATTCTCAAAAATCTCCTCAGTTGTATCGTTTGGCGAAGAGAAATCAGCAAGTTTGCGATTAAGCTCTGCTTTAAGCTCTGCTGAGATTTGATTTGCACGACGAGCTATAACATTGATACTCTTGTAGATGTTACCTGTTTCGTTGTCTAAATCAACCAATTGACGTGTTACTGTGTTGTTTGGAGTGTTCTTTTTAATTTCCATCTATAATATTAATTAAATTTACTCTAATTTTATGCTCTTTATAATACTTTACATTCTTCCGCCACCTGGCATTCCACCTCTCTCTTCATCCGCCGCTGCATCTTCTCTCTCTCTTTGGGCCTCGTAGTTATCGCTCTCATCTTTTTCAACTTCGCCTCTGTCGATAAATTTCTGAGCTGAAGTGTACATCTTCTCAGCCTTTGATTTATACTCTTTCGACTCAGGGAACTCAGCTATGAATGTGTAGTAAGAGTCGATAGTTGAGAGGTAACGCTCATACTGCTTACTTGCAACTGAGTTTTCAGCCAGTTCAAAATTTGATGCAACTATATAGAATAAAATACTCTCACGATGCACAGTCTCTGGGTATCTCTTCAGAGAGTTCTTCAGAGCGGAGATAGCTGATTTATACTTGCGTATTTTATAATAGGTATATGAGTTCATATAATCCTTGTCGAATAGACGATTAACCATCTCCTCGCGAAGAAGTAGAAATTCATCATAATTACGACTATCGGGATATCGTGATGTAAACTCGTCAATCTTACCAATGGTAGTTTGTGTCATACCCTGATCACGAGTTGGCCCTGGTGATAGATAGTAGTGCGATAGAGTGTACATTCCTTCGATATCCTCCAAAAGAGGACTACGACTATATGAGCGACGATACTCCTCAAAAACTTCGATAGCAGAGATATACTGACCATCCTTGAACTTGGAGTAGCCATTATAGTACATTATTGAGTCTTCCCTCTGAGTACCAGCAAAGTAGTCCGACAAAGTCTCAAATAGCTCTGCTGATTTGCTCCACTTCTGCTGGTTATAGTAGTTCATAGCCTCATTATATGCAAACTCAAGGTCTCCCGCTCGTATAGCTTTTTTAGCTGGGCTACACCCTATCAAAAGAGGTGCAAATAGGGCTATAATCAACCCATTAACTATCCAGATATTTTGTTTTTTGTTTCTCATATCGATTCTCATATACAAATATAAGTGCGCAAAGTTAAGTAAAAAAACTAACCTTGCAAAATATATGGGGATATAAATTTATCCCCAATATATTAAACTCGTGAATTAATCCTCTATTACAATTGAGATAATCTTGTCGCCAGGACGAATATCATCAATTACCTCCTCACCCTCAACTACTTTGCCAAAGCATGTGTGAACTCCGTCAAGATGCTGAGTATTAGTGCGATTGTGACAGATGAAGAATTGTGAACCACCTGTATCACGACCAGCGTGAGCCATCGATAGAACACCTCTTTCGTGGTATTGACGCTCACCCGAAGTCTCACATTTAATGTGGTAACCTGGCCCGCCAGCTCCATTTCCGATTGGACATCCTCCCTGGATAACAAAATCCGGTATCACACGGTGGAATGTTAATCCATCATAGAAACCTTTTTCTGATAGAGAGATAAAGTTCTCAACCGCTATCGGAGCATCATCTTCGTAGAAGTTGACACGCATTACCCCTTTTTCGGTGGTTATTACTGCACTTTTGCCCATAACTATCCTACGTTAACTAGTGAACTAAGTTTGTCGAAAAGCTCCCCGAACGACACATCTATCGAGTTACGAATAGCTGAGTAGTGCTTCTTAACCAATGAACGGTTACGAGGCTCGGCAGGTGAATTAACCCTCTCGAATAGTGAGTTTCTAAGCGATACAGATTGCTCCATTAGAGCGAAAATCTCATCAGCTTTAGATGGCTGACAATACATCGCCATGTCACAATCGAAAACGAACTCCTCAAGAGTGTAATCAATCTCTTTCTTTAAATTACGTAAATTTGCCATTATCTTTAATTTTATCTGGTGGAATATATTATAATACTCCACTCTATGTTTGCAGTGCAAATGTAGACATTTTTTTCTTAATTTACTACGAATTAATATTTGAAAATATTGTTTTGGATTGATATTTTTTTTACATTTGTCACCTAGAACGAGGTTTATCAGATTAAAAGCACAGTTTATATAGATATATAGCGTATAAATTGATGCGGAAGATTGTTTAAACAGAGTGAGTGATAATGGTGACAAAGAGGCGATTCCATACCACAAAATAATGCAATGTTATTATTTTGTTAACAGAATTGTAACATCTCTCTTGTTACTTTGCAGGCGAATTAAAGTTAATAATTTTAACAGAAAAATATGAGTCCAATTTTCACATTTATAGTTATCACATTAGGTGTTCTAGCTATTTTTGACATTATCGTTGGTGTTGCCAACGATGCGGTTAACTTCCTAAACTCGGCAATCGGCTCTAAGATTGCATCTATCAAAGTTATCTTAGGAGTTGCTGCTGTAGGTATTTTAGTTGGTGTTTTAACATCATCGGGCATGATGGAGGTTGCGCGTAGTGGTGTCTTCTATCCCAATGCATTCTCTTACTCCGACATTATGATTCTATTTTTGGGTATGATTGTAGGAGATATCCTTCTTCTCGACATATTCAATAGTTTGGGTCTACCAACTTCTACAACCGTATCGATGGTCTTTGGTCTGTTGGGTGCTGCGGTTGGTGTCGCTATCTACAAAATATCGACTACTGTTGGACTTACAATGGGTGATATCTCGGTATTTATCAATTCAGGAAAGGCTCTAGCCATTATCTCGGCTATTCTTCTATCGGTGGTGTTGTCATTCCTATTTGGTCTAATTTTCATGACTGTGTCACGTATCATATTCTCGTTTAGATACCACCCGGTGTTCTCTAAGTTTGGTGCTCTATGGTGTGGTATATCATTTACAGGTATTGTCTACTTCGTGATATTCAAGGGTTTGAGCAAAACTAAGTTTATCCCTGCTGAACTCAAAGAGTTTATCACAAGTGAGACCCTAATATCTCTGTTGATTATCTGGGTGGCAGCTTCGTTCATTCTATGGATGTTGCAGATGTTCAAAATTAACATCTTGAAAATCACTATTCTAGCTGGTACTTTCTCTCTAGCTCTAGCCTTTGCAGGTAATGACCTTGTGAACTTTATCGGTGTTCCGATGGCGGGTTACGACTCATACCAAATTGCTCAAAGTTCACTTGCAACAATGTCTGTAGATGCGGTTAATTCGATGTCGATGGAGGCGTTGAGTAACCCTGTGAGAGCCAATTTCTGGATTCTTCTATCGGCTGGTGTGATTATGGTTCTAACGCTATGTCTCTCGCGCAAGGCGATGCACGTAACTCAGACCGAGTTGTCGCTAGCTGACCAAAACTCACGCGAGGAGAAGTTCGGCTCGTCGATTCTATCTAAGAATTTGGTTCGTGCCGCCCTTAACCTAAATAAGGCTTATATGGCAGTTACTCCCAAACCGATTCAGAACTTTATCTCAAAACAGTTCGAGCAACTCCCACAAGCGGAGCGAGGAAATGCCTCTTACGACCTTATTCGTGCAACGGTAAACCTTACGGCAGCATCGATTCTTATCTCGATAGCCACTTCGTATAAGCTACCTTTGTCTACAACATACGTTGTATTTATGGTTGCGATGGGTTCATCTTTAGCTGATAAAGCTTGGGGACGTGATAGTGCTGTGTATCGTATATCGGGTGTTATGACCGTTGTGATGGGTTGGTTCTTAACCGCTTTGGTAGGATTCACCATGGCACTTATGACATCTTCGGCTCTTATATGGGCTTACAACTCAGGTTCTGAGATTATTAGTTGGTGTGTAATCGTCGGTATTGTTCTTATCTGCTTGGTTCTCTTTATTAAGAGTAACTTTATGAAGAGTTCAAAGAGTGATAGTGAAGAGGAGACTAACCACTTCGCAATAGATTCAACAGGCGATGAGGTGATGCTTGCATGTTCGGCTGAGGTTCATAAGACAATCATCGCAGTGCATAAAATCTACAACCGTACTCTTGTTGCTGTATTCAAGGAGAATAGACGTGTATTGAAGGATATGATGAACGAAACTGCTAAACTTCAGAAGATAGCTAGCCACCGTAAATATAATGTGATTGACACACTCGAAAAGTTCAACGAGAGTAATATCAACACAGGACACTACTATGTTCAGGTTGTCGACTATCTATCGGAGGTAACCAAAGCAGTTGGTAGAATAACTAACCCTGCATTCCAACATATTGATAATAACCACGAGGGTTTCACTCACGAGCAGGTTACCGACCTTATGAATATCAATAATGAGGTGGAGAAGATTTTCGACCAAAACGCTAAGATGTTGGAGTCGAGCGACTTCTCTCAGATGGATAAATTAACTGAGATGATTGATGCCTTCTACCTACATGTTTCACAAGGTATCAAGAAGCAGATACGCCGTATCAAGAAGGGTGGTGCAAATGGTGGTTCATCGCGAGCTAGTATGTTGTACCTTGATATCCTTAACGAGACAAAGACCATCGTACTTCAATCAAGAAGTTTGATTAAAGCACAGATGTACTTTATCGAGGATAATGGAGCAAAAAATGAGTAGTAGCTATCGGTAGAGGTAGATTACTATTTTAGATATTTCAAGAGAGTGGGGCTAACATTTGGGTGTTAGCCGCTCTCTTTTGGGTTTGATATAAGTGTTATAAATTTAAACTAGTTCTAACTTATAGGAGAAACTTTACATGAAAATCTTTAGAGCTACACTGCTGCTGTTGGTGTTAGGTGTTACCATGGAGGTTGTTGCGGAAGATGATGCAACATCCTCGTTGCGTTATGGTGTTGAGAGGCATAGTAGCGAATATTTTCAGACAAGATATCAATACAACGATCTGGTGCACTACCTCGATAATATGAGCCTACATGTGACATATCAGGCAGAAACCACAGGAGAGTATAATCAAGCAGACCAATTAATCTTCTCGGTGGAGGGAAACTCCTACAAGTGGAACAAGTACTACCTCGATGGTTTTCGAGTTGATAGCCGTTTCTTTGCTGGCTCGACTCTCTTCAAGAGTGATATGTATAACTACGATTTAGGTATCGACTATCTCTCTTCAAAGCTCTATTTCGACTCATCGCAGAGTTTTAAAGCATCTAGCTCGGTGAGCTACAACTTCGGAGGAGTGGGTGGTATAAGCCCAGGAGCTGACGAGTTTGTGAATCTATTCCACTTAACGGCAACTCAGCGAATGTATCAACCCGTCGACGAACGTAGCAAGATTCAAGGTGCAGCTAAGGCTACGGTTAACTTCTTCACCAAGGGAGAAAATCGACCTCTACGCCAATCTATATACTTCGATTTTGGAGTTCGAGACCAAGTATTTTTCGACCAGACAGGAATCAACACCTACATCCCTGAGCAGTATGCTAACGTCCAAGCTAATGGAGAACTAAGTGCCACGATGGGTTCACTATTCGATAACACGAACTATATCCTCAACTATAAATATCGCGACAACCTCTACTCTGAACTGGGTTATAACCTCGCTGAGACATCACGCCTGAATAGCTACTCGGCATCGTTTTATGGAGTTAAATCTAACGAAAATATTAAGTATAGCTCAGGATTGACTCTAGCAGTAAACCACACCGAGCACGATGATATCAACTTCGAGCGCAATGTTATTGATTTGGATGGTGAGGCGTATGACCCATGGTACACCGATGGGGCAAATTACGAACTATCACACGCTCTGAATCTATCGTACAAGATAAACGATTGGCTCACTTTGCGAGCTGATACCTACAACTCTTTTCTCTATAATGCACCCTCGGTAAACGATTTTAGCAACATTATCTACGCTCAGGATGTCGAGCAGGAGAGTCGCGATATGCTCTACCTATATGAGTGGCACGCTGATAGTTACGCTAGTGGATTATTGGAGAATAGTGTTGGTTTCGTAGCTGAACGTAAACTATCTAAGTCAGTCGATTTTATGGCTAGTTTAGACTTTACGCTCGATGGCATGTTGCTCAGTGGTGAGAGTATGGTGACTCCGAATTTCGAGGCGCAGATGAGCTTTAGCATCAATCCTTGCAAGTGGTTTGATATGGAGTTTACCCTAGCTAAAAAGAGGGTTTCGTATAATATCGACGACGTTCGCTACTTCTCGGATAGCTATATGAATGCTGATATCTACTATGTAGATTCGGCAGGAAATAAGGGTAACTACTACACCTCGACAGGTGGAGAGTATCGCACGGCTGCAAGTGGACTTAAACAGACCTCATACATACTTGTTGATATCCCAATAAACCTAACATTTGGTCGTCATAAAATATCGCTGCTACATAGCTACCGTAAATATTATAACACGTGGACAACTAGCTACAGCGAATCATTGAACGACGTGGGCTACTATCAGAGCGCCATAAACGATAGAACGGGTGAGAGTGTCGAGCTATTCTACCTCAATCCTGGCAAGGCTGTTGAGTACACCGTATCTCACTATCCCGATGGAATTATGGGGGATAATTTCTTCACAAAGAGTCCATATATGCTCTCGTCGAATATCCAATATCAATACCAATCCGACAAGGTTCTTTTCTCACTTGGATGGCAGTCGTATATGGTCGCTGGAATATCGAGCTTGGGTAATGGCGCGATAAGTAATAATATCAACTCACTGAGCGAAAGCTCCGCAAATCCGAATACCTACCAGGTGGTGGATAATCTCGATAGCGACTATCGCTCAGCGGGTAGGTTAGACCAAGATAGAGCCTATGTATTGAGGATGTTCCTATCGTATAACGCCACTAAGAATCTATCCTTTGCACTAAACGCTAAGTTTAAGGATGGACAAGCATTCTCGTCGCTCTCGTCCGAGGTTATCCAGACCTCTCAAGGAGATAATCAAGTGGCGATATACCCAACAACGAGCAGAGGTATCAATACCATCGACGGCAACTTCGGATGTCGTGAAGATGCTTTCTTTAATGTCGACCTCTCGGCAACATATCGATGGGAGATGTTTCAGCACAACTTCTCGCTGCAAGCACGTGTCTACAACATCTACGACTTCGGAACAGAGCTAACGGAATACACATACGAAGATACCCTAATCCTCGATGATGGGGTAGGACGTCGAGCCATGTCGCTAAATATACCACGTGGATTTATATTCACACTAAGCATTGACCTATGAGAAAACTACTACTATTAACCCTGCTCCTTGCAATAACCATATCCGCCTGGGCTCAAACCGAGATTATCAAGCCCGATTTGAGTGTTAGTTCAAAGATTGCACCCGACTACTTTGGGCCTAGCGCATTCCCGATTCCCGATATGTTGGATGGAAGGGTTGCCACCAAATTTGGGGTAGAGCTAGCCGCAGATATTTTCGATGGACATCGAGGTGATATGACCGAAGGGGTATATCTTAAACTCACAGCGCCACTATTCTCGAATAGAGTGACAATGACAGCATGGTTAACCTCGCTTGTGGAGTGGTATCAGATGAGCGAGCAGAGTCACGAACATAGCTCACTGGGGGATGATATCTCGCTACGTGGGCATGAGTTTGGTGATGCCTATATCTCAACAGATATCCATATATTGTGTGAAACAGAGCGTCGCCCCGATATATCACTGCGTGTAGTGCTTAAAACAGCTCTAGGTTATGGATTTTTCAAGGCTCGTTACTACGACTCACCTGGCTACTTCTTCGACTTGGCTGTGGGAAAATCTAAATATTTCAACCACAGCTTTTTTAAGGAGTTCCGTGGTGCTCTCTCGACTGGTTTTCTATGTTGGCAGACCGATAACGGACGTCAAAATGATGCCCCGATGTATGGCGTACAGGCGAAGTTAGTAACCAGAATATTCACCCTCAGCGAGACATTTGGCGGCTATGTCGGATGGGAGGATGATGGCGATAGACCCATGAGCATCAAGAGCGAATTGAGATTCCACGCAGGGAGGTTCGAGCCTCTAATTCTTAGCCAATATGGCATAAAAGATTATCCTTACACACAGTGGCGCGTAGGCGTAGCATACAATTTTTAGAAGTTTTTTTCGGTTTATATAGAAAATTATATTATTTTTGTATTCGAATTTTAATCAGAATACAATATAATTGTGATATAGTATAGCTATGTTTAAGAAATTACTATTAGGCTTGTTGCTTATATCTGCCTGTGTTTCACCACTATACGCTACTTCGGAAGGAGAGGATAGTAGCTTAGAAATCGTAAAAAATGAAGAGTCTACACAACAAGACGAACCATATTTTAAGGTTAAACCTATCGTAACTCTATTCGAGCAGTTCCAACAAGGTCTTGGAAGTGAGAGTGGTTACACCTCTTTTGAACATCATAGAGGTTACGTTGGTCTCAATATAAAGGCTCGTTCGGGTTGGCATGTGAGCGGTATTTTCGATATTGTCTCGACGTATCCTGATTCAAATGATAAGTTAACCTTCAACGCATATCTCAAAAATCTAGAGCTTGGTTGGGGCATTGGTAACCTATCGGTTGTCGGAGGTATCATCAAGACCAAAAATTTCGAGCTAAAGGAGTCGTACTGGGGACACCGCTACGTAATGTCGTCATTTGAAGATAGATACAGTTTCTCATCCAGTGCAGATTTGGGAGTAACTGTCGAGTATAAAATCGGTAATGTATTGAGTCTCGACGCCAGTTTAACAAATGGTAAAGGGTATCGCTCGATTGACCTTACGGGGAACTATCGCTACGGATTTGGAGCTACGGTTAAACCATTTAAAGATTTGGTAGTCAGAGCCTTCTACGACCACTACAGCAGTGGTGATGGCGACACCCCAGATCAAATTAACCCAAATCAAATCAACACCTCGCTATTCGTTGGCTACAAACTAGACAAATTAGACCTAGGTGCTGAGTATAACTACATGGTTAACAAGAGCTTTGTCGAGGGTGCAAATGCTCATGGATTCTCGCTCTACTCAACATACCACATCTTCAAATGGCTCAACGCATTTGGAAGATACGACCATAGAGACACAACCGATAGCTCGGTATTTAAGAGTGGCAACGCCTTTATCTTTGGTGCTGAGTTCCAACCGATTAAATATATCTTGGTATCACCAAACTTCCTGTTTGATAAAGTGGCTGGCAGCTCATGCACAAGCTACTTCAGCATAAACCTATCGGTTAATTTTTAGACGAATCACACTATATGGCATAAAAAAGAGCGACCTCGTTTGAAGTCGCTCTTTGGTTTTATAGGTGTCGGGTGACTATCGTCTACCTGCGCCACGTCTGCCGCCTCCGCTTGGTGCACCACGTCTTGAAGATGGTTTAGCACCGCCTCTTGACGAGCTACGACCTGCGCCGCCACGAGCTGGTTTCGCAGATGATGAACGGCTCTTAGATGGGCGTGAATCCCATGATGAACCACCATCTTCGAATACAGACCAATCAAACTCCTCTTTCGATAGAACTGGTTTAGATGGCTCATTATCTCTTGAGATAGCTCTGCGCTCTGCACGTGGCTCATCATCACGTCTGCGACCATAACCACCATCCCTGCGAGAAGCTCCATCTCTAAGCTCGCTCTTGCGAGGAACTCTCGAAGTCGAACGCTCAGAACGCTCACCTCTTTTCGGGCGTCTTGATGAGCTGCCACCGCCTTGGCTCTCCTTGGTAATCTCTGCCATAGGACGACCACGGTGTGCTCCCAACTGTTTAACTACGCTCTCGGCATCCGCGAATGGGATACTAACGAATGAGTAGTTATCAAGAACCGAAATATCGTCGATATGTTTATCACGAAGTCCACACTTCTCTTTAAGCATATCTACAATTTTACGTGAAGTGAATCCATCACGACGACCTACTGCCAAGAAGATACGAGCTGCTCCCTTTCTATCGACCGAGAATGAACGAATCTCAGGGTAGCGACTATGGTCTAGCTCCTCTTGGAATGCAAGACGAATAAGTGATGATAGAGCAACTTCAGCCGTGTGAGCTTCGAGTAACTCCTTTGCCATATCCTCATAATCGAGGTAGCTCTGCGACGAGATTATCTCAGCCAAATCGTCGATAATACGCTTACGCTTAGTCTCGACAATATCTTGAGGTGATGGTAGCTCTTCGAGCTTAATATCAGCCTTGATATCACGTTTGATAAATCCGAACTGGCGCATCTCACCTTTAGTGATAAATGTGATAGCTGTACCCTGGTTTCCAGCACGTCCTGTACGACCGATACGGTGTACGTAGCTCTCAGAGTCCTGAGGAATAGCGTAGTTGATAACGTGTGATAGGTTATTAACGTCGATACCACGTGCTGCAACATCTGTCGCCACAAGGATATTGATGCTCTTATCACGGAATCTGCGTAGAATCTTCTCACGTGATGCCTGTGACACATCACCATGTAGACCCTCAGCGCCATAACCACGCTGTGATAGGCGAGAGACGATATCGTCGACACTCACCTTAGTGCGGCAAAATACGATACCGTAGAAGTTTTGCTGTATATCTATAATACGTGTTAGTGCGTCGAATTTATCCGCCTCACGAACCTCGAAATATATCTGCTCGGTTAGCTCGGTAGTTAGCTGACGACTCTCAACCTTAATAACTTGAGGCTCACGCATATATCTGTTCGACATATCGACAATACGCTTTGGCATTGTAGCCGAGAACAACATCACACGACGCTGCTCAGGAGTGTGGCTCATAATCTCCTCGACATCCTCGATAAATCCCATATTAAGCATCTCATCTGCCTCATCGAGCACGAGGTATTGAATCTTGTCGAGTTTCAAAGTTCCACGACGAATATGGTCGAGTAGACGACCTGGAGTTCCTACTACTATATCAACGCCTCTGCTTAGACGACGAAGCTGCTCGCTCATAGCTGCACCACCATATATCGCGGTGATAGATAGTCTACGCTCTGAGTTAAACGACAATAGTTCCTCTGAGGCTTGAAGTGCTAACTCACGTGTTGGCACTAAGACTATCGCTTTTACCCCCTTTTCAGAGTTGTCGATTTTCTGCATAATTGGCAATCCAAATGTGGCGGTTTTACCAGTTCCTGTTTGTGATTGCGCTATCAAATCGTTCTCGCCTTCGAGAAGTTGGGGGATAACAAGTTTTTGGATTTGTGTAGGTGTCTCAAAACCCTTGGTTTTGATTGCTGCGAGCATCTGATCGTTAAGACCTAATGCTTCAAATTGATTTTCAGTAATATTCATTTCTTCCATAAAGTGGGTGCAAAGGTAATACAATTAATCGGGCTTTCTGCATTTTATGAAAAAATAATTACCTTTGTGGCAAAACTTTCTCAGCTATGAGTACAAATAACAAAGCCCCTTATGTCGATATACACACCCACATCGAGTGTGGTGATAGAGTGACTGTTAGCTGTGTTGGTACTCATCCGTGGAGTGCAAAAAGTGGGGTAGAGCTAGCTGTGGTGACATCTGAGACAGAGGCTATCGGTGAAATTGGTCTAGATTTTTGTTGCGATATTTCGCCTCAAATCCAGGAGGAACTCTTTAATCGGGAGGTAGATAGAGCTATCGAATTAAATCTCCCAATTATTTTACATGCGGTGCGCTCTTTGGACAAAATTATAGCGATTATCAAGCAAAAGAGTCCTCGCGCAGTAATTGTTCATGGTTTTATCGGTTCAAAAGAGTTGATGAAAACAGCGTTGAATCAGGGCTTCTACATCTCATTTGGTGAGTCTGCGCTACGTTCACCAAAAACTATTGAGGCTTTAAAGATTATACCTCGTGATAGGCTCTTTTTCGAGAGTGATATGAGCCAAACACCCATTGAGCAGATATACAGTAAACTCTGCTGTGTGATGGGGGAGAGCGTCGACGAGATTAGAGAGAGTATATATAGTAACTATTTAGAGATATTTAAGGAATTTTAGATGGGAAATTGGCTTCAAAGAACAGAGCTTTTATTAGGAGAAGATAATCTAGAGACTCTTCGCCGCTCCTCGGTATTGGTTGTCGGAGTTGGTGGAGTTGGTGCGTATGCTGCCGAGATGATAGTGCGAGCAGGTGTTGGACATATAACCATTGCCGATTCGGATAGCGTGAATGAGACAAACATAAATCGTCAATTAATCGCTCTACACTCAACCATCGGGCAGAGTAAATGTAGGGTGCTAGAGGCGAGGCTTAAAGATATCAACCCCGAAGTTGAGGTGAGGGTGGTTGAGGAGTATATCAAGGATGAACTCACTGATTCACTGCTAGATAGCGAGAAGTTTGACTATGTAGTCGATGCTATAGATACCCTCTCGCCAAAGGTCGCTTTGATTGTGGAGAGCCTAAAGCGTGGCTATCCACTAGTTAGCTCGATGGGGGCAGGAGCGAAAACCGACCCTACACTTATGGAGATAAAAGATATCTCGAAGAGTCACCACTGTCCTCTAGCTCACATGTTGCGCAAGAGACTCCACAAGGTGGGTATTCGTCGAGGTTTCAAGGCGGTATTCTCACCCGAAGCAGTGCGTGAAGGGTCGATGGTACTATGCGAAGAGCAGAATAAAAAGTCGATGGTAGGCACTATTTCATACCTCCCTGCAATGTTTGGAATAGGGTGTGCCTCGGTTGTAATAAGGGGTTTAATAGGGGAGGAGTAGTTATGGAGAGACGAGATGTAGTATTTGAATTTTTAAAGAGCCACAATATAGATTATAGCTGGTACGAGCACGCTCCAGCACCAACTATCGAGGATGCTCGCAAGGTGTGGCATCAAGATGGCTCGAAACATTGTAAGAATATATTCCTACGCAACCACAAGGGTAATCGACACTACTTAGTTATCTTCGATTGCGAGCATAGTTTAGTTATTCGAGACCTTGAACAGCTCCTAAAACAGGGTAAATTATCATTTGCCTCGCAACCTCGTATGGAGAAGTATTTAGCTCTGTTACCAGGTTCGGTCTCGCCATTTGGGCTGATTAACGATAGTGAGAATCACGTGCATCTATTTATCGATGAGACTCTGCAACACCAATCAAGCCTCTCGTTTCATCCGAATGATTCGAGCGCAACGGTAGTAATAGAGCAGGGGGAATTTAGGCGATACCTCGAAGTTATGGGGAATAGTTATGAGTATCTAAAGCTGTATTAACGTGCAAATGGGTCGATACCCAATTCAGCCATATAATATTCACGAAGTGCTCTAATCTGGATATCATTGCCCGATTCGGTGATATTATAACTATTAAGGCTCTTATCACCTCGATTTAGAACGGGGAGTAGATGGGTCGAACAATCTGTCACACAGACCCTTCGTGAGTTGAGTCGAACCATTGTAAATAGCCATAAATCATCCGCCTTGGGGGCTAACTTTAGAGCTAAATCAATATCCAATACATCACCATAGAGTGAGTGTGGTGGGTATAACACACCGCCAATTCCTGTCTGCATATTGATTGAGTCATCACTACAGCTACTCGAAGTACTCCAACTATTATACGGAGCGAGTTCGCCTGTATCGGTAAAGCTGAGCGAGCGAGCACGATTTGCGATAATCGAGTCGGGGGTGCTACGATGACGCTCAACCAACATCGAGATGATATCTCTTTTGTAGAAGATATCATCATCAACGGTGATAACAATATCCTCGGCATACTCCGCCAAGGCGTAGTGGTACTTCTTATGAGGCTTTAAATCACCCTCTTTAAACTCGATTCTAAGCCCTCGACTCTGTTGGGCGAGCAACTCCTTTGGTAGAGCTGAGATGTCAGGAAACTGCTCTTTTGATAACCACAACACAACAACGTCTGGTCGATAGCTCTGGCGAAGAAGTGACTCTACGACCAGCCACAGTCTCTTAATTCGTGGTGGAAATGATGTTAATGAGAGAATAATCCTAGGTGATTTACCCTCTGTTGGAGTTAATTTATATCGATTTTTTGTTACTCGGTAGTAGATAGGTAGAGTAAAGTTAGCTAACTTCTCGACCACTCGACGATGTAGGCTATTGCGCACAAATCGCTCAAACAACCCACCTCCTCTATATATCGAAGCTCGATACCAAGCATTAAAAAAATCGGTCATAATCCCTCTATTTTGCGAATGGGTCAATGCCCAACTCATTCATATAATAGTCACGCAGTGCTCGAATCTGGATATCGTTACGAGACTCCTTGACATTCATCTTCATAAGTTTCTCGCCTCCCATATTAGGGACATCAATCATTATCCTCATCAGGTCGGTGCAGACAACAGGACAATTCGCCAGACGAGCCATCACAAATAGCCACAAATCATCGGCAAAAGGTGCTAACTTCAGAGCCAAATCAATATTCAAAATATCCTTATATAGAACCCTCGGTGGGTATAACACGCCACCAACTCCCGTCTGCATATTAATCTGTGATGCACCCTCTTGCGACATAGGCCAATCGTTGTATGGAAGAAGTTCCCCTTCGGAGTTAAACATCAAAGGACGAGCACGATTAGCAATCACAGCGCCAGGATTTGCTCGGTGATACTCCATAAGAGTTGATATCATATCCGACCTATAGAAGATATCATCATCAACCGTGATAACAATATCGTCAGCATACTCAGCCAAGGCGTAGTGATACTTGGTATGAACCTTAACATTACCCTCACGTAGTTCAATTTTAAGCCCTCGGCTCTGTTGAGCAAGTAACTCTTTTGGTAGAGTTGAGAGGTCAGCAAACTGCTCCTTTGAGAGCCACAGGACGATAATGTCTGGCTTTTGACTCTGTCGCAGAATAGTCTCTACGACCAACCACAACCTCTTGATTCGAGAGGGGATAGTGGTTAATGAAACCACAATTCGACCTGAGCTTTTATCGCTTGGCGCAAGGGCATATTGGCTATCTCCACTGCTTTTTCTATAGCTTCTAGTTAACGATAGATTAGCTATCATCTTGATAAAATCACGATGAATACCATTTATTACCACCCTCTCAAAGGGTATGCCTCTCTTCCTCTTTGCGAAGATATACCAATTATAAAAAAAATCTAATGTCATCTCGAATAACTATTACTGTTTGTCAAGTGCAAAGATAACAATATATTGTTGTAAACAAGACTTAGACTCGATTTTTATCATAAAAAATATCAAGTAAAACATCGCTAGAGACACCCTAGAGCCAAGAGTATTAATTTTTTATATCAGTTTACACATATATTATATATTTCCACTTGTTTAATAGGGTTTATTTACTTATCTTTGCAAGATAGAACTGAACACTAACTACACAACTACAATTTAACTTTTTTATGAATATCTTATTATTAGCTATCTCATTTGCTATTAGCTTTATGCTAGTAAATAATATGCTGCCTAAAATATTAATGTTATCTCTAAAAAAGAGGCTCTTGGATCGTATCGATGCAAGAAAGGTACATAGTGTACCAGCATCACGATTAGGAGGCATATCTTTCTATCCATCAATTATGTTAGCCCTATGGATTACATCTATTGTTGGAATGTATATATATCCCGATTCGGAAATTATATGCTTTGACAAGCGTATAATTCTTGAGTGTACAGCCATTATGGCTCTATATCTTGTCGCAATCTATGATGATATCCTTGAGGTAGCTTACAGGAAAAAATTTGTTATCCAGATATTTGCCGCAACTTGTATTGTCGTCTCAGGTACGTACTTCACCTCTTTGAATGGAGTGTTAGGAATATATGATATTCCATCTTATGTCGGCATACCTATCACCATATTCCTGTTAGTATTCATAACCAACTCGATAAATCTTATCGATGGAATTGATGGATTGGCATCTTCTCTATCAATTATTGCACTATTAACCTACGGTGTAGTATTCCTTATTAACGATGCGATAATGAGTAGTATATTTGCATTCGCAACACTTGGAGCTCTCGCTCCATTCTGTTACAATAATATCTTCGGTATTCGTAAAAGAGGTAAAAGCAAGATATTTATGGGCGATGCTGGTGCTCTTGTTATTGGTGCAATATTAGGTTTTATGGCTGTTCAGATGTGGGAGATGCAGTCGGTGAATGGTTTCTCTAAAAACGAACACTTCGCCTCGATACTTGCAATAACAGTGCTATTGATTCCTTGTCTCGATGTGATTAGAATCATTATACACCGATTCAGAGACCACAAACCGCTATTCCTTCCTGATAAAAACCATATCCATCATAAGTTCCTATCGCTAGGTTTTTCAGCTCGCAAGTCGCTGCTCTCTATCTTGACGATGGATATATTCTTTATTATGTTAAATCTTCTGCTAACCAGATACTTCAACCTAACGATTATTATCATAGTCGATGTTTTGATGTGGACAGTTATCCATATTGTAATCTCGAAGAAGATATTAAAACATAATAGTGCTAAATAGTTAAGGAAGTTTATCACCTTTTTTGTCGGTTTTGTGTAATAATTTAACTATCTTTGTGTTCTAATAAAGGTATAACTACGCTTTTTTTACACATTGAATATGTTAAGAGTTACTCTATTTCTACTACTCATAATAACACTCACTGCCTCACTTCGTCTCAATGCAATGGAGTGGGAAAGTGTGATAGAGTCTAACGAAAACTACCTTTTGGAGAAGATAGCCAACGAAAAGGAGCTATCGATAAGTGGAGCAAGTGGGGTAAATAGTAGTAACGAGAAGCGTAACTGGTATCGCTCCGACGACCCTTATGACTTCACAATCAGAGATTTAATCCTCCCATCAACATTTATCATCGCAGGTACAATGTCTCAATATGTAAATGGTGTCGAGGATATTGACTTATATATAAACGATGTGGTACAGCATGGGCAGAGTCGTCTAAGTTTCGATGACTATCTTCAATACTCACCATACCTACTGCTATGGACACTCGATGCTTGTGGGGTTAAATCGCGCCATAAATTTAAGGAGCAGACCACAACTCTACTAGTTGCTCTATCGATAATGGGTGCGGTGGTTAACACCTCGAAATACACTATCAAAAGAGTACGCCCTAATGGATATACTCAAAACTCAATGCCTTCGGGGCACACCGCAATGGCATTTACTGGAGCTGAATTTCTACGCAAAGAGTTTTGTGATACATCTCCTTGGATTGGAGTTGCTGGCTACGCTTTCGCTACAACCACCGCATTTATGAGGATATGGAATAATCGCCACTACTTCACCGATACCCTTGTCGGGGCTGGTATCGGAATATTGAGTGTACGTGCAGCTTATTGGATTGCTCCATCACTCAACAGAGTATTGTGGGGTAGTGACCTTAGAGCCACGAAAGCCCCATTAACTGCATCTCTGCTACCATTCACCGACGGACAGAGCTACGGAGCAAGCCTACAACTGACATTCTAAAGCCAATTAAGAGTTAAGAATTTATTTCTCAGTTCTAACTCTTATATTCTTAATTCTTAATTCTTAATTCTTAATTCTTAATTCTTAATTAAAAAGATTACTCTACAGTAACTGATTTAGCTAGATTACGTGGCTGATCAACATCACAACCTTTACACACCGCAATATAGTAAGATATTAACTGCAATGGGATAGTGGTGATAAGTGGTTCGAAACATGGTTCAACCTCAGGAATCTCAATGGTCTCATCGGCGATACTACTCATCTGAGTATCTCCCTTAGTAACTAGAGCGATTACACGTCCCTTGCGAGCCTTAATCTCCTGGATATTACTCAAGACCTTCTCATACATATCATTCTTCGTAGCTACAACAATGATAGGCATCTGCTCATCAATTAGAGCAATCGGGCCATGTTTCATCTCAGCTGCTGGGTAACCTTCGGCATGTATATAGCTAATCTCTTTGAGTTTAAGCGCACCCTCAAGAGCCACAGGGTAGTTATATCCACGACCAAGGTACAAGAAGTTGCTAGCGTAGGTAAACATCTTTGATATCTCTTTAACCTGAGCATCAACCTTAAGCACCTCCTCCATCTTTGATGGAATAGCGTTCAACTCCCTAACCAATCGAGAGCACTCTTTACCATCGAGGGTTCTACGTTTTTTACCTATAACCATCGCCAACATCGAAAGAACAGTCACCTGACCGGTGAACGCCTTAGTTGAGGCAACTCCAATCTCTGGCCCAACGTGGATATATGCTCCCGAATCGGTAACACGTGAAAGTGATGAACCAACCGCATTACATATACCATAGACAAATGCACCCTTATCCTTAGCCAACTCAACTGCCGCCAAAGTATCAGCTGTTTCACCCGATTGAGATATCGCAATAACCACATCGGTTGGTAGAATCACAGGGTTACGATATCTAAACTCCGAGGCGTACTCAACATCTACTGGAATCTGAACAAAGGTCTCGATAAGCTGCTTCCCGATAAGTGCAGCGTGCCATGATGTACCACAAGCTACTATTATATAACGAGTTGCATTAGTCAAACGAGCCTCATTATCGATTATCGATGCCATCGTGATTTTATCCTGCTCGATATGTACACGCCCACGCATACAGTCTGCAATACACTTTGGCTGCTCGAATATCTCCTTTAGCATAAAGTGTGGGTATCCACCCTTCTCAATCTGTCCCAAAGATAGCTCAATGGTCTTAATCTCTGGAATAACCTCGATATTGTCGATATCAACAATCTTAAGCTCCTCTCCAAGGCGGATATGTGCTATCTCGCCATCTTTAAGGTATATGATTTGGTCTGTGTACTCAATAATTGGAGTGGCATCCGAGCCTAAGAAGAACTCACCATCACCTACGCCCAACACCAATGGGCTACTCTTACGAGCTGCGATAATTTGGTTGGGGTTGTTTTTATCAAGGATAGCTATAGCATAAGCTCCAATAACTTGATGTAGAGTGACTTGAATAGCCTCCATTAAATCGAGGTTACTACTTCTTTGTACATACTCGATAAGCTGTATCAACACCTCGGTATCGGTATCGCTTTTGAAAGTTACACCCTTCTCTTCGAGGTTTTTGCGAATTGTCGCGTAGTTCTCGATAATACCATTATGGATTATCGCCAAATCCTCAGACTCTGAGTAGTGGGGGTGTGAATTACGCTGACAAGGCTCACCGTGTGTTGCCCAACGAGTATGTGCTATACCTATACATCCTGAGATATTTCGACTCTGAGCATAAGCCTCCAAGTCAGAGACTTTACCCTTCTCTTTATATATATTTAGGTTGTTATCGTTATCAATAAGTGCTACACCAGCACTATCATATCCTCGATACTCCAATCGCTTTAAACCTTTGATTAGTATTGGATATGCATCCTTGCTACCAATATATCCGACAATTCCACACATATTATTAATCTTTTAATTTTAAAATTTACTCTACTTTTTTCTGCCCAACTTAATAGACTTTAGGGTTTCAATCCATCTACGACGACGCTCTTCGAGTCTGGTTGCCCAACCATCCCAACGAGTATATCTATCTCGTTTATCGGGGTAGATATCTGGTATTGTGATAAGTATTCCAGTCTCCTCGACCTCACCAAAATCGGTGTTAAGGAATGTGTCAAACACCTTCATTGATGGTGACAACGACATATAAGCGTTGAATAGAGGAGGTACAGATTCATTCAATTCACGCACCTTTGCAAGAAGAATCCTGTAATCCTCGCTATAACTACCTCCGCAGAATATCTCACTATAGAATGGGTTATCTAAATCCATCTTCAACGGTTCATACGCCTCGATAAGATTGTCGTTATCAGGGAAGTACTTATGCAAGAAGTATATCAACTCATTACGAGCAGTCTGCTCATAAGAGGTGTACATCGTAATCTTACCAAAGAAGTATTTGCAGTGTGGATTTAGCACAATGAGTGCACCCAATCCATCCCAAAGATTATCGAGAGCGTAGATTCCCTTCTTATTACGACGAGCCTGGTATTTGGTCTGCACAAATGAACGCCCTAGCTCAATGGTGTAGGGTAGGTAGTCATTGCGAAATTTATCTGAAAAACGGAAGTAGTGCTCCGTAGATAGGTTCTTAGGGTTTGGTGAGTCACAGACAATAAACCTGTAACCACCAACAATCTCCTCATCACGTGGATCCCACACGATAAGTTGCATATATCCATCAACAGCTAAATCTTCATCGTCGATATCTACCTTCTCGCCAGTACCACCGCCCGACTCACGAAATGCCTCTTCACGAAGTCGACCCACCTCCTGCATTAAGTAGGGTGCATCTAACGCTGAGAATATATATATCTCATTGTCCACCTTATTGGTCTTACGTGCCATTCTCTCTGGCGTAAGCTCAGTATAGAGTAGCTCTCTGGCAATAGGTTCAATTATTTGTTCCATTTTGAGTTAGATAAAATAAGATTACAAAGATAGTTATTATTTTCCAATTACTACAAAGTTTTTGCTAAATCATACGTTCTCTCTCTAACATAAGCGACCTGCTCCTGGAGAGAACCCTTTTCGAGCAACACCTCATCGGCGATTGGTTCACCAACTACAATCGTGAAGGTTTTACCATACTGCTTGAACATACCATCAACCAACAACAACATCTCGATAGGAGCTTTGACTCCCAAGGCTTTACGCCACTTATATAGGCGGTAGAAACCTTTATGCAGAGAGCCTTGAACATAGAGAGGAATAATGGTACGCTTACTAGCTCTAGCACGTTTAAGGAATGTGTTTTTCCACTTTAAGTCCTTGATTTCACCATCTATAACCCTCGAACATACTCCCGCAGGAAAGATTAAAATTGGTAAATCACCACTGAATCCCTCCTCGAAAATCCTCGCATACTCACTATTCTGAGCACCCATAGTATTTACAGGAATCCATATCGGAGCTAGAGGTGTGATGTGCATAAGTATGTCATTAACAACGACTCTTGCATCCGAGAAGTGGTCGATTAATAGATCTGCTATCATCATCCCATCCATGCCGCCAAAGGGGTGGTTCGAAGCAAATATATAACGTCCCGATGGATCAATCTTATCTAGACCTATAATATTATAACTAACGCGCCATTGACGAAAAGATGAACGAATAAACTCCTGCGGATTAAGCCCCAATCCACCAGAGATAATCTTATTTACCTCATCTTGATGAAGTATCTTCTCCAAAAAACGATATACAAATTCAGGAAGAAATTTTGCTAAACGTTTTGATTTAGATGCGATTAATTCACGAATATTAATTAGTTTCATCTATTTACTTTAAAATTAGTTAATGCAAATATAACTATTTTTTTCATATTTTAATAATTTTTATGCGAAAAAAAGATGTAGAGTTGGTTATTTTCGCTTGTTATTCCCAACAAAAAATAGTAACTTTACACCCAAATATTTTTTAATGGAGCACTTTGCTAATAGCTACCACACTCCCGTTCTTTTGGAGGAGTCTGTGGATATGTTAAATATTAACCCTTCGGGCGTATATGTCGATTTAACCTTCGGTGGCGGAGGTCACTCTCGCTATATCCTATCCAAACTCGATGATAAGGGTAGACTCTTCTCTTTCGACCAGGATGCAGACACCAAAGGCAACATCCCCGACGATGATAGATTCAACTTTGTCGAGAGTAATTTCCGATTTCTACGCTCAGCTCTGCGCCTGCGTGGAGTCGAGAGTGTCGATGGTGTATTAGCTGATTTAGGGGTCTCGTCGCACCACTTTAATGCCGAGCATAGAGGATTCTCGTTTAGAGGCTCAGCGCCACTAGATATGCGAATGAATCGAAAAGGTAGGGTAGATGCCAGCTACATCGTCAACAACTACTCTGCCCAGGAGCTAACTCGTATATTCGGGGATTGGGGTGAGCTAAAGACCCCTTGGAAGATAGCCTCTTGCTTGATAAAAGCTAGAGAGTGTGAGGCTATAACCACTACCGATGCATTGGTAAAAGCTATCGCTCCGTGTACACCTAAAAAGGATGAATCTAAATTCCTCACTAAACTCTTTCAAGCTCTTCGCATCGAAGTTAATGGAGAGATGGAGGCGTTGAAGATGGCTTTGGAACAGAGCCTTAAGGTGTTGAAACCAGGCGGAGTGCTCTCGGTTATATCATACCACTCGTTAGAGGATAGATTGGTGAAAAATTTTATGCGTAGCGGTAATTTCGAAGGTAGCGTAGAGAGGGATTTCTATGGTAACTCACAAACTCCATTCGAACTTATGGGCAAGGTCGTAACTCCATCAGCTCAGGAGGTTGAAATCAATCCTCGTTCTAGGAGTGCTAAACTGCGTGGTGCAAAAAAGATATAGCGTATGGATGAGCAGTACGAAGAGCAGGAGTTAGAGCGACTAAGAGCAGAGCGCGAAAAGGAGGAGGAGTTCCGCAGGCGTGTACGCGAAGAGATACGTCGTGTCTCAAAGGGTGATGCTCAGGAGGATATTCTCCAAGATGATATCGCGCGCGAGGAGCGTGAACAGAGACGAAAGAGTCGCCAAGAGCGAGAGCGTCGTCGTGAGTCTAACCCATTTTGGATGCTAATTTCGGGCAATGTACTTCTCCACGACCATGTTCGCAGAGGGTATCGTTACCTTGTGATTTTGGCTCTACTATTCTTTTTGAGTATCGTCACAATGTTCACATCGCTACACCTAGACTTGCGCTATGGTAAGCTATCTTCGCAGGTGCTTATTCTGCGCGAGAAATCCCTGAATATGCAGAGTGAGCGCTTCTTTAAGACGTCGCACTCCGAGATTTCACGACAAATAAAAGAGAGGGGTATCAAGATTGACGACCCCACAAAACCACGTATCGTAGTAGAGTAATACGATGAGCAAGAAGAGATTAACAGAAAAACAGCGTGTCGAACGAGATATACTACGTAGGGTTCATCTACTCTACGCGGTATTTATAACTATTGCCATAGTTATAACCGTGAGATTAGTCTGGATTCAAATCTCTCCAGAGGTTGCTCACAACACTCGAAAACTCGAAAATAAGGTGTTTCGTCACCACACTCTACTGGCACATCGAGGCTCGATTCTAGCACACGATGGAGAGCCTCTTGCAACCTCAATATTCCGCTATCAAGTTGAGATGGATTACGGAAGTGACTGTTTCGACTCTTTGGAGCTATATAAAGTGCATGTCGACTCGCTCTCGAAGTTACTCTCGATATACTTCAAGGATAGAAGTGCAGCTCAATACAAGGCACACATGCTCGGTGAGCGTAGCAAACACTACTCTTTGGTCTATCTTCGTGATAGCCTTGTTCGCCATAAAGGGTGGTGGGCACGTGTAAAGAGCGCCCTGCGAGGTGATGAAGATATTATTATCCCACTATATGACACAATTCGTGACAACACTCTAGTGCCACTATTTCCTCGTTATGTCAACCACTCGGAGTGGGAGGAGCTGCGTCGATACCCAATTCTAAATTGGAATATGGGCATGTCATACAACTTGGCTAGTCGCGACGACAGGGTCTATCCTCAGGGTGAGTTGGCTCGTCGTACTATCGGTAAGCTACTAGGTGATAGAGGTACGGACTATGGTATCGAGGGGGCATATAGTCAAAATCTTGCTGGGCAGGATGGATTAGTTCTACGTCAACGTATCGCTCGTGGATTCTACGGTAATGTATCCGATGATGATAATATCGACCCTGTGGATGGAGAGGATGTGGTGACAACATTAGATATTGGACTTCAAGACTTTGCAAATAGAGCGCTCTATGAACAACTAACACGCCATAAAGCACTCTGGGGAACAACCGTTGTAATGGATGTTGAGACAGGTGATATTTTGGCTATGGTTAACCTTGGTCGTTCGTCGGGTGGTGGATATATCGAGGATAGAAACTACGCTATTGGCTCGCGTATGGAGCCTGGTTCGACTTTCAAACTAGCTACGATGATAGCTCTATTGGAGGATGCCAAGATGAGCGTGGATAAGGAGTATGATTCAGGTGATGGAGCTTATATCTCGGTGGGGCACATGCGTATTCGAGATTCACATAAAGGGTTCTCGAAGGTTAGTCTAAAGACCGCATTTGCCAACTCGCTGAATGGATATTTTGCACAAGCAGCATACGACCATTACGATGGAGATGAGGCTAGATTTACAAACTTCCTATCGACTCTGCATCTGGATAAATCAATTGGTTTAGAGGAGTTTGGAGCTAAAGAGCCTCTACTGCTCAAGCCTGGTGATAAACTATGGCGTTACGACTATACGCTACCATATTTAGCGTGTGGATACAATGTTGAGCTGACACCTCTACACACGCTAACACTATATAACGCAGTGGCAAATGGTGGTAAAATGGTCGCTCCACGTCTTATCAAGGAGATTCGAAAAGATGGTGAGACCATCAAAAAGTTCCCCGTTAAGGTTCTCAACGAGCATATATGTTCTCGCTCGACACTACGCATTGTCAATGAGTACCTAAGCGAGGTGGCATCAACAGGTACGGCAAATCAATACTTCAGCAAGTTCGATAATTTCCATGTAGCAGCCAAGACAGGAACTGCCCAAGTTGCTCAGAGTGGTATGAACTATCGTGATGGTTACTACCTGGGAAGTATGGCATGTTTCTTTCCAACGGACAAACCAAAATACTCAATCGTCACGGCGGTATATACTCGCCTTGGTAACAGCTACTCGATATATGGCTCAACTCTTACCGGCGAGGTGCAACGACAAATTGTGCAGTACCTCTACAACCGAGAGCAGGATTGGTATAATAGGGTGAGCAGAGATAGTGAGTTTAGTGGCTATCCATCTAAGGTTAAGGGTGGTAATGCTGCCCAGATGATTCAGGTAGCTTCTCGATTTAATCACGGTGTTAATAAAGATAGGAGTATAGAGTGGGGTAGCAGCAGCGTCGACTCTACAGGGCGTGTAACAATCAATAAAGTGAGCTACGAGGTGGGCGTAATGCCAAATTTGATAGGTATGAGCCTTAAAGATGCTCTATTTATTGCTGAGAGTTGCTCGGTGAGGGTAACTTTTAAGGGTTCTGGCGCGGTCTATCAGCAGAGCGTCAAGGCTGGAACTAAAGTTAAAAGTGGAACAACAGTAAATTTAAATCTACGATAATGAAGATTTTAAGTGATATATTAAAGGATGTGGATATCGTTGAGAGCAGAGGTGAACTCTGCTCTGAGATATCTTCACTACATCTCGACTCTCGTGAGGTTACGGCAGGGGGCTGTTTCTTTGCGATAAGAGGCGAGGTAGTGGATGGACATACCTATATTAGTAAAGCTATAGAGTTAGGGGCTAAAGCGATTATCTGCGAACAACTCCCAGGTGATATTGAGAGCGGAGTGAGTTACATCGTTGTCACGGATAGTAACTTGGCGATGGGTCTGATTGCCACATCCTTCTACGACGATCCAACAAAGGAGTTAACTCTGGTTGCGATAACGGGAACAAATGGCAAGACCACAACCGCCACTCTACTCTACGAGCTTTTCCGCAAATTGGGGTATAAGACAGGTCTGATTTCGACTGTTAACTACATTGTGGATGAGGATGTTATCCCATCTACACACACCACTCCCGACGCTATTCGACTCAACTCGATGCTTCGCGATATGGTCTCGAAGGGTTGCCAATACGCCTTTATGGAGATATCCTCACACGCATTGGTACAACATCGCACTGCGGGGTTAAAACTTGCAGGGGCAATCTTTTCAAATATAACCCACGACCACCTCGATTATCACGGTACATTTGCCGAGTATATCAAGGCTAAAAAGTCGCTGTTTGATTCTCTTCCAAAGAGTGCCTTTGCGCTCATTAATGAGGATGATAAGAATGGGCGTGTAATGGTACAAAATTGCAGCGCTAAAGTTAGCGGATACTCTCTAAGGTCGATGGCTGATTTCAGGTGTAAAGTTCAAGAGATGCACCTAGATGGAATGCTGCTAAATCTGGGAGGATATGAGGTGTGGGTTCGACTACTAGGTCGTTTCAATGCCTATAATATATTGGCTCTATACTCAACGTCTACCCTGCTAGGAGTCGATAACCAGGAGCTGCTGGCAGCTATTAGTTCGTTGGGTGCAGTGAATGGTCGATTCGAGCACTTTACTTCAAACGATGGAGTCACGGTGATAATCGACTATGCACACACTCCCGATGCCTTGGCGAAGTGTTGTCAAACTGTTCGTGAGATACTCCCTTCGGGTGAGTTCTATGTGGTTTGCGGATGTGGTGGCGAGCGAGACAGGACAAAACGACCACAGATGGCACGTATCTCAACCGAGTACGCCTCGATGAGTATATTCACCTCGGATAATCCTCGCGGAGAGTCTGCTCAGGAGATAATCGAGCAGATGATTCAGGGAGTTCCAGTAGGTAGTCGATATCTCTCGATTGTCGATAGAGCTGAGGCTATCCGCTCAGCTCTAATGTTGGCAAAGAGTGGGGATGTGGTTTTGATTGCAGGAAAGGGACATGAGAACTACCAGATAATCGGTAAGCAGAAGTTCCCTTTCAGCGATAAAGAGGTCGCTATGAGAGTAATAAAGAGTGTTAATTAATGATAATAAATATAGTAAATGTTATACCATCTATTTAAATTTTTAGAGAGTCACGGAGTTGATATCATCGGAGCAGGAGTGCTCAATTATATCTCGTTTCGTGCTGTGGCGGCTATTGTTGTAGCTCTTTTGATTGCTATTATCTTCGGACAGCAGATTATCCGAAGGTTGCAACGTGCTCAAATTGGCGAGGAGATTCGCGACCTTGGGCTAGAGGGACAACTAAGCAAAAAGGGGACTCCAACGATGGGAGGATTGATTATACTCCTATCGATGTCGATACCTGTTCTGCTCTTCGCCAAACTTGATAATCACTACGTTATACTACTTCTAGTCTCAACCGTATGGCTGGGAGCAATTGGTTTTCTCGACGACTATATCAAGGTTGTAAAACACAATAAAGATGGGCTACATGGTAAATTCAAGGTTGTAGGTCAAGTTGTTTTGGGTGTAATCGTTGGTACTACGATGTGGTTCTCACCCGAAATTGTTGTGCGTGAGAAACTCGACGAGGCGGTCGTAGTTGAAGTTGGCGAAGTTGTTAATTACGAGATGGTTAAATCTATCGAAAAGCAGGGACAGAATAGTTTCAAAACCACTATTCCATTCGTCAAAAACAATGAGTTGGACTACTCAATATTCACAGGTGGTAACTCAGCTCTAACCCTTATCCTCTATGTTCTACTGGCGATATTTGTCGTTACAGCCGTCTCGAATGGAGCTAATCTAACGGATGGATTGGATGGATTAACTACGGGAGTATCCGCTCCGGTGGTTATAGCGTTGGGTATTTTAGCATATCTATCGGGTAATATATTCTACGCAGACTACCTCAATATAATGTATATCCCCGATAGTGGTGAGCTATTCATATTTGCAATGGCTATGCTGGGTGCGCTTATCGGATTTTTGTGGTACAACTCATTCCCAGCTCAGGTATTTATGGGCGATACTGGCTCGTTGATGATTGGTGGAGTTATCGCGGTATTTGCACTATGTATTCGTAAAGAGCTACTTATCCCACTACTTTGCGGAGTCTTTCTTGTTGAGAATCTATCGGTTATGCTACAAGTATCATACTTCAAATATACAAAGAAGAAGTATGGCGAAGGTCGACGAATTTTATTGATGTCACCGCTACACCACCACTATCAGAAACGTGGTTACTTCGAGACAAAAATTATGATTAGATTCTGCATCATATCAATTCTACTTGCAGCGATATCTATTGCAACATTAAAAATGAGATAATATGAAAAATATAGTGATTCTAGGTGGTGGAGTGTCGGGCTATGGCTCTGCTATACTAGCGGCAAAAAAGGGTTATAAAGTCTTCCTATCTGATATGGGCAAGATTAGAGGCTGCGACTTCGCACGCTTCGAAGAATTGGGCATAGAGTGGGAAGAGGGTGAACACACTCAGCAGAGAATACTCTCAGCCGACGAGGTGATTAAGTCGCCAGGAATACCCGACACAGCACCAATTATCGTTGCTTTACACCAGGCTGGGGTGAGTGTGGTTTCCGAAATTGAGTTTGCAGGAAGATATCTCAACGGAGCTAAAACTATCTGTATAACAGGCTCTAACGGCAAGAGCACAACAACCATGTTAATCTACAAGATATTGTGCGATGCGGGTTACAGTGTTGCCCTAGGTGGAAATATCGGTGAGAGCTTCGCACTATCGGTAGCCGATGGAGAGTATGATTGGTATGTTCTGGAAATCAGCTCATTCCAGCTAGATGGCATGTTCGATTTCAGGGCAGATGTAGCTCTTCTGCTCAATGTAACACCCGACCACTTGGATAGGTATGAGTATAGTTTCGAGAAGTACACCGACTCGAAGATGAGAGTTATCCAAAATCAAACCTCTGAAGATAGTTTTATCTACTTCGAGGATGAGGGAGTAGTATCACAGAGGGCTGCGAAAATAGACTCTTGTCAAATTAAACTTCCATTTTCACTAAACCAAAAAAGCGTCCAAGGTGCTAGTTTAGAGGGTGGTATGATTGTAGCTCAAAGGTGCACGGAGCGTATCGAGATTGATCCATCGAAGATGTTAATCAAGGGACGACACAACGTCTACAACGCAATGGCGGCGACTCTTGCAGCTCTTGCAGCAGGGGTTAAAAGTGAAGTTATCAAAGAGTCGGTATATAGTTTCACCTCTATCGAACACCGCATGGAGGAGATAGCCGAGATTGATGGCGCACTCTACGTCAACGACTCGAAGGCGACAAATGTCGACTCGGTATTCTACGCACTGGATGCGATGACTCGCCCAGTTGTATGGATAGCTGGAGGCACGGATAAAGGTAACGACTACAGCTCTTTGATGCCAGTAATCAAAGATAGGGTACACACCCTTATCTGTATGGGTCTCGACAACTCGAAGTTGGTTAAGGTTTTCAGCGGAGTTATCCCAAATGTGGTATCATGTTCCGATTTCGACTCAGCGGCACAAGCAGCAACCGCAGCGGCGAATCCAGGAGATGTCGTACTTCTATCACCAGCATGCGCTTCGTTTGATCTATTCCGCAACTATATGCATCGAGGGGATCTGTTTAGAGAGTATGTCGAAAAATTGAAAAAATAATTCTAAATATCATGGCAAAGGAGGGTAGTACAGATAATAAAGCTCTATATGGAGTTATATCGGGTGATAAAGTTCTATGGATAATTCTATCCGTAATGTTTATCATCTCTATACTTGTGGTCTACTCCTCGACGGCAAAGATGGCATACGATATCAACAACCCAACAGGCACTAGAGGATTTCTTCTAGCACAGCTGTTCTGGTTGGTGATATCCATTATAAGCGCCTACTTGGTGAGCCTAATCAAGAGTCGAGTATTCTATAATATTGCACCATACATATTCTGGGGAGGTGTCGCCCTGACATTTATAACCCTTATCATAGGACAAGCAACAAATGGCGCAGCTAGATGGTTGACTATCCCTGGTATTGGTATCGGATTCCAACCATCCGAAGTGCTAAAAGTTGGTGTTGTGATGTATCTGGCGAGGATTCTATCGCTAAAACAGGATGTGATATCGAAGATGAGAATTGTCCCTACATTGGCTTTTTGGCGATGGGGACTCCCCGAAGAGAAGGCTGTGTTGAAAGGTGGTTTTCGCTCTATTCTCCTACCTATAATTATAGCAGGAGCGGTAATTCTTCCGGCACACACCTCCTCGGCACTTATTGTTGGGTTTATATCCTTTATGATGTTGATGATTGGACGTGTGAAGTGGAGTGAGTTGGGGCGTATATGTATCATCGCAGCGGCGGCTATCGTTATCTACTCATCAGTTGGATTTGGTCGTAGCGACACGGCAACATCGAGAGTCGACACATGGATTGAGACACTAACCTCCAACAGGCGTGATGTCCCAGTGGATAAACTCACCGACACGGAGCGTTCGATGATTGCTATAAACGGAGGTGGTTTAATAGGACACGGAGCGGGTCAAAGTGCTATGCGTGTTGAGATTATGCACCCAGAAAGCGACTACGCCTATGCATTCTTTATCGAGGAGTATGGGTTGATTATGGGGCTTGTACTTCTACTATTCTATCTATGGATATTCTTCCGCTCAATCAATATATATCGTAGCGGATGTCCTCCATTTTCAGGATTCCTAATACTCGGAGTGGCTCTGCTGATTACTAGCCAAGCATTGTTACATATAATGGTGACGATAAACCTCGCACCTGAGACCGGGCAACCACTGCCAATTATCTCACGCGGAGGTACTTCTCTGCTTATCACCTCGCTGGCTATCGGAATGATTCTTTCGGTTAGCCGTCAACGCGAGGAGATTAAATCTATGAATATAACCGATTAATTCGAGTTTTTACCATCTGCGGCGTATCTCCTGAAGGACTCTATCCAGGGTTTTGATAGCTTCAGCGTAGCCGAATTTACGAGATGCTCCCATCTCGACGATGGTTATATATTGAGCTAGAATCTTGATACTAAGAGCCTTCTCCCACTCAGCATCACCGCTCTGCTTTGCCATAGTTAATAGGTCCGCACCAGTAATTTCACCCTCCAACATCATGTGGAAAGCCTCGATTTGCTCATCTGTTCCACTATTGGTCACAGCGCCAACACGTGTTTTACAGACATATTGCAACTCGCTATCCTCCTCACAGAGGTGACTCTTGAGCATAATCAGACCACGCATGGGTATCCATGTGTTGTAGTCTGTAAACTTCAAGTTTTCGATATCTTCGAGTTCACCTACAATCTGTTCCGAAGTCATACTCTGCTCGATATATGCTATATATAACCTCTCGAATAGGGTAGTCATCTGCTGAGTTGTTGTCAACTTCTCAATCTTACCCAACTTCTTCTCAATCTTTGTTATTTTTTTTGCCATATTAATTACGCTTTCCAAGGACAAAAGTACTATTTATTTCGATAGAAACAAAAAAAACAGATTCATCTTCATGAATCTGTCTATATGATAATCCCTATTTTGAGGGAGTCTACTCTCCACTCTCAACCTGTGCGAAGTACTCTGGTTTACTCTTTTTGATAAAGTCAACCGCACCAGTTAGACCACCAAGGAACTTATCGAAATCCTCCTTGTAGAGGAATATTTTATGTCGTTCAAATGTCGATGTGCCATCACTTGCTACCTTCTTACGGCTCTCGGTTATAGTTAAAAAATAGTCGCTAGTTGATGTCTCTTTAACATCTATAAAATAGGTTCTTTTGCCTGCTTTAACAGTGTTAGTCATGATATGCTCATCCTGTTCATCTTGGTATTTTCTATACTCCATCTGTTGTTTTTTTTAAATTTCAAATCTCCCTCACAAAAATCAACACGAATATAGTAATAATTATTGAGCCAACAGTGGCTAGGATGTATATTTTTTAGGAATAAGGCCTAATTTTTCTAAAAAAAGCTATTTTAGCAAACTTTCAACTGCTTTAATGTAGGTGGAATCGCTCTGATTTACCACTTCGTAAAATTCAGAGGTCGAAAATAGACGCTGTGCAAGCATTGCTTTTAATGTCACCATTGATATCTCTCGCCACTTATCATCGCTCGACACACTATCGGTTAGAGAGTGCTCCTGGGATAGAGCGTAAAGTTCATCCAACATCTCCTCACTAACCGAGAATGCGGCATCGAACTGCTCGAATATTGGGTATAAATTGGTGTATTTAGCTCGGTTTTTATCCAAGTATTTAAGTATAAACTCACTTATCAATCCTCGTCGCAACATAGAGACATATAGAGCAGAAGTGCGTGTAGTGTCTCTCTCGACAACAATATCAGGGGTAATTCCACCTCCACCATAGACATCACGACCTTTAACCAAAGTCTTAAATATTGCTCGATTATCCTCGCTAGGTAGAGAGTCATTATGTGAACTAAATCGCTGGTAATGAGCCTTATAATACTCGTCACTCTCGCCTTTATCGTATGGTCTCTGGATGGCTCTACCTGATGGTGTTAGATATTGAGCTACTGTTACCCTCACCGCTGAAGCGTCGGGTAGAGGATACTGCCTCTGAATCAACCCTTTACCAAAGCTCTGCTGTCCAACGACGACACCTCTATCCCAATCCTGAATCGCACCTGAGACTATCTCGCTGGCAGAGGCTGAACTCTCATCTATTATCACAACAACATCACCCGATAGAAACAGACCATTTCTATCGCTTCGAATAGCTGTTTTCGGATAGTTTCGACCCTCTGTATAGACCACAACCGAACCTCTCGGCAGGAAGAAGCTCGCCATATCAATAGCCTCGCTAAGTAGACCTCCGCCATTACCTCTCAAATCGAGAATCAGAGAGCCAACCCCTTGATGTTGGTTATAAGCCTCCATGAACTCACGCATTGTAGTCTGCCCAAAACGATTAACACGGATATAGAGGGTAGAGTCGTTAACCATATATGCAGCATCGACAGTGTGAAGTGGGATGTTATCCCTTATAATCAAGAAGTTAATAGTCTCGTCAACACCTGCACGCAACACCTCAATATCGACCTTTGTACCACGTACTCCCTTCAACTTCTTAGGAACTTCGCTCATGGTTATACCGATAGCACTCTCACCATCAATACCTATAATCCTATCATTGGGCATAACGCCAACGCTCTGAGCAGGTGCTCCAACAATCGTATTAACAACCATCAAAGTGTCGCCAATAACATTAAATTCGATACCTATACCACTAAACTCACCGCTGAAACTCTCCTCGACACCCTTCATCTCCTCGGCTGTAATATATGCTGAGTGGGGGTCTAACTCATCGAGCATGCTACTAATAGCCCTCTCGATGAGTGGTTGCATATCGACCTCCTCGATATAGGTCTGGTTGAGGATATTGTAGAATTGATTAAATTTCTCAATACTCTGTTTAGAGCTATTAACATCACCCTGTTGAGCGGAGATAGTTACTACGCTCAATAGCAAAATGGTCGAAAAAATTGATACAATCCTACTCATAATATCTACTTTAAGAACTCTACTAGCTCCTCGAATTTAACTTTGTGTTGCTCGCCTGTTGCCATAACCTTAACGGTCGCTACAGACTCCTCAACCTCTTGACTACCAATAATTACAACGTATGGAATCTCACGTCGATTGGCATGTTCCATCTGCTTTTTCATCTTAACAGAGTCGGTATATATCTCCGAAGAGACACCCTCGCAGCGAAGAGCCTTCAAAAGAGGCAAAATAACCATCTCCTCGCTCTCTCCTAGGTTCAAGAACAACACCTTAGTCGAACATTTAACCTCTTCGGGGAAGAGCTCCAGACCAGTCATCACATCATAGATACGGTCTGCTCCGAACGAGATACCGACTCCTGGCATATTTGGCATACCAAAAATACCTGTCAAATCGTCATATCGTCCACCTCCGCAAATCGAACCTATTGCGTAGTCATTAGCCTTAACCTCAAAAATTGCACCAGTATAGTAGTTGAGTCCACGTGCTAGTGATAAATCTATCTCTAAAGTGGTCTTTACACCCAATGACTCAGCATAGGTGAGCAACTTCTCCAACTCCTCGATTCCCTCGACTCCCGTAGCAGAAGATGAGATAATCGAACGCAGCTGCGATAACTTATCACGATTAGTTCCGCTCAAAGTCAAGATTGGCTCTATTGCCTCGATATCGCTACTACTCAAACCTTTACCTTCAAGTTCAGCCTTGACACTCTCCAGGCCTATCTTATCGAGCTTATCAATTGCGATGGTTATATCCATCATCTTATCAGCATGTCCGATTGACTCGGCGATACCATACAACACCTTACGGTTGTTGATTTTGAGTGTTACCGAGATACCCAACGCCTTGAATACATCCTCGACAATCTGGATAAGCTCCACCTCACCTAGCAGCGAACGTGAACCAATCATATCGACATCACACTGATAGAACTCACGGTATCGACCCTTCTGAGGTCTATCCGCACGCCATACTGGTTGAATCTGATAACGCTTAAATGGGAATATCAACTCACCTTGATGTTGCACAACATAACGAGCAAGTGGCACTGTGAGGTCGTAACGCAGACCCTTTTCACAGATATTAGTCCCTTTACGCAACCCTGCCTCATCGAACTTAGCTCCATAATCGCCAGAGTTAAGTATCTTAAATAGGAGTTTATCGCCTTCGTCGCCATACTTACCCAATAGCGATGATAGATTCTCCATTGCTGGAGTCTCGATAGGAGCAAATCCGTAGAGCTTAAAGACACCACGGATTGTATTAAAAATGTAGTCACGTCGCATCATCTCACTCTGTGAGAAGTCACGTGTACCCTTTGGAATTGATGGTTTCTGTGCCATTAATTATCTTTTTTATATTTATGGTAGGTTAAATAATAAGATGAGTCTTTGTGCTTCGTATAGAGCTTGTAACCGCAGCATACTGCTGTATGTGAGGATTACAAACTTAAGGGAAGTGCCGAGAATCGCTTATTATTTAGCCTACTCTACTAACTTTTTATACTTAACACGTTTTGGAGCTGTGTCGAGTCCTTGATTCTTCTTCCACTCCTCGAACTCGCTATACGACCCTTCATAGTACAACACCTTTGAATCACCCTCGAAAGATAGGATATGCGTTGCGATACGATCCAAGAACCATCTATCATGCGAGATAACTACAGCACACCCTGCGAAGTTCTCAAGACCCTCCTCCAGAGCACGCAACGTGTTGACATCTATATCATTGGTTGGCTCATCGAGAAGCAGAACATTACCCTCCTCTTTAAGAGCTAAGGCTAGGTGTAGGCGATTACGCTCTCCACCCGACAACACTCCACACTTCTTCTCCTGATCTGCACCCGAAAAGTTGAATCGTGCAACATAGGCACGAGCTGGCACTTGACGACTACCCAACTGAACCCACTCACTATTCTGAGAGATAACCTCATAGACGCTCTTCTCCGCTTCGATGGATTTATGCTGCTGGTCGACATAAGCTAACTTCACGGTCTGTCCAACACCAAACTCTCCCGATGTTGGCTCTTCGAGACCCATAATCATGCGGAATAGGGTAGTCTTACCTGTTCCATTCGCACCAATTACTCCGACGATTCCCGCAGGAGGTAGGGTAAACTCTAAATTCTCATATAGCACTCTATCACCATACGCCTTCGATACACCCTTCGCCTCGATAACTACATCGCCCAAGCGTGGTCCATTCGGGATAAATATCTCCAACTTATCGTCGGTCTGCTTAGCATCCTCACCCATAAGTTTATCGTAAGCCGCAAGACGAGCTTTACTCTTCGAACGACGACCCGCAGGTGACATACGAACCCACTCCAACTCACGCTCCAAGGTTTTACGTCGTTTACTCTCCTGCTTCTCCTCCATAGCTAGGCGAGTGCTCTTCTGCTCCAACCATCCAGTGTAGTTTCCCTTCCATGGGATACCCTCACCACGGTCAAGTTCGAGAATCCAACCCGCTACATTATCCAAGAAGTAACGGTCGTGGGTCACAGCGATAACCGTACCCTTATATTGCTGAAGATGTTGCTCCAACCAATCAATCGACTCGGCATCAAGGTGGTTGGTAGGCTCATCAAGAAGCAGAACGTCAGGTTGTTGCAACAACAATCGACACAGTGCAACACGTCTACGCTCACCACCCGATAGAACACTAATCGACTCATCCGAAGGTGGACAACGCAGCGCATCCATCGCACGCTCCAACACACTATCAATCTCCCATCCGTTAACATGGTCAATCTTCTCATATAGCTCACCTTGTCGCTCGATTAGAGCGCTCATCTCATCGTCGCTCATCGGCTCACAGAGCTTCATATTAATCTCCTCATACTCCTTTAATAGAGCCATCGTCTCAGCACAACCCTCCTCGACAATATCACGAACCGTCTTTGAGTTATCTAGTTGAGGCTCTTGCTCAAGATAACCAACACTATAACCAGGTGAGAATACAACCTCACCTTGGAAACTCTTATCAAGACCCGCGATAACCTTCATCAAAGTAGATTTACCCGAACCATTAAGACCTATGATACCTATCTTCGCACCATAGAAAAATGATAGATAGATGTTATTCAACACCTTTTTCTGGTTGGTAAAGACCTTGCTTACACCCACCATCGAGAATATTATTTTTTCGTCTGCCATATCTTTTTTTATTTATATTTAAACTAATTTACCTTGAATTTGAGAATCTGTTTAAATTCTTCTCTCTTAATCTACTATGACTCTTTTACTTCGCTTTCTAATTTTACTATCGAAATCAAAAATCAAAGCAAAATTGCTCATACTATTTTTAAGCAGAAAAACTTAAACAGATTCTGAGTGAAGTTATCTATCACCAAATCTGCATCTGTCTCACTCTCAAGAGTATCACGTGATAGGGTAGTAGCCACACCTATAACTTTGGTAACCCCTGCACGACGAGCTGCCAAGATACCAGCCTTAGCATCTTCGAATACAACAGCCTCATCGCCACTAATACCCAACATCTCCATCGCTTTGAGATAAATCTCTGGATCGGGCTTGCAATTGGTAACTAAATCACTGTAAACCAAAGCATCGAAGTACTCTGCTATCCCACAACTATTAATCACAAACTCGACATTTTCGCGACATCCCGATGAACCAATTGCACACTTTACACCGTTCGCTTTCAACTCTTTAAGAAAATCAACCAACCCCTCAACTGGCTCTATCGACTCGGCATACATCTCACGATAGAGCGCCTCTTTATCTACTCCAAGCTGCTTTAATCCCACCTTCTCGATAACCTCTTCGGGCAGCAGCTCAATCATAATTTCATCATTACCCATTCCCGCCAGCGAAGTCAACTTCGCCTTTAAATCGGTGATTCCCCACCTGAGCAAGAACTTCTCAAAAACTAAGATGTGCATCCACATATTGTCGACCAGCACACCATCCATATCAAAAATAACCCCTTTTATCGTCATGCTAAAAAAATTTATGCAAATATAGTAAGTTTTCATTAAAAAACATAGCAGATAGTTGCAAAATACCTATATATAGTTATTGTGGATTATTTTTAAAAATTATATCTTTGCACAATTATTATTTTTCAATGAAACTATCTGAGCTAAACAAGGGCGAAAAAGCCACGATTACTAAAGTTTTAGGACATGGAGCCTTCCGTCGACGTATTATGGAGATGGGATTCGTACGTGGTAAAGAGGTCACTTCGCTCCACGATGCACCACTTCGCGACCCTGTGGTATATAATATAATGGGGTATGAGGTGTCGCTACGAGTGAGTGAGGCGGAGCTTATCGAGGTGATTTCATCCAATGAGGTCGCTGCATCTGTGGCTCAAAGCGAAGATGTTTCGCCTATTATCTCCGATGAGATTATAGCTCAGGTTGTAGATAAATCTGCAAAACATATCAATATCGCCCTTGTCGGTAATCCCAATTCGGGCAAAACATCACTCTTCAATATGGCTTCGGGAGGACACGAACATGTTGGAAACTACAGTGGTGTGACGGTCGATGCCAAACGTGGTGAGTTTAAGTTTAATGACTACACATTCAACATATACGACCTACCTGGCACATACTCCCTATCGGGATACTCTCCCGAAGAGCTATTCGTAAGACGACATATCGCCCAGGAGCAGCCAGATATTATCCTAAATATTATCGCAGCATCAAACCTTGAACGTAACCTCTACCTAACCACCGAGCTTATCGATATGGATAATAGAATGGTTATTGCGATGAATATGTATGATGAACTTCTCGCTCAGGGTGCTTCGCTCGATTACCACTCTCTAGCCAAGATGATTGGTGTGCCTATCGTTCCAACAAATTCACGTAGCAAGGAGGGTTTCAATGAGCTATTCTCAACAATTATAGATGTCTACGAGGGTCGTAATAGTGTGGTTCGACATATACACGTCAACCACGGCTTGGTGTTGGAGAAATCTATCTCTGCTGTAAGAGAGGTGATTAGAGAGGACTCTACACTAAGAACAACTTTTTCATCTAGATATCTAGCTATCAAGGCTTTATCAGGAGATTCTGAGGTCGAAAGAATACTCTCAGAGAGTGATATATACAGTCAGATTAAGGAGCAACGCGACAAAGAGGTTAAACGTGTCGAGCACTCGATGGATGAAGATATCGAGAGCTGTATAACCAGCCAAAAATATGGATTTATCGATGGTGCTATCAGCGAGGTGTATAAAGCAAATAGCACAGACAATAGTAGTCGAACCAATATAATAGATAGGGTAGTAACCGATAAATTTTGGGGATTCCCGATATTCCTAGCCATTATGTGGCTGATGTTTACCACAACATTTATCCTTGGAGCTTACCCTATGGAGTGGATTGAGATGGGTATAGCTTGGTTCGCAGATATCATCTCGTCGCTTATGGGTGATACTATGGTGAGAGATTTGATAGTCGATGGTATCATCGGTGGAGTTGGTGGAGTGTTGGTATTCCTACCCAATATCGTTATCCTCTATATGTTTATCTCATTTATGGAGAATACCGGATATATGGCACGTGCAGCGTTTATTATGGATAAATTGATGCACTATATGGGTCTACACGGAAAATCATTTATCCCCTCGATTATGGGATTTGGTTGCAACGTACCTGCGATTATGGCGACTCGAAGTATCGAGAGTCCATCATCGAGACTTATCACCATACTAATCAATCCATTCTTCTCGTGTAGTGCACGTCTACCTGTCTACCTGCTATTTGTCGGGGCATTCTTTCCCAACAATTCGGGCACGGTGCTATTCCTGATATACCTTGTAGGTATCGCGGCAGCGATTCTAACAGCGAAACTACTACGTGTCACTTCATTCAAAAAGGAGGATACTCCATTCGTGATGGAGCTACCACCATATCGTCTACCGACACTTCGCTCGACGATGATACACATGTGGGATAAGAGCTACCAATATCTACGCAAAATGGGTGGTGTGATTCTTATTGCATCTATTATCATCTGGCTCTTAAGCTATTTCCCTCGTAATGAGTCTCTAACGCCAATCGAACAACAACGCCACTCTTATCTAGGGCAAATTGGTGAGACTTGTTCTCCTGTTATGAAACCACTTGGTTTTGATTGGAGGGCTACGGTAGCTATCTTTTCGAGTATGGCAGCAAAAGAGATTGCTGTAACTACTATGGCTGTATTATATAATGTAGATAATGGTAGTGATGATATGGATGAAGATGCTATTAATTCAACTCTATCCGAGCGATTGAAAGAGACAAATCCACAAACTGGCAAGCCATTCTTCACATGGGTTACAGCCCTCTCGTTTATGATCTTTGTGCTGTTGTGTTTCCCATGCTTGGCATCTCTTGCTGCGATTCACTCCGAAACAGGCACTTGGTGGTGGGTTGCATTTTCTGTCACCTATAACACCTCTCTCGCCTGGCTCGTCGCCTGGCTCGTCACACTGATATTCTAAGGCTATAACGCTAGAGTCAACAATATAAATACTACTCCGCAAGCAATAAGAGCATAGCCAGAGAGGTCACCATTAATAACGATGTACACCCCAGAGGTGATGGAGATAATACCTCCAACGATAGCGATAGCTTTGATCTCTGTTGTTGCGACTTCTGAGCTATCACGACTCTCTTTATCTGCTTTCATATTTGGGCTAGGGGCTTATATGCTCATTCCCTATGGTCGGCTTTTATTCTTAATTACAAACCATTGCAACATAAAACAGAAGATGCGCAGGCGATACTTAACAGAACAGAGGCATCGCCAAACGCCCAACCCTCAAATAAGTAAAACCTACGCAAACGTAGGCGTTACACTTATTGTTCCAGAGGGTTAAAAATTGGCGATTTCCTGTTCCCAAAACAATAGCAAAACGCTATTATAATATTTCTCAGCAGGTTTCAGCCTGCCATTCAATTACAAAGATAAGAAAAATTATTCTATTTGTATCAAAATGATAACAAAATAGCGAGCCAAAATAATTGGCTCGCTATTTTTATTCAAGGGAAGAAAATATAACTCTCCTCAAAGTATCCTCTACTGGTTCATCGTGTTGAGGAACTCCTCGTTGGTTTCACACATTGAGACCTGTTTCTGTAAGAACTCCATAGCCTCGACTGTTGTCATCTCCGAGAGATACTTGCGTAGAATCCATGTTCGGTTCATAACCTCGCGTGGGAGCAACAAATCCTCGCGACGAGTACCCGACGAGATAACATCGACAGCGGGGTAGACACGTTTATTCGCAAGTTTACGGTCGAGCTGCAACTCCATATTACCTGTTCCCTTAAACTCCTCGAAGATAACCTCATCCATCTTAGAGCCTGTATCGATAAGAGCCGTAGCGATAATTGTGAGCGAGCCCTTCTCCTCGGTGTTACGTGCTGCTCCGAAGAATCTCTTAGGTTTGTGTAGTGCGTTGGCATCGACACCTCCTGACAACACCTTACCCGATGCTGGCTGCACTGAGTTATAGGCACGTGCCAGACGAGTAATCGAGTCGAGGAATATAACAACATCATGTCCGCACTCAACCATACGTTTCGCCTTATCGAGAACCATCTCGGCAACCTTAACATGGCGTGATGCCTGCTCATCGAAGGTCGAAGCAACAACCTCAGCCTTAACATTACGAGCCATCTCGGTAACCTCCTCAGGGCGTTCGTCAATCAAAAGAACAATCATATATACCTCAGGGTGGTTATCTGATATCGCATTGGCGATAGATTGCAAAAGCATAGTCTTACCAGTCTTTGGTTGCGCCACGATAAGTGCACGCTGTCCCTTTCCGATAGGTGAGAAGAGTTCGACAATACGATTTGACATTGAGTTATGTCCATTTCCTGTGAGTCTAAACTTCTCACTTGGGAATAGAGGTGTCATATACTCAAACTGGACTCTATCACGGACAAAGTCGGGTTTCAATCCATTGATTATATCGACCTGAACAAGTGGGAAATACTTCTCACCCTCACGTGGAGGACGTATCACACCACGCACCGTGTCGCCAGGTTTAAGAGCGAAATTCTTAATCTGTGACGCAGATACATATATATCATCTGGCGAGGTTAGGTAGTTATAATCCGCAGAGCGCAAGAATCCATAACCATCCGACATTATCTCCAGAACACCCTCGCCGACAACTTCAGCTGTGAAATCATCCTTAGTAATAGCTGCCGCTTCGTCGCTTTGGTGGGAGTGGTTATTATGTTTATTGTGTCCCGCATCGCGGCGTTGGTTATTTTTGTGGTGTTGAGATGGATGCTGCTCTGCACTTGGCTCACTTTGCGATGAGGTAGGATTGTTCTCCTCTGCGCCATCTTTGGCTACAGGAGCAGAGTCGTTTACGCCAATACGTGCCCTACGTGAGCGCATATTTCGTCTCTCGCCTACGCCATGCGCATTATTTTGTGGCGCTGAAGCTATAGTTGAATCTTCACCATCATTAGTGGATTTCGCATCACTACTCTCAAGTGGTAGCTGCTGCTCAACTTCAGAGACTCGCTCTTTTTTCGGACGACCACGACGTTTTGCCTCATTAGGTTTAACTTCGCCGCCCTCCTGCTCTGAGGATGTCGCTGCTATAATAGCCATCTTAATCTCCTCTTTACGCATTACTGCTGCTTTGATACCCAGTGCTTTAGCTAAAGCCTTAAGCTCTGAAAGGCTCTTACCATCTAAGGTTTTTGAATCCTGCATATATAATATTTAATCAAAATTTGAAACTTGGGAAAAATTGGGCTCGTAATCGAGCCATAAGAATTATGGCACAAAGATAAAATATATATTTGTAATTCCAAAATTTCAACGTAAAATTTATCCGTTAAGTGGCTATATATTCAATTATTACGACAAAAAAATAGGGGTAAATAAAAAATGAGAGATGAATCACGATTAATTCATCTCTCATTTTAATAAATATTAAGAGGCCACCCCCAGGTCACCCCATAAAAATTATCTCCTCCTCCTCGTTCTCACCAACTAGGATACGACCGCAATATTCACAGATAATAAGTTTCTTACCTAGACGGATATTTGCTTGACGTTGTGGTGGAATACGGTTAAAACATCCACCACATGCATTACGCTTAACAGTAACAACAGCCAAACCATTACGTACATTTGAACGAATACGGTTGTATGCAGAGATTAGACGCTCGTCGATTTTAACTTTCGCTATATCAATTTTAGCTTGAAGCTCAGCAAGACTCGCTGCTGTCTCAGCCTCGATACCTTGCAACTCCGCTTTTTTAGCATTCAAATCAGCCTCAGTCTCTTGAGCACTCTGCACAGTCTCGTCTAGTTGCAACTTCTTTGCTTTAAGCGAAACGGCATACTCCTTAAGACGTTTTTCAGCTAGCTCAATCTCAAGCTCTTGATACTCAATCTCCTTTGTGATAGCGTCGAACTCACGATTGTTACGAACATTGTTGTGTTGCTCCTTGTAGTTCTTAATCTGGATTGTCGATTGGTCAATCTCTCTTTTACGCTGCTTGATAAGGGTGTTAATCTCCTCAATCTCGCCATTAATATTGCTGATTCGAGTATTAATTCCCTCTAGAGAATCCTCTAAATCCTCAACTTCAAGAGGTAGCTCACCCTTTACTTTATTAATCTCGTCGATTTGAGAATCAATCTTCTGTAACTCATAGAGTGCAAGAATCTTCTCCTGCATTGAGTAATCAGACTCTACGACTTTCTTTTGTGCTGCCATATTATTTTAATTTTCAACTTGTTATCGAAACACGAACGCTCACCCATAGCTACCCTTTTACCCAATAGTGGACAGGGTTGCTTGAGCTTAAACTTTTACGAGGTGCAAATATAAGCATTTTTTTTGATAAAACATCATATAAAATATCAATTGCGCAATATTCGCTCTCAAAATGTCCAATATCTATAACGGTAAAGCGATTATCGGGGGTCATAAAGTCGTTGTAACGCAGATCCGAAGTGATATATAAATCAACCTCCGCCTCTATCGCCTCACCCATCAAAGAGCCTCCCGAACCTGTGCATAGTGCAACTCGGCGTATGGGCTTATCAACTACGCGAGAGTGTTTAATCGCCTCGACTCCAACGCTTTGTGATATATTATTCATAACTTCATCGAATGAGTAATCTCGCTCAAACTCACCAACTACGCCAAATCCCGAATTAGCGATATCGCCTCGATTAGAGGGTTGCATAACAGATAGACCCTTCACACCCAGCTTATCGGCTAGATACCAGCTAGTTCCACCCTCGACACTATCCAGATTTGTGTGACAAGCGTATAGGTTGATATCATTTTTAATCGCCATCTCGACTGCCACCTCGACATAGTTACTCGAATTAAACCTCTTTACAGGGTTGAAGATAATAGGGTGGTGGGTTATAACCATATTAGCACCCATATCAATCGCCTCCTGCAACACCTCGACCGTCACATCAACGGCAAGCAACACACCACTCACAGGATTATCATATCGTCCTACGACTAATCCTGAGTTGTCGTAACTCTGTTGAAGAGCGAGCGGTGCAAACTCCTCAATTATCGCTGTTATATCTTTTACTTTAACCATTTTTATTCTCTTTTTTTGGTTAACAACATATTGAGATTGCGGGTCACGCCCGCAATGACGTAGTGGTCAGGGTCTTTACTACGAAATTAATTCTTAATTTATAATTCTTAATTTATAATTCTTAATTCTTAATTTATAATTCTTAATTTATAATTCTTAACTCTTAAAATAGTTGTTGCTCGAAGTAGGCAAATAGTTCTCGGCTCTTATCTGTGTCGCTTTTACGTCGTCTGCCTCGGCGTGCTTTAGCTGGAGTTGGCTCTACTATAGGTTCTCCATCCTTATCGAAACGTTGCACAACACTCTCTCTCTGCTCCACGGGTTCAGCCTCAAAGAGGGTATTCTCCGCAACCACGACAGATAGTTCATCTTTCAACTCCTCACGCACCTCGACAAGTTCGGCTCGTATCTTCATCAATCTCTCCAAAAGCTCCGCCTCACGATTCATCACATCGTAATTTCCGCTCTTCAGACTTCGCTTAGCTCCATCCAGAGTCATACCTTGCTCCTTAACTAGATGGTAGACAAGTCGTAACGCCTCCAACGCTTTTTTATCGAAGAGTCTATTACCCTTAGCATTACGAGTAGGGTTGATTTGTGGAATCTCCCTCTCCCAATGTCGAATGGTGGATGGTTGCAAGTCGAACATCTCGCACACCTCTCCCATAGTATAATATAACTTTGATGACTCCACTACTTTAAAATCCTTAATGAATTTGGATACATATTATTAACTCTTGCACCAATACGTTTGGCAAAACCCAACGCCTTACCTCTCGATGTAACGAGGTTTAAACCCTCACTAAATAGGGTGGCATCGAGGCTCATTTTGCGAAGATATATTAAAATATCCTCATCTCCAACTTCTACACAAGAAATATTATCTCGATTGAGATTATGGTAGAGAGCCAGAGCATGGTCTGGTTTGAGCTTTCCCTTGAAAATCTGCCCCATCGCAACACCAGAATATATAATATTCAGCGATTCGCTAAGCGAGCGGATATCCTCCCACAAAGCCGCAGAGTGAAGATAAATCTTATCGGCAATTATCGAGAAACGAACATCTTCGCCATTGAGAACCCACCTCTCACACTCCTTCACTGAGGCTTTATCCGCCTGAGTCATAACCTTTCGTTCACTCTTCAACGTAGCTCTTTTAACCCTCTGCTCACTCGCTTTACGAGCTACACCCACAAATAGTCCTTCGCCTTTAGTGAGGTGAGGATAGAATCTAAAAGTTTGAAAATCACCAACCCTACCACAAGTAACTCCCCAACTATCATCTATATTAACAGAGTCGTATGGCGCTGTTTCATCCTCAAAACGACTGTTGAACCACTCCAAAACCTCCTCGTTCTCATCACGATTAAAGGTACACGTACTATATATTAACACTCCACCCGCTCGCAAAGCACTCCAAGCAGACTCTAATATCTCCTTTTGTCGCTCTGCACAGAGTTTAACTGCATTCTCGCTCCACTCACCACGTGCCATGTCTCCACGTCGGAACATCCCCTCGCCCGAACATGGTGCATCGACAGCCACCACATCGAACCACGATTTGGCCTTAGCTATCTGAGAGGGTTTATTACAACTAACCAATACATTACCCACTCCCCACTTACGGACATTATCCGCCAAAACCGAGACACGTCCTTTATCAATATCGTTCGATAAAACCAGACCATCCGCCCCAACAAGAGTGGAGTAGAGTGTGCTCTTACCACCTGGTGCGGCACACATATCTAAAATCTTATACCCTTGAGTTGGTTCACTCGATAGGATATGCCCAACAAATTGAGAACTAGCCTCTTGGACATAATACGCTCCTGCGTGAAAGTCGCTATCCAGAGTAAACGAAGGGCGACTATCCAGATATCGACCCCATCGACTCCATCCTATTGGATTCTCAGATGGTATATCATTCACTTTGAATGGATTATACCTCACCGACACAGCCACATCGCCATCCAAGGCATCACATAACTGCAACGCCTCCACCTCGCCAAGCTCCTCCTTGACACGTTTTACAAATAACTCTGGTAAATTCAATCTAATATTAAGGGGAGTTCTATTTTCTCCCTGATTTTAATTTTTGATTAATAATTGCCCATTTTTGATTTTGCAAGAATGGGTTGTAGTGACCCCTACTACCAATTTTTGCAAAACTGGAAAGGGGTGGTTAGTGGTTAAAAAGTATTTTAGGGAGAAATTAGAACTCCCCTTAACGATTTATCATAGATAACATACTCTCAAAAGCTGTTCTCTCCTTGCTCAAGCGTGGTATTTTATTCTTACCATGCTCCTCCATCCACCTGAGGAACATACCACGAGGGGCTACATTTAGAGTTAACATCTCTAAGGTAGATTCTCGTTTGGCATCATAGTCGGAGTTGATACTTCTAAGAGCTGAATCCAACTCTTTGGTAAATAGCTCAATATCTAGCGGAGGAGTTACAAACTCAACTATCCACTCATGCCCACCTCTTGAATTTATATCCATATATCGAGGTGCTACCGAGTAGTCGCTAACCACAACGCCTAGACGACGTGATGCCTCGACCACCGCACGATCCGTATTATCGACCATAACCTCCTCTCCGAAGGTGTTGATATACTGTTTAGTACGACCTGCGAACTTGATTCGATAGGGCGAGAGCGATGTAAACTCGACAGTGTCGCCTATCTCATAACGCCACAATCCATTTATCGAGGTCATAATAACGGCGTAGTGTACTCCCAATTTAACCCCCTCCAGAGGTACAACTTCGCTCTCGGAGCGGAATTCATAGAAGGTGTCGTAATCGAGCATAAGTAACATATCGTCACGCGAAGGGTCATCGGCAATAGCCACAAAACCCTCCGATGCGTTATAGGTCTCCATATATTGGAGTCCCTCGCCTCCGTACAACTTATCGAACGATTGACGGTATGGTCCCATCTCGATTCCTCCGTGAACGAATAGCGACAGATTAGGCCACACCTCACGAAGTGAACTCTTGCCTGTGTAGTCTAAAATCCGACTCATCAATGCTAGATTCCACGAGGGAACACCAACAAAGGCTGTGATATTATCTCTGGTTGACTCTTGGCAGATACGTTGACACTTCTGCTCAAAATTCTTGATTAGTGCCGTAGACATTTTAGGTGCTCTAAACCATCCACTCACTATCTTCGAGTCGTTGATTAATATGGCTGAAAGGTCACCAATAAGATTACCTCCCTGACGAGAGCAACTACCTCCTAACGATAAAAACTTACCATTAAGAGCACCTCCACCAGGGTGAGCATCAAGGTATAACATACCTACATCCTGCATTCCTCGCCTGTGAGTAGTGTGTAGTGCTTTATCCGATATCGGGATAAATTTACTCCTATCCGAGGTCGTTCCACTCGATTTAGCGTAGTACCTAACCCTGCCAGGAGTTGTTACATCCCTCTCACCTGCCAACATTCGCTCGATATATGGCTTGAAATCATCATACTCAAAGATTGGAACTGTACGCGAAAAACTCTCCCAACTCATTGATGGAGTGATATTATACTCCGCACCAAATTTACTCCTAGAACCACTCTCCAAAAGAGATGAAAACATCCTCTGCTGGGTCTCTAATGGTCTGCGACGGAACTCATCAACGGCCTTAGCACGCTGACTGAAGTATAATTTTATGACGTTGTTTAATAGTGACATCTCTTAGCTGCGATAGATTAATTAAAGAAACTACCCACCTTATCCACCGAGGCTGGCATAGCAAATACTACAACTCTATCGTAAGGGGTGATTTGACTACCGCCATTGGCGATAAATACCTTATCACCACGAACTATACCTCCGATTATAACATCCTTTGGTAGTTCAATATTGCGGAGTGCTGATTTGGTAACCTTTGAGTTTGGTTTAACGATAAACTCCAAAACCTCAGCCTCGCTTCCCATCAAACACTTAATCGCCTGAACATCGGTCGACATAGTGAAACGGAAGATATTCGAAGCGGTGATTAACTTCTTGTTGACGATAGTATCAATTCCCACACTCTCCGCCAGGTTTATATAGTTCAAATTCTCAACCTCGGCGATAACTCTCTTTACGCCCATCCTCTTGGCTAGCATCGCAGCAAGGATATTGGTCTCACTACGCCCTGTCACTGCGACAAAAGCGTCCATATTCGAGATTCCCTCCTCGACCATTGACTCGATATTTCGACCATCTTCGTGGATGATAAGGGTCTTTTCAAGGCTCTCTGCCAGGCGATACGCCTTATCGGCATTGTAGTCAACCAGCTTAATATTCATCCTATCCTGTAGCTCCATTGCGATTCTAACACCAGTGCGCGAACCTCCCAATATCATCACATTCTTAACGGCGATATTGCTCTTACCCGAAAGTTTCATCACCTCCTCCATAGCATCCTGCTTAGAGATAATGTAGAGAGTATCACCCTCCATAAACACCTCGCTCTTAGATGGGATAATGGTCTCGCCATCACGTGCTATAGCTACTGTTCGATACGAGATAGTACCCTCCTGGTCGGAGAATCCCGATGGATTACCACCTATAAGCGAAGATGTTGGCTCTAGCTTAAAGACTATCAGAGCCAATTTACCACTCGAAAAGTCGACAAATTCCGTGGTTGATGTGTAACCCAATAGGTCGATAACCTCACCCGCCACCAACTTCTCTGGATAGAATAGAAAGTCGATACCCATATTGATAAATATCTCTTTATTATTTGGTTCGAGATACTCATTATTATCGACACGAGCAATAGATTTCTTAACACCAAGTTGTTTAGCTAGAACAGCAGCCACGATATTATCATTCTCATTAGGTGAGATTGCGATAAACAAATCGCTCTTTCTTATACCTGTTTTGCGAAGTGTAACAAATGTTGTTGGATCTCCCTCGACGGTTATAACATCCGCCAAGCTATTTATCTCACTAAGTAGCTTAGGGTCTTTATCCACAACGGTTATATCGTGACCATTACCACTCAACATCTTGGCTAAGTGGTTGCCGGTATCATCTGCTCCTGATATTACTATTCTCATTTACTGATAGTTAACTATATTATCCATGCAAAAATTTGCACAGCACGTTACAAATATATATATTTGTAGCAGATTTTCAAAATATACAATTAATTTTTATGTCAAATTACATCATAATAGTTCTTATATCAGTAGGATTCGTAGCCTTTTTTGTTGTTGGTCTATCGCTGACTCTTATCTTCAAGGGGCATAATCTCGACTCGGAAATCTCGACTAATAAAGATATGCAGAGATTGGGTATTAGATGCGCTGTTCAGGACTCACGAACTGACGAACAGGGGGTCGACTGCGACAACGTTGGGGTAGGGTGTCATGGTAGTTGCTCGGCGTGTGATATAGAGATGAAAGAGAGTTAAGAATTATTTCTCAGTAATTCTCAGTAAGACTCAAATTAAAAAGAAAGGTTGGCTTGCAGCCAACCTTTCTTTTTATCCTCTGTATTTTAGTCTGATACGCTCTGCCGCCTCGATAATTTGCTGTTCCTCGCAGCATAGTGTAATACGGATATAACGCCCTCCCTCGCTACCAAAAATAGCCCCAGGAACTATCAACACATCACACTTTTCCAAGACATCATCGGTGAATTGGTAGCTATCGCCTTGGTAATCCTCTGGCAACTCAGCCCAGATAAATAGACCAGCTTGCCCATCACGATATTTACAACCCAACGTATCGAGTATCTCACGAGCTGGCACTTCACGACGACGATAGACCTCGTTGAGTTGAGTGTACCACTCCTCACCTAGCTCTAAAGCTCTCGCTGCGGCTGATTGCAGAGGGTAGAACATTCCCGAATCCATATTGCTCTTAAAGGCCAGGATAGAGTCAATCCACTCTCGCTTACCAACCACAACACCTACTCGCCATCCAGCCATCGAGTGTCCTTTAGATAGCGAGTTAAGTTCCAAAGCCACATCCTTAGCTCCCTCAACCGACATGATACTCAGAGGTTTATCATTACGGATAAAGCTATATGGGTTATCGTGAACGATAAGGATATTATGTTTTGCACCAAATGCGATAAGAGCCTCAAATAGCTCCTGGCTACCAGCCTCGCCAGTTGGCATATTGGGGTAGTTAACCATCATCATCTTGACTCCATCAAGACCCGCAGCCTCGATAGCCTCGAAATCGGGAAGGAAACCGCTCTGCTTATTCAACGAGTAGTAGAGAGGCTCACCTCCTGCCAACTTCACAGCAGAGGAGTATGTTGGGTATCCTGGATTTGGCACTAAAACCTTATCACCTTGATTAAGGAACGTCATTGAGATGTGTATAAGACCCTCTTTCGAGCCAATAAGCGGAAGAATTTCGGTGGCAGCATCTAGCTCCACATCATACCATCTCTTATACCACGAGGCAAAAGCTGTGCGTAATACTGGCTCACCTTTATATGACATATAGCGGTGAGTATCAGGACGTTGAGCCTCCTCCATAAGACGCTCTATAACCTGCTCAGCTGGTGGTAAATCTGGACTGCCAGCTGCCAATTTAATGATTTTACGCTCGGTAGTAGCCTCGATTTGAGCTATCTCGCGAAACTTCTGCGAAAAGTAGTATTCACCAATTCCATCTAATCGGCTAGAAGTTTTAATTGTTACTTTTTGTGACATTACCTTGTGTTACTTATGTTTAATTACTATGTTGTTGGGAGTGAGCACTTGGTATATTTGTAACCAAGAATCGCCAGCGAAATCGCCACACCTATACGATACATCACCTTAGTTGTTCGTGCGAAGATTTGAAAAGCCATAATACTCTGAGCCTCAATCTGCTCTTTACGTATAGCACTCTCGGCGATTGTCGCACAATTGAGCATTATCGACTCTAATAACTTCGCCTGCTCTCCATCTAAAGGATAACCCATCAACCCTTCGGTGACATACTCATCCATACAGTCAAAGCCACGAGGCTTGGCTATCAGTGAAAACAAATCATCTACATCGCAATAGCTCTCCCAATCTGTGTCCCATAAAATAGCTGCTCCAATACCGAAATATCCAGCCCATGCGATAGCAGCCAATGGGAACTCATTGATTTGAGGTACTGCCGCTGCCATATACTCAGGAGCTGAGCTTTTCCACTTCTCGTCCAAATCCTCCGAGGCTAACAACTCGCCATTTAACAAACCTTGGTCGCTCACCTCTTTGAGTAGTCGCTCCAGGAGCTGATTCTCGAAAGATTCTAAGTAATCTATATCTATTTGTCTATCTAGTGTGGTCATAAAATAAAAAAAAATCTTGGCAAATGTATAAAAAAAACTTGAGACTAAAAAATCTCAAGTTTTTGTGCCCAGGACGAGACTCGAACTCACACGGACTAATGTCCACTACCCCCTCAAAGTAGCGTGTCTACCAATTCCACCACCTGGGCTATTACGCCTTTATATATAAAGAACCGCTCCAAAGAGAGACTCTCCCTTTTTTGCGAGTGCAAATATAGAGATAATAATTTTATGCTCCAAATTTTTTCTACGAAAAATGCAATCGTAACCAATAATAGAAATTTTACATCCATTCGTGGTTAAAATTTGTCACTTCACCCCCTATTTTTGGCGTTTCACCTATCTATTAACCCATTGTTAGCATTATTCTTTTACATTTGTAGTCACAAAACATTTTATACATCTAATGAAAAAACTATTAATTTTTACGCTGATTGCAGCAATGGCTTCACCTCTATTTGCCCAGAACAAAGGGTCGATAGATGGTGTTATCGTGGATGCAGAGGGAAATGGAGTTGCTGGTAGTATTATTACGCTCAGCTCACCTAACATCTCGCCAATACGTACTGCCACTAAGTACAACGGACTATTCGAGATTCAAAATGTGGATTATGGAAACTACGACATGTCTGTTACATTTTTGGGTTACGACTCCCTATCAAGGAGAGTTACAGTTGACAAAACAAAGGTATCGCTAGGTAGAGTAACCCTTTATGAGGCTGCTCAGAATATCGAAAATGTAACCATTGAGGTTAATGCTATACGTACCTCTCAGGCGGGTGATACTGTGTCGTACAACGCAGATGCATTTAAGGTTGCTGCCGATGCAACGGCTGAGAATCTACTCTCGAAGATGCCTGGTATCATGGTCGAGAATGGAACAGTTGAGGCTCAAGGCGAGGAGATTAAGAGAGTATATGTAGATGGTAAAGAGTTCTTCGGAGATGATGTAACTACCGCTATCAAGAACCTTCCATCGGAGGTTATCAAGAGCATCGAGGTATTTAATAAATTGAGTGATAATGCTGAGTTCACTGGTGTTGACGATGGTGAGGGTTACAAGGCTATCAATATCGTAACTAATACCGGAGGTGGTATGAACAGCGGACAGTTTGGTAAGGTCTATGGAGGTTACGCTCATGATGGTGACCAGAGCAGATATCAAGCTGGTATTTCGGGTAACTACTTCACTCAAAAACACCGTTTCTCTATTATAGGTATGTCAAACAACCTCAACCAACAGAACTTTGGTGTGGATGATATCCTTGGAGCTATTGGTTCGAGCGGTAGCCGTGGTGGTCGTAGTAGAGGAGGCTCTTCGGGTGACTTTATGGTCTCTACCCAGGATGGTATCTCGGATGTAAACTCTATCGGTTTTAACTATGCTAGTGGATTTAGCCAAAATTTCAAAATGGAGGTTAGTTACTTCTTCAACCATACCAACAATATGAACTTGGAGAGGACAGAGCGTGAGTACCTAACAGATAGCGACACTCGTCGTTACTACTACGCTCAAGATACCACAAACACTATCAACTACAACCACCGTTTCAATGGTCGTTTCGAGTGGAAAATCAATGACAACCACTCTATTATGTGGCGTCCAACGCTCACATACCAGAAGAACGTTTCTTACTACAATGGTGCTGAGCAGAATGTTGAGGATGATTTATACCTTAACGAGGTTGTGGGTGATTACGATAAAGATAAGTATGGATATAGCGTAAATAGTATGTTTATGTATCGTACTAAGTTCAACGATGAAGGTCGTAGTATCATGGCGAGCATAACCAACTCATTCTCCAAAAATGATACCTGGACAACATCATATTACGACACCTTTACGGCGGTAGATGGAGTTCTTGACACCAACACAATCTCGGAGTACACCTACCAGAAGATTCTCGATGGCGAGACTGGACATAGCCACAAAGGTCGTTTGAGCTACAACGAGCCAATCTCAACACGTAGCACACTTACCGCAGCTTATAATGTAAACTACAGCTACTCAGAGTCAGACTACTTGGTTCACCTATGGCAGGAGGTTGTTCAGAGCGGATACTTCTCAGATGTTTATGACGAGGATTTATCGAATAGCTACAATAGCGGTTACCTCACTCACAGCGTAGGTCCTGGTTATCGTTATATGAATCCAAACGACAAGACCACATTCAACGCTAGTGTCTACTACCAACGCTCTTCATTGATGAATGAGCAGACATATCCAGTGGGTTCAGCTGCGATTGACCCAGTCTATTACAACGATATCACATACTTTGCGATGCTTAGCAAGCCATTCAACTCAACTAACACCTTGAGAATGTTCCTTCGCTCGTCGACATCGAACCCATCGGTTAGCCAGTTGCAGAATGTGTTGGATGTAACCAACCCTCAATATGTGTCTGGTGGTAACGAGAATCTAGATCGCTCATATACTCACAGTTTCAGAGCATCGTATGTTCGCTCTCACCTAACTAAAGGTCGTACCTTTATGTTGATGGCAAGTGCCACTATCGTACAGGATTATATCGGTAGCCAGACTGTAACGTTGATGGATGATGGTGCAACATATACTATCCCTAGTTACAACTACGAACTAGCTGATTATGGACAGTACAGCGTGCCTGTCAACTTGGATGGAAGGTGGAATGTTAGTGGTAGTTTCAATTTTGGTACTCCTGTTAACTTCTTGAAGAGTAACTTGAATATCGGTGGTGGTATCACCTACACCGAGTCACCAACAAGCACTCTTAACCTCTACTCAACATCTTCAGACTACAACTTCTTGACAAATATGCAGAACACAACAACGTATAGCTACTCTGCATCATTGGGAAGTAATATCTCTGAAAACGTAGACTTTACTCTCTCTTACAAGGGAGGTTACAACATCACTCAATACGATATCGCAACGAGTGATTTGAGTAACAACATCTACCTAACAAATGTTGCATCACTAGGATTTAAGTTCGTAATGCCTTGGGGAATTACTCTATCGGGTAGCGGCTCTTACACTCAATACTTGGGTGTAACCGACGACTACAACTACGACTACAAACTCCTTAATGTATATATAGGTAAGAAACTATTCAAGGGTAACCGTGGTGAGATTCAGTTTGGTGTAACCGATATCCTCGACGAGAGTGGTGATACTTTCAGCCGTAATGTCGCTGATACCTATATCGAGAATGTATTCAACAACGGACTGGGACGTTACTATGGTATAACACTTACCTACAACTTCCGTAACTTTAGAGTTGGTAACACCTCATCTTCATCGAACTTTGATGATTCAAGGCGTGATGGTCCTCCAGATGGTGGTCCTGGTGGCGGCGGCCCTGGTGGAATGTTCTAAAATAACACAAAAAAGCACGGTTTCGAACCGTGCTTTTTTTGTGTTTAGTAATTACTACTACCTATCCAATTAGGTTGATACTACGTTGGATAAATTCGGTAAGGTTCTTACCCTTCAACATTCCATTCGAGAGTAGTGCCAGGTCGATAACCTGCTTAACTCTGTCGCTTTGGCTACCAATCTCACGAAGGCGTACGTTACGCTCATCACGAAGTGAGACCACCTTTTTCGATAGCTCCTCGCGCATGCTCTTCTCCTCGGAGCTGAAATCCTCCTCCTTCTTATCCTTGACAACCTCCTCGAAGCGTTGCTCCTCGGCTACAGCTGCATCTATCTTCTTATTGATGGTTTTGAGTTTGTCGCCATACTCACGCTCGGTCGACTCCAACACATCGATAACGATAGGGTGATTTCCATTGACTACGATAGTAAAGCTATCTGGCATCTGAGCATAGAACTGGCTCATTCCTCCGCCACCCATCTGTGACATCTCCTTCATACGACGCATCATCTCGTTCTGAGTAATCATCACTGGAGCATCGGTTGGTTGGAGAGCCTCGAATGATATCTGATAGTTGATAGATTCATCTTCGGGCATCTGACTCTCAAACACAGGGCGAATAATATCTTGCTGAGACTCGCTTAGAGTCATCGCAGTGTAGTTGTCTTTAGCTATGAGTTTATCAACTACATCACTATCGACCCTGACAAAACGGCTCTCCTGATTCTTCGACTCATACCAATTGATATAGTGGCTATCGAGCTGTCCGTTCATCTCCAAAACATCGTAACCCTTCTGCTTTGCAGCCTCGATAAATGGATACTTCTCAACCACATCATCCACGTAGAGGATAATAACAGTTCCGCTCTTGTCGGTCTGTGCCTCCTTAATCTTCTCGATATACTCCGCAGGTGTAGAGTACTCACCAGCAGTCGACTTCCATAGAGTAAACTCAGGACTCTTCTGAGCGAACTTCTCGTCGGTGAGTGTTCCATACTGGATAAATACCTTCAAATCATCCCACTTCTTCTGGTAGTCGTCACGCATCGAGGTGAACAACTCCTTCAATCTATCGGCAACCTTACGAGTGATATAGCTCGAAATCTTCTTAACATTCGAGTCGCTCTGAAGATAGCTACGCGACACATTCAGCGGGATATCTGGCGAGTCGATAACTCCATGAAGTAGAGTCAGATACTCAGGTACGATACCCTCGACCTGGTCTGTCACAAAGACCTGATTGGAGTAGAGCTGAATACGGCTCTTGTTCATATCGACACGGTTGCTAATCTTAGGAAAATATAGAATACCCGTCAAGTTGAAAGGGTAGTCGATATTGAGGTGTATCGAGAATAGAGGCTCTTCGCTCATAGGGTATAGTTCGCGATAGAACTCCTTATAGTCATCCTCGGTTATCTCGCTTGGAGTACGACTCCATAGTGGAGCGACGCTATTTATCACATTATCCTGCTCGGTGTCGACATGCTTGCCATCTTTCCACTCCTGAACCTTACCAAACACGATTGGCACAGGGAGGAAACGACAATACTTCTTCAACAACTCCGCCACACGCTCACTTTGAGCATACTCCATAGAGTCCTCGGCGATATGAAGCACGATACGAGTACCACGCTCTAGGCTCTCATCCAACTCCTCCATTTCGAACTCAGGCGAACCCGTACAGCTCCAATGTGCTGCCTTGCTACCCTCGATGTGTGATTGAGTAAATATCTCAACACGCTCACTAACCATAAAAGCAGAGTAGAAACCCAGACCAAAGTGTCCGATGATAGATTGGTCCTTATACTTTGCCATAAACTCCTCTGCGCCAGAGAATGCTATCTGGTTGATATACTTATCCACCTCATCGATAGTCATACCCACACCATTATCCTTAACGGTTAGAGTCTTAGCCTCAGGGTCGAGAATAACCTCGACACGAAGCTCGCCTAGTTCGCCAGCTACCTCACCGATAGATGATAATTTTTTAAGTTTCTGTGTTGCATCAATAGCATTCGACACCAGCTCACGAAGGAAAATCTCGTGGTCTGAGTAGAGGAATTTCTTGATTACAGGAAAGATGTTTTCGGAGGTTACTCCAATAGTTCCATTTCTCATAGTCGTTTGATATATTCTATTATAAAGTTAATATTTGTTATTCACAACCATATTTATCAAAGGTTGTGCCAATCACTTCCCCCATGACAAAATGACATGTGCCGTGACTTAAAACTTCAACTCATAATTCGCACTACGTCATATTCACCGCAAATTATACGGTAAATAATCTAGCTATTCACCGCACCGTATAAGTTCACAAAAAAAACTTTGGCAAAAAAAATAGCGGGGCAGATGCAAAAATTCAAAAAAGATTAATTATTTTTGTAGGCTAATAAAATATTAATCGAATGCAGAACTTTGTCCATCTTCACGTCCACTCGCAATACTCCATCTTGGATGGGCAGGCGAGCCTCTCGAACCTTATCTCTAAGGCGATGGATGATGGTATGCCAGCTATTGCCCTCACAGACCATGGTGCGATGTTCGGTGTTAAAGATTTTATTGGCACTCTCGCCAAGAAAAAGAAGGGTATCAAAGGCGATATCGAGAAGCTAAAAAAAGAGCTTAGCCAGTGTGAAAATGAGAAACGAGAGGGTATTGAGAGTCAAATCGAAAAGCTCCAAGAGAAGCTCAAATTCAAACCGATTATCGGTTGTGAGGTCTATGTATCTCGTCGTGGCAGCAAATCGCTCAGAGATGGCAAGCAGGATCAGAGTGGATATCACCTTATTCTTCTAGCTAAAAATCAGAAGGGTTACAAAAACCTTATTAAGATAGTATCGAGAGCTTGGGTCGATGGATTCTATATGCGTCCAAGAACCGACAGGGCAGATATCGAACTCTTTAGCGAGGGTTTGATTTGTACCTCGGCATGTCTTGGAGGTGAAATCCCAAAGATGATTCAAAACGACAACCTGGATGGTGCTGATGAGGCTATTGAGTGGGCTAAGGGTGTGTTTGGTGAGGATTACTACCTCGAAATGCAGCTTCACAAAGCTAGTATCGAGAGAGCTAATCATGAGGTATATCCAATCCAAGTTAAAGTTAATGAGGAGATTAAGAAACTCGCCAAGAGACATAACGTCAAGTTAATCGCAACAAACGATATCCACTTCGTCAACGAGGAGGATGCTGAAGCTCACGATAGGCTTATCTGTCTGAGTACAGGAAAAGACCTCGACGACCCAAAGAGAATGCTCTACACCAAGCAGGAGTGGTTGAAGAGTAGAGCAGAGATGTCGGCTCTATTTAGCGACACCCCCGAAGCGATTGATAACACTCTTGAGATAGCCTCAAAGATTGAGACTTTCTCGATTGACAACCCTCCAATCATGCCCGAATTTGATATTCCAGTCGAATTTGGAACAGAGGAGGATTATCGAAACCAATACTCACACGAGGATTTATACAACGAATTTACCCGAAACGAGCGTGGTGAAGAGGTGGTATCAAAAAAAGATGGCGAAGATAAGATAAAACAGCTCGGTGGATATGATAAACTCTATCGAATAAAACTCGAAGCGGATTATCTGGGCAAGATTGCCTACCAAGGAGCTGAGAAGAGATACCCTATGCCACTAACCGAGGATGTGCGCGAACGTCTTGATTTTGAGCTATATATAATGAAGACGATGGGTTTTCCGGGCTACTTCCTTATAGTTCAAGATTTTATACGTGTAGCACGCGAAGAGCTAGATGTGTCGGTTGGGCCAGGGCGTGGTTCTGCGGCAGGTTCTGCTGTGGCTTACTGCCTGGGTATCACCAATATAGACCCTATAAAGTACGACCTACTTTTCGAGCGTTTCTTGAATCCCGACCGTATATCACTTCCCGATATCGACGTCGATTTCGATGATGATGGGCGTGGTCGTGTACTTCAATGGGTTAAGCAGAAGTATGGAAACGAGAAGGTCGCAGCTATCATAACCTATGGAACGATGGCTACTAAGCTATCAATCAAGGATGTAGCTCGTGTTCAGAAACTCCCATTGCAGGAGTCTGATAGATTGTGTAAGTTGATTCCAGACCGTCTGCCCGATGGCAAGAAGATGAATCTTCCTAATGCTATCGCTGCGATTCCAGAGCTCAAACAAGCTGAGGAGTCTGAAGATAAGCTACTTAGCAGCACTATACGTTACGCCAAAATGTTGGAGGGTAATGTACGTGGTACGGGAGTTCACGCCTGTGGAATGATTATCTGCCGCGACGATATAACAGACTGGGTTCCAGTATCTACCGCAGACGACAAGGAGAGTGGCGAGAAGATTCTCGTGACTCAATACGAGGGTTCAGTAATCGAGGACACGGGTCTTATAAAGATGGATTTCTTGGGTCTAAAGACTCTCTCCATCATCAAAGATGCTGTGGCTAATATAGAGCAGAGCAAGGGTGTTAAGATTGATATCGAGAGAATACCAATCGACGACGAACTCACATATAAGCTATATAGCGATGGTCGCACAGTGGGTACATTCCAATTTGAGTCGGCTGGTATGCAGAAGTATCTTCGCGAGCTACAACCATCAGTATTTGAGGATTTGATAGCCATGAATGCGCTCTATCGACCAGGTCCAATGGACTATATCCCCGACTTTGTCAATCGTAAACATGGGCGTAGTGAGATAAAGTATGATATACCTATCATGGAGAAGTATCTTAGTGATACTTACGGTATTACGGTCTATCAAGAGCAGGTCATGCTCCTCTCGCGACTACTGGGAGGATTTACACGTGGTGAGTCCGATTCGCTGCGTAAGGCGATGGGTAAAAAGTTACGCGACAAACTCGACGATTTAAAACCTAAATTTATCTCAGGCGGTGTAGCTAACGGACACGAACCCGAAATATTAGATAAAATCTGGGGCGATTGGGAGAAGTTTGCATCCTATGCATTTAATAAATCCCACGCCACATGTTACTCGTGGATTGCCTATCAAACAGCATACCTTAAGGCGAACTATCCGTCGGAATATATGGCAGCTCTATTGAGTCGAAATATCAATGATATCAAGACCCTGAGCCTCTATATGAGTGAGTGTAACAGAATGGGTATCAAGGTATTGAATCCTGATGTCAATGAGTCGTTGCACAACTTCACCCCAAATCAGCAGGGAGATATCCGTTTTGGATTGACAGCAATTAAGGGAGTAGGCGAGGCGGCTGTTGCCTCGATTATCGCTGAGCGACAAAAAAATGGCAAGTTCCAAGATATATTCGACTTCTTCGAGAGGGTGAACTACTCCGTTGTCAATCGAAAATGCCTTGAGAGTACAGCCCAAGCTGGTGGATTTGACTCGATAAGTGGATTTGAACGTAGTATCTTCTTCGCCACAGATGAGTCGGGTAGTACATATCTTGAAGCACTATCTAAGTATGGACACCTCTACAGCCAAGATAAACAGAACTCGCAGCAGAGTCTCTTTGGAGGTGGTGATGCGGTACAGATTTCAAAACCTAAACCCACAAACATTGAGCAGCCTGCTAGTCAGCTAGAGATATTAAAGCGCGAAAGAGATGTTATTGGACTTTATCTCTCGGCACATCCACTCGATAACTATGCCACACTTATTGCTCGTCTATGCAATATTCAGCTATCGGATTTAAATAACCTAGAGCCTCTTGAGGGGCGTGATTTCTCAGTTGTTGGATTGGTTACATCGGTTCAGAATCTACTCAATAAGAGTGGACGAGGCTGGGGGCGTTTTTCGGTGGAGGATTACACTGGGGTTAGAGATTTTGCCCTATTTGGCAAGGATTATGAGAGCTTTAGACACTATCTCTACCAAGACTACATCCTCTTTATAAGGGGTCGAGTACAGAGACATCGCTTCCGAGAGGGCGAATTAGAGATTAAGATTAACTCCATATCTCAGATAGCAGATGTAAGAGAGAATATCAAAGAGTTGACTCTAACCCTCCCTGTTGAGAGGGTGACAAATCAATTTATCGAGGAGTTGAATCAAACCACCTCAGAGTCGAAGGGTGCAACACGACTTCGTTTGAAGTTTGTCGATAACCAAGAGCAGGTATCAGTTGCGATGTTCTCGAAGAGCCGTAAGGTGTTATTCGACGAGAAGTTAGCGGGGTGGTTAAATAGTAATAATATAGAATTTACATTATAAAACAAAACAATTAAAAGATTAAAATTATGGCATTAGCAATTACAAAAGAGAATTACGACGCAATTATCGCAGGTGATATGCCTGTAGTTATTGACTTTTGGGCAGAGTGGTGTGGCCCATGTCGAATGATAACACCTCTCATCGAGGAGCTAGCCACAGAGTATGAGGGCAAAGTGGTTATCACAAAGTGCGACGTTGAGGATAACGACGAAATCGTTGGTAAATATGGAATCCGTAACATCCCAACTATCATCTTCTTGAAGGGTGGTGAGATTGTCGACAAGCAAGTTGGTGCAGCATCAAAGGATGCACTCAAAGCTAAAATCGACGCTCTACTTTAAGAATCTGTTTAAATTCTAAGAGTTGTTATAAAGCAAAATGAGGGTAACTAACAAGGATTAAAACCTCACCCATATACGTCATTGCGGGCTTGACCCGCAATCTCTTTATCATCAAGGTGTTGAGATTGCGGCTCGGAGGCCGCAATGACGGTTTGTCAAGCCCGCAATGACGGTTTGTCAAGCCCGCAATGACGAAGTATAGTCTCTTTAAGAGTTGTTATTAAGCAAAAATGCCGCTCGAAATGAGCGGCATTTTTGTTATTATTAACTCTCGATTAGAAGTTGTAACCAGTCCAAGAGAATACTGAAGTTGTAGCACCAGAGTTAGAACCACCAACTGTTAGGCTATAGATTGACTCGTCAGTTACGGTCTTCTCGTTAGAGAGGTTGATAGATGAGTAAGTTACGTTAACTGAAGTTCCCGCAGCTGCATCACCCTTGCTATCAACTAGGTCGATAAGATCCTTAACCTCACCAGAACCCATTACCAAAGCGTTAGTGATAGTAGCCTTAGCACCGCGGCGAACCTTGATTGCATCGTGCATCTGGAAAGATGATTTAACTACGATTGTCATATCCTCAATCTTGAAGTCTGATTGATTCTTATCAGTATCTGTAGCCAATCCATCAAGGTTACCATCAGCCTCTACACCACGTGGGTCACCCTCAGCAGATGTGAAATCTGACTCCCAAACACCATAACAGTTCTTCAAAGTACCAGTGTAACCTTGAGTAAAGTCAAACATATCGTCATCAGAGTTAACAACCAAAAGGTTAGTTACGTTTACAGAACCACCGAAGAACTCAACTGCATCGTCCGATGGGCTTGTTACATATAGGTTCTCGATTACTGTTCCGTTACCAACACCGTTCAATGTTAGACCATTGTGCTCAACATCTGAGCTAGAACGCTGTCCAGTCTTGTCAAGTTGCATATAGGTGAAAGAACCTGAGTTATCGCTAACATCTGAGCCACCATATTTGTAACCATTTGAAATCTCAGTAGAACCGATATTGTTTGAGCTCAAAGCACCTGAGATTGGAGCATAACCGTTAACGATGATACCTCCCCAACGAGCATCAACATCGCTATCAGCTGTTGTGAACTTAACTGGTGAAGATGATGTACCGTTTACATACATTTTACCACCCTGAGCAACTAGGATATAAGCTGAGAACTCAGACTCAGCAGTGATTGTCATTCCAGCAGGAACAGTTAGAACACCACCATCCATCACAACAACTGGACCAGTGATACGGTAAGACTTGTCGCTTTCGAGAGTTACGTTACCTGAAACATAACCACTCATGTAATACTCTCCATCAACCTCGTTGAATGTGAAGTCATTGCTCGTTGACTCAGCCTCACTACATGCAGTGAACGCTAGAGCTGCTACAGCTACCATTGCTGCATAAGAAGTCAATTTAAGAATTTGCTTTTTCATTTTTTTTGAATTAAAAATTTGTTTGTTTTAAAAAAAGTTGTTTGTTATATATGTTTTATCTATCTATCCTCTAGAAACTTAGAGACAATCCAACCGATACATCGATTCCCTTTTTGTAACGACTCAACACAATCGACTCAGTTGTTGTGCTCGACTCACGCTCCAATACGAAATCTGAGTTCAGCAGATTCTTCGCCTTGAGCGATAGGGTTAACTTATCGTTGATTTTGGCTGACGACACGAAGTCAAGAGTCATTGTTGCCTTCTCGATAATATCGTTATATCCGATTGTTCCGATGGTGTATGTCTTATCGCTCACATAGTTGAATACAACCGTGTTTGTGAATACTCTTCTCTGGCGATTCATCACCATCGAGAGGTCTGCGTTGACGATATATGGAGCAGCTCCTTCAAGTTGTGAACCAGATGTGTCGGTTGCCATATCGACCTTAGCCTCAGTGAAGATATATGAACCATTCACGCCAAGCGATAGTTTATTGCTCTTATCGTCACCCAAATCTTGAGAGAATAGGTTCTTGCGGAACTCAACCTCGACTCCAGTCGCTACCGCCTTATCCGATATATTCTCATAAGATAGAATTGCGGCTGAGCCACCGATATCGATTCTCGAAATTGGATTTACAATATGTTTATAGAATCCTGTGATTGAGAATATCTCGCTTCCTGAGATGTACCAATCCCACTTAACGTCAACATTATAGTTATCCGATGGTTTCAAATCGGCATTACCCTGACTTGTGAAGTTCGAACCAAGATATTGGTATGGAGATAACTCCTTGGCTTGTGGTAGGGTATAGCTCTTACTTGCACTCAGACGTAGAGAGTGGTCGCGATTAACACTATATCTTAAGTTAGCACTTGGTAGGAAGTAACCCTTATTGCTAATACCACCCTCATCTGTAACACCATTAAGGTCTGCTACAACGTTGATATCTACAATATCATACTTTAGACCGAAGTTGGCGATAAGTCGCTCTGAGAACTCATAAGTCGCATCGGCAAATATAGAGTGGATATTTTTAGTAACCTGGTAGTAGCTATCAATCTCTCCAACCGAGAAGTTACCGTTCTGCATTGATGAGGTGTTGAAGAACTCATCCATCATCAAATTAGAAGATGATACGCTGCTCTGATTATTAATCGAGTGGTTATACTGTGTTGCATTGAATTCATTATTAACAAATCGTCCGAAGTAACCCACTTTAAGAGCTGATTTACTACTCTTATCACCACTTAGAGCGTAGTTCAACACAGCCTTAACGTTGAGGTCTCCATCGCGAAGTTCCGAGAAGAAACGTTGGTTTGCACTATCACCAGATGCCTGAGTATAGCTTCCATCACTCTCCAATCCGTAGCTATTGATACGACGGTCTGGCTCTAGACCAACCACCAAGTTATACGAGGCAGCTGCATCTAATTTAAGGCGTTGTGATAGCTCCCAGCTTGAAATCAACTGATTGATATACATTGAGTTGTCGTTAGCTTGTTGACGTACAATAACACCACTCTGAGAGTCATATCCTCCCCAATCCTCAAAGTTAGAGTAGAATCCATCATACACACCCACCGACTCGCTATTAGAGTGAACATACATAAAGTTGTAGTCGATAGAGTGTTTCTGATTCATCATATAGTTGATGTTAGCTAGAGCTAGGTATGAAGTATTAATCTCCGATATAGCAGCACTCTGGTCTCTAAAAACACTACCACCTGTTCCGCTGCTACGAACCTCCTCTTCACGATATGAAGTACCACGGTCGTAACCTGCAACTAGATAGAATGTTAATGGGTTACCACCTATTTCAAATCTCTTACCACCCGACACGCCTACACTACCATTAAAATTTGCATTCATCGAGGTTGTAGTCAACTGATTCTCAAAATTATAGCTACTTTTAACGCTCTCAGGTTGTGTAGATGATGCAAATCCAAACGCATTAACACCATCCATATTCATCAACTCAGCACCAATAGTTTGACTATTTACTCCTCCCGAAATAGAGATATTAAACTCACCATCACCCGACAATCGCTTAGATGCGACATCGATATTTGCACCACCTACATCGGATGCACCTGTTGCGTAGAACGCCTTATTTACATTTACACTCTGGATAACATCTGTCGAGAAGAAATCGAGAGAAATATTTTTATACTCAGGGTCTTCCGATGGAATTGGAAGTCCATTAAGAGTTGTTGAGTTGTAACGGTCGCCAAGTCCGCGAACAAATACATTCTTAACACCCTCCTGCTTTGAGATACCCGAAACCTTCATCACAGCACCCTCAGCATCGCTTACTCCTTTACGAGATAGCTCACGAGCACCAACCACCTGTGTTGCCACAATCGAGGCTCTCTGATCTGCTATTGCAGCATATTCACTCTCTCTATTTACTCTAGCGGTAACACTCACCACCTCGATTGATTGACTATCGGTCTCTAGTTGAATTGTCATATCCGAAGCATCTCCGTGAACCATCAACTCCTGAGTTGCGTATGAGATATATGATATTGATAGGGTATAATCAGAACCATCAGCAACAGATAGCTCGAAATTTCCATCAATATCGGTTGTTACACCCATAGTTGTACCTTTAATCATAATGGTAGCACCTATTAGAGGCTCGTTTGTATCCTTGTCAAGCACTCGACCTTTGAAGGTTTCAGCTGTCGCTGTTAGAGTTGAAGCGAGAGCCAATAGTAAAAAAACTAAGTGTTTAAAATCTTTCATCAAATTGTTTAATTAATCCTACTTGTTTACGATGCAAAGGTGAGGATTAAATATTGCGATGATGTGTTAGAGTTATTAAAAACCTATTAACGACTATTAAGAATCTGTTTAATTTTTAAGCAGAAAAACTTAAACAGATTCTAAGATTGTGTTGTCGTGATTTATGCCCATATATACCTATATATATTATAGGGCTAGCCACTCTAAACGGATGTTGCAAATGTAGTGATTTCCCGACTTTAAGTGATATAAAAAATATAAATTCTCTGTTAAAATAGCATAACCACGCCCTATTTTACCACGATATAAATAAAAAAGATTATGAAAACAGCATGAAAAAACGGCGTTCCGTATGGATACAAGGGCATTTTGTTATAAAATTAACTATTTATTGTGAAAATATTTGGATTTATAGAAACTATATATTACTTTTGTGTTAGTTCATTTAATCATTAACCAATTACTTCTAATTAACTATGGAAAATTTATTGACACAAATTAAAGAGCAATATGAACTGTTTGCAACTAATGCAGGTGCTCAAGTGGAGAAGAACAACAAGGCTGCAGGCACTCGTGCACGTAAAGCTGCTTTGGAGTTGTCAAAACTTATGAAAGAGTTCCGCAAGGCTTCAGTTGAGGCTAGCAAATAGGGAAGCTCATTGGTTTTCAGTTAGGGTAGCGGAGTTTACTCTAATTTCTATGAGGTGATAACTTGGATCTTTGTTAAAGAGATTGGAGTTATCATCTCTTTTTATTTATCATGCGAATTAAGGAGAGAGAATTAAACCTTAAATTCGTGGGAGTTTTAGCGACCCAACGCCCCGATTAAGTGAGGGCATAGCCGAATTTATTCGAGCTTTGCCAAGCGTGAGGGGTGAAGAGCGAAGCTCAAAGTCCCCTCCCTGAGGGAGGGGATTAGGGGTGGGGTAAGAATATAAAAGAGAAAATCGGTAGTTCCCTACTCCTAAATTGCTCAAAAAACGAATGATTTTTTAACCTTTAAGCAGGAGCAGGGGTATTAACATACTATTACAAAGTAGTTATATTAATATTATGTCGCTTGTTTAATCTAAACTTATCCATACCTTTGTGCCATAAATAGAATTTGAACATAGATGAATCCGTATAAAATATTGGTTGTAGATGACGAAGAGTCAATCTGTGAGATATTAGAGTTAAACCTCGAAGCTGAGGGCTATGATGTAGATGTTGCATATAGCGCAGAGGAGGCTATGCGCCTAGATATCTCTCAATATTCACTCCTTCTGCTCGACATTATGATGGGTGAGATTAGTGGGTACAAACTCCTACAATATATACGCTCAAATAAATCTACGGCTGAAATACCCGTGATTTTCTGCTCGGCAAAGGATAGCTCGGATGATACTATCACTGGGTTGAATCTGGGAGCTGACGATTATATATCTAAACCATTCCTAGCTCGCGAGGTAGTTGCTCGTGTTAAGAGCCTACTGCGCAGAACATATCAGCGTAATAACATATCCACCGCCAGCGAATCAACTCCTGCACCTCTAGAACTTAAAATCGAGTTTGAGGATTTGGTACTCGATCTTAATCGCAAGGAGTGTTTTATCGCAGGCAAAGATATACAGATGACTAAAAAGGAGTTTGAGATTCTCCTTCTATTTCTTCAAAATCGCAACGTGGTCTTTTCACGCCAAGATATCCTGACTCGTGTATGGGATGATGAGGTGGTGGTGGTAGACCGCACGATAGATGTATTCATCACACGCATCCGCAAAAAGATTGCCCCTTATGGGAAACATATTGTTACACGTCTAGGGTATGGATACGGATTTTACGAGTAGAATAACCAGGCAGAGCCATCTATTTGTCGCCCTTCTTATTCTTTTGTGGGGGTTGTTGTCGTGCTTTATATTCATTCAATACAGCAACGAGAAACGCCATCTAGAGCAGATGCTCGACACTCGACTTCAAGTGTTTAATTCGTTGATTCTTGGGAATATAGATGAAAATATCGCTCTCGACACACTTATCCGAGAGTATCTCGACAATCGTGAGGGTTTATCTGCTGCTGTAATAACAGATGGTCGTATATCGGGTAAATATGCCTCATCACAAGGCAACGCCTCGAAGGATGTAGATGCGATACTCTCTCTACACGCCAGCTCTATCGAGGATGGTGGAAGTCGAGATATTATCCTCAACGATTACATCTACTCGATGGCTCGAAGTGGCGATAGTGTTATCTGTTCATCGCTACCTTGTAGTATCAAGATTATCGACACGATAATTCCATGGAATGGTTCATTTATAATTGTAATCATCGTCTCGATTATAATCAGCGTTATTGGATTTATCTCAGCTCGACTATTCAGATTGTTGGAGATAGCTGATAAAAATATCAACCACCAACAAGCTGTCGCAATACGCGAAGAGCAGGATAAAATACGACTTAAACGACAGCTAACCAACAACATAAATCACGAAATCAAGACCCCGATATGTTCGATAATGGGATATCTTGAGATGATTATCAACAACGAGGAGTTGGAGATGGAGAGGTGTCGTAACTTTGTCGAGAAGAGCTATAGCCAGGCGGAGCGTCTACGCTCGTTAATGGCTGATTTGTCGACAATTACACGCATGGACGATGCCCAAGGAATGATTGATAGAGAGGATATCTCGCTGGGGGATTTGATAACAAACCTTATCGACGATGTTATTCCACAGACTGATAAACAGAACATTATAATCATCACTAATATCGAGAGCAAACTCCAAATCAAGGGTAACTACACGCTACTATATTCGATATTTAGAAATCTGATAGACAACGCTATAGCCTACTCAGGAGGTCGTCACATCTGGGTTGAGCTATGTGAGGAGAGTGATAAATTCTACACCTTCTCTATCCGCGACAACGGAATCGGAGTTGAGGCACACCATATACCATACCTTTTCGAGCGTTTCTACAGGGTGGATAAGGGTCGCTCTCGTAAATTAGGTGGCACAGGTCTTGGACTATCTATTGTCAAGAATGCTGTGAATTTCCACGGTGGCACTATCTCGGCTCGTATCTGGGATATGGGAGGATTAGAGTTTAGATTCAACCTAGAGAAGTAGCCTCTACTTCACTCGATAGAATATATTCAATGCGGTGACAATCACCACAATACCTGCCGTATCAACCCAATTTGGATTCTCATCTGGCAAGAGCGCCCAACTCAACAGAACACCAACTATCGGGATAATAAATTTCCACATATTAAGCTCGCTAACCTTAACCGCTGGCTTTTGAAGTGTTGTGTACCACACCGTAAAACTCACAGCTGAGATGGTCGACAACCAGACAAGAGATAGCAGAAACTTAGGCGTTGGAGGGGTTGAAGGTAACTCCTCGAATAGCAATCCAACCATGAGTAACATCAATCCACCAACAAAATTGGAGAACGAGGTAAGTATCACGGGCGAAAGTGACAAATCATATTTCGCCACCATGATATTGGTATAGCTGCCTATTATAATACTTATAACCAATAGAATAACACCCAAAGCCAGGCTCTGCGGCGAGGCGTCAGTTGCGAACTTCTCGACCGAAAAGAGGATAATACCGCCAACACCTAGCAGAATAGCCCCAGCTTTTCGCAGCGTTAATTTATCATCCGACATTGTGATGTGTGCACTGATGGCAACAATCAGCGGAGCTGAACCAACAATTATCGCCGCCATAGATGCAGGAGTGTGTTTTATACCAATAAAGTAGATACCATATTGAATCAGAGTCTGAACCGATGCGAACATCAATAAAAACCTCCAATGTCCCCTTATGGTCTGTAAAATAGGCTCTCGCCTAACGAAAATCAGAGGCATAAGCATCAATCCCGCAATCACAAACCGAAAGCCTGAGAGCAGTATCGGAGGCATATACTCAAAGGCGATAATAGCTACAGCAAAGGCTGAACCCCATAAAACACAAGCTACAATAGCCTTTAATATATCTACCTTTGTCATAACATTATATAATTTTTACCTCTTGCAAAGATATAAACTATTTCGTGGGAAAATAGCAATCTATATAAGAATCTGTTTAAATTTAGCGAGAAAAACTTAAACAGATTCTAAAAACTTTCCGTACCTTTGGGCTATGATAAAATATGAAAAAAGAGTCTTTGACAACGGTTTAACCGTTCTTGTCAATCGTGATAATGTCTCCAAGTTGGCGGCTATCAACATCTTATATCGTGTTGGTGCTCGTAACGAGGAGGCTGAACATACTGGATTTGCCCATCTTTTCGAGCATCTAATGTTTCGAGGAACTGAGCGTTTCCCCGATTTTGATAGATATGTTCAGATGGCGTGTGGCGAGAATAATGCCTTTACGAATAACGACTACACCGACTTCTATATCACTCTTCCCAAGGGGAATATCGCAACAGCATTGATGTTGGAGAGTGATAGGATGTGTGGGTTAAATATCAATGAATCAAACCTTTCGCTCGAAAAGAGAGTTGTAATCGAGGAGTTCAAACAATGCTATCTCAACCAACCATACGGAGACCAGCAGATGTTGCTACGCGACTTAGCATATAAGGTTCACCCATATCGCTGGTCGACTATCGGATTAAGCCCCGATCATATCGAAAAGGCTACCTTAGAGCAGGTCGAGAGTTTCTATAATAACTTCTACACACCATCTAACGCTATTCTCTCAATCTCGGCGGATATTCCAGAAGAGGAGATTTTCGAGATGTGTCACCACTATTTCGACCCGATAGAGAGTCGCCAGAGCGTAATCAAACCTCTCCCGATAGAGCCAGAACAGACGGAGCAGAGACGCCTAGAGGTTAATCGTGATGTTCCCGCAACGGTTGTAACTATTGCATTCCATATCGGAGGACGTTTTAGCGACGACTTTTTCACCGCAGATTTAATCTCGGATGTATTGGCTGGTGGCGAGTCGGGACGTATGTACCAACACCTAGTTAAGGAGCGTAAGCTATTTGCCTCGGTTAATGCATACCTCACAGGCGAGATTGACCCTGGTCTATTTATCTTCACCGGACAGCTCCTTCCATCAACTAGCGAAGAGGAGGCTGAAGCTGCTCTCTGGGATGAGATTCAACTTCTCAAGAGTGAGGCTGTGAGTGATTACGAACTTGAAAAGGTGAAGAATAAGTTCGAGGCAAATACTCTATTTGGTGAGATTAATGTGATGAATAAGAGCATGAATCTAGGATTCTACCAGATGGCATCGAAGCTCGATATTATCAACAGCGAGGTGGATATATATCGCACAATTAACGCTGAGAGGATATTTGAGTTTTCACATCGTCTGCTCACCGAGCAGAGAAGCAACACATTAATTTATCGTAAAAAGAGCGAAGGCAATGAGCAGTAACCCAATGGATATTTCACTAAAAAACGCTGAGTGTAAAACCCTTAGCAATGGAGTTAAACTCTACTCAATATCGAGCGACGAGTTCGAGGTTTTTCGTGTGAGTTTTGTTTTTAGAGCAGGTTCATCGCTACAATCATCTCCGTTCGTGGCATCGACCACAGCCAATCTACTCAACGAGGGTAGCCTTGGAATGAGTTCGCGCGAGATAGCCGAGAAGCTCGACTTCTACGGCTCGTACTTCGATGTGAATATAGACCGAGACTTTGTCTATATTAGCTTTTGTGCTCTAACCAAATTCACACAACCAACCCTTGAGGTAGCTGAGCAGATTCTACTACACCCAACATTCCCGCAAGAGGAGATAGAGACCTATGCCGCAAAACGTAAACAGCGACTCTCTATCGAGCGTACGAAGGTTGAGACCAAGGCTCGTGAGGAGTTTGCCAAATCACTATTCGGAGTGGAACATCCATACGGAATATCATCTCACGAGTCGTGTTACGACGAGCTAACACGCCAGAGCATTGTTGAGTTCTACGAAAATCACTACTGCGCTGAGAATCTCTTTATTGTCTGTAGCGGACGATTAGGCAGCCACGAGCTATCGATAATCGAGCGAGTGGGCGAGAGTTTCCATAAAAGAGGCTCTGCCACTGAGGTTGAATTTCCTGAGGCTATTAGCCGCCCATACCACTTTATCGAGTCAAAAGAGGCTCTTCAAGCCAGTATCCGTATAGGTCGACTACTCTTTACTCGCTCACACCCCGATTTCCTTGGAATGCAGGTTGTAGCGACTATTCTTGGAGGATATTTTGGTTCGCGATTAATGCAATCCCTACGCGAAGAGCGTGGCTACACATATGGCATACTTGCCGCAATGGTTAACTTCGAGCGTGAGGGTTACTTCGCTATAGCAACACAGGTCGGAGTCGAGGTTAAAGATGATGCTCTCTCACTGATTTTTAGCGAGATAGAGCGACTACGACAAGAGGGAATATCGACCCAGGAGTTGGATATGGTTAAACAGATTATGGCAGGTGAGATGATGCGTATTCTCGATGGTCCGTTTGGCATTGCAGATGTTACCATAGAGAATATAATGTGTGGAACAGATAACTCGATAATCGAGCAGAACCTACTGCGTATAATGGATATTACCCCCGAAGAGATTTCACGTCTAGCTAATAAATATCTCGCCAGAGAGTCACTTGTAACCGTTGTGTCGGGTGGGGTAGAGAGGTAATAATCAGGTATATAACACGTCATTGCGGCCTGTGAGCCGCAATCTCAACACACTGATGATGAAGAGATTGCGGCTCACAGGCCGCAATGACGTATATTATAGATATAATTACATGGTGAATTTTATTCTGTAATTTATTTAGGACAGGATTGGGTCAAGCCCGCAATGACGTATGGGAGTAAGATTTTTACTCTCTTTTTTTACCAAACTCTAACTCGTCCGAATGACTCCGTAGCTCCAACCGTAGGTGACTCTACATCGCGCTCATTCCCGAAGATATCGGTAGTAAAGATAAATGGTGTCTCATCTGGATTCTCGAATAGAGCCTCCGAGGTGATAGTGCGACCCAACATCGAGGTGTTTATTCCCAAAGTTTTAATCTCAGCGATTTGAGATGGATTAATATTGAGGTTGATATAACCCTCGTCGCCATCTCTTTCAAAGCTGATATCGACCTTGTCGCCACTCTGAACAGAGCCTTTATCATGCTCCCACATCGCTGCACTATTGAAGTAGGCATTCGACTCCGACCACATCGGAAGAGAGCAGGTAAAGCGTACCGAATAGTCGGCAACCGCAGCACTAGTTTCAGGAGTACAAGCTGGTAGATTATTCATATCCGAGAATCCATTAGCCTCCTTATCTTCGGGTGTAACATTCTGAAGAACAAGATTATTGTAGAATCTAACATCTCCACCAGTGTTATTAAACAGACCAACAATCTTGGTTGAGTGAGGAATATGATATGGAGTATATCTCTCAGGCGACCTATTCGATTGCACATTACCATTGAAGATATTATTGAAAAAAGCGATACCCTGAGCCTGTAACTTCAACGACAATCCCGACAAAAAGATATTATTATAGATTAATGTTGGGCCATGAGATACCTCTACATATAAATCCTGCTGGATACTATCGAAGATAATATTATTACAAACCTTAGCCCCCTGTGCCTGCCAATCCATCCATATACCCATCAGAGTGTTGTAGATTAGGTTGTGGTCGACCTCAGAGTCAATAGCTGCGTGGAGCTTAATTCCTGCGGTCTCGAAGCCTGCAATTTGAGGATTTACACCTATATTATATATCTCATTATCCTTAATCACGCTAAAAGCACAACCCAAGTGTCCGACAACTCCCGCTTGATAACAGTCGTGGATTATATTTCCAACAATCCTGTGAGAGCCTATATTCTCTCTGCTCCAACCCAAATCATAAGCCTTGAAGATAGACTCTATCTCGCGAGTAAAGCCCATCTTATCGTACCAGAATTTACCCTTATACAACGAGCTAAAATTCTGTCCACTAGCACTATCCTTGCCTATACAGATACCAACACTCTTGGATTGAAAAACTCGACAACCTTCAATTACCCAGCCTTTGCTCCAGTTCGGGCCAATCAGACCAATCTGCTCAGCTGTTGGAGGAGACCACTGAGATGCTCCTTGTGAGAAACTTATATCCTTAACTGTTATGTAGTTAACTCCATTTCTTGTTGGGAAGAAACATGTCGGGCGTACATTAATCTCGGTTAGTGATTTATTGGGATTAACTCCTTCGAAATTTGCATAAATAGTGGTCTTCTGATTACCAACCTCAGCGTACCAGCTATTCGCTTTAGAGCTGAGTGAATCCAACTCAACTACCTCGGTTAGAGTCTCTCCATCGAGATAAACATCACCTAGATGAAGCTCATTTCCTTTGTGTAACCAATCGCCAAATAGTTTAATATCAAAAGGATTAAACTCTCCGAATATCGAGTTATCAACCTCGGTAAACCATACACTCTTCGACTTCGACATCTTACGCCAACCCGACACCTGTTCAGAGCCTTTAACCTCGACCTTCTCGCCAGGAGCTGCCATATAGACAATAGGCATATCTTTACTCAATCCGCCATTAGCTGGGTCGACTCTCTCGCGATAAACGCCACCATATATTAGGATAGTATCACCGGCTATAGCCTGCATTGCAGCCTTAGAGATTGTTCGAAATGGACTCTTAGCAGAGCCATCATTTGAGGCAGAACCATCGGGTGAGACGTGCCAAGTTCGAGCCTGAATTGTCGCCGCTGAGAGTAGCAGCAGAGAGCTTAATAGTAGTTTTTTCATCACTTATTTTTAAAATATTAAATAGTCCAATAAGTACAAAGATAGTTAAAAATATATTGACTTTTGCTATTTTCTCGGAAAAATGATTACATTTGAACCCAGATTAAAATAAAAATTAATATGAAACATGCTTATGTATTCCCTGGTCAAGGGGCACAATTTGTTGGAATGGGTAAAGACCTATACGACTCTAATTCAGAGGCTAAAGCTCTTTTCGAGCAGGCAAATGAGATTCTTGGATTTAGAATAACTGATATAATGTTTTCGGGCAGTGACGAGGAGTTGAAGCAGACTAAGGTAACACAACCAGCCGTATTCCTTCACTCGGTAATTATGGCTAAGACCCTGGGAGTAAACCCTGACGCCACTGCTGGACACTCTTTGGGTGAGTTCTCAGCACTTGTTGTGGCTGGAGCTTTGAGTTTCGAGGATGGTTTGAAATTGGTCTCAAAACGAGCTATGGCTATGCAGGCGGCGTGTGAGGCTGAGCCTGGAACAATGGCTGCGGTTCTTGGCCTAGAGGATGAGAAAGTTGAGACAATTTGTGATTCAATTAGCGGGGTAGTGGTTGCTGCTAACTATAACTGTCCTGGACAGCTGGTTATCTCAGGAGCGGTCGAGGCTATCGAGGAGGCTTGTGTTGCAGCTAAAGAGGCTGGTGCTAAACGAGCTCTACGTCTACCAGTTGGAGGAGCTTTCCACTCTCCACTTATGGCTCCAGCACGTGAGGAGTTGGCTAAAGCTATCGAGGAAGCTCCATTCTCGACCCCTACATGCCCAGTATATCAGAACGTTGATGCTAAACCATATACCAACCCTGAAGAGATTAAAAACAACCTTATAGCTCAATTAACAGCGCCTGTTCGTTGGACATATATCGTTAAGAATATGTTGGCGGATTCGGTTAGTGAGTTCACAGAGCTAGGCCCTGGCACAGTACTTCAAGGTTTGATTAAGAAAGTTAGCACGGATGTTGTAGTTGAATCTAAATCAACTTTATAACTAAAGGGGAGTTCTAATTTCTCCCTAAAATACTTTTAAGCTACTAGTCACACCTTTTTAATTTTACAAAAATAGGTAATAGGAGTCACTATAACCCACTTTTGAAAAATCAAAAATGTGCAATTATTAATTAAAAATTAAACTTAGGGAGAAAATAGAACTCCCCTTAAATTTTATGGATGCAATAGAGTTAATTAAAGAGCGACGCTCGGTTCGTAAATATACCGACCAGAAGGTAAGCCGTGAGCTTATGCGTGAGATTGTTGAGTTAAGCCGTTGGTCTCCATCTTGGGGTAATTTCCAGATTGCTCGCTATACTCTAGTCGACGATGAGGATATTATCAGAAAGATTGCGGATAGTGCTGTTATGAGCTTTAGCTACAATATCAAAACCCTGTCTACAGCGAAAGGAGTAGCGATTCTTAGCTATGTTAAGGGCAAGAGTGGAAAGCTATACAGCGACGATTATTCAACGGCTAAGGGTCGTGATTGGGAGGTTTTCGATGCTGGAATTGCTTGTCAAACATTCTCTCTTGCAGCTCATGCTAAAGGGGTCGGAACTTGTATTTTTGGAGTATTTGATGGCGATGTGATATCGGAGCTAGTTAATCTACCTGAAGGTGAAAATGTCGCGGCGGTTATAACCTATGGATTTGAAGAGGGAGAACACGCCTCGCCGACACCTCGTAAAGATGTTGATGAAATATTGAGATTCATACCTGCTTAAGGTTTGAAAAAAGAGAGGTTGAGAATATGAGAATATGAGAATTTGAATTATTGAATTAACTATCCCTCACGTCATTGCGGGCTTGACCTGCAATCTCTTCATCATCAGTGTGTTGAGATTGCGGCTCGGAGGCCGCAATGACGTTTTGGGTCTTA
>JBCQSY010000002.1:0-96393 GCA_047178865.1 Rikenellaceae bacterium
ATAAATATAATTACATGATGAATTTTATTCTGTAATTTATTTAGGACAGGATTGGGCTACGACCCGCAATCTCAAACCAAACTGAGAATAACTGAGACTCAGCAAAGACTCAGCAAAATAGATTATAGCTCAGCGGGGAGCACCCCGCCGCCGTCCGCGTAGGACAGTTTCCGAATGAAAAAAAAGAGATTGCGGGTCAGAAGTCCGCAATGACGCCAAGCTAGCATGGTTATGGGACGGGGTCTTCGCCGCTACCGCCCCAGGGGTGACAGCGAGATATACGTTTGATTGCCAGCCAGCTACCTTTGATTACGCCATGGCGTTTGAGTGCTTCGAGCGCATAGGCTGAGCAGGTCGGGGTGTAGCGGCATGATGGTGGGGTAAATGGGGAGATGCAGTGGCGATATATCTCAACGAGCAGAATCAGAGGCAGGGCTAGCACCCTCCTCAATATCTTTAACGATAGATGAAAGAATCTTCTCGACTGCACGATTTACGGTTTTAAATTGATGTAGCTCCTTTGTTGAGTAGATTAGGGCTATATCTATATGGGTGTTGTATTTAGCTAAGGGTGAGAGCGTTATACTCTTGTTTAAACGGTATGCCTCACGGACTCTACGCTTCAGTAGGTTGCGTTTGTTGGCTCTGCGATGATTGCGCTTAGGCACTGAGAATAGCACACTCACACTACAACCCTCCACTCTCTCAGCCTCACTCTCAGCCTCACTCTCAGTCACCTCGCTAGCCACCTGCCACATATATCTTAGGGGGTATATGAAACCGCTTTCTCCTGACTCGAAGAGGCTACGAATTGTCGATAGTCTCGCAAGTCGCTCTTTTCGCCTTAATCGACTATCCATAATTGCAATATAAAGTTATTTCTTCGACCCCTCTGCGCTAGTGCGACGAGTTCGACTCTTACGCTCTAGTTTACACTGCTGGGTGCGGATAAACTCATCCTTCTTACCATCCTCTGATGGTATGATATCCTCAATCTCCTCGCCTTTGCTCAGCTTTGTGAGGTATATATCTATCGCCTTAGCCATCGATAGTGCCACAGGGGTTGGAGCCATAGCCTTGACCCTGAGCCCTGCGTCGATTGCGCTGCGTAGGGTAGCCTCGCCAAAGACCGCAACATCGGGTAGTTTATCCACGGGGAACTTCTCGATAAGAGCCTTAACATCGGTTGGTGAGTAGAGTGCGATAACGTTGAAACTGCTGCTATCCACACCGCTCATATCTTGTGCTACGGTGTGAGCCAATATCACACGGCTATGCGAGAGATGAAGTCTCTGCAACGCTTCGGGGAGTTCTGGTTTGAATGGCTCGCTAAGAGCCATAAGGAACTTCTCGTTTTTGTGTTTAATGATTAGCTCAAGGAGATTTTGGAACGAACCATCGGCATAAGATATCTTGCGTTTACGATATACGATATACTTCTGGAGATATAGCGCAACAGCCTCAGTCTGGCAGATATACTTCATCGACTCAGGTATTGTGATACGAGCCTCTTTACAGATATTGAAGAAACTATCGACAGTGGTACGAGATGTAAAGATTACAGCTGAGTGGTCTAGAATCTCAACACGCTGTGCTCTAAACTCCTTGAGAGTGACACCCTCAACACGGATTAGAGGTTTGTAATCAAACTCCACTTTATGTCGACTTGCAATCTCGTAAAATGGAGACTTCTCAATAATCGCAGGGCTTGGCTGCGATACTAATATCTTTGCTGTTGCCAAAATTATATTTTTTAGTGTTTGTTTAAGGAGAACTTCTAGAGCCTCCCACTAATTTATACTGTGTATTGTCAAAACTCTCCATATAAAAGTGAGTGGAATTATTTTGACGGTGCAAAGGTACAAAAACCAATCTAAAATTGGAAATTTTTCTTTGATAAAGAGTCCAAAAGTGTGGAAAATGTCGTTTAGGAATATCAGAGCGAGCAAAAATAGTACTATGTATGACATAGTTACATGATCGACAATATCTGAGGCGAGCAGCAGAAAGAGTATAGGAATCATCAATGATGCCCCCATCGCTCCACACGCAAATTGGAGTCGAACCAGCGAACTAGTCATCTGGGTATGTTGGTTCACCACACCTACAACCAAGACAATCAACCACTGATATAGCCACATCACCATGGGCACTGAGAAGAGCACAACGGCAAGTAGGCGAGGGGTTAGATTCATCGTCTCTAATATAGCGCCGCTTAGTCCATGTTCGCTGAGTAGCCTCAAAGATATCAGCGAAAAGAGTGCGCTCCATATCACCTGAATCATCACAAATAGAGTTATTATCCTGGTAGATAGCTCTCGCTGTGAGTGGGAGTAGGCAGCCATCGAGTCGTCATGCGAGTTATACCTAAATAGGGTCGAGAAGTTATCCTCTCCTCGGTGAAGAAGTATCACAAAGTAGCAGTAGAGGATAAATATAATAAGCAGAGCAATCTGAAATCGAGGCTCTTGATATATCTCTAGGTAGTTATATGTAAAGGTTATGGGTGCTTGCATCAGACTCTACTTATAGTTATTCTAATAGTTGTACCACGTCCGACCTCCGAGTCGATAACGGCGATTTTACCGTGGTGATACTCCTCGACAATACGGCGCGAGAGGGATAGACCCAGACCCCATCCACGAGTCTTGGTGGTGAATCCTGGCTCGAAAATCTTCTTCCAGTTGCTCTTCGGAATACCCTTACCCGTATCCGAGACATCGATAAATATATCACTCTCGTCCGAGGAGATGTTAACCGTTAGAGCACCATGTCCCTGCAAGGCATCGAGCGAGTTCTTCATCAAATTCTCGACAACCCACTCGAAGAGCGCGGTGTTGATATTGGCCTGGATTGGAGCTATCGCCAATCCATTATAATCTAAGGTCACATTGCGTGGTAGGCGAGCCATAAAGTACATCACCGAGCCACCAACCACCTCGTTGACATTGTTCACCGTGAGGATAGTCTCTGAGCCAATCTTCGAGAATCTATCCACTATCTTCATCAGGTGTCGCAGGTCGTTATTCATCTCATCGACTACACCCTGTTCGATATCCTGGGTGCGTAGATACTCAATCCACCCCAGTAGCGACGAGGTTGGAGTACCCAACTGATGGGCGGTCTCCTTGGCTAGTCCAATCCAGACTCGATTCTGCTCATCGCGTTTTGATGCCCTGATAGTCATATAGCTCAGGGCGATAAATGTGATGGTGGCAAAGACTTGAATCAAAGGGTAGTAGTAGAGGGTTTGAAGGAGTCGCGAACGGCTGAAAAAGAGGATATGACGCTGCTGACTCCACATAAAGTTGATAACTATCGGGGTGTTCTCATCCGACATCTTCTCAATCTGTTTACGCAGCAGGTCGGGGTGGAGGATGATATTTTCGGGTACTAGGTGCGATAGTACCACCTCCAGATTTGCATTTGTTAGGATAAATGGGATATTCTGCCTCTCGCTCATCATCTCGGCAATCAACGGGTCGTGATGTGCTATGATGTTGTAGGGGCTATTCTCAAGAGCTCGTGCCCACATCTCAACACTGTGAACCTCGCCCGAACGTAGGGTCGATGCCATACGAGTCGAGAAGATTAGTGATACCGCCACCATAATAGCACTCAAGGTGATGATGATGATATTGTCACGAGCGGTTAAAAGCAGACGTTTACGCATGATTAATCCCTATTTTACTCCCAAAATTTTACTATACTCCCCATCAGATGTGAGCAGCTCGATAGCCCTTAACACCTGCTCGTCGCTCTTTATCGAGTGGCGGATAACCCCATCATTATAGGCAAATCGCAGAACAATCTCACTCTCGATTACTTCTGTTAGCCTATCTCTGTTGTACTCCACATTTGACTCTACGTCATCCTTCACCTGCTCTTCGAGCGACTCGATTAGAGGGGTGAGGTTGTCGAAGTTATCCTTCTGGGCGGCGCTTTTTAGCTTTTTAAGTGCGGCACGTGTCGCTGAGCTATATGGTACATCACGCCCTTCAAGCGAACTTTTGAATAGCGAGAACTCCTCGTCGCTAAGGCGGAAGTTGTCGAGGTCGAGACCTTCGGCGTAGTTGCGGCGGAAGTAGTCATCGGCGTAGTCGCTCACAGCATCGGTGTAGAGCAGAGCCATCACAAAACCACTGGTCTCGTCGCTTTTAACCTCGATGTCGGGAGTCACTCCTCCGCCATCAAAGACCTCACGTCCACCTACGGTGGTGAAACGACGCTTAAGCGAGTCTGCCAAACGCTCCTTGCTCTGTGACGAGGTGCTGTGGTCGGAGTAGTCTATAGCCTGGATACACCTCCCCGATGGGATAAAGTACTTCGAAGTTGTTAGTTTGAGGTATGAGTTATAACCAACTGGGCGAGGCATCTGAACCAAACCCTTACCAAAGCTGCGCTCACCCAGCAGCACTCCTCTGTCGAGGTCTTGGATAGCTCCTGCGACAATCTCAGCCGCTGAGGCACTACCCTGCGAGATAAGCACCGCAAGTGGAATGTCGAGCGAAAGAGGGCGTTGAGATGTGCGATAGACTACCGAGTCACGACGACTCTTGGTGGTTACAACCTCGGTTGAGCGTGGTGCGAATATCGAGACAATATCCACCGCCTCCTGCATAACACCTCCGCCATTGGCACGGTAATCGAGAATCAGCGACTTCGCACCCTTCTCGATAAGCTCCTTGGCTGCTGCACGAAGCTCCTTGGCTGAGCCCGATGTGAAATCGTCGTGGCGTATATACCCCACAGAGTCAGCCTCGTCGCCAACAAAACCGTAGTATGGGATTGCTGGGATAGAGATGCGTTTACGCTTGATTACATGCTCCTTGAGCGAACCATCGAGGGTGCTCTTGATAGTGACGTAGACATCCGTATTGGGCACTCCTTTAAGTCGAGTGCTTACCCACTCTGTCGATTGGTCGCCCACCTCGATGTTATTCACCGAGTAGATTAGGTCGCCAATCTTAAACCCCGCCATATCGGCTGGCGAGCCTTTGTATGGTTGTGCGATAACCACTCCATCGTCGGTTTTGCGAATTACCGAGCCAATACCTCCATACTCGCCCGTTGTCATCACCTCAAATTGGCGAGCCTCCTCCTCGTCCATATATTGGGTATATGGGTCGAGCCACTTGGTTAGCGACTCGGAGATATGCTCCATCATCTCGTCGGGGTCAACCTGGTCGACATAGTTCTGGTCTAACTCGCGCATAACGTTGATTAGAATCTCGGCGTTACGTGTTAAGCTGTGGTCGCTCTTCTGAGCGGAGAGTGAAGTAGCCGCAAAGGCCACCGCTAGCACTATATAAAATACTCTTTTCATCATTATAGTTTGCTAAATAACGGATTTAGCTCATTTTTTATTACAAAGGGGCGTTATCGTTTGTTAGTGTAGGCCTCCAAGCGGTATTTCACATAGGCTACAGTGCGTCTATTGCCCGAAATCGTAACTCCCTCCTGCGTTGGGCGTACCGCTACTTCATCCTCGAATAGTAGCCTAAGACGACGCAGAAAGTTCGCCGCACCAAAGGTCATCGACTCGCTATCCTCGCTCTTTAGAACCATTCCATTAACCTTGAAAGCCTTTATAATCGACTCCTTATCCTCTTTGAACGACGCTTTTGATTTGTAGGTTACATACCCAAAACTTGGGTAGAGCAGCGATAGTGCCGCCATAGCCGCCATTGCGAGCATACCACGCTCGGAGTTTAGTAGGTCATAAATCGAACCGCCCGACTCGTTGAGGTATCCCGCCATATCGGCAATACTTAAAATCGCTGAGTAGAGTATCATCAAGTAGATGAAGTACTTAACCACTCTTATCATATATCTCTTCATTGTAAAATTTATTTAAGGGGAGTTCTATTTTCTCCCTGATTTTAATTTTTAGTTAATAATTGCGCATTTTTGATTTTTCAAAAGTGGGTTATAGTGACTCCTATTACCTATTTTTGTAAAATTAAAAAGGCGTGGTTAGTAGCTTAAAAGTATTTTAGGGAGAAATTAGAACTCCCCTTAGATTAACGTCTAAAACCTTTAGGCATCTGAGGCATACGCATCTTACCACCACTAGCCACTGTCTTCATCATCTTGCGAGTATCCTCAAATTGCTTAATTAGACGATTCACCTCCGCCATTGAAGTTCCACTTCCTGCTGCAATTCTCTCACGTCGACGAGCATTCAAGATATCTGGACGCTCCCTCTCGGCTGGAGTCATCGAGTAGATTATCGCCTCGGTCTGCTTAAATGCATCATCTGGGATATCAACATCTTTGAGTGCCTTGCCTACTCCTGGAATCATACCAGCTAAATCCTTAAGGTTACCCATCTTCTTAACCTGCTGAATATGAGAGAGGAAGTCATTGAAATCGAACTGGTCTTTATAAAGTTTCTTCTTCAGACGGCGAGCCTCCTCTTCGTCGAACTGCTCCTGAGCACGCTCCACCAACGAAACAACATCACCCATACCCAAGATACGGTCTGCCATACGCTCAGGGTGGAAGGTCTGCAACGCCTCCATCTTCTCACCATGTGAGATAAATTTCAAAGGTTTATTAACCACAGAACGGATAGATATCGCAGCTCCACCACGAGTATCACCATCCAATTTAGTCAATACAACTCCATCAAAATCAAGACGTTGGTTAAATTCACGAGCTGTATTCACAGCATCCTGACCTGTCATTGAGTCGACAACAAATAGAATCTCCGATGGTTTAATCGCAGCCTTGATAGCTGAAATCTCCTCCATCATCGCCTCGTCGACAGCCAGACGACCTGCCGTATCGACAATTACAGTGTTAAAGCCCTTGCTCTGAGCATATTTAACAGCATTTTGAGCTATCTCAACAGGGTTTTTATTACCCTCCTCAGTATATACCTCAACCTCGATTTGCCCAGCCAAGACCTTCAACTGATCTATCGCCGCAGGACGATATACATCACACGCCACCATCAAAACCGAGCGGTTGCGCTTCTCTTTGAGCATCTTCGAGAGTTTACCAGTGAAGGTGGTTTTACCCGAACCCTGCAAACCTGCAATCAAAAGAACCGCAGGTGAACCCTCCAACGAGATATCGGTAGCCGAACCTCCCATAAGTGCAGCGAGTTCATCACGCACTATTTTAGTCATCATCTGACCTGGTTTCACCGATTTGAGCACCTCAGCACCCATAGCCTTTAGCTTAACATCATCGGTGAATGTCTTAGCTACCTTATAGTTAACATCCGCGTCGATAAGCGCACGGCGTATCTCCTTTAGGGTCTCCGCAATATTTATCTCGGTGATTCGCCCCTCACCCTTTAGGATTTTAAAGGAGCGTTCAAGTTTATCCGTTAAATTCTCAAACATAAATAATATCTATATTTATTTCAATTTTGCCATAAATCGCTCTGAGTTAATCACAAAGCGTTTGTGTACTCCCTCACCGATAAGGCTCTCGCCATCACGTGCGCCAACGTTGAAGGTAATCTCACGACCATTCACTTCGGTTACAACAGCCGAGGCTACAATCTCAGCACCTACAGCCGAAGCCTTAATGTGTGTGATATTAACCTCAGTACCAACAGATGATTCACCCTCACCCAAAAATGGAGCGATAGCTTTAGCCGCAGCACTCTCCATAAGAGCAATCATCGCAGGTGTTGCGAATACCTCTAAACCACCCGAACCCAAAAATATCGCTGTATTCTCTTTCGCTACAACAACAGAGCTTGTAGCAGATAAACCTTTTTCTATCATAACCTAAAAATCTATAAATTTAATTCGTATATTTGCGCAAAGATATACATTTTTAGTGGATTATGAAAAGGTTGCTAATAATATTCCTATTTTTATTGAGTTTTTGTCCCCTGGAAATCATGGGGCAGAACCGCTCTAAGGGGTATTGGCATCAGAAAGCGACCATTGAAAATGGCGATACACTAATCACAGTTGATATCCTTCCTGTCTATAAATATACTCGTGGAATCGACCAGCGAAGATATGCCCGACTTATCCGCTCGGTAAAGAGGGTCTATCCTCTAGCAAAAATCGCACGCGAGCAGATGGCTGATATGGAGTCTGTGCTCATTTCACTCCCCACCAAAAAGGAGCAGAAGGAGTATGTCAACCAGGTCTACGACAATATAAAGGATGAGTACACCCCACATATCCGAAGGATGACAATAACCGATGGGCGTATTCTCCTGCGATTAATAGAGCGAGAGACCGAGTTCACAGCATACAACATTCTCTTCGACTTTAGAGGTCGATTTATCGCTGGTTTCTGGCAGGGTATTTCACGCATCTTCGGACACAACCTCAAGAGTAAATTTGGCGAGGAGGATGAGGATGAGATAATCGAGCAGATAATAATCTACTACGAGGCAGGGTTGTTATAGAGGAATTAATTAAAACAGTGGTGAATCTTAATTAGATTCACCACTCTTTTTTACCGCTATATCATCGTTTTTATAAAATCAGCGCAAAGCCACCACCTGGTGCCATATCGATAGTAACTTCACCATCAACCTCAATCTCGACACGTTGGAAGTCTTGTCCGTTGGTGGTTGCATTTGGACCATCTTTATAGAGGATAGCCGCTCCGCTCTTGCCTGTTATAGCCTCAACATCGACTGTAATAGAGCGTGCATCCCAATTAGTTAAAGCTCCGATATACCACCTATCACCACTTCTTCGAGCTGTGACGATATACTCACCCATCACACCATCGACGATTCGAGTCTCATCCCACACCGTAGGCATCGAGGCGATATACTCGGTCGAAATTGGATTCTTCTGATAAGCAGTTGGTGTATCACACAACATACTCAGCGGCGAGAAGAACACCACATATTGAGCCAACTGACGTGCACGAGTACCTTGACTCATTGGCGCAGTGTAGTTCGGAGTATATTGGAAATCCATATCATTGATTCGGGTATTATATACGTAGACTGCATTTTTCATTGCACCCTGAGTATAGTCGATAGGTCCTGCCACCATTCTAAGGTATGGAATAGAGACATCGTAGCTCACCTGGTCGACACTCTGAGGTTGCCACTTCATGTGCTCTAGGCCATGTACGCTCTCGTAGTTGACGATATTTGGATAGGTACGCTCCAGACCCGTAGGCTTCGAGACACCATGGAAGTCGAGCATCATCTCATACTTAGCTGCCATCGCAGCAGCACGCTCGTTGAAGTAGACCATCTCTTGGTCGTCGCTATTCATAAAGTCGACCTTAAAGCCCTTGACTCCCATCTGACTATAGTGTTTTGTAACCAGCTCCATATCTCTATCAAAGGCGTGGTAACCAGCCCAGAGAATAATGCCAACACCTCGCTGAGTGCCATAATCAACCAACTCCTGGATATCAATTTCGGGAACTACCTGCATCAAATCACAAGCCTTATTCACAGCCCATCCCTCATCCAGGATAACATATTCTAATCCATTTTCGCTCGCGAAGTCGATAAAGTATTTATAGGTTTGGTTATTGATACCAGCCTTAAAATCGACACCCTCCAAGTTCCAATCACACCACCAATCCCAAGCAACTTTTCCTGGTTTAATCCACGAAGTGTCGCCAATAACATTCGCCTCTGCAAGTTTATAGACCATTGAAGTAGCTGCCAAATCAGCATCTTTGCGAGTGATTATCGCTACACGCCAAGGGAACTCACGCTCACCGCTAACCTTTGCGATATAGTTGTGGCGACTCTTGACTTTAACTTGGAGATTATTATGCCCTACCGCCTTTTGAACATCGTCACGACACTGTGGATAGTAACCCACCAACGCATTGCGACCAATCTGTGAGGTGATATACATACCAGGATAGTTACGCAAATCAGCCTCTGTGATAGTTACTCTCTTACCCTGGGCTGCGGCAACACTCAATGGCATCATCATCAGACGATTCTTATCCAGAGCTGAGATTGGTTCGGTGACGTAGGTGTTCTCGAACGATTGGAATAGTTGACGCTCCAAGTTCCCTTCAGCTGGGACATAAGGCACAGTCGCCTCAACATCACCACTAAAGAGAAACTGCGATAGCTCGCTCTCAATCTCATAGTCACCCTTACGTTTCGAGATAAATCGATAGGCCACTCCATCATCATAGGCACGGATTGCGATAGCCCAATCACCCTTGAAGTTAACCACCGCCTCATTATAGTTATCACGAACCTCAGAGTGGGTATATAGCGAACTCTCAATCACCTTATCCACGCTACTCTTGGCAACCTTTGCAATTTGTGCACCTTCACCCCACACTGTTCCATCGCTGAGAGTCATCGAAATCTTAGATGGAGCTACTACATTAACCCCATCCTGCCACGCTGAGAAGCTGACATTACTATCAACACTCAAAACAATCTTAGTCTCTCCATCAGGCGAGCTCACCGTAATATCACGCCCCTGCACTTGAAATAAATTAGCAGATATAAACACCACTGCCACTGCTACCTTAATCAAAAATTCTCTTTTCATCACTTTAAAATCTGTTTAAATCTATTTTTATCTATATAACGTAACTTCGCTCTCAGCTCCGACAACACGATAGATGCCATTGCCCAACGCCTCAACCTCACCGCTCGACGAGCGTTTAATCACCTTATCGCTATAAACCACGATTGCACCCGCCTCATGCATAGTTATTTTGATTGACTTCTTCGAGCTCTTAAACTCCTTAACAGCTACTCCCGATAGGTATTTCTCCTCTAGACCAATCACCGACCAGCCGTTCTCAATCTCCGAGAGAAGGAGTAGTTTATCCTCAACACTGCCAAGCGTAAACTCGTAATCTCCGCTTAGTACTCCACCTCGTTTCTCGTACCAATCATAGTAGACAAGACCCTCTTTCGAGAGCTCTCTTAGACCTGGATATGGCTGCACCAATCCATCAGCAAAGGTGTAATCCTTAGCTGAAACCGAGCACTTCATATCGTCGACGTAGTTGCTCGAAATATTGTAGACCACAACTGCTGCTGAACTCTTCGACATCGGAGCTATAACCTTATAAACCTCGCTACCCATCAAAGCATCTGCAAAGAATGATTCGGGAAGTGGTGCTCCTGGAGCTAGTGGACGAAGAACCTCTCCATCGCTATAAACTATCGGGTTGATAAACTCCGCCAACATATCTTTTGGTGCATCCGAGAGATATATCGGAGCTCCCGACATCGCCTTGCTCACAGCCATCAATCGACCCCACTTAGCATCCGACGAGTGGAACATATCGTGGTCAGGCCAGATAGTCTGTCCCATCCATAGAGTGTTGTGGTAGCTCTGGTAGATGTGAGATATCGACAATGGAGTGTTGTTGACTTTATAGTCAACACTAACACGAGTCACCGCGCTATAACGGGTGTTGAAGATACATGGCAGGTTCTGAGCCATACAGTTAATCAAACCATTCAACTCACCATGAGTCTCTGCCTCCAGAGCCTCAGCATTTTGGCGGTGTGCTATAACTGGATTATCTTTACCTACATAGTTATTGAAATCACGAGTCTGAACATCGACCTTAGTGAAGTCGAAACCAGGCTGAGATACCGAACCCACCAACTTGTCGAAGAATAGATCCGAAGCCTCTTGGGTCTGAGCTGTAATCAGCGAATTTGCTCTATGAGGGATAAGGTGTCCATTCAAATCCTCCATGGTGTGGTCGACACTAACACCACTCCACTCACCATACATACTATGCCACAATCCGAACCACTTAACTTTATCGGAACGTTTTGCCAAAATCGGAGCCCATCCATTAGGGAATTTAGACTCCGAAATTTCGAAGTTGATTAACGCACCACCATCCTCTGCACGAGTTTGATGTCCATCGTCGATAAGAACCCAACGAATTGGAATCTCCGAGCGCTCGATATCATCGACTGCATCGACCAACAGAGACTCATATATATCTTTGCGATACTGCTCCCAGCTACACCATCCCAAATATCTGAACACTTCGGGGAACTCCTTGCTATCACGCCATGTAGTTCGATCCTTAACCTGCTCAGCCTCCAAGATATCGCCCCACATATCAGCCATCGCTTGGTATAGGTCATCGCCTGTTGCGTATGCAAAAATTGGAGCTTCACCCTCCTCAACAGAGCCAGTACCCAGAGTTCCACACACCATATCAACGCTACACTTATCCTTCACCTCAATCCAGCTCGTAACATCCAGAGCGGAGATTGGTTGAATCACCATATATCCACCTTCTTCAAGCTCGAAAGCTGCGAAGAAGATGTTATTCTTAGGGTATTTAATTGCGCGAACATCAACCAAGTTGTGCACCTTAGTAAAGATTGTGCTGATATCGGTTGTGTACCAAGGTTGCAGCTGATTTATCGCATCGAAACCCATTGGTGAGGCGAACAGCACAGCACTCTTATATTGAGGCAATGTTATCTCAACACGCTCCAATACACCCTCAACGGGCGTTCCACCAACCTTAGTGGAGTAGAGCTCTACCCCACTGGCAGCGGTTAAATCAACGCTTGGTGCAGCCTGCAAAATCGTTGCAGACAAAACTGCTGCAATAACTAATAATCTTCTTCTCATAACTATATTTTAGATTTAAAATTTCCAATATTTACTATCAACTCGCGTGTTCTCCATAAGAGACTTCAACTGCTCGAAAATCTGAGGATTCGCCTCAACAACATTGGTAGTCTCAGATGGATCAGTTGCAATATTAAATAACTCGTAGTAGCTCTTCTCAGTGGTACGAACCTCATGTTTGATAAGTTTCCAATCACCTCGTAACACAGCTTGGCGACCGCCCTGCTCCATAAACTCCCAGTAGAAGTAGTCGTGTTTTTGCTCCATCTCCTCACCTGAGAATAGAGGCAAGAATGACAATCCATCAACTGTGATATCCTGTGGAATCTCAGCTGAGATTATCTCAGCCATCGTTGGCATCACATCCCAAAATGCAATCGGTTCATCGCACTGCGAACCAGGAGCTATAACCCCAGGGTAATGCGCAATCATCGGAACACGTATTCCACCCTCATACAAAGCTCGTTTAAATCCACGATAGATGCCCGAACTCTTAAAGAACTCAGGGTCTGCTCCGCCCTCCATATGAGGACCATTGTCTGATGTGAATATAACTAAGGTGTTATCTGTTAAACCCAACTCATCGAGCTGCTCGAAGAGCAGACCTATCGACTCATCAAGACGTGTAACCATCGCTGCAAACGCTGCGTGAGGCTCTGCTTGAGATGAGTAATTTCCTCTAACTTTAACAAATGGCTTATCCTCAGGGAATTTACCTCTAAACTTAGCTAAATCCTCTTCGGGAAGAAGAAGCTCGGCGTGAGGAATCGTATATGTTAAGTATAGGAAGAATGGATTATCACGATTCTCACTTATAAACTCGGTCACTTTACCCTCCATCGCCTCGTGAGAGTATTGCCCATCGAGAGCCACCTCCTCAGAATTTTCGTGTAGATATTCAGGATAGTAATTATGTGCAAACGCTTGTCCTAAACAACCGTAAAAATAGTCAAACCCTTGATTATTAGGGTGTCCTATACTACCAACTCCACCCAGACCCCACTTGCCAATACATCCCGTTGCGTAGCCTTCACTCTTGAATAGTTCAGCCATAGTGAACTCTTCGAGCGGAATCGGAGTATCGTAGACTCTACCATCCGACCCCTTCTCGCTTCTATTACCTCGGATATAGGTGTTACCGGTGTGTTTACCAGTCATCAGAGCACACCTCGACGGAGCACTAACCGTTGAACCCGAATAGTTCTGAGTAAATCGCATACCCCTCGATGCCATAGCGTCGATATTTGGGGTCTGGAAGTTACTCTGTCCATAACAGCTCAAATCGCCATAACCCAAGTCGTCAACCAATACGTATATCACATTTGGTTTAACACTCTCTGCACTCTGACTACAACCAACAGCGGTAAGTGCGACCGCTCCAAAAGAGCAATATTTCAACATTTTATCTATTTTTTTTTTAGAATTTGTTTAAGTTTTTCTGCTTAAAAATAGTATGAGCTATTTTGCTTTGATTTTTGATTTTGATATCGAAGCTAATAGTTTATTCTATTAGCAAGATAGTAAAATTAAAAAGCGAAGTGAAAGAGCCATAGTAGATTAAGTGAGAGAAATTTAAACAGATTCTTAGTTTACCACAACAGTTCAACATCTTCAGGCCACTGCTCGACATCGGTATATAACTCATTACCTCTATCGAAGGTCGACCCCTCCATCTCAACCTCACACTTCAAAAGACCCATATCAATCTTCTTATTCGAGAAGTGGCTATTGATAACATACGACCCATTAACCACTCGCCACATCGCACCCCACATATTATCGACTACTTCGCATCTATTGAGGATTACATTCTGTGGTGCATATTTCGCATTCTCGGTGTAGTCGAACTTACCATAATAGTACTCACAAGGAAACCATAGAGCAACCTGTCCACAATTAGCAATCTTATACTTATGGAACATAAAGTAGCCAGTCTGCTCATTATCCGCCTGGATACCATTAGCCTTACAACTCTCAATAACACACCTCTGAGCCAGAACATACTCACACGAAGTATATTTACAACCCTTACCCATCACAGGGAAAGAGAAGTCGCAATCCGACTGCAAAAGGTTCTTATTATAGAGGAAGTAGAGATTGTGATAGAGACCATTACGGATACCATTCTCTGTGAAAGTACATCTATCCATAACCATATTATCTGTTCGTTTGATATGGACTCCATGCGAACCCCAACCCTTAACCACAAGATTCTGGAACATAATCCTTTGGTGACGAGCCTCGTTAACGCCCGTGATAAAGATACCTTGAACATTACCGATATTCTCGCCGATAATCGACATATCTTTTAGAATAACATCCACGATTTGAGGTTTTGTGTCGATAACAAAACAGGCATTTCCATCTATACTACCCTCCTTAACAACGCTCTTATCAACACCCTCACCCATGATAGTTACACCACTCTTGATAGCAATCATCTCATTGACAATATGTTCACCCTCTTTAAGCAATACAACGCCACCACCTTGAGCCGAAGCATCATCAATAGCTGCTTGAATCGACTCACCAGGCTCAACCTCGACAACATAATCGAGATACTGACGAGGATACTCCACATGTTTAAACTCATCACCCCACTTCTGAGTGATAATATCGAGAGCCTCACTCTCCACCTCAACTACCTGAACCTCTGCTCTTTTGGCAATATTATCGCTACAACCAACCATCGCAAGGGTGAGTAATAAAAGAGATAATGTAAAAATTTTCTTCATCCTTAATCTATTTTTTCATATTAAACCATACTCGACAATGATGACAAATATAGTTAAAAAAACTATTTAATTTTGAATATCTAGGTTTTTTTTTTACTTTTGTACCATCAAAATGAAAAAAAACATTTAATACGTAAATATACTATTATGAAACTACTAGAAGGAAAAGTCGCTATCGTGACTGGTGCAGCGAGAGGTATTGGAAAAGCAATTGCTATTGAATTTGCTAAGGCAGGTGCTAATATTGCATTCACAGATTTAGTAATCGACGAGAATGGCAAAGCTACCGAGGCTGAGCTACAAGCCCTTGGAGTAAAAGCTAAAGGATTCGCATCAAACGCAGCAGACTTCGAAGATACACACCGTGTAGTAAAGGAGATACATGCCGAGTTTGGCGCAATCGATATTCTTGTTAACAACGCTGGTATCACCAAAGATGGACTTATGATGCGTATGAGCGAGGGACAATGGGATGCTGTTATCAATGTCAACTTGAAGTCTGCATTCAACTACATCAACGCAGTAACTCCTATCATGGCTCGTCAGAAGAGCGGCTCGATTATCAATATGTCATCGGTTGTGGGTGTTAGTGGTAACGCAGGACAGTGTAACTACTCAGCATCTAAGGCTGGCATGATTGGTCTTGCTAAATCTATCGCTAAGGAGATGGGTAGCCGTGGTATTCGTGCTAACGCTATCGCTCCAGGATTTATCATCACCGAGATGACAGGTCAGCTACCAGAAGAGGTTAAGCAGGGTTGGTACAACCAAATTCCACTTCGTCGTGGAGGAACTACCGAGGAGGTAGCTCAGGTTGCTCTATTCCTCGCCTCTGATATGTCGTCATACGTGAGTGGGCAGGTTATCAAAGTGTGTGGCGCAATGAACTGCTAATCTATCTCTAATTACAAGTATATTTCGGCACTTCCCTTGAGTTTATAATCCTCACATACGTCTTGTATGCTCCGGTTATAAACTCTTCACGAAACACCGAAATCTATCTCGTAATTAAAGATATATACATACACAAATAGATATTAAAAGACGCAAAATATTTAACTAAATAAAGATATGAAAGATACACAAATTGCCTCTCTACTTGAGCAGGAGTACAATCGCCAGATAAATGGCATTGAGCTTATTGCATCTGAGAACTTCGTTAGCGAGTCAGTGATGCAGGCTATGGGTTCAGTTTTAACAAACAAATACGCTGAGGGTTACCCAGGAGCACGCTACTATGGTGGTTGCGAGGTGGTAGACAAAGTTGAATCGCTAGCAATCGAGAGATTGTGTAAACTCTACGGAGCTGAGTACGCCAACGTACAGCCTCACTCAGGAGCTCAAGCTAACATGGCGGTATTCTTCGCTGTAATGCAACCAGGTGACACTTTTATGGGTCTAGACCTTTCACACGGAGGTCACCTTTCACACGGTTCATTGGTTAACATGTCGGGTAAATACTTCAAGGCTGTAGGTTACACTCTTGACGAAGGCTCGGAGGTTATCAACTACGACAGAATGGAGCAGCAGGCTCTAGAGTGTCGCCCTAAACTTATCGTTGGAGGAGCTTCTGCTTACTCTCGTGAGTGGGATTACAAACGTATGCGCGAGATTGCCGACAAAGTTGGAGCACTTCTTCTTATCGACATGGCACACACAGCAGGTCTTATCGCAGCAGGTATCCTCGAAAATCCACTTCCACACGCACATATCGTAACATCTACTACACACAAGACCCTTCGTGGCCCACGTGGTGGAATTATCCTTTTGGGTAAAGATTTCGAGAACCCATGGGGCGAGAAGACTCCAAAGGGAGTAGTTAAGATGATGTCTCAAATCCTCAACTCTTCGGTATTCCCAGGAATCCAGGGTGGACCTCTTGAGCACGTTATTGCATCTAAGGCTGTTGCATTTGGTGAGGCTCTAGAGCCATCATACAAGGAGTACCAAAAGCAGGTTGTTCTCAACGCTAAGACTATGGCCGAAGCTCTTAAGGCTCGTGGCTACAAGATTATCTCAGGCGGAACTGACAACCACCTTATGTTGGTTGATTTGCGTCCTAAATTCCCTGAGTTAACTGGTAAAGTTGCCGAGAAGGCTCTAGTTGCAGCGCATATCACAGCTAATAAGAATATGGTACCATTCGATTCACGCTCTCCATTCCAGACTTCAGGTTTGCGTTTCGGAACTCCAGCCCTCACCACTCGTGGAATTAAGGAGGATAAGATGGAGTATATCGTTGAGCTAGTAGACCAAGTGTTGTCGAACCCAGAGTGCGAGAAGAATATCGCCGAGGTTGGAGCTAAGGTTAAGGAGTTGATGGGAGGATACCCACTCTTCGCTTGGTAGAGAACCAATAAACACAAATAAAAAAGAGAAGCAAATGCTTCTCTTTTTTATTTCAACTGGGGTGGAAGATGGGTCTCGAACCCACGACCTTCGGAACCACAATCCGACGCTCTAACCTACTGAGCTACGTCCACCATGTAAAACGACTTCCCGTTTTGCGAGTGCAAATATAAAAACATTTTTGCTATTAACCAAATATTTTTAGCGTAAAAATGCGTTTTTGTCAAAATGTCATGTATATTTGCACTCTTGGCAGTGAAAACTGACAATATATGTTTGGCATACATATTGATAATATGAATGGTGCAGATGCAAACAAAATAGTAATAAAATAAATTTTAGAAAAGATGAACGTAAAACCATTATCAGACCGTGTGTTGGTGAAACCCAACCCTGCTGAAGAGAAGACCGCCGGAGGACTATTTATTCCTGACACGGCAAAAGAGAAACCACTAGCTGGAAAAGTTGTTGCCGTTGGCCCTGGTACTCACGAAGTTACTATGGAGGTTAAAGTTGACGACACTGTTCTCTATGGCAAATATGCTGGTCAAGAGATTAACATCGAGGGCGAGGATTACCTAATCATGAAACAGAGTGATATTCTAGCAACAATCTAAACATAAAACATCATGGCAAAAGATATTAAATATAATGTAGAGGCGCGCGAACTACTTAAGGTAGGTGTTGACGCACTAAGCAACGCAGTAAAAGTAACACTTGGCCCTAAGGGTCGTAACGTTATCATCGACAAGAAGTTCGGTGCACCACAAATCACCAAAGATGGTGTATCGGTAGCAAAGCAAGTTGAACTAGAAGACCCATTTGCGAATATGGGTGCTCAGATGGTACGCGAGGTAGCATCTAAGACCAACGACGATGCAGGTGATGGAACAACTACTGCAACAGTTCTAGCTCAAGCCATCATCGGAGTGGGTATCAAGAACGTTACAGCGGGAGCTAACCCAATGGATTTGAAGAGAGGTATCGACCAAGCGGTAGCTACGGTTATCGAGTCGCTTAAATCTCAGAGCCAAGAGGTTGGTACAGACAACGCTAAAATCGAGCAGGTTGCAACTATCTCAGCTAACAACGACCAGGCTATTGGTAAACTTATCGCCGAGGCGATGGATAAGGTTAACAACGAGGGAGTTATCACAGTCGAGGAGGCTAAAGGAACTGAGACTTACGTAGATGTAGTCGAGGGAATGCAGTTCGATAGAGGCTATATCTCAGCATACTTCATCACCGACACCGAGAAGATGGAGGCGCAGATGGAGAAGCCGTATATCCTTATTACAGATAAGAAAATCTCGACTATGAAGGAGCTTATGGGCATCCTTGAGCCAGTGGCTCAGAGTGGTCGTTCACTTGTTATCATCGCCGAGGATGTCGATGGAGAGGCTCTTTCAGCATTGGTTGTGAATAAGTTACGTGGTGCACTTAAAGTTGCAGCTTGTAAAGCTCCAGGATTTGGCGAGCGTCGTAAAGAGATGTTGGAGGATATCGCAGTACTTACAGGTGCTACGGTTATCTCAACAGATAAGGGCATGAAGCTAGAGGATGCTGATTTGTCTATGTTGGGAACAGCCGAGAAGATTACCCTCAACAAGGAGAACACAACAGTGGTTGATGGTGATGGTGATAAGGGAGCTATCGAGACTCGCACCGCACAAATCAGAGCAGCTATCGACGTAGCTACATCGGACTACGACAAGGAGAAACTTCACGAGCGTTTGGCTAAATTGTCGGGCGGAGTTGCTGTATTGTATGTTGGAGCTGCAACCGAGGTTGAGATGAAGGAGAAGAAGGATAGAGTAGACGACGCTTTGGCTGCCACACGTGCCGCAGTTGAGGAGGGCATCGTTCCTGGAGGAGGTGTAGCTTATATTCGTGCTACGACTGCTCTCGATGGATTGAAAGGGGCTAACGAGGATCAGACAACTGGTATCCAGATTATCAAACGTGCAATCGAAGAGCCACTTCGTCAAATCGTAGCTAACGCTGGTGGCGAGGGTTCGGTTGTTGTCAACAAGGTTCGCGAGAGCCAAGGAGCTTTTGGTTACAACGCTCGTGACGACAAGTATGAGGATATGTTGGTAGCTGGTATTATCGACCCAACGAAGGTTACACGTGTTGCGTTAGAGAATGCAGCATCAGTTGCTTCGATGTTCCTAACTACGGAGTGTGTTCTCGCCGAGCAGAAGAGCGACGAGCCAGCTATGCCTGCAATGCCAGGTGGTGGCATGGGCGGCATGATGTAGTCCCGAAAAGTATCAAAAAAGGTTTAGGCTGTCCAATGGGCAGCCTAATTCTTTATTGATATAAAAATGATAGTTTTGCTTGGTTTTCCCAATTTTTTACCATACCTTTACAACCATTGAAAACACTCTTATTTAAGGTATTATGGGCTTTTTTATCTTAAATTTTAGAGAGAGAGCATAAAAAAAGCCCTCCTGTGTAATCTAAATAAGATAATGGTTGAAAATACAAATATTGTTGAAGTCAAGGATGTCACCAAATTTTATGGTAGCAACTGTATCCTTAACAATGTTACACTTTCTATTCGCAAAGGTGAATTTGTAACTATCCTAGGTCCTTCCGGATGTGGTAAAACGACTCTTCTAAGGGTTATTTCCGGTTTTGAGAGTGTTACCTCTGGCGCTATTGAGATATCTGGTAAAGATGTTACAAAGACCCCACCCCACTTGCGCAATGTAAATACAGTATTCCAAAAGTACGCGCTATTCCCACATCTAAATGTCTATGAGAATGTAGCTTTCGGATTGAAACTAAAGGGAGTAAAACCTGAGATGATGGATGAGAGTATCGAGGATGCACTAAAGATGGTGGTGCTGCCCGGATATGGTAATCGTGAAATCAGCTCGCTATCAGGCGGACAGCAGCAGAGGGTGGCTATCGCTAGAGCGATTGTGAATAAACCCGAAGTGATTCTTCTCGATGAGCCAATGGCGGCACTCGACCTCAAGATGAAGCGTGATATGCAGGTCGAGATTCGTCAGATGCACCAAGAGCTTGGAACAACATTTATATATGTAACCCACGACCAAGAGGAGGCACTGGTTCTATCCGATACTGTGGTTATTCTCCGTGATGGTTTTATCCAGCAGATGGCATCTCCTGCGATAATATACCACAATCCAGCTAACGCTTTCGTCGCAAACTTTATCGGACAGAGCAATATCCTCAATGGAGTGATGGAGAGTGATTTTAGTGTAAAGATGGCTGGTATCCTATTTGAATCCCTCACGTTTGGATTCGAGAAGGGTGATAGTGTCGATGTTGTTATCCGCCCTGAGAATATATCTATTCAGGAGGTCGATGGCACTCAGATGGCTACAGGTCGAGTTGTATCGTCATTCTTCAAGGGAGCTAACAAAGAGATGACTATCGAGACAGAGGAGGGATTCCGACTGCTTGCGGTATCTAACAAATACTACCCCGTGGATGACGTTGTCGGATTTAGGATTGAGCCTGAGAATATGCATATCATGCGAAAGGAGCACCTATGCAACAGATTCGAGGCGAAGGTTATCGGTGATAAATATATCGAGATGCTTGGCAAGAAGGTCAAGGTTGAGCCGTTGGTCGGTTTCGAGAAGGGCGAGGTGGTTGATGTAGAGTTCGACTTTTCCAGTGTTGAGCTATTCGACTACGCCGAGCTTGGAACATTCGTGGGCAATGTAACCTTTATTCTATATAAGGGAGACCACTACCTATTAACTATCAAGACCGCACAGGGAGAGGAGTTCTTTGTTGAGACTCAACTAGTCTGGGATAAGGGAGATATTGCTGCGATGAGTATATCATCGAAAGATATCCGTGTTAAAAAGAGAGTTTAATCAATTTATCTAGATTATGATGAAAAAATTAAAAGAACTACTCTTGCTTCGTAAGAATTGGACTATTCCATACGTGCTCTTCCTAGCTCTGTTTGTGGTGATACCGATGGTGTTGATTCTACTCTACGCATTCACCACCACCGATGGAGAGTTTACCATGGATAATTTCGTGAGATTTATCTCACATAAAGAGGAGCTATACACCCTTATATACTCGATAGGTATCGCAATAATTACAACGGGAGTCTGTATATTGGTTGGATATCCTGTCGCGTTGATATTGAGCAGTAAGACATTTAAGAGCTCCGAGCTAATAATTATGTTGTTCATACTTCCGATGTGGATTAATGTTCTTATTAGAACCTTGGCGACCGTTTCGCTATTCGACTTCTTGAAACTGCCACTAGGTGAGGGGGCTTTGATATTTGGTATGGTCTACAACTTCCTGCCATTTATGATATACCCAATCTACAACAACCTTGTCGCTATGGATAAGACCCTTATCGAGGCGGCACAGGATTTAGGAGCAAAGGAGACAACGATATTCTCACAGATTATCTTCCCACTATCGATGCCTGGTGTGGTGAGTGGAGTGATGATGGTCTTTATGCCAACCATCTCGACATTTGCTATCGCGGAGCTATTGACTATGAACAATATAAAACTATTCGGAACAACAATCCAGGAGAATTTGAATAATGGATTATGGAACTATAGTGCAGCGTTATCGCTTATAATGCTACTATTTATTGGTGCAACAATGTTATCTTCGAATAAAAAAGAGGGTGACAGTAAAAGTGAAGGGGTGATATAATGAGAAAACTATTTGCCAAAGCCTATGTATGGGCTGTTGTAGCGATTCTTTATCTACCAATCATGGTGGTCGCTATATCATCATTCACCGAATCTAAGATAATTGGAAACTGGAGTGGCTTTTCACTTGAGTTATACAAATCTATATTTAGCGGAGGAGTTAATAGCACCTTGACAATGGCTATTATCAACACATTCATAATAGCTACTGCATCAGCGTTAATCGCAACTATATTGGGTAGCTACACCGCTATCGGACTACACACCATGAGCGGACGAGGTCGCAAAGCGATAGATTTCGTAAATAATATCCCGATTCTTAATCCCGATATTATCACGGGTATCTCTCTATTTATGCTGTTCGTATTCTTGGGTATTCCTCAAGGTATGACAACTGTGATACTCTCACACGTTGCATTCTCTACACCATACGTTATTCTCAACGTTATGCCAAATCTACAGAGCATGAACCCCAACACCTACGAGGCGGCACTCGATTTGGGAGCTACACCAATCCAGGCTGTAAATAAGGTTATCATCCCTGAGATTCGTAAAGGTATGGTATCGGGTTTTATCCTCTCGTTCACACTCTCGATTGATGATTTTGCGGTGACGCTATTCACATCGGGCACTAACGGATTGCAGACCCTCTCGACATATATCTATAACGATGCTCGACGAGGTGGACTAACCCCCGAACTAAGACCTTTGTCAACAATCATCTTTGTTACGATATTTATCTTGATGATTATTGTGAATATCCGCGCTGCAAAGAGCAAGAAATCTTAACACTTGATTAGTATGAAACGATTTATATCAATCCTATGTATCGGATTGTTTTTCAGCTTATTAACACTGCAAACGTTTGCAGCACCAAGAGAGAACACTCTCAAGATATACAACTGGGCTGACTATATAGACGAAGGTCTTGTCGACGAGTTTGTTATCTGGTATAAAGAGCAGACTGGCGAGGATGTATCTATAATCTACCAAACCTACGACCTCAACGAGGTCGCTTTGGCAAAAATCGAGCGAGCAAAGGCTGACTACGACCTGATTTGTCCTTCGGACTACATCATCGAGAGGATGATAAATATGGAGCTTCTGCTCCCTATCGACAAGGATTTTGGCACGACTCCAAACTATATCGACAACGTCTCCCCATATATGAATGAGCGTTTTAGAGTTATGAACAGACCTGGCATGGATGTCTGTGACTACGCTACTCCATATATGTGGAGCACTATGGGTCTACTCTACAACACACGTACTGTCACACGCGAGGAGGTTCAAAGTTGGGGTATTCTATGGGATACAAAGTATAAGAATCGTATCTTGATGAAGGATGATAGTAGACACATCTATGGTCTGACTCGACTATACATCAACCAAGATAAAATCGCCGAGGGTGAGCTACTCGAAGATATCGCAAATGACAACTCACAGGAGGCTATCGACCAGGTCGAGAAGGCGTTAACCTTAGTGCGTAGCAATATCGCAGGATTCGAGATGGACTTCGGTAAAGAGATGATGACAAAGGAGAAGGCCGATATCAGTATTCAATATCTTGGCGACGCTGTCTGGGCACGTAGAGAGGGTGCTGAGATGGGTGTAAAGCTCGATTTTGTAGTCCCTACAGAGGGTAGTATAATGTTTATTGATGCGTGGGTTATCCCTAAATATGCAGAGAATGTTAAGGCGGCGAGCTACTTCATAAACTTTATGTGTCGTCCCGATAATGCGGTGCGCAATATGGATTATGTGGGCTATCTATCAACTGTGGCATCCACCGAGGCTTTGAAGTATATTCACGACGATGAAGCAGAACACACCCTCGACCTAAGCTACTTCTTCGCAGATGAGGATGGTGCGTATGTCAATTGCGACCCGTTGATGTTCCCTAGTCAGAGTGATGTTGATAGCTCAGTTATAATGCGTGATTTTGGCGATAATACAGAGAGTATTATGGTTATGTGGGCTACGGTCAAAGGCGACAACCTTAACCCTACGATAGTTATTATAATTATCGCTACCATCTTACTATTTACCATATTTTACACCCGTAAATATATTATTACTCAACGCACGAGACGTCGCTATCAGGAGCGTTTCTTAAATACAAAATAGAGTAAAATAGGCTTATTTACCTTTAATAGAAAAATCAAAAAAATGAGAAAGAAAGTGTCGATATTTATAGTGGGGCTACTGGCGATAACGCTCTGTAGCTGTGTGCAGAGGGAGGTTGAATATGTCTCATCTGAGTCTCTTGCAGATGCGACCATAGGTGTGGCAATGGGTTCTGTCCATGATACCTATGTATCTGAGAACTTTACTCAGGCATCAATCCAACGTACCGAGTCGATGGTCGAACTACCTCTTCTGCTGAGTGGTGGTAGGGTCGACTATATTATCCTCGACGAAAATGTTGCAAAGTCGATGCTCAGGCAGTATCCTGAGCTTGAGGTGGTCGAAGATAGGCTATTTGTTAGCGATATCGCCGCTGGTTTCAGCTACGATAATCCAAAGCTATGCGAGGAGTTCAACCAATTTATGACTCACTTTAAAGAGAGCGACACATACGCAGATATCGTAAAGAGATGGCACGTAGATGGTGGAGGTGGCGACATTCCACATATCGATGAGGTAACAGGAGGCAAGAGGATACGTGCTGGAGTAAGTAGCCTTATCCCGCCATTCTGTATGGTTCGCAACAATAAATTAGAGGGTAGCTCGATTGAGATTGCAAAACACTTTGCTCTGGAGTATGGCTACACCCTAGAGCTACTCGATATAAATATCACGGGGCTACTAAGCTCTATTCAGACCAATCGAGTCGACCTGCTAATCCCTGGTCTTATCTACACCAAAGAGCGTGCGGAGAGTATTCTCCACTCGAACACCTATCTACATAGTGCCTCAAAGGTTATCGCACGAAAGAGCAGCACAAAGCAGGAGTCTACCGATGACTCTAACTACTCTACGGAGATACTATCCCAGAGTCGCATTGTTGTTCTAACGGGTTCGACCTCGGATATATATGCTGAGGAGAACTTCCCCGATGCCAAGATAGTCAGGGTAGATAATATGGCGGACTTCTACCCTATGCTCAAAAACGACCAGGCGGATTTTCTTATCGCCGACGTACCTCAGATGGAGGAGATTCAAAGGAATTATCCCGAATTTGTTATCGCCGAAGATAACCTATATGCTATAGGTGTCGCTGTCTTGATGCCAAATAGTCAAGAGGCTTTGCGTAAGGAGTTTAATGAGTTCTTAAAGGAGTTTATCCCCTCTAAAGAGTTCAAAGATTTATACGAGCGTTGGATTACCGAAGGCGACACATCCAATATTCCTTACGTTGAGAGTGTCGAATCGAGTCGTAAACTAGTTATCGCCACCGACCCGAACAACTACCCATACAACACGATAGTCGATGGTCGACTCACGGGTTTTGAAATCGAGATGATGAGGCACTTCGCACTTAGTCGAGGTATCGAGTTGGAGTTTATACAGATGAATTTCAGCGCATTGGTTAGTGCCATAGCTAGCGACAAGGTTGATGCTGCGGTCTGTTTGGTCTGTGCAACGGAGGAGCGCAAGAGGAGTTTCCTCTTCTCGGATGAGTACACCTCGGTTGCCTCAGGAGTTGGATATATTGGTAAGGAGAAGAAACTATTCAAGGATTACACCACACCTCAAATCACCTCGTCGACCCCAGGAGAGGCTCCAAATGTTAATGACACGGTGCGTTGTTACGTACAAAAGGGGGTGGTTTCAGCTGTCGAGGGGACAATCCAAGAGCAGTATATATCCTCTATTCTACCATCTTCGCAAGTTGCCATCGTTAAAGATTATGCCGATGGGGTACTCTCGTTGGTTAGTGGTTCATCTGATTATATGATTACCAACCTTGGAACAGCGAGGAGTTTCCAGAAATCGCAGGAGTCGTTGGAGATTGTCCTACAAGATTTCTTCTCATTTGACACCCGCTATGGTATATCAAAAGAGCGTAGTGAGCTAAAGAGGGAGTTGAACGCCTTCTTGAGCAGACTCAGAGATGATGGAACACTGAAAAAACTGAGTAACAAGTGGTTAACCGATATCGAAGATGCTGAGTTTGAGAAGATTGAGTATGATCCAAATGCCCCTGTTCTACGAGTTGGAAGTAGCTGCACGGCTGTTCCATTCTCGTTTGTCTTGAATGGAAGTGTCGTTGGTCTAGATATCGAGGTTATCTCGCTCTTCTGCAAAGATGCTGGTTATAGGCTGGAGATTGTGAAGATGCCTTTTGGCTCTCTGGTCTCAGCGATATCTACAGGCAAAGTGGATTTGATAGCCAACACCCTATCAGCCACACCCGAAAGGCTCGAAAAGATTGACTTTTCGGACCCTTATGGATACAACTGCTTCGCTCTACTCTATTCACGTGAGGCGATAAACGATAGTGGCAATGATGCGGGCAATAGTGTAGGATTTTTCGAATCTATCAAGATATCGTTTATTCGTAATATCATCACCGAGGAGCGCTACAAGATGATTCTCGATGGAGTCTGGGTAACGATTATAATCTCTATCCTCTCGATTATATTCGGAACATTGATAGGTGCTATCGTCTGCTCGATGACTATGAGCCATTCCGCTGTTACCAAGTGGTTCGGAGAGCTCTACGTAACCATTATTCGAGGCACTCCAGTTCTAGTTATCTTGATGATTAACTTCTATGTTATCTTCGCTAAGACACCTATCTCGCCTATTTGGGTCGCAACAATCTCCTTTGCGATGAACTTCGGAGCGTACGTTAGCGAGATGTTCCGCTCGTCGATTATAAGTATCGACAGAGGGCAGCGTGAAGCGGGTCTTGCGATGGGATTCTCAGATGTCAAGACCTTTATCTTTATCATCGCACCACAAGCCATAAAACGAGTGATGCCAGTGTTCAAGGGTGAGGCTATATCGCTGGTTAAGATGACATCGATTGTTGGATATATCGCCGTTCAAGATATAACCAAGGTGGGTGATATTATACGTAGTCGCACCTTCGATGCCTTCTTCCCACTACTGGTATCAGCACTACTATACTTCTTGATTGCATACCTATTCTCGGTACTACTTGATATATTAACCTCTAAAATTACCCATACAAAATAATGATTACGGTAAATAAACTACAGAAGAAATTTGGTTCATTAGAGGTGTTGCGTGATATCACCACTACCATAAATAAAGGCGATGTAATATCTATTATTGGACCTTCAGGCACTGGAAAAAGTACCTTTTTGAGATGTCTCAACCTACTCGATCCACCCTCTGCGGGCGAGGTGATTGTTGATGGATGTAATATCCTAGCCAAAGATGCGGACGTACCACGACTTCGTCGTAAGATGGGTATGGTATTCCAATCATTCAACCTCTTCGAGCACCTTACGGTGATGGAGAACTTGACGATAGGTCAGATTAAGTTGCTAGGACGCAATAAAGAGGAGTCCGTAGAGCGAGGCATGGAGCTACTGAGGATGGTCGGATTGGCTGAAAAGGCTGATGTATATCCTGCCCAACTATCAGGAGGTCAGAAACAGCGTGTTGCCATAGCTCGTTGCCTCTCGGTCGAGCCTGAGATTATCCTCTTCGATGAACCAACCTCGGCTCTCGACCCTACGATGGTTAGCGAGGTGTTGGGTGTAATTCGTAAATTGGCTGAGCAGGGTATGACTATGGCTATCGTAACCCACGAGATGAGTTTTGCCAAGAACGTGAGCAATCGTATCTTCTATATGGACGAGGGTGTGATATACGAGGAGGGCTCTCCATCTGATATCTTCGATAATCCTCAAAGAGAGAAGACTCGCTACTTTATCAATCGAGTAAAATCACTCACCTACAAGATACATAGCAGCGACTACGACCTCTACGAACTTAATAGTCAGATTTACGCCTTCTGCGCTAAGAACTTCATAACCCAGGAGCATAGCGATAAGTTGGTACTGGTTATCGAGGAGATGTTGCAGCTACTACCTATCGAGGGTGGAGTTGATATTATGGTTGAGTTCTCGGATAAGACGAAGAAAATCACCTGTCGTATGGAGCAATCCCTATTCGAGAGCAAGATTTTCGATGTCGAAGATGATGAGATTAATATCTCTCGAGGTATCGTTAGTGGAACATGCGAGGCGATAACAGAGGAGATTCTCGAAGGAAGCTATATCGCCAACCTAACTATTTAAAACATAACTATTTATGAAATATATTAAGCTAATAGTTGTCGCGGCTATATCACTATTTGCAACCACGCAAGCAGTGGCACAGCAGAGGGTTGTTTTCTCGCCTCAGTGGACTCCACAAGCACAATTTGCGGGTTACTACGCAGCACAGGAGTTGGGATTTTACAACGAGGTGGGATTGGATGTGGAGATTGTCCACCCCAACAAATCGGTTAGTGCCCTCCAGATGTTAAAACGCAAGCAGAGTGATTTTGTCACCTTAGACCTAATTACCGCAATAGACGATAATCTAAAAGGTGGTAGGTTGCGCAACATTTTACAGACCTCTCAAATGTCTGGTTTCGCTCTTATTTCACATAAATCAATCGATAAAATCGAAGATTTAGAGGGTATGCGAATTGGGCAGTGGAGAGCAGGATTTAGCCTTACAGCTCACTCAGCTATCGACAACCAAGGGGTTAATGTTGAGTGGATTGATATTTTAGAGGGGGTTAATGTTTTCCTCTCCAAAGCGGTTGATGCCAACCTTGTGATGACATACAATGAGCTGCTAACCATCGAGGAGACTGGTTATGAGGTAAACCCAAACCAGGTAATCTACTTTAGGGATGTGGATGGATGTAATATCCCCGAAGAGGGTATCTACACCTCGTCTCGTTACGCCAGACTAAACCCTGAGACAGTCAAAAAGTTCCGCGAAGCCTCGATTAAGGGTTGGTTATGGGTGAGAGAGAATCGCGAACAGGCACTAGATATTGTTATGAAGTGGGTGCGTAGTGAGGCGATTCCAACAAATAGACTACACCAGCAGAGGATGCTCGAAGAGATTCTTTATCTTCAAATAGGCGAGTCGGGTGAGTCATTCACAACATTAAGCAGTGAAGATTTTGAACAGGCTCAACAGCTGTTGTTAAACAATCAGACATATAGGGATACTACTCAATATAGATATAATTTATTTATAAGAAAATAGAGATATGAAACGTGTAAAAGAATCACTCTCAACAAGATTGAGTATATATATAGTCGCTATTGTAACAACTCTCTTCGCGCTATCGTTTATCATCTACTTCCTCTTTGCCAAGAGGAGCATAAAAGATGCTGCATACGACAAATCGGAGTTGGAACTTGAGACAATAACCTCGACAATCGACGAGAAGTTAGCACTTGTCGAGCAGAGTGTTAAAGATGCCATACTACCCGTAGAGAGGAGCATGGGCAACTATGATGATATGGTTATCTACTTAGAGAACTTAGTCTCTTGCAACCCTATTATATATGGTGCAGCATTAGCTTTTGAACCAGGATATTTCCCCGATAAAGGGGTCTATTTCATGCCTTATGTTGTTAGAGATACTCTTGGTGAAATCACACTGAAATGGCACGGAGGTGAGGATTATGACTACCACTTTATGGATTGGTATCTTATTCCAAAGTTGTTAAATAAAGCCTACTGGTCTGAGCCCTACTACGATGATATATTGATGTCGACATATACCGTTCCACTTCGCGACAACGAGGGTAAGGTTGTAGGTGTTATCACCGCCGATATCTCGCTTGATTGGTTGACTAATCTGGTTGTCAATATGAAACCATACGAGAGGTCGTACGCTGTGATGATTTCTCGCAACGGTTACTACCTATCTCATAACGACAGCTCGCTTATCCTCAACGACACATTCTTCACACACACCCAAGGACTTGGCGACAACTCAAGCCACGAGGAGATTTATGAATTGGGTAGAAATATGCAGCGGCTCAATAGTGGCAACACCACAATTATAATCGACGGCGAGACCCACTATGCATTCTACGCACCAGTTAGACGAGCTGGTTGGTCGATTGTCACCGCCTCGTTGGAGAGTGATGTGTTAAGCTCTCTTCACTCTATGGCAACAATCGTTTGGAGTGTGCTCCTCTTTGGACTCGTTATTATCTTTGTCTTTGTCTGGGCTATAATCAGGAGGGTAACCTCTCCGCTGAAAAAGTTCACCGAGGCTACAGCAATTATCGCCGAGGGTAACTTCACAACACCTCTACCAGAGGTTACAACGCAAGATGAGGTTCATAATCTACGCGAAGCGTTTGTCAATATGCAGCACTCTCTAAGTGAGTATATCGAGGAGCTGCAATCAACAACCAAAGCACGTGAGAGAATCGAGAGCGAGCTGGAGATTGCAACAACTATCCAGATGGGAATGCTACCAACGATATTCCCACCCCACCCTAACCTTCCAGATATCGACCTCTGCGCAACACTAATCCCTGCCAAGGAGGTTGGTGGAGACCTCTACGACTTCTTTGTTAGAAAGGGTAGACTCTACTTCACCATCGGAGATGCATCGGGCAAGGGTATCCCTGCGGCACTACTTATGGCGGTAACTAGTAGCCTATTTAGGTCTGTGGCGGAGCATCTCGACGACCCAGCTAAGATTCTATATAGCCTCAATAACTCTATCGCAGAGACCAACGACGCCAATATGTTTATCACGCTATTTATCGGTGTGTTGGATATCGAGACAGGCGAGATAGTATATGCGAGTGCTGGACACAACGCACCAGTTCTACTCCGAGATGGCAAGGCGACCTTTATAGATGTAGAGCCAGCTCTACCTCTTGGTGCAATGGAGGGTATTAGCTACACTAACAATAGTATAACAATAGATAGCAGCGACACACTTGTTATCTATACCGATGGATTGACCGAGGCTGAGAATGTTAATAAGGATTTATACTCCGACGAGAGACTCCTCTCTGAAACAGAGTCAATCCCAGCACAGAGCAACGCCAATAGCTTCGTAGCAGAGCTAAAGGAGTCTGTAGCTCGATTTGTGGATGATAATGAGCAGAGTGATGATTTAACGATGTTGGTAATAAAACTTAAAGATAAGATAACTATGAAGAAAGAATTAATTATCAAGAATGAGATTTCAGAACTTGAGCGATTGACTCAATTTATTGAGTCGTTGGGTGATGAGCGAGGCTTTGACCCAGCTCTAGTAATGAATCTAAATCTTGCATTGGAGGAGGCTGTTTCGAATATTATCCTCTACGCATTCCCTGAAAAGATGGGTGAGTTAATCACTATCGCATGTGTTGATAGTGGTGGAAAATTGGTCTTTACAATCTCCGATTCGGGTGTTGAATTTGACCCTACACGTGCCGAGGAGGCAGATATCTCACTTTCAGCCGAGGAGCGAGGTATCGGTGGTTTGGGAATTTACCTTATCCGTCAAATCATGGATGATGTAAGTTATCAACGAATTGAGAATAAAAACGTTTTGACAATCAAGAAAAATTTGTAATTTTGCAGTTTCTTAAATGCTGAATTCAGCAATGAAGTTAACAGATGAAACGATTTTATTCATTATCACTGATTTTAGCGATAATTGCAACAGCTATATTTTCAAGCTGTAGCAGCAGAGCTGATAATAGTGGCGAGGCAACAAGTTCGACTGTTGTTCTTCTGGATGGAGTGCAGCAGAGTTGGGATGGAGCGGAGTTGATAGACTACCCAACTGGCAAACCTAGCATCACTATGCTAAAGATTACGGTTCCACCAAACTGTAGCCTACCGCAACACTACCACCCAGTGATTAATGTTGGGTATATGTTGGAGGGTGAGTTAACCGTGACCGACGACAAAGGCAACGTCACCACTATCGCAGCAGGAGAGCCACTAGTTGAGACTGTAAACACAATCCACTACGGAGCAAACAGAGGTGAGACAGATGCTGTTATATTGGTATTCTACGCAGGTGAGGTGGATGGTTCAATAACTAATATCACAGATACCTACCCAGGAGAGTCAAATTAAATATTAAAAAACTAAAATATAAAATCATGAATGTAGAAGTAACAAAACAAGAGGACGGAACAGTTACACTTAATGTTGAAGGACGTGTAGATACTGTTACAGCAAAAAATTTCGAGACCTCAGCTATGGCTGCATTAAAGGATAACCCAACCCAAATCGTAATGGATTGTAGCGAGTTATCTTATGTTAGTAGTTCAGGTCTGCGTGTGTTCCTTATGATGCAGAAGGGTGTTAACGCAGCGGGAATCAAGATGCGTATCATCAACATGAGCGACTCAATCAAACAGGTCTTTAAAATTACAGGATTTGCCTCAATTCTAACTATTGAGTAGATGCTAAGCTACTATTTATTTGGACGTTACAAGCTCTAGCCCAAATCAAATAGATTAAAAATTAGAGCTTACCGAAAAAAACAAAAAATGTATTCATTTCTAATCTCGTTGGCAGTCCTAATTCTAGGTTATGTCATCTATGGTGCATACATCGAGCGCATGATTAAGCCCGATGCGAATCGCGCGACTGTCGCTATGACAAAGGCTGATGGAGTTGACTTTGTGCCACTTCCATCATGGAAGATTTTCATGATTCAGTTCCTAAACATTGCGGGTCTAGGCCCTATCTTTGGAGCTGTTATGGGAGCTAAATTTGGTGTTGCATCCTATTTCTGGATTGTTCTGGGAACAATCTTCGCAGGAGCAGTCCACGACTATATCGCGGGAATGATATCTCTGCGTAATGATGGAGAGTCTCTACCCGAAAGTATTGGTCGTTACCTAGGAATGTCAGCTCAGCAGGTTATGCGATTCTTTATCGTGATTCTTTTGATATTAGTATCAGCGGTATTCGTAGCAGGTCCAGCAGGACTTTTGGCTAAACTTACAGCTGGTGGCAACCCACTCTTTGATGTAAACTTCTGGGTTATTATAATCTTCATCTACTACATCATCGCAACGATGCTACCTATCGACAAGATTATCGGTCGTATCTACCCACTATTCTCGGTTGCTTTGCTATTTATGGAGATTGGTATCTTGTCGATGTTGATTTTCTCGAAGGGATGGACTCTTCCAGAGTTCACCGACCCTATCTCTTATGCACCACACCCAGCAGGTATTCCAATCTTCCCGATGATGTTTATCTCGATTGCTTGTGGAGCTATCTCAGGATTCCACGCATCGCAGTCACCTATGATGGCTAGATGTATGAAAAACGAGAAGTTGGGACGTCCTATCTTCTACGGAGCTATGATTGTCGAGGGTATCGAGGCTCTGATATGGGCAGCAGCAGCGACATACTTCTTCCACGAGAATGGTTTCGCTGAGTCAAATGCAGCGGTTGTGGTCGACACTATCACACGTAGCTGGTTGGGTACATTCGGAGCAGTTCTGGCGATGTTGGGAGTGGTCTTTGCACCAATCACATCGGGTGACACGGCGTTGCGTTCAGCTCGACTTATCGTTGCCGATATCTTCAAGTTCGAGCAGAAGAGTATCAAGAGTCGTCTGATTATCTCGCTACCTCTTCTACTACTTACGGTCGGATTCTTAATCTACTCACTACGTGATGTTGATGGATTCAATATCATCTGGCGTTACTTCGCATGGGCAAACCAGGTTTTGGCTACGGTAACTTTGTGGATGATATCTGTCTATCTGGTTAAGGAGAAGAAGAACTACTTCGTGGCTCTGATTCCAGCACTCTTTATGACCGCTGTGGTAACATGCTATATCCTCGTCGCAGGTGAAGGCTTGGCACTACCTGAGCTATATGGCTACATCGTCGCAGGGGTAGCAATGGCGGCATGCTTGGTTAAGTTCTTGATGTGGAAGAGCAAACTATCAACCACCGAGAAATAGTCGAGAGACTTAAGTAAAATAGAACATCCGAGTTCAGGTTGCCTGAACTCGGATGTTTTATTATATCTGACTTATTACCACCCTATATCAACGGTGGTTTTGCTACACAGCCCCTCCTCTTGGAAGTGGCTGACGATACCCAGCAGTGCAGAGATTAGCTCGCCCGACGGAGTTAGGCTCTTGCACTCTCTCAGCTCACTCAACATCGAGTCGTAGACTTTAAGCCTCTTCTCGCCTACGTCCACAGCTCCGACCGCACCTGCCGCATAGAGGCGGTAGAAGTCGAAGATTACATCAAAGGTAGTGAACTGCTCATACTGCTCTATATTCTCAATCTCCTCGTTCACACCCGACGCTCTCAACAGTTCTGCTCCACTCATCGAAAGAGACTCCTCGTCGAGATTATGTTGCCAACTAGGGATAAAACGCAAACGCACCAACTCATGAAGGTGATAGGTGATAAACTCCCTATAGCTCGTCGAGGCTAATATATCACGACTCCACAGATTCGCCTCTCCACTGGAGAGTAGATATTGGTACTCCTGCTCATAGAATGGGAACAATACATCGAAATTGGGCACATCATCAATGGTTACACTCTCGATAGTAGCCACCCCATCTTTAAGGCTCATAATTTTGTAGCCTGGTGAGTAGCCCGCAATCGAAGGAACTTGTACATTCACAATTTTATTCCCCTTGGCTGTGGTATGCTCGCCAACATCATCGATATGCATATGCCCTGCGAAGTGGAGTTTAATCCCTGCATCGGCAAAGATATCAGCCACATCACCATCGGGATTACGTCCCAACTGCATCTTATCCTCACCGAGCAACCTAGCTACATCCGCAGAGGCGGTATCGAAGAAGTCAACCACTGGATAGTGGCTAAATGATATCAACCTCTTATCTAGTGCTTTAGCCCTCTGTGCAACGCTTTCCACCCACTTAAACAGCTCTTTTTTATGTTCTAGAGTGGTTACGTAACCACTACTTGGCGAGCCAAAATTTAGTGGATTCCTCGGTTCATCCTCAAATTTTGGGGTAAAAGGATAGGCATTAGCGTCGATTGCCAAGAGCCACAAACCCTCGACTGGCTCAACTAGATAGCTAGCATCGGGGAGGGTTACCCCCTGCTGATTTATAGCATATTCGCGGTTGCTTATCGACGACTCTGCCAAAGCATCTTCGAAGTTGTAGCTCGCATAGTCGTGGCTGCTATATGGACTCTCCCAATAGAGGTAGCTAGGTTGTGGTAGGAATCCAAAGCTGCTCAGGTTATTTACAATACCCTCATAACCAAGATGTTGAACATCTCGACTTACGACTCCTCCAGCTCTATTTTCACTACCGTAGAATCGCTCTTTTCCACCATCTTTATTCAAGAAGTTAATCGCCACATCACTCCTGGTGAATGGTCGCACAGGGTCGTGGTTTCCAGTGGTTATAAAGAACTCCACGCCATATTTTTGGCTATAACCACTCAATATATTGCGCAGAGCTACGATATTATTTACCTGCCCATCATCGCTAAAATCGCCAGGCATTATAACGTAGTCGACCCCTCGACTCACGATATCATCCAGAGCTGCGATAAAGGCGAAGTAGTTCTCGTTGTAGACCCTAGTTGAGCGCAACTGCTCCGCCATAGGACGAAGAAGAAGATTGCGATTATCCCCATCTACAGGAGCATTTTCAAACTCTACATCGCTAAGTGTAGCGTAGATATCATGGAGATGTACATCGGCTAGAACAGCAATTTTAACCTCCTGGCTATCACTGCATGACGACCATAAAAGCCCGCCAATAGCTAAAAGAAAAAAATTAATTAAACGTGTCATAATATTTTATTTATTAAAGTCTCTACTTAGCTCCATTAGAGAGCATCTCAGAGATATGTTTAGCAACTGTCGCAGCATCGATTCCACACTCAGCATGTAGCTCTTTGAGTGTGCCATGCTCGATGAATCTATCCTCGATGCCTAGATTGACAATCGAGCAAGAGTAACCCTCTCGAAGCAGGTGAGCAGCTATCGCCTCGCCTACTCCACCTCGGATAGCTCCATCCTCGACCGTTATGACGTGGTCGAAACTATCGGCTACCTCTTTTAAAATATCCAAATCCAGAGGTTTGACATAGCGCATATCGTAGTGAGCTACTCTATCGCCTTGAGCATCAACTATCTCGATAGCCTCAGCAACCGAAGATGAAGTAGTTCCAACAGACAACACCGCCACTTTAGAGCCTTTGCGAAGTCTCTCTCCTCGACCAATAGGTAACTGCTCGAATGGAGTATCACGCCACACTACACCCTCACCCTCGCCTCGTGGATAGCGAATAACAAATGGTCTACCACTGCGATAAGCAGTGTAGATTAACCTCCTTAACTCCAACTCATTACGTGGTGCTGAGACCACCAAATTAGGTACAGTCGAGAAGTATGCCATATCGAATACTCCATGATGTGTTGCTCCATCCTCTCCGACCAATCCACCCCTATCAAGGCATAAAATAACGGGGAGATTCTGTATCGCCACATCATGTATCACATTATCGTAGGCGCGCTGCATAAATGAGGAGTAGATATTACAGAATGGCACTAAACCTGCCGCTGCTGTTGCCGCTGCATAGGTCACAGCGTGTCCCTCGGCGATACCGACATCAAAACATCTCGATGGCAACTCCTTCATCATCAAATCCATCGAACACCCCGTAAGCATCGCAGGGGTTATACCTATAATTTTATCATCCTTCAGAGCCAACTCAAGGAGGGTCTGCCCAAACACATCTTGATATTTATCAATGCTTTTAACCCCCTTTATACGTTCGCCTGTCTCAGCGTTAAACTTTCCAGGTGCGTGCCAAACACGATTATTCTGCTCAGCTGGCGCATAACCACACCCCTTAACAGTCGAGACGTGTAGCAGTTTAACCCCCTCAATCTCGCGCAGAGCCTTGAGCGTTTTAACCAACTTCTCGACATCGTGCCCATCGACTGGCCCAAAATATCTAAAGTTAAGACTCTCGAATAGGTTACTTCGATGTAGCAGACCCTGCTTTATCGCACCACCAACTAACTGGGTGAGTTTCAGCAACTTTGGAATCACCGACAACCTCTGCCATAGCCAATGTTTAAAACGGTTATAACGTTTTGATATTGTAATAGTTAAAAGGTAACGATTCAATGCACCAGTCGCCCTGTCGATAGCCATTCTATTATCGTTGAGAATAACCAGCATATCGACATTAGACGCACCTGCATTATTTAACCCCTCGAACGCTAAACCACCAGTCATCGAACCATCGCCAATTACAGCAACACTCTTATAGTCAAGACCTTGCAGCTGAGCTGCCTTAGCAAAACCCAAAGCCGCTGATATTGAGGTTGATGCATGTCCTGCACCAAATGAGTCATACTCACTCTCCTCCATACGTGGAAAGCCACTAATTCCCCCTTTGGTTCTCTTAGTTTTAAACGCTTCACGTCGACCAGTGATTATTTTGTGTGGATAAGTTTGATGCCCTACATCCCACACCAATTTATCGTGCGGAGAATTATAGGTATAGTGTAGCGCTGCGGTGAGTTCAACCACTCCCAAGCTAGATGCCAAGTGCCCAGGATTGACCGAGCACTCCTCGATGATATACTCTCTTAAAGAGTTACAATAGAGCCTCAACTCTTCATAATTCAACCTCTTAAGGTCGGCAGCAGAGTCAACTTTATTTAGTATCTCGTAGTTATTCTTATCCATTTCGCCACAAATTTATATAAAAAATTAGAATTATCACAAAAAAAGCACTATCTTCGCACTATTAATAGTAAAATAAAAAAGATATGAAATACAAAAGAGTTCTACTAAAACTCAGCGGAGAGTCGTTGCAAGGCTCTAGTAAAGAGAACATCTCTACCCAAGTATTGGATTCATACGCCCAGCAAATCAAGAAGGTTGTCGAAGATGGGTTGCAAGTTGCTATTGTAATTGGCGGTGGAAATATTTTCCGTGGTCTAAGTGGTAGCAGCAAGGGTTTCGACAGGGTTAAAGGCGACCAGATGGGTATGTTGGCAACTATCATCAATTCGCTAGCTCTACAATCGGCTCTCGAAGCCGCTGAGGTAAAGTGTAAAGTGTTGACTTCAATCAATATGCAACCTATCGGCGAGTACTTCTCTAAGGCTAAAGCGTTGGAGTATATGCAGGCGGGATATGTGGTTATTGTGGGTGGAGGAACATCTAATCCCTACTTCTCGACAGACTCAGCATCGGCTCTGCGAGGTGTAGAGTTGGAGTGTGAGGTTTTGCTCAAAGGAACACGTGTTGATGGGGTCTACACAGCAGACCCTGAAAAGGATAAATCGGCTGTTAAATATGAGACTATCACATTCGATGATGTATATGCTAAAGGTTTAAAGATAATGGACTTAACAGCCTTCACACTCTGCAAAGAGAATGGATTGAATATCATCGTCTTTGATATGGATACAGAGGGTAATTTAGCAAAAGTTGTTGCCGGTGATGGTATTGGCACTCTAATAACCAAATAATTTTCGCTATGAAAAGGTCTAATAATCGTCTAATAATACTCCTTGTACTCACCATAATTGTGGCTTTGGCTATGTTCCTACTGCCATCGGGTGAAAAGGCTGCAATCAACTCAACTCAGGAGGATGAATTTGCTCTTGCTACGCTGGTAAAGGTTGGCGAGCAAGCTCCAGATTTCAGAGTTGAGATGAATAATGGAGAGAGTGTTCAACTCTCTGATTTGAGGGGCAAGGTGGTGATGGTCTGTTTCTGGGCGACATGGTGTCCTCCGTGTCGTGAGGAGTTTAAATACCTTCAAGATGGTGTTATCAATCGCTTTATGGGTCAAGACTTTGTGTTGCTACCAATCGCTAAAGGTGAGCAAGCAGAGGAGGTTGACGCTTTTGCCAAGGATAATGGTTACCACTTCCCAATCGGGGTTGATACCTCTAGCGAAATTTATAATCAATACGCTAGTGGCTATATCCCACGCAACTTCATCATCGATCAAGAGGGTGTGGTGGTTGAGACAACGGTTGGTTTCTCACCTGAAGAGTTTGCAAACCTTATGATTAAGATACAAAATACAATAAACAAAAATATTACAACAAAACATGGAGACAACAATCATTCTGGAGGATGCTGCTAGCCGCATGAAAAAAGCAGTAGAGCACCTTGAGCAAGAACTACTTAACATCAGAGCTGGAAAAGCCTCTACTAATGTTCTTAATGGTGTAATGGTGGAGTATTATGGTTCACAGTCACCTGTTTCAGGTGTGGCAAGTGTCACAGTTCCTGATGCTAAAACAATCATTATCCAACCATGGGATAAAAATATGATTCGCCCTATCGAGAAGGCGATTATCGACTCAAATATCGGTCTTACTCCATCGAATAATGGAGAGCAAATTCGCCTATCGTTGCCACCAGTAACCGAGGAGCGTCGTCGTGATTTGGTTAAATCGGTTAAGGCTGAGTGTGAGTCTGGACGTATTAGCTTGCGTAATATTCGTCGTGATGCAGTCGAGTCATTCAAGAAGGCTCAAAAGGATGGTATGTCCGAAGATGAGGCTAAAGATGGTGAGGGTAGATGTCAAAAAGTCCTTGAGAAGTACTCCAAATTAATCGACTCTCTATTCGCCGACAAGGAGCAGGAGATAATGTCTGTCTAGATGGAGATATGAATTAAGAGTTAAGAATTATGAGTTATGAATTAAAATTTATTTTTCAGATAGGCTGAGAAGAACTGAGTAATAAAATAACTCATAATTCTTAACTCAATTTGAGATTGCGGCTCGGAGGCCGCAATGACGTGAGAGAAGTTAATTTTTAATTCATAATTCTTAACTCAATTTGAGATTGCGGCTCGGAGGCCGCAATGACGTGAGAGAAGTTAATTTTTAATTCATAATTCTTAACTCTTAATTCTCTAAACCCTTTAATGTATAGTTTCTCAAAATATCGTGAGCAGTATAGGCTCAACTTAAAATTAGCTATCCCTGTTGCTGTCTCTCAGCTGGGGCAAATCGTCGTACAACTCGTTGACAATATGATGATTGGGCAGTATGGTGGAGACAATCCACTACCTATGGCTGCAACATCATTTGGCTCATCTCTATATTTTCTAATATTTATCGCATGCCTGGGATTAACCTATGGTATCACGCCTTTGGTAGGTGAAAAATTTGCCCAGGGCGATAGCGTCAAAGCTGTTGGATTCCTAAGCAGTAGCCTGGTTCTATTCTCCATTATCGGAGTCATCGCTATGGGGATTCAGTTCTCGCTGATTCCTTTGATGAAGTATATGGGACAGCCGCAAGCGGTGGTCGAGTTGGCGATACCCTACTTCAGCTTTTTGGTCTGGAGTATGTTCCCCGTAATACTCTTCTTCGTCTTTAAACAGTTCCTCGAAGGCGTTGGCAACACAAAGGTTGTGATGTGGACGGTTATTGCCAGTAATGTCGTAAATGTCGCCCTGAACTACATCCTGATATATGGTATGTTTGGTCTGGATGCGATGGGTGCTACGGGTGCTGGATTGGCGACTCTAATATCTCGACTGTTCCAGGCTGCAATACTTATCACATACTTCGTTTGCGCCACGAAATTCAGGGTCTATCTCAAAGAGCTACAACGCTTTCGCATTACGGTGAGCAATATGCTAACACTGCTCAGAACATCTATCCCCATAAGCATGCAGGTATTCTTCGAGGCGTCAGCTTTTACGATAACTAGCATCCTAATTGGTCGTTTCAACGAGGTGGGAATCACCGCTAATCAGATAGCTATAACCATGGCGAATGTCGCCTTTATGATACTTATAGCCCTGGGTACATCGACCACAATTCGTATCTCGCACTGCTACGGAGAGCGTGATTTCAAACAGATTAAGTTGGCATCCGAGGCGGCATGGCATTTGGGGCTTGTGTGGAATGCTATAACAGCTCTAATATTTATCTCGCTGCGAGGAATTATACCCTACGCCTTCACCTCGAATCATGAGGTTGTGGCTATCGCCTCGACAATGTTGATATATGTCGCAGCATTCCAAGTATCTGACGGATTGCAATTTATCGGTGTTGGAGTGCTTAAAGGTATGCAGGATGTAAAGGCGATTATCCCCATTGCAATAGTGTCGTATTGGGTTCTGAATATCCCGATAGGTTATCTGTGTGCGGTGAAGTTTAATATGGGAGCTTCGGGATTCTACGTCGGATACATCTTCGGACTATCGATGGCTGCCATGCTAATATTCATCCGTATTATAGGGGTACATCGCAGACTATCTGCCTCAAATTAATATTTCAAAAGGAGAAGTTCTAGTTTTTTTTACTATCTTTACACAAAATTTAGAACAATGAGTTGCAATTGCAAAAATAGACCAAATATAGAACACGGTATTCACTTCTGTCAATGTGACGAGCAAACCACCGCCACAGCTAGCCAGGGGTGTTATAAACTACATGAGTATGACTGGCTTGAGGAGTTTCCCGATAACGAACCAAGCGACCTATTCGAGGTAAGATTCAAAAATACACGTCGTTCATTCTTCCAAAATGTAAATAACCTCGAACTCTCGGTTGGTGACATCGTCGCTGTCGAGGGTAACCCAGGTCACGATATCGGAGTTATCTCTCTGAAGGGTGATATGGTGCAGAGGCAGATTCGCCGCACAGGATTTACACCCTATAATGGAGAGCACAAAAAGATATACCGCAAGGCCAAAGCCTACGATATCGAGAAGTGGCAAGAGGCTATCTCACTAGAGCACGAGACGATGATTCTATCGCGTCAGATAGCTGCCGATATGGGGCTTAATATGAAGATTGGAGATGTTGAGTATCAAGGTGATAGGCTTAAAGCAACCTTCTACTACATCGCAGACGTAAGGGTCGATTTCCGTGAGCTTATCAAGGTCTTTGCCGAGAGGTTCAGGGTACGTATCGAGATGAAACAGATTGGAGCACGCCAAGAGGCTGGACGCATCGGAGGCATCGGAGCGTGTGGTCGTGAGCTGTGCTGTGCATCGTGGATATCTAACTTCACCAGCGTTACGACAAACGCTGCAAGATTGCAAGATATATCGCTCAATCCTCAGAAACTCGCGGGTCAATGTTCGAAGTTGAAGTGCTGTATGATGTATGAGTACGACACCTACGTCGATGCACGCAAGAGCATGCCATACGTACGTGAACCACTTCAAGCCATGGATGGAGAGTACCATCTAGTTAAGAGTGATGTTCTAGCTCAGAGCATGTCATTTAGCACCACTAAGGATGCTTTCGTAAATGTTGTAACTATCCCTGCATCGAGGGTTCGTGAGATTATCTCAGCCAACCGCAAAGGTCGCAAAGTGGAGCAATTAGAGGATAGCTCAGCTATAAATAGCAGGGTCGAAGAGCCAACATTCAAGAGCGAAGAGGATAGCATAACACGCTTTGACGAGAGCCGTGGAACGAATAAAAAACGTGGTCGAAACCAACGCCGAGAGCGCAAACCTCAACAAGATGGTGAGCAGAAGGGTGAGAATCAAACTAAACAACATAACGCAGAGGGTAAGGCTAATAATCAAAGACGAGCAAATGGTAATGAGTCTAAAGGAGAGAGACCTGCCAGACCTCAAGGCGAACAGAGACAGCAAAGACCTCAAGGCGAACAGAGACAAGCCAGACCTCAAAGTGAGCAGAACCAACCAAAGGTCAACAGCGAGGCTCAAGGCGAGCAGCGAGTTCAAGGTGATAAACCAAGGAGACGATTTAATCGTAAACCAAAGAGGAGTGGTAACCCAACAGAGGCTAAATAATGGGAAAAGATAAATTAAGACGTTTTGCCGAAAACAGAGAGTTAAAATGCTTTGTAGAGCCTGAGTTTGATGATATTTTCCGCAAAGAGCACCCCTTGAAAGGGCGTTGGGCTAAGGAGTTTTTTGGCAACGACAACCCTATCGTGTTGGAGTTGGGTTGTGGCAAAGGCGAGTACACCGTAGCTCTAGCTAGAGCCGAGAAAGAGTCGAACTTTATCGGTATCGATATAAAGGGTGCCAGGATGTGGCGTGGAGCTAAAACTGCAACCCAAGAGGGGTTGACAAATGTTGGATTCCTACGTACACGTATCGAGTTTATCACCTCATTTTTTGCACCAGGTGAGATTTCTCAGATATGGATTACATTTCCCGACCCTCAGCTCAAAACGCGTCGAGCCAAGAAGAGGCTAACAGCTCCTCCATTCTTGGAGTACTACGCCTCGATGCTCACCGAGGATGGAGTTATAAACCTTAAGAGCGACTCAAAACACCTCTACAACTACACCGCTGAGGTTATACGACGATTTGACTTGCCATGCTCTGTATCAAATGATGATATCTATGGTTCGGGCTTTGCTGATGCTACTCTATCGGTAAAGACCGCCTACGAGCAGATGTTCCTCGAACAGGGTCTACCCATCACCTACACCCAATTCGGGCTGGGTGGAAAGAGCACCTTTGAGATGTTTGAATGGGAGGAAGATGATAAAATCCGAGATGAAAAAGATTGTGAGGCCCAGAGGGTAAAGGGCTATCCAACAAAATAATAACAGCGAATTTCAAGTGATAAAACTACGCAAATATACTCCATACGCACTGCTGCTACTCTTCATGTTTATGATGGGTGGAGAGTTTATTATGGACTATCTCTGCGAGTGTAACAGCGAGCATACGCATCGACATGAGTGTTGTAGCTGCCCTTCGCATCAAGAGGAGTGTCGAAACCACAACGAATTTGCCTCGCACAAATGTCACAGCAACGAGGTAAATCTCGACCTCGACGAAGCTATCGTAACAGGCGAAAATAGCTCTATCCAAAGAGTCGAAAAGCAAATCATACAAAAGCTATTAATCATTGATTCAGAGCCTTTTGCAGAGCTATTATCTGAACTATATACACCACAAGATATACTCTATTCTAGCCAGTGGTGTATCCAATCCTCAGCCCTAAGAGCCCCTCCCGTTTTAGTTTAATTTAGGACAAAAGTCTACAATTAAATTAAAACAAAATCAGATGAAACATATATTTAAAGTATCACTTGTGGTGGTATGCCTTATGGTGGCATCCATCGCTAAAGCTGATAATATCAAGGGACGAGTTATCGACTCCGATGGCGCACCCTTAATTGGAGCTACCGTATGGTGGTCTGAGACAAATATCGGGGTGACAACCTCGCAAAATGGGGAGTTTTCGATACATCCAGTCAAAGATTACAACTCGCTAGTAGCTAGTTTTTTGGGCTACCAAAATGACACAATCACCATAAGCGGTGGTGTAAACCTAGTCGACTTCACCCTCAGCGAGGGTATAACCATAGATGCTGCGGTGGTGACGGCCACAATCGGTGGTAACTACATCATGAATGAATCCATCGTAAAAGCAGAGATGATATCGTTTGCCGGATTGTGTAAGATGGCGTGTTGCAACCTAGCCGAAAGTTTCGAGAACTCAGCCTCGGTAACTGTCGGTTACAGCGATGCTATATCGGGAGCTAGACAGATTCAGATGTTGGGTCTAGCGGGAACATATACCCAGATATTGGATGAGAATCGTCCGATTCTTCGAGGCGTAAGTTCGCCCTATGCACTTAGCTACACACCTGGCATGTGGCTCAATTCGATTCAGGTATCAAAGGGTATCTCGTCGGTGGTGTCGGGGCGTGAGGCTATAACGGGTCAAATTAACCTGGAGATGCGCAAACCCACCGATGATGAGAGGCTATTCCTAAATCTATACCTCAACGACGAGCTACGTCCTGAAGCGAATATTTCGATGGCGACTCAGGTTGGAAATAGTGGAAAACTCTCGACCGTAGTACTGCTACATGGCTCGGTGGATAGCGACAATGTGATGAACCATACAGACCACAATGGTGATGGTTTCCGAGATATGCCACTCTCGCAGCAGTTCAACGTAGCAAATAGATGGCTCTATCAGGGCGATAACGGAACACAGATTCGATGGGGAGTTCGTGCTCTGCAAGATAGCAGACTGGGTGGAGATATCGACTATCAAGAGAGCATGAAGGAGGTGATGTACGAAAACTCAATCTACGGCTCACAAATCACCAATCGCAACGCCAATGCATACCTCAAGGTGGGTAGACCCGTGGGTGAAGCTATCTACGATGAGACCACCCAGAGCGAGCTACGTAGTAATATCGCAATGCTGTTCGATGTCGACTACTTTAGCGAAGATGCCTACTTTGGACTCAACGACTACAACGCCGAGCAGCTCTCCTCGCAGCTTAATTTGATGTATAACGGCTACACATCACCCCGTTCGAGCTACATCGTAGGTCTCTCAGCCAATATATTCAACTACGACGAGGGGTTAAATAACTACACCCCATGGCTATCGAGTGAACTCAACTACAACCTCGATAGAACAGAGGCTGAGGTGGGAATATATGGCGAGTACACCTACAAAATCGAGGAGAAATTCTCTGCTATCGCAGGTGTTAGATATGACTACAACAGCTACTACCGTCAGGGCTACTTCACCCCACGAGGACATATCCGCTATGAACCAATATCGGGAACGGTCTTGAGAGCCTCTGCGGGTATGGGGTATAGAACCTCCTCTGTTATAACCGACAATATCGGGATTCTAGCCACGGGACGAAGTATAATCTTCGAAGATGGAACAGACGAGAATTTTAACCGCACAGAAAAGGCTCTAACATGGGGAGCTAGCATCACACAGCGTTTCTCGCTGATTAATTCGGGTGATGCTACAATTAGTTTCGACTACTTCAACACTCAACTATTCAACCATGTAGTAGTCGACCAGGAGCGATACGCAGAGCAGGTGGTTATCTACTCCAGCACAGACCCTTCATCAACTTCGACCTATCAAGTTGACTTCACATGGCGACCCGTCGAGGGGTTGGATATATTTGCGACATATCGCCACACCGACAGCTCAATCACCCTTCTTGATGCCAATGGTGAGAGGTATAGCGTGGAGAGAGCCTTGGTGAGCAGATTCAAGACATTGCTAAATGTTCAATACGCAACACCTTATCGCAAGTGGGTATTCGACTTCACCGCTCAGCTCAATGGACCAAGTAGACTTCCATCGCAGAGTGGCGATGCATTAAGCAGTGAATATTCACCATCTTACCCCATGTTTTTCGCTCAGGTGAGTCGTCGTATTCGCGACTGGGAACTCTATGTTGGGTGTGAAAATATCGCAAATTACACACAAGATATCCCAATTATTTCAGCGGACAACCCCTACTCTACCGCCTTTAATTCATCGGTGGTATGGGGTCCTTTGATGGGACGTAAATTCTATATCGGATGTCGATTCAATCTATTTTAAAAAGATAAAAATTACTAATCATGAAAAAACTTATCATTCTACTAATCATGACTTTCGCTATCTTAAACATAGCTGAGGTCGAGGCTAAAGAGTCTAAAAACAGCAAAGCGCAAATCGTAACAACAACCTTCATAACAGATATCGACTGTGAGGGTTGTGAGCGAAAAATCCTCAACTCAATACCCTTCAAAAAGGGTGTAAGCGGCGTCAAAGTTGACATCCCAACCAAACGAGTTAGCGTAAGCTACAACAGCGCTAAGAGTAGCGATACGGAGCTAATCGAAGCCTTCAAAAAGATTGGAGTTATTGCCAAACCTCACAAAGAGCAGAAACAGTAGCGATAATTTATCCTCCTCAATAGAGAGTGATTAACAAGGATGAGTTTTGGGGCTTTGTGAAACCTCTTACTCCGCAGCGTATAGAGCATACGTGAGGAGGTAAGAGGTGAGGAAAGTGCCGAAAATCGCCTTGTTAATCGCTCTCTACGTAGGAGTGGATATCTTCACCCAATATCTCATCATCACACAACACAACAAGCCGTTCGACTACGTTGCGGAGTTCACGGATATTTCCACTCCACGTCATCCGCGAGAGCATATCCAAAGCCTCACCGCAGATACTCTTGCGCTCCACCTTATACTCCTGGCAGATAGTATCGAGGAAGTGGTCGACCAGAAGTGGAATATCCTCACTCCTCTCGCGAAGTGGCGCAACACGCAGTACAATAACGCTGAGTCGATGATATAAATCCTCGCGGAAATTACCTTTGGCTATCTCGCAACGGATATCTTTATTTGTGGCGGCAATAACCCTCACATCGACATCGATATCCACATCACTACCCACACGAGAGATACGATGTTCCTGTAGCGCACGAAGCACCTTAGCCTGAGCCGATAGCGACATATCACCAATCTCGTCGAGGAATAGAGTCCCTCCATCAGCCTGTTCGAACTTACCCTTTCGCTGCCTCACTGCCGAGGTAAAAGCACCCTTTTCGTGCCCAAATAGTTCGCTCTCGATAAGCTCCGATGGGATTGCTGCACAGTTAACCTCGATGAATGGATACTCCGCACGACTGCTATGACAGTGGAGTCTATCTGCGACCATCTCCTTGCCCGTTCCATTCTCGCCGAGAATCATCACTCTAGCATCCGACTTGGCAACTTTATCGATGGTTCGAAGCAAATCTTGGATATATCCGCTCTCGCCAATTATCTCGCGATGAATTGGGTGTTGAGACGAACTCTTCGCCCTGCGTTGAGAGCGACGACTACTCTGCTGTTGGTTCGATTTACCATCGCTCGACTCCTCATTATTCTCTTCAAGGGCACTTCGCATAGCATCTAAGAGCCTATTCATATCAATTGGAGTCGTTAAAAACTCATGTGCTCCACATTTTGCAGCACGCATAGCATCGTCGACTGAGGCTTGCGACGAGATGATTATCAGCGGAATTGATTTCACATACGAAGGGAGGCTATCGAACTGATTATCACATATAATAAGAGCAACCGAACCAACTCTATTCATCTTAGAAAGCTCCTCGACACTCTCGACCGAGAGCACAGAATGTCCCTCAAAAGAGACTCTTTCGTGCAGAGTTTTCCGCACACTTTTTGATTGATTTAAAATTAATACCTTTGCCATTATAGAAAATTGAAAAAAATTACTTATTTTTGCATCAAAGATAACAACTTCTCTCAATATCGCTATTGAGGCTCTAAGCGGAGTTAGCTGGCTTAAGAGTGCAAATAGAGTGCCGAGAGTTGAGAAATAAGAGCCTATTTACACTACTTCAAAGTAGGCTCTTTTTGATGTATGTTTTAATTAAAATATGAGAAAAAACTATAATTTACAGCGTCCTAAGCTACTGCTTCCAGAGTATGGACGTCATATCCAAACAATGGTAGATGAGCTATCGTTGATTGAAAATAGAGACGAGCGTAATCGTCAAGCCAAAGCCGTTATCGCGGTAATGGGTAATGTCAATCCGCTACTGCGTGACACTGCCGATTTCACCCATAAATTGTGGGATCATCTATTCATAATGTCTGATTTTAAGCTAGATGTAGATTCACCCTACGAACGCCCAACACGCGAGACCGTTGATGTGAAACCAGAGAGGGTTGAGTACTCTCAGAGGAGAATACTCTACAAACATTATGGCAAGTATGTATCGAACATTCTACAATCAATACCACCATCTCTACCAGCCGAGCAGATAGCCTCTACGGTAGATAATGTTGCTAGGTATATGCGTGCTAAAAGTTTCGAATTTAACGAAGAGCACCCAAACAATGAGGCGATTATAAAAGATATAAAGATAATGTCTAAAGGTGCTATTCATATCGATGAAGAGGCTATAAACAATATCAAAAGTGATTATAAACAACACCTTTCCTCTCAACCACACAAACGCCAACAAGCTAGAAGTGGTCAAAAAGGGCAGCAAAATAGCAAAGGTGGACAGAAGAGCAGAGGGCAGTTCACTTCTCGCCCATTTGCCAAAAGTGCAACAAAGAGAGTTACGCAGAAAAATTAATCTATCATGAGACACAATATTAGATTCTATACAAAATCAACAGTTAAAAATATACTTATCACGCTACCTTTGGCGATGGGTTTCATCTCTTGCGGTGGCAATATGATTCAAATCAAAGGTGAGTTTACGTGTGGTGCAGACTCGATGGTCTACATAGAGTCATTCTCAGCTCTCTCTCAGGGGGCTATTATCGACTCAGCCAAACTTGACGCTAAGGGTGAATTTACCCTCAAATTCGAGAGTGAAGAGGATGAGTTATCAATCTATAATCTTATCTATAATCACCAGCGAATACCTCTACTACTAGAGAGTGGTGATAAGATTTCGATTAACTCAATCGGAGATGTGATTAACAACTATCGCATTGAAGGCTCTGGCGAGTCTGAGCAGCTACGTAACTTCTACCAGCCATACGTCAAGAATATCACACTCCTCAATAAGATTGCAACAACCTATGCCGATGCAACTCTATCAGAGAGCGAGAAAGAGAAACTAGCTGGTCGATACACCGAGCTATACCAAAGTATCCGTCGTCAGCAGATTGAGTATATCATCGAGCATCAATCTTCACTTGCTGCTGTCTATGCTATATCGCAACGAGTGGCGGGAGATACCTACATCTTCAATGCTCAGAGTGACATCATCTACTACAAGACCCTAATCGAGGCTCTAGAGAAGAGCTATCCTGATACAAAATATCTCAAAGTTCTTCGCAATAGATTATCAGAGCTAGATTTAGTCAACCGCTTGGTATCGGATGTCACCATAACATCACTACCAGAAATTGAACTACCTGATATGTATGGCACTCGTCACAAACTATCCGAGAGCCTTGGAAAGGTCACCTTGCTTGAGTTCTGGTCTTCAGAGCTAGGTAATAGCAACACACTTAATGCCGAGCTAAAGGAGTTGTATGAGCAGTATAGCCAGCAGGGATTAGTTATATATCAGGTTGCTGTCGACCCAGTTAAGTCACGTTGGGTTGCTGCGGTTCAAGAGCAGAAACTACCTTGGATTTCGGTTAACGACCTTAATGGCACAACATCCACTGCACTGAGACTATACAACGTAACAACACTACCTGCGAACTACCTTATCAACGGCCAAGGCGAGATTATCGCAAAGGATATCCACCAAGATAACTTGAATGAAACTATTCAACGCGAGTTGAGGAGATAGATAATGCGCTAATATGGAATACCTTAGAGAGTTATTAACCATACTTAACGAGATGTCGCCCTATCTTATATTGGGTTTTTTGATATCTGGGGTATTACATGTCTATGTGCCACGCTCTATCTACTCTCGTTTTCTACATCGCAAAGGATTTAGCTCGGTTGTCGGAGCTGCTCTGCTGGGTGTTCCGCTACCACTCTGTTCATGTGGAGTAATCCCAACGGCTGTATCACTCAAAAAACAGGGTGCTTCGGATGGTGCAACAGTGGCGTTTTTGGTAGCAACACCTCAAACAGGAGTTGACTCGATATTGGCTACATACTCACTTTTGGGTCTACCATTTGCTATAATCAGACCTATCGCAGCATTTATCGTGGCTCTATTTGGTGGAGTCTTAGTTGATAAATTTGGAGGCAAAAGAGCGAAAAAGCCTCAATTCACCTACCTAGGCAATCAACCCGCTCAGGGCGAATGTAGCTGTGGCTGCTCACACTCTCATTCTCACTCACACGGTGAGGAGAAGAGGAGTTTTTTAGCTGCTCTTAAGTATGGCTATGTCGACATGATGCAGGATTTCGGAAAGTGGCTAATGATTGGACTGTTAATTGCCGCAGCTATTACGGCATTTATCCCCGACTCGATATTCACCATCTTTCGAGAGTATTATCTACTCAATATCCTGCTTATTTTATTGATATCTGCTCCGATGTATATCTGTGCAACGGCATCTATACCCATCGCTTTATCACTGATAATGAAGGGGGTATCACCAGGAGCGGCGTTTGTTCTATTGATGGCAGGTCCTGCGACAAACTTCGCTTCGCTTATTATCCTAAATAAAGAGATAGGCTTGCGTAAAACAGTGATTTATCTACTCTCTATTATTATCGGAGCGGTGATTTTTGCAACCATAATCGACTTTATCCTGCCTCATGAGTGGTTCTCGTCACTCTCACCAATGGGAGAGCATCACGACCATCACCACAACCACGACCACTCGCTATGTACACATGGCCCGATATGGTGGCAGACAACAACTAGCATAATATTTATACTCCTATTTATCAACGCCTACATTAGAAAATATCTAAATAGAAGTCACTCACATTAATTAACTGCTCTATGTACTACTTTGTATCAGATGTTCACCTTCGAGGTGGAGAGGCAGCAGATGTAAATAGCTGTGAGAGTCGATTTATTAATTGGCTCGACTCCATTGCGCCAACCGCTCGTGAGATATACTTAATGGGGGATATCTTCGATTTTTGGTATGAGTGGCGCAGGGTTGTCCCTAAAGGATTTGTTAGGGTATTGGCTAAATTCGCACAACTAACCCAGCAGGGAGTACGAATCGTATTTATCGCAGGCAACCATGATATGTGGGTGAGGGACTACTTCACCAAAGAGTGTGGCGTTGAAATCTACACCAAAGCGCAGATAGTTGAGATAGGAGGCAAAAGGCTCTATGTAGCACATGGCGACAACCTCAATATCGGTAGTAACATCTGGCTTAGGTTGATGAATAAAACGTTCCGCTCGTCGATAGCTCGCGTGCTATTTTCGTGGTTGGTACATCCCGACCTGGCTCTAAAATTTGGCTCGTGGTGGAGTAACTCCTCACGCAAAAAGCATCGTCCATACAAAGAGGGCGAACATATAGGTAGCGAGATTCTACTCTCCTATGTCGAGCAAGAGGATGCTAACCTTCATTGCGACTACTACCTCTTCGGACATATGCACACCGTAGTCGACAAAGAGGTCAAGGGCAAACGTGTAATGATGATTAATGATTGGGGGCAAAACCCACACTATATTGAGATAAACCAGAGCGCAGAGGCTCAAATCAAGGAGGTATAAGGCATGAAACAATATTTAGAACTACTAGAGACTATTAGCTCGCAAGGGGTTGTTAAAGGGGATAGAACAGGAACAGGTATCAAAGGTATATTTGGTTACCAGATGCGTTTCAACCTCGAAGATGGTTTCCCGCTACTAACCACCAAGAAGGTCTTTTTGAAGGGTGTTATCCATGAGCTACTATGGTTTCTAAAGGGCGATACCAACATCAAATATCTAACCGACAACGGGGTACATATTTGGGATAACGATGCCTATAGACACTACTGCGAACTATCCGAGCAGAGCGGAAACAACCCCATAGAGAGAGATGAGTTTTTCAATGCTGTAGCCTCATCAACCACCTCTTCGATAGATGGTTATAACTATGGCGATTTAAACCATATCTATGGTTATCAATGGCGTAGCTGGGGTAAAGGTGATGGTACAACTATCGACCAGATAGCCGAAGTTATCGACACAATCAAGAACAACCCCACCTCTCGACGTATGATAGTCTCAGCGTGGAACGTAGCCGAGGTTGGCGATATGGCTCTACCGCCCTGCCATGTACTGTTCCAATTCTATGTGAGCGAGGGGAGGTTGTCGTGCCAGTTGTATCAACGCAGTGCAGATTCATTCCTGGGTGTACCATTCAACATCGCATCTTATGCCCTACTGACGATGATGATTGCGCAGGAGTGTGGTCTGAAAGCGGGTGATTTTGTCCATACATTGGGTGATGCTCACCTCTACCTAAACCACTTTGAGCAGGTGCAAGAGCAGCTATCGAGAACTCCACGAACACTACCTCGCATGGTACTTAACCCCGAAGTTAAATCTATATTCGACTTCGAGTATAAGGACTTCAAACTCGAAGGGTATGAACCCTACCCTGCAATCTCAGCACCAATGTCATTCTAATTATTAATTAAAAATTAAGAGTTATAAATTAAGAATTGCTAGGCAATAACTCATAATTCTTAACTCATAATTCTTAACTCATAATTCTTAACTCTATGAAAATAAGTATTATTGTAGCCGTTGCGGATAACCAGATAATTGGAGATGAGAATCGTCTAATTTGGCATATATCAGAGGATTTACGACACTTCAAGAGCCTAACTCAGGGTCATTGTGTTGTGATGGGTCGCAAGACTTATGAGTCGTTGGGGCGACCTCTTCCAAATCGTGAGAATATAGTTATCACACGCCAAGATATCGAGTTTGAAGGGTGTCGTGTAGCTCACTCGCTTAGTGAGGCAGTTGAGATATCGAGCGAGAAGGAGGAGATTTTCATTATCGGAGGGGCTGAGATTTATGCCCAAGCTCTCCCTATTGCCGATATGTTCTACCTAACTAGAGTCCACCACGATTACCATGGCGACACCAAATTCCCCGATTGGTCTGCTGACGAGTGGGAGGTTGTAGAGTCGAGGAGCTATCCACGAGGTGAGAAGTACGAATATCCATTCACTATCGAGACCCTAAAGCGTAAAAGAGTGGTATAATATTTGGGATTGAGCTCGCGTAGCTTAATTCTAAAATTATGGCAGGCAATAGAACTTTTACCATTATCAAACCAAATGCCGTTGTTCAGAGCCATATCGGTGAGATATGTGCGATGATTGAGGCGGCAGATTTCCGTATCGTAGCAGTGAAGATGTTGCACCTCTCGTCTAGTGATATCGAGAGGTTCTACCATGCACACCTAGATAAACCATTCTTCAAATCGCTCCATCAATTTATGACATCCGGGGCGGTGGTTGTTATGGTTTTAGAGCGTGAAAACGCGGTCGAAGAGCTGCGTCGATTGGTTGGTGCAACCGACCCGAAACTTGCCGCAGAGGGGAGTATCCGCCGACTATTTGCACAGAGCACCACACAAAATGCAATTCACGCCTCGGACTCGGACGAGAGTGCTCTGTGGGAGAGGAGGTTCTTCTTCTCGCTGAGAGAGGAGATTTAACAACAATGCCCACCTAAATTAGGTGGACATTGTTGTTCATTGTTATCTACTACAAGCAACTCTTAATGCTCTCAATAATCTGAGAACACTCCTCGCCTGAGAGGTAAACAGCTTTTGGATTCATTGTAAAGGTGCTACCAAAATCAGGGCCTCCTACATACTTAGGTACTAAGTGGAAATGGAGGTGAGAGAGGGTGTCAGAGTAGGCTCCATAGTTAACCTTTGCTGGATTTAGAGCCTTCTCCATAGCTCGTGAAACACGAACTACATCTGCCATAAAAGCACTACGCTCTTCATCCGATAGCAGATTCAAATCGTGAATATGGTCGTTATGAGCAACTAGGCAGCGACCTCTGTAGGTCTGCTCCTTAAATAGGAATACGCGCGAGGTTGGTAGTTGCGCAAATTCAATCATCAAGCTATCAAGCAACTCACCATTCTGGCAATACAAACAATCTTTAGGATCTGTCATTTTAGTATAGGTTTTTAATTTACTCTACAAATATATATATAATTTCCGAATAATATACGAAAAGGTATATAATTTGTTACTCGATAGTGAAAAAATGCACCATGATACTATATATTATACCTATGATATTTACTCTGATGGGTGGAGTGAATCAACAATTAATCGACAAATCAACCATCGACAACTTCGCACTCGATAGATACCTTGGCACATGGTACGAGATTGCCCGTTTCGACAATCGGTTCGAGCGCAATTTAGACTATGCAACAGCCTCTTACACCATGCTACCCAGTGGTAAAATCGAGGTCATTAATCGAGGCTTCAACACCCACACAAAACAGTGGCACGAGAGCGATGGAGTAGCTAAACTCACCTCGCAGAGTGGAGCTTTAAAGGTGTCGTTCTTCCTCTGGTTCTATAGCGACTACTTAGTTTTGGAGGTTGGCAATGATTACTCGTGGGCACTGGTTGGCAGTTCATCGGATGATATGTTGTGGATACTCTCGCGTGAGAGTTCGCTACCTGCTCAAACCCTTGAATATATCATCTCACTGGCTCAAGAGAGAGGCTATCAAACCGATATGTTTATCTTCCCAAAACAGCAGAAAAACTAACAACTCTATTTTCACACAAAACCGTCATTGCAGCCTACGAGCCGCAACCTCAATGCATTAATAACTAAGAGATTGCGGGTCAAAAGCCCGCAATGACGATTTTTTTTTGCCCGCAATAACGTGTGTGCTGAGAAGAGCTGAGAATTAATGAGTCATACTGAGAAGTAAAATAACTCTTAACTCATAATTCTTAATTCGCATTAAACTCAACCCCAGTGATTAAACGATGCGCAATCTTCAACCGAGAATGTTGCACCTCCACTTTTAGAGCCTTGTGAATCGGAGTAGATAACTCTACGCACTCCGCTCTGGGAGATTGCTCTGCGGATATTCTCCAAGCCTGGAATAGGGGCTGAGCCTAGCGGAGTAATGTTCGAGATAATCACCGTATCACACCCCTCTACAGCGTATAAAACATCCTCATATCTATTTAGACTCCCATAGATATACTCCACATTTTCGTCGCTATATAGGTTTGCGCTAACTGGTTTATTGAGGAATATACGGAGTTGATACTCCTTCATCAATGGATTGACTAGATTATAATCGGCGTGTAGCACATCGCCAATTAATAAAAACTTCTTTTTCATAATGCTTCTATTTTAGGTTTAACAATTTTCTATGTGGAGCGAATATAACAAATAAATTATCTGCGATATAGTGCTCAAAGGTGGTAGTAAAGCTCTTAATTAAACACGTTATATTTAAATCCTAAGCGACTACTCTTTCGCTCCATATATGTTATAAAATGGTCTGCAAAATAGAGACCAAAAGAGACAAAGCACAGAGTTAAATATGGGGTAATAGAGTTTAAGCCAAATAAATTTTTAATGCACGTTAGATATATCCATTTTTTTTGTTAAATTTGCCCTCTAAATTTAACTCTAGATGAGAAAGTACACGCTTTATAATAATATTGTTGGATGGATTGTATTCTCCATTGCAGCAGTGTCGTACCTAATGACTATGGAGTCATCGACAAGCCTTTGGGACGTTAGCGAGTTTACAGCTACCGCTTATAAGTTACAGGTAGGACACCCCCCTGGCGCACCTCTATATATGATGTTGGCTCGAATAGCTACTATGTTTGCCCCATCAACTCAGGCCGTACCTATTGCCGTAAACGCATTTAACTCAATAATCAGTGCCTTTACCATACTCTTCCTATTCTGGACTATCACACACATCGCTCGCAGATTATATGCTGCGGTAAATCGTGAAATAGATATAGCAAGAGGTTGGTCTGTGATAGCAGCGGGAGCTGTTGGTGCTCTAGCCTACACCTTCACCGACACCTTCTGGTTCTCGGCTATCGAGGGTGAGGTTTACGCTCTATCTTCGATGTTTACCGCGCTGGTTGTTTGGCTGATGCTGAAGTGGGAGGATGAGGCTGATGAACCTCACTCAATGAGGTGGATTCTACTTATCGTCTACCTGATGGGACTATCGATTGGAGTTCATATCCTGAACCTGCTGACAATCCCTGCGCTGGTATTTATCTACTACTTCCGCAAGTGCGAAAAGGTCGACTTCAAGGGTATCTTGGCGGCAATGGTGGTATCTGGAGCAATGCTTCTATTCATCAATGGATTTGTGATTTCGAGAGCTATATGGATAGGTGCAATGATTGACCTATTCTTTGTCAATACCTTGGGGCTTCCGATAAATAGCGGAATGGCGCTCTACTCGCTCGCTCTAATTATCGGGCTAGGTGCTGCGGCATATTGGGCACATCGCAAAGGACGTAAGATTCTCAATATGATATTTTTGTGTATGACATTAGTATTTATCGGATACTCCTCATACGCTTCCATCACCATTAGAGCCGTTGCTAATCCTCCGATGAATAGCAACAACCCAAACAATCCACACGCTCTACTATCGTTCCTTAATCGCGACCAATATGGTGCTCGTCCTTTGATATATGGTGCATCTTATGCCGCACCAGTCGAGGATTTCACCTCTAGAGATATCTACTTTGTCAACGATGATGGTAAGTATGAGAAGTGCACCATCCTATCGGGGTATAAATATTCGGATGACTTTATGATGTTATTCCCTCGAATTTGGGACTCTGCCAAGGGTGAGTCAGCCTATAAACCATGGGCTGCGTATCGAACTCAGGAGAGCATTATTCGTGATAATAATGGGGAGATTATTCGCTCCTCGGATGGTAGTGCCGTAGTTGAGAATGAGCTACTATTTGGCGAACCTGTGGAGTATGGCTCACACACCATAATCGAGCCAACACGAGGCGAGCACCTCTACTACTTCTTCACCTACCAGCTCAACTATATGTTCTGGCGATACTTCCTCTGGAACTTCGTTGGTCGCCAGAGCAACAATCAGGCTCAAGGTGCAACTATAGCCGAGGGTAACTGGATGTCGGGAATTAAATCTATCGACCAGGCCTATATTGGGCCTCAGAGTGAGCTCCCACGTGAAATCGAGACCAACGAGGGTCGCAACAAATACTACTTCCTACCATTTATTTTGGGTCTGATAGGTCTTATCTACCAACTAAATCGCGACCCTAAGAACTTCTCGATAGTGATGTGGTTGTTTGTGATGATGGGCATCGCTCTGGTTGTCTACTTCAACACCTCACCAGGCGAGCCACGCGAGAGGGATTATGTCTATGCAGGAGCATTCTACGCCTTTACTATCTGGATTGGACTGGGCGTGATAGCTCTATTTAACCTTCTTTTGTGGTTTACCAAGGGGCAATCTCAAAAGGTGGCTCTTGCCACGGCTGTTATCATCTCAATGAGTGTTCCCGTTATTTTGGCTACCGAGAACTGGGACGACCACGACCGTTCGGGCAGAACTATGGCACGAGATATTGGATGGAACTACCTCCAATCGACCCTGCCAAACTCAATCATTATGAACTACGGTGACAACGATACATTCCCTCTGTGGTATAATCAGGAGGTTGATGGCGTTCGCACCGATGTGAGAATTATGAACACTAGCTACCTAGGTGGAGAGTGGTATATCGACCAGATGAAGAATCGCTCGTACGATGCCCAAGGAGTACCATTCTCGCTCCATCGTAGTAAATACACCTATGTCAACGACTATGTACCAATTATCGATAGAGTCGAGCGAGCTATAACCGTTAAAGAGGCGATAAATTTCATCGCCAACGATAGCGACCAGAGTAAAGTATCACTAGCCGATGGTTCGAAGAGCGACTTCCTACCATCACGCAAGATGATTCTTCCGGTCAACAAAGAGAACGCAATTGCTGCGGGGATTGTCAAAGAGGAGGATGCACACCTTATGGTCGACTCGATAAGGTTTGATTTGAAGGGTTCGAGCATTAATAAGAGTCAGATGATGATTCTCGATCTGCTCTCTTCATTCGACTGGAAACGTCCTATATACTTCACTCAAGCTCACATGCTTCAGGATATCGGACTTTTGGATTATGCTCAGTTCGATGGTTATGGATTTAGATTAGTCCCTATCCGCACTCTTGTGACATCATACAGCGAGATTGGACGAATCGACACCGACTACACAGCACCTCTACTTCTTGAGACCTTTAGATATGGAAACCTCAACCGTGAGGATGTCTATATCGACAACTTCTTCCAATATAACCTCAATGCAGCACGTACTCGCCAAGCCTTTGCTCTGACGGCTAAGGAGGCTGCAAGAGGCGGAGATGAGGCTCTAGCTCTCAAACTGCTCGATAGAGGATTGGAGGTGCTACCAACCAACAAGCTACGCTTTAATGAGGATAACACCCTGCCATTTATCGAGGGTTACTATATGATTAAGCAGATGCAGAAGGGCGATGAGCTACTTCAAGAGTATGCAGATAATATCATCGAATATATCGAGTACTACCTTCTATTCCAGGGGTATCAAGCTAGCCAGATTGACTCGCTACTCGATGATAGGCTTGGTGAACTTGCAACAGTTTATAAGTTGGCAGCTGCCGCAAAGAGAGTCGATATCGTAAATTGGCTCAACGACTACTATCGCACCCTTGGTGCCGAGGATGAGGACTTAATCATCTTGGAGTAATCTAATTTAAGAATATAAAAAAAATATATATGAAGAGTAAACTATTTTTATATAACACCCTCTCACGCTCTCGTGAGGAGTTCGAGGCAATATCTGCCCCAAATGTTGGTATGTATGTTTGTGGCCCAACGGTCTATGGTGATCCACACTTGGGACATGCTCGTCCATCGATAACTTTCGACCTACTATTCAGAACCTTGAAATCGTTGGGTTATAAGGTTCGTTACGTTCGCAACATAACCGATGTCGGACACTTAGAACATGATGCCGACCAGGGTGAGGATAAAATTGCCAAGAAGGCTCGCCTAGAGCAGGTTGAACCTATGGAGATAGCTCACTACTACACAGAGCGTTACCGCTCAGCTATGCGTGAATTGGGAGTACTTACTCCATCAATCGAACCACAAGCCTCTGGACATATTATGGAGCAGATTGATTTGGTTAAGAAGATTATCGATAATGGCTTTGGTTATGAGTCGAACGGTTCGATATATTTCGATGTTGAGAAGTATAACCAGAGCTACAACTATGGCGAGCTATCGGGACGTAATTTGGACGATATCAAGACCAATACACGCAGCCTAGATGGGCAGGATGATAAGCGTAACTCATTCGATTTTGCACTCTGGAAAAAAGCATCGCCAGAGCATATCATGAGGTGGAAATCACCATGGAGCGATGGATTCCCAGGATGGCATCTTGAGTGTACAGCCATGAGCAGCAAGTACTTAGGTGACAAATTCGATATCCATGGCGGAGGAATGGACTTAATGTTTCCACACCACGAGTGTGAGATTGCACAGTGCAAAGCCACCCATGGTTTCAACTCAGCGAAATATTGGGTGCACAACAATATGATTACAATCAATGGTCAAAAGATGGGTAAATCACTTGGCAACTTCATCACACTGGAGGAGCTATTTGGTGGCACTCACTCACTTTTGGAACAGGCATACTCACCTATGACTATCAGATTTTTTATTCTTCAGGCACACTATCGCTCGACACTCGACTTCTCGAATGAGGCTCTACAAGCTGCCGAGAAGGGTCTCGATAGGTTGATGAAGGGGTATGCTACCCTATCGAAAATCACACCTGGAGCGACTTCGACTATCAATGTCGCTCAGATTGAGCAGGCGTGTAGCGCAGCTATCTGTGATGATTTGAACTCTCCGATGGTTATATCATCACTCTTCGATGCGGTTCGAGCAGTAAACCAGATAGTGGATGGTGCACAGAGCATCACAGCTGAGGATTTGGAGGCTCTAAAGGCGACATTTGAGAGATATATCTTCGAGATTTTGGGTTTGGTGGATGAGAAGAGTTCTTCATCATCTTCTTCAAAGAGGGATTACGTTACACCTCTAGTCGAGACTCTTTTACAGATGCGTAGCACAGCAAAAGCTGAGAAGAATTGGGCACTATCCGATAAAATCCGCGACTCACTCACCGATGCTGGAATCCGTGTTAAGGATCGCAAGGATGGGTATGACTGGGAGCTAAACTAAAAAATAGAGCTAAATTTACTCCATGGTAACAAGTGAGCAGATAAAAGATATTGAGCAGCGTTGCAGTGAACTGGAACGCTGCCTCGATATTGAGGCAATGCGTATAACCCTCGCCAATGAGGAGGAGAAGACCCAAGAGCCAGCCTTTTGGGAGGATGCCGAGCGAGCTAGAGAACAACTCCAAAAAGTGGCTGGGATAAAGTCATGGATTGAGGATTGGGAGGCTATCAGCAAGGGTAGTATCGACCTGGGTCTTATGCCCGATTTTGTCCGAGAGGGTGTAGCAAGCCAGGAGGAGTTGGAAGAACTCTACAACGAAGTTGTCGAGAAGATAGAAGCTCTCGAACTGCGTAATATGTTGCGTGCCGAGGAGGATAAATTGGGAGCTATTCTCGATATCAACGCAGGAGCAGGTGGAACCGAGGCTCTCGACTGGGTGGCGATGCTACTTAGGATGTACTCACGTTGGGCAGAGGAGCATGGCTACAAGGTCAAAACCCTCGACTACCAGGCAGGTGACGAGGTGGGCGTTAAATCGTGTACTATCGAGATTGAGGGAGAGTATGCTTACGGCTATCTAAAGAGCGAAAATGGAGTGCATCGCATGGTGCGTCTATCACCCTTCAATGCCAATAATAAACGACAAACGACATTCGCCTCGGTCTTTATCTCACCTGCGGTAGATGACGATATCGAAGTGGTTATCAATCAATCGGATATCGAGTGGGATACATACCGAGCTAGCGGCGCAGGGGGGCAAAATGTTAATAAGGTCGAGACCGCAGTGAGACTCCGATATAAGAGCCAAGACCCCGACACGGGAGAGGCCGTAGAGTATCTAATCGAGAATATGGAGAGCCGCTCACAGCTTATGAATCGCGAGAATGCTATGCGTATTCTCCGCTCGAAACTCTACCAAAGGGAGCTGGATAAACGCCTCGCCACACAACAGGCACTCGAAGCGACAAAGAAACGTATCGAATGGGGCAGCCAAATCCGCTCCTATGTCTTTGACGACAGAAGGGTCAAAGACCACCGCACAGGGCATCAAAGCTCTGCTGTCGACTCGGTGATGGATGGCAAAATCGACGACTTCATCAAATCCTACCTTATGGAGTTTGGTGCAAATTAACTTTCACTCTATACTATAATTATGGGAGAGTATCCACAGCGGATATCTCTCCCATAATTGTCTACTACTTGCTCTTTTCGAACTCTAATTCATAGTTATTATACTCAGGTTTCATCATCGCACCGGTTGCTGCATCAACACCCCAGCCAATAAGTCCAAAGAAGTTTAGAACAGCAACTGGATTAAACTTCTTATCCACTACCACACTGCTCTTTTCATAACCATCAGACTCTGCGGTGATGATAGTCTCACTAAAACCTTTTTTAACCTTAATATCGAATGGAAAGGTTACATTGTTGTACTTTTTACCATCAATAGAGACATAGTCTGCCCTCTCTACATTTGCATCAATAGAGATTCTCTTCTTTGAGCCTGTGAAGATTGTTGCACATGAGGTAAATAGCATAACTGAAAATACTACAACTGTGTAAATAAAAATTCTTTTCATTTTGTACTTATTTAAATTATACCAATATTGGTCTAAATCAAAACCAACACAATCTAAATAGATACAAATTGCGTGGTCGACACTTTAGGAACATCGGTACGACCAAGCACCATCCACCCAATAAAGTTACGCCCACGCAAACGCAGACGCTTTACTTATTGATTTCTGGGTGGATTTAAAATTGGTCGTTTTATGTTCCCAAAACAATAGCAAAACGCTATAACTTAGCATACTTCTCCCTGCTAAGATTTACAAAAATAACTATTTTTTTTGAATTATAATAGTAAAACAGAATAAATATTAGATATTAATGTGAATTTATGCTTGATTCTCAAACCGAAAATCCAACCCAAATATGGAGCGCTAGCGACCCAACGCCCCGATTAAGTGAGGGCATAGCCGAATTTATTCGAGCTTTGCCGAGCGTGAGGGGTGAAGAGCGAAGCTCAAAGTCCCCTCCCTGAGGGAGGGGATTAGGGGTGGGGTAAGAATATAAATAATAAAAATATATCGCAACCAACTATAACATGCTGAGCAAGAACGAGAGTCACGTTGTGGTGTGGGTTGGGGTAACAAACTGAAAGTTTGTTTTGGTGAAGTTATTTATATATGGTGCAAAAACTTGTTTTATCGCACCATATATAGATAACTTTATCGAATTGAGTATCAATTTATTACCAATACGCAACACAATATTGAAGAGATTGCGGATCAAAAGCCCGCAATGACGTGTGGGGATAATTCACACAAAATATGGAGCAACTAACTCCAGAATAGATATGAAACGATAATTGCGGTGAGGATTCCTGCGGCATCGGCAATTAATGAGTAGCTTAAAGTGTAGCGGATGCGGCGTACTGCAACCGAGCCGTAATATAGTGCCACGACGTAGAATGTGGTGTCGGTTGCACCCTGCAACACACAGCTCAAACGCCCAACAAATGAGTCCGCCCCATAGGTATTCATCGCATCTATCATCACTCCCCTTGCGCCACTTCCACTCAGAGGTTTCATCAACATGGTCGGTATAGCCCCAACAAAATCGGAGTTAATACCCAAACTCTCAACCATATAACGAACTCCATCTATCAAGAAATCCATCGCCCCTGAGGCTCTAAAGACCCCTATCGAGACCAGGATAGCAACCAGGTATGGGATAATGGTAACGGCAGTATTAAAACCATCTTTTGCACCCGAAATAAAGCTCTCGTATATATTTATGCGCTTAATCAAACCAACCACGATAAAAGCAGTTATAACACTCATCAGCAACATATTAGAGATAGAGGTTGCTCCACTCGATAGAGTCTCTTTATCGCCCGTTGTAAAGAGGTATGTAACTCCTGCCAAGAGAGACAAGAGAGCTAGACCAGGCAACAACAGCTGCTTTTGAAGTAGGTTAATTCCCTGTTTTACAGCCGTTAATATTATCGCCGTTATGGTCGATACTGCGGTAGCTATCATTATCGGGACAAAGACATCCGCTGGATTAGCCGCGCCAGCTTGTGCTCGATACATCATCACAGTAACGGGCAGCAGAGTCAACCCCGAAGCGTTGATTACCAAGAACATAATCATCGAATTGCTCGCACTATCACGCCCTGAGTTCAGCTCCTGCAACTGTTTCATAACGTTTAATCCGATGGGTGTTGCGGCGTTATCTAACCCCAACAAATTGGCTGAAAAGTTCATAAACATACCTCCGACAACTGGGTGATTCTTAGGTATTTCAGGGAACAATCGTCCGAAGATAGGGGCACTACATCTTGCCAAAAACTCGACAACTCCTGCCCTCTCGCCAATCTTCATCACTCCCAACCACAACGATAACACACCCGCCAATCCTAACGAAATCTCAAAGCCCAACTTAGCGTAGTCGAAGGTCGCTGAGACCATCTGCGAAAATAGCTCGCTGCTCCCCGTAAAGAGCATTGTGGTGGCAGCAACAGCAAATGCCACAACAAAAAAGCCAGCCCATATATAGTTCAAAATCATAATCTTGCCTCTATTACTCGTAAAATATTACCACCCATAATCTTCGCCACATCCACCGCCGAGTGTCCTCGTCGTAGCAGCTCTACAGTCACATTCATAAACTCATTTGCGCCATCAAACCCCTCGACTCCGCCATCACCATCAAAGTCAGAACCCACTCCGACATGCTCATACCCCACAAGCGACACAGCATACTCGATATGCTCCACCAAGTCGTAAAGCGTAGCCTCTCGACCCTCTGCTAAAAAACCTCCGTAGCCACATATCTGCACCACACCACCGCTCTGAGCTATGGCAACTATGCACTCATCCGATAGATTTCGAGGATGATTACACAACGCCTTACATGATGAGTGTGAGGCTATTACAGGTTTTCCGGACAACTTCACAGCATCGAGCGTACTCTTCTCAGAGCTATGTGAAACATCGACCAAAATGCCCTCTTCGTTGAGGCGATGTATCACCTCACGACCAAACTCACTCACTCCATCGTGTAGCGCCTCACCTCGTGCCGAGTCACAGATATCATTTGTTCCATTATGGCACAGGGTAACATATATCACACCCATATCTCGCAGAGTCGACACCATCGAGATATCACCGCCAAGTCCTGCTCCATTCTCCACACCCAACATCACACTTCTCAGCCCATTGAGCTTAGCGTCGAGCAGCTCTCTAGCGCTCCTCACCTGAACTACCCCATCGCACTGCTCGACATCGAGCGAGAAACGTTTCAAGATATTGAGGGTCATCGCCTTGCGCTCTGGTGCAGGGGTTGATTGTGGAATATAAGCCACAACTACAGCGCTATCCACCTCGCCTTCGCTCATCTTAACTAAATCCAACTTAGCCTCTCGACTCCTTCGTGAGAAGTCGAAACCGCCCTTGTCATAGAGCATTGGAGTGTCGCAATGGGAGTCTATAATTGGGTTTTGAGCATGGATTCGACGAGCTACCATTCGCAACTTAGCCTCGTCGATTAGATAGTTAAATAGTCGCCTCATCGCCTGGCACTCACCTTTAGTTGCCATATTTTCTGGATGCCACTGAACGGCGATAATCCTCTTAGTAGAGCAGCTCTCGATAGCCTCAACCAGGGCATCACCACTTCGTGCCGAGACCCTAAAACCTGGCGCAATACGACGCACACCTTGATGGTGACGAGAGTTAACCGAAATCCTATCACAACCTAAAATCTGCTCTAAAAGAGTACCCCTCTCCACCTCTATCTCATGGACTCCACGCTCTCTAGGCTCTAGGATTGAGTGGTTCAACAACTCACCCTGGTACATAGATGGTAGGTCTTGATATATATCACCGCCAAAGGCTATATTTAGGAGTTGAAAACCGCGACATATACCCAATATTGGCACTCCCCTATCGAGAGCAGCACGAATAAGAGCCATCTCGTGACAGTCTCTTTGAGGGTTCAAATCGGTTATTCCACCCTCTAAATTCTCCTCACCAAAGTAGCTCGCCTCGATATCTCCACCACCCGTAAGCAGAACTCCATCCACAGATGCGATAACCGAGCGCAACTGCTGCGCATTACAGTTAAATGGGATGATTAGAGGTAGTCCGCCAGCCTCGATTATGGCTTGGGTATATGCGGCATGAAGTGCAGAGTTCTCATCAATGATATTAGCCGATAGAGCGATAAGTGGTTTAACGCCACTCATTGCCAAGTCATCACCATAGAACCCCTGTTCGAAATTGAATATAGATAGTTTATTCATCTTTTTTCAAGACAATTAAGATACAAATTTATAAAACTTTGAGAGTCTGTTAGAATCTGTTTAAGTTTTTCTGCTTAAAAATAGTATGAGCTATTTTGCTTTGATTTTTGATTTTGATATCGAAGCTAATAGTGATTCTATTAGCAAGATAGTAAAATTAGAAAGCGAAGTAAAAGAGCCATAGTAGATTAAGTGAGAAGAATTTAAACAGATTTTTATATTACACCATGATCCATCATAGCCTTTGCCACCTTGATAAATCCAGCGACATTTGCTCCCTTCACATAGTTAATATAGGTATTACCCTCTTGTCCGCCATATTTAACACACTGCTCATGGATATCAAACATAATCTGTTTCAAACGAGAGTCAACCTCTTCGCGAGTCCAGCTAAGTTTAATTGCATTTTGGCTCATCTCCAATCCACTAACTGAAACACCTCCTGCGTTTGCAGCCTTTCCTGGAGCGTAAAGAATCTTCGCAGCCAAGAACTGCTCGATAGCCTCAGGAGTCGATGGCATATTAGCACCCTCAGAAACTGCGAAACAGCCATTAGCAAGCAACACCTTAGCCTCGTCTCCATTCAACTCATTCTGAGTAGCACTTGGAAGAGCGATATCACAAACCTCAGCCCAAGGTCTAGCACCAGCTACATACTTGCAACCAAACTCGTCAGCATACTCCTTCAAACGACCACGTTTTACATCCTTCAACTCGAAGATATAGTTCAACTTCTCGCTTGTCAAGCCCTCTGGCTCGTAGATATAACCTGCACTATCAGACAAGGTGATAACTTTAGCTCCCAACTCGATTAGTTTCTCTGCTGTGAATAGAGCAACATTACCAGAACCTGATACCGCAACGCTCTTACCCTCGATAGAGATATTATTGCGTTTCAACATCTCCAAAAGGAAGTAAACATTACCATAACCTGTAGCCTCAGGACGAATAAGTGAACCACCCCACTCTAGAGCCTTACCAGTTAAAGTTCCTGTGTTCTCACGAGCTAGCTTGCGATACATTCCATACATGAAACCTATCTCACGACCACCAACACCGATATCACCAGCTGGAACGTCAGTCTCAGGACCGATATATCTCCACAACTCACTCATGAACGATTGGCAGAAACGCATAATCTCGTTATCAGACTTACCCTTAGGGTCGAAATCTGAACCACCCTTACCACCACCCATTGGGAGTGTAGTTAGAGCATTTTTGAATACCTGCTCAAATGCCAAGAATTTAAGTACTGATAGATTTACTGTAGGGTTAAAACGCAAACCGCCCTTGTATGGACCAATAGCGTTGTTGTGTTGTACACGATATCCCATATTAGTATTAACCTTACCATCGTCACCCATCCACGTAACTCTAAACGAGAATACTCTATCAGGAATACATAATCTCTCAATTAGGTTATATTTTTCGAACTCTGGATGTGCATTGTAGACATCCTCGATAGTTGGAAGAACCTCCTCTACTGCTTGTAGGTACTCAGGCTCATTTGGGAAACGCTTTGATAAGAGCGTCAAAATTTCTTCGCTTTTCATAGTTTTAGTTATTTTAGATTTATTGAATCAGAGTTTATTAATAAATAGGCTGCTCTAAAAATTAGAAACACTCTTTATGTTAAAACTCCTAAGAATGCAAAGATAACAAAAAAAAACATTTTAAACAAATTTTTATAAAGTATATCACTCTTTTTTTATAAAATTAGCCTCTAAATACTCTATAAAAGGGTTTGACATAATTAATTTTGAAAAAACAGAATGCCACTATTTTATCAAATTAATAAAATAGTGGCATTAGTAAATAAAATTATGATTCTAAATCTTCTCTACTTCAACGTAATATGCGCCTAATTCACGTCCATCCTTCAAAGTAAACCAGCTTTTTAGTTCGGTCTCGCCTGGTTGCAAGTCAACAACAAACTCGACATATTGAGCATCACAAGCCACCGATGTAGATAGCTCAACGCCTTGAACTTCGACACGTGCTTTGGTAATCGAGAGAGCCTTGCCCACCTTACTATCCGTAACGCTCGTACCCTCGATAGCTGGTCGGATAGGTGCTTGCTCACACAACCCTAAGCCCGACTCCTTAGGCCAACGTCTCAGACGCAGACGATAACTTCCCGCCTGGTCGACCTCAACAAGCCAGTGTCCATTATCGATATATCCATCACGGATATGGCGTTGATGCCAAGGGCTATCCTTCTCGCTATGCCAATCATGGCAGTGTAGAGTTGTTGGATTCTCAGCCGAATTACCAATAACGAAGTATGGTTGTGCTTGGTAGTTTGGTAACGACTTCGCCCACCACTCATCGTAGAGAGCCGTCAACTCAGCCATCTTCTCAGGATTCTGAGCCGAGATATCGTTACGCTGCTCAGGGTCTGTCGAGAGGTTATACAACTCCTCGCCATTGATAATACGCCAATCACCCTGCAAAAGAGCTGTTCGACGCCACTTCTGAGGAACTTCAGTTCGCTGTGAATTAACCACAATAAACCTATCCTCAAAATCCTCGGTATCACCCTCGATAAGAGGACGTAGGCTCACTCCATCAAAGTCTATATCATGCTCGACACTCAAGCCACACATATCAATAAGGGTAGGTAGCAGGTCGTAGTGAGCAGCTAATTCATTGATATCTTGCCCTACATCAATGCCGCCATCCTTCCAGTGGATAAATAGCGGAACACGATGACCTCCCTCATACATACTCGCCTTGATACCACGCATACCATCATTCTCACCTTTAACCACAAATCCATCCAGACGAGGTACAACCATCGGTTTCGATGCATCCTCCTCTAGTTTAATGGCTGCACCACGTGCCGTTCCATTATCGGTTGTGAAGATTATAATGGTGTTATCCGCAAGATTCATATCTTCGAGATATTGAGTCAAAACCCCGATATTCTCATCGACATTAGCAATCATACCGTAGAAATTAGGATCTACGATACTCTCATTGCCCTGATATGGCGCAGCGTACTCATCCGCTACCCAATATGGAGAGTGCGCAACGTTGGTCGCAAGATAACAGAAGAATGGTTTATCCCTATTACTCGATATAAACTCTTTGGCCTTCTCGAACCATACATCATTACAGTAACCCTCATATTGAGTCCAGACTCCATTGTGATAATACATATCATCGAAATAGTCATTATCCCAATAGTCCATGGTCTGTCCAACGCCACCACCATGGTGCATCAAGACCTCATCGAATCCCTTATCCTGAGGTCTAAATGGGTAGTTGTCGCCCAAGTGCCATTTTCCGAACATCGCCGTCGAGTAGCCATTATCAGAGAAGATTTGTGGCATCAACACCTCACGCTCCAAAATCAGCGAACGACCATTAACCGTATGCCACACACCCGCATTATTGGAGTGGCGACCCGACATCATTGCAGCTCTAGTTGGTGCACTCGTAGGTGATACGTGATACTGAGTAAAGCGACTACTCTCAGCGTGTAGTTTGTCGAGATTAGGTGTTAGAATATGCTCATTACCATGAGCGCCAATATCTGCGTAACCTTGATCGTCGACAACAATCAAGATAACATTTGGCTTATCTGCAGCACGCTGACACCCCGTTAGGAGTGCCAGCGCGGCAAATATTGAATAACTTGTAGTTTTCATATCTATTACATATGCGAATTAAGATTACCAAACCTCCAATTTAGGAGCGTTTTTCTTATTTGGATTTAGCTCAACCCAACGACCATGGTCGTAATCATCACCCATCTCACGAACCTCTCTCACCAAGATGAAGTTGATATATTTAGAGTCGTTACCCTCGATGAGTTTAGTCACGTCAACACTTCTCGACGAGAAGTCACCATCGAAGCTCATCTCAGCGGCTAGGTGGAAATCTCTGTCGAAATCCTTAACCATCGCTCTATTTGCCTCCAGGTGTTGAGTACTATTCCAAGTGAGTCTCTTTGTGTCAACTGGCTCATCCGAACCATAAGCGTAGATATGGAAACGGAATAGTTCCGAATCGCTGCTCTTACCATTAAGAGTCAAAGCCACTGTGTTGAACTCCTCGCTCTTGAAATCTTGCGAGAAAGAGATGTAGCTAACTGCATTCTTACTCTTTTCAGCTGAGTTCAACTCAACACGTAGAGCATCCTTCTTGAAGTTCTTGCTAGCGTTCTCACCACCACGAACCAATGCTACTGCCTCCGCTGCGTAGGTTGAGTAGCTATCATTTTCGCTAATTGTTAGAAGCGTTACGCTCTGTGCTGGAACATCAAGCTCCAAAGCGAGAGAGTTGTTAACCGACAAGATATCTGCATCACCGAAACGCTCACCACTAACAACCTCTCTTACAACCTTATCGCCAGCCTTAACGCCCAATTTAGAGAGGTCAAGGTTTACTTTATAGTCCGCTACGTTACGTTGAACAACCCAGATATATCTGCGTGAAGTCTCGCTGTCGACGCAACACTCGATATCCAAATCGTTATCCTCCGAGCTACGCTCTATGGTGTAGAGGTCACGCTGATTCTTAAAGCCCTTAGCGAATAGGCGAAGTACCTGAGCTGTACGTTGCGAACCACCAACATTATAGCTGATATCGGTCTCAACATCTGTGAAGAGCTTAATCTCGCGAATCCTAGCGCTACCCTCATCGAGAACATTAACTCTAACCTTCGAAGTGTTGATAGGTTTGAATAGGTAGTGAACCAGAGCAAACTTATTAGCCGAAACTGACGTTCTCTCAATTGGTCTCCACTCTCCATCAACTAAAGCCTCGAAGTTAAAGTTACGAACTCTATCTGGAGCTGTGTACTCACCACCTGCCGAGCCGCTATACATAATAATACCACCAACATCAGAGGCTTTATCCAACTCTATCTCCAACCATTTAGGCTCTGAAGAGTTACAAACCCAAGCTGACTCGGTACTCTTATCTCCATCGACAATAGCTGCGCAATTCTCGCCAGAGCTAGCTGTAACCTTAGCTCCCAGAGCGACATTATTAGCCTCACCCTCGATGAATCTTTGTCCCTTCCATGTGTGGTGGTGTCCCGACTTCTTACCATATAGGAATGTTCCATCTTGAGTATTCGAGAACTTAAACGCCCACATACCAAAACATCCATTCAACATATTGTTGGTGTACATTCCTGCCCACTCGGTAAATAGCGATGGGCTATCCATAGTCTCCTCCTTATCGATAAGGTAGGCATTCATCCAACGACCAGTCTCGGTAAAGACTATCTTCTTGCCCAACCCCTCTGGGTGGTTCGCCTTTATAAGGTCATTTACATCACTTACTCTGGTTGCATAACCCTGAGCAGGTGAGTTGTATGAGTGGATTGAGAACAAATCAATCAAATCTCTATCCATCTTCTCGCCACGATAGTCAACCCTCTCCGCTCTAGCGATAGCACTCCACCAGTTAGCGTTAGTTCCAGCTGTTACTGGGCCAACGAATCTAGGCTCGATATCACGATTGTAGAGGCGGTTAACATCCTCGATAGCACAATGCACAGCATCCGACACTAAACGCATCGCCAATACCCACTCCTCGATAGTCATCGGGCCTGAGTGTACATGGTTAGGCTCGTTCTGTGTTGCATACATACCAACATCTGCCAACTTCGCTGCGTAGAATGCCATAGCGTAGTAGCTCTGCCACTGCTTAAAGCTATTGCTCCAGCTACCATCGAAATCCTTGCTGTTTACCTGAAGTAGTACATCAACACCTAACTCCTGAAGTTCTTTGAGGATAAACTCAAAGTTTGAGTTACGTGCTCTACCCTCTTCACCTCGTCCGATTTTAGATATCACATCCCACTTAATATCCGAACCCTCTGGATTGCTACGGATAGCATTTTTACGTGCCTCGAAATCCTCCAAAGTCTCAACATCAGCGTATGGCTCGATAACACTCTCAGGGATAGATGAGGATAAGGTTGCCCAAACTCTCATACAGTTAGCTCCCGAATATTCAATCCATGTTCTAGCGTTAGAACCCTTATCGTGATAACCTTGGTTATAAGCTACATACTCCATACTCTGCCCCTTAACGGTAGGCTCTATGGCAACATCAATATTTGTTGGTTTGCTTGCATCAAGGCTTCTCGAAGTCTCATACTCAGCTGACTGAACAGCGTAGCTCTTATCAACTTTACCATATCCTTCAAGCTCGTTAATCGACACTGGCTCACCATCTTGACATACGATTCTAAATTGGAAAGTACGAATTGCTGGTGAGAATCTAAACGCTACACGCTCTAATCTATTCTCGGTGGTTACAGTCTCAGGAAGGTCAGTCCAGTTGGCATCATCCCAATATTGAATCTTAAAGTTCTTCATCGACGAAAAACCCGAAGCATGGGTCTTTTCAACGGCAGTCTGCTCCTCCAAAGGGATACCGGTATAGATAACCAATGAGTCAACGTGGTAGTAGTAAGGAGTCGACACCTCGAAAATATGGTCAGGTCGACTAGTTGGGCTAGATTTCCAGCATGAATTTCTGGAAACAACCCCATCAAATGCTTTCGACACCTCGAAACCCTCCTCTTGAGAGGAGGCCATAGCCTTGGCATCGCTAAAGATATTCTGTCCCTGCACAGAGGCAACGGATGCAAACATCAAAGCAAAAATTAACAACTTCTTCATAATCTTTTTATTTTAGTTCTTTAGGTTAAATCAATTATTTCACAGCTCTCCAAACACGCTCAACCTCATAGAAATAGGCATCGTGATAGAGTCCTTCGCCATGCTGTTTCTTCTCCAACTCTTTATCGCTGAACTCACCCTTTTTCAGAGAAGTTTTATAGAGTTTACGACCCTCAATGATAATCTCAGCCTGCTGATATGTTGGCAAACCCGATGGGGTAAAGACCGAGATAAGAGAGGTCTTTGATATCTTATCGCCATCTCTACCTGAGTTACTACCCAAGTATCGCAAATCATCCTTGTGAGCTCCACCAAAGAAGGTGATAGATACCCTATCCTGTTTCTCGACAAATTTGTGGGTATATCTATCAGGGCGTATAAATATCATAACTGTGGCTTTACCCCACACATTACCCAAAGCTCCCCAGCTGATAGTCATCGAGTTGAACGACTCCTTGTCGCCAGCTGAAACAACACCCCAATCTTTACTCAACATACGGGTGTAGCTATCATCCAAATCATTTATCGAAATCTGCTCAAATCCCTCCATCGACTGCGCCACAATGGGTTGAGCCAACACCGCACTAAATAGTAGTGCGAATGTTAAAATCAATCCTATCTTTTTCATAATCATAATTTCTATTTATTCCCTACCAAATCAAACGAACGCAAATCACCGCTTTCGTACTCCTTAGTGAAGCCATTGATTGTAACCTTAGCTGGAACATCATTGTGAATATAGAGCATTGTACCACTCAACTGAACAAACACACTACCCACCTCTTGGGTCTCGATTGCTCCATTTGCAAAACTCAACGAAGTACCCTCACCCAGAAGCATCTCGAACTTGTTATCCGAAGTGATTGCAATCACCGAATATGTTGCATCGCTCTGCTTATCTTGATATTTAGCCTTAGCCCCACCACTCGACGATAGGATAAAGTCCTCACGTCCAGAGTTGTTGACAACCTTTACACCTGCGAAGCTCTTATCGCCATTCTCATCGTCGAAACCTGTGATAGAGCTGATTGTGCGACCCTGTGAAGATGTCGATGGCTCATAAACAGAGATGAATGGGTGTTCCCAAGCCTCACCATATTGACGTGCAATGAATGTTAGGTATGGCTCTTTATTCATATCGTAAGGGAACTCGCTAACATCTAAGAATCCCTTACATGGAGGTGAGTATATCGAGAATATCTCACGACCTTCTGAACCCTTCATCCATAGATTCATATAGATATTATCCTGCTTACCATGGTAATCAATCTCCCATTGAACTTGGTAATCGTCAGAGGTTTGAGCAAACTTCTCACCCCACATATAGTCCAGTGCGTAGAGGTGTCCACCTGCGAAACCAATCTTCTCCTCCTCGCGAAGTTCCATCTCGACTCCTGCGGCATCCATAATCTGCATAGTCTGTCCTAGGTTGTGGTAGTAGTAGTCGTGGAATTTATCCTTTCCGTTACGTCTCTTCGAGCGGAAGATATCGACGTAGTATCCCGAAGTTGCACCATTACGAACTATCGCAAAGGTTCTATTCTGGTCGCTCTGGGTCTCAGGCTCAACAAACGACACATCAGCATAAGTTAGGTTGTGGTAGTATCCCGCCTTAGCTCCCGCCTTAGGATACTCCGAGTTTAGCTCGAATCCGTGGTAGCTCATCATCTCGGTATAAGATGATACTCCATCAACCATAACGGTGTTATGTGCAGGGAATTGAGAGTAGTACTCAAGGTATGCAGGTTGGAAATAACTTGTTCCCTTACCTGGGTCTGCACCCTGAACAACACCCTTACCATACAACTCTAAGCTGATACCATTAGCGTGCATGTGGTTACCCAAAGAGGCATTAAGCGATGCTGCTAGACCATCCTTGCCATCACCCATACGTTGAATAAACCAACTAACCGTTGGGGCGTGGAAGGTCTGAGTGATATAGTTCTCCAACACACCTGCCTTATAGTCAGGGTTAAGCTCCACTGGCTTGCTCTGGAATAGAGAGTAGATATCCGTACCACCCTTTATCTCACCCACCTTATCGGCATTAGGCTCGAAGAGGCGATACATCGCGGTATATTTAGCCTCCGCCTCACTATCGCCAGCTCTTTGAGCCATACGTATCATCGAACGCATTGCATTAGTCGAGATTGGTCTGTATGAAGAGTCACCAAACGAGATAACTTGCCCATTAGGCAACAGATATTGAGGTAGTACATCCACCGCCTTATACATCACTGGAAGGTATGGCAACAAATCAAAATCAAACGAGGTCGAGAAATCCTCGATAAAACGCATCGTATCGTTAGTCACACCAAACGAGTAACCAGGACACTCCGCCCACACACCATTCGATGGGTCGTAACCATAGTCGAGAAGTTTCTTCAAAGACCATTGACGCGCTGAGGTGACATTCAACATATAGTCGATATAGTAGTCACGTCCCTTTTTGTCAGCATAGAATTTATCATCCTGCAACACCATCGCAGCCTTCAATATAATATTTGCTTGGTGTAGATTCCAGTTATTTTGTGGTACTCCATTCAAGATTATCTGGTCTGCCCAACTCTTAATGGTCGACTCGTAACCCGCCATATTTGACTTATGGTTCTTTTTGATATAGGTATTCAGAAAATCATACAACTCAGAGACATACTTTAGGTTAGTCTCGTGAATTACCTGGAAACAAGTAAATCCAACAAGTGTCTGAATATGTCCATTATCCAAATCAATCGGGTTGCTTCTGTACGCCATACCCTGCATATAAACATCAAATACGTCATAAGCAAATTTTGCATACTTAACATCACCCTCTAACCAATAGATAAAGGCTGCATCACGCGCTAGAGCTACGATTCGCTCATTCATCTTAGCGATTGTAACACCTGTTTTCGATGGGTGAACCCACTCAAACTCGCCTGTCGCCTTGTTTGGGAAGTAGACACCTCGTGGATCATCCATATATGGCATAGTATCCTCGATTGATGGAGTTCCATAGTTTGTTGTTCCATCACGAGCACCAGCGAACTTAACCGTCGCCACTGGTGCTACATCACCACCATCGTGCGAGAAGAACATACCTTTAATATACACATCCTTTGTCTTGGTGTTCCAATTCATCAACAGTCGTGATGGCATCCACTCCGAGTCTGAAGTGTGTTGCTCAACATACTTATCAATACGATTGTGAATCGCTGCCACGACATCCTTAGCCCACTTCTGTGAGGCGATAGTCTGCTCCAACTCAGCCTTCTCCCCTTGGGTTATGTAGATACGAGGATAGCCCTGCTCTAAGTTTTGTGGCGTTGGTATCTTATCTCTATTCTGTGCAAATGACGATAGAGTTGCTGATACCAAAACAGCCAATAATAGTAATCTCTTCATAAATTTTATAGTTTTAATAGTTAATTTTTCTAATTCTTAGCGGACTCTTCACGCACCAACTCACCATCAACATACTCCTTAACGTGGATAGATATCTCCTCAGGTGAGTCAACAAAGTTAGATATCTCGATAAGCTGAACCCTGCCATCAGTGAGTTCAACAGTGAGCAACGAAGAACTCTCTGCCTTAACAGATTTCACCATCGAATCCCCCTCATAAGGCTCTATAACCGATATGAATTGAGCATTTTTACCCTCAGAGCGTACATTGAGGCTCTTACGACGTTGCGATTCATCGCCTAGAGGGTAATCACCTCCGAAATTAGCTTTGAACGCTACAGCGTCCAACGACGAGATATCGACCGTTATAACCGCCTCACTACTATAATTTTGAGGCATTGCAGCAAGAGCTGTTTTAGACAACAACCCACCAATCTTAACCTCACCACCATAGTAATCCATACCCTGCTCTAAAGGTTGTAACACGTTGCTGTATTTAAGCGGCAGAGCCAACAAGTTAACCTCCTCGCCACTACTCAACACCACCGCTGCATCACCCCAAAATAGGGTGTTATTTGCAGGTTTAGCCGCCAATTTAGTACTCAAAGTCAACTCTTTACGACCTTTAACATCGAGGTTGATAGCTCTATTACCCAGAATCCAAGCTCCCGTACTATCACTCATAATAACATCATTGTCGCCCTTAATCTCGAACCACACCTGTTTATTCACACCATGCGACTCAGGCACGGTTGCAATAGTCGCCTCGCCACTCTGAGGCCAAGCATTGAAAACATTAACTTTGAGTGAGCCATCCTCGTTAAATAGCGAACGTGTTCCCGCTAAATCCTCACCCTCACCAAATATCATCTCGTAACTAGAGTGTAGTGTACCATCATATTTGTACCAACTACAATCCGTAAAGAACTGAGCGGCACTCAATGGCTCTTCGCTCAACTGAGCATTATGGCGAATAAACTCCATACCACTATCTGCTCCAAAATCATTGAGTCCCTTCATATGGAACAACCAATCATAAGTGTGCTCCTCATCACCCTCGACGTAGTCCACCAGAACAATATAGTCATCCAGCATCAACATCAGACGACGTTGCAGAATTGGTTCAGTAAAGTCTGATAACTCTCCATATCCAGGAGCATTTTTGGGAATAGGTATCACACGACCCTCCTCCCACATCTTCTGCGCAAAGGTATAGTCCGATTTATCGCCATAAATCATACCGCCATATGGTGGATTACTCCATCGAGCAGTAGTCTCAACGGCTGTCGCTTGAATCATATCTCCGGTATAAAATAGTGTACGAGAGGACTCAACAGGCTCTTGCATCTTCTGATCTACGACAACCATATTCTTAGTCATCGAACTCTGTACCAAGAATTTATAAGCATATGCACCATATCCATACCATATCATCTCAGGGTTATAGAAGCTACGTCCATAACGCATCATACTCAAGAGATTAGTTCTGTCGAAGTGTCCGTGGTATCCACCATGTGAGCCGTAGTGAAGAGCTGCTTGAATCTGTTCTCGCTGCTCTCGTCCCGAAGTTTGTGAACGAAGCTGAACCGCTCCCAGATTATCAGCATAAGCTGAGTGAGTCGCCTTTACAGACTCAACTTGTGGTAAATCAGGAACTCCATAGAGCAAATTGCGCTCTCCGCTATAATTTATTACCGCAGCATACTCTGGGTCACGATATAGGTAGTATGCCAACTCAAATGGCTCACCAACCACCTTTGTCTCCTGAGCATCATTTACAGCAAACATAATTCCTCGATAGTCCAAAAATGGCACTAAAGCATCCCACATACCTTTAATACCCAGTGAGTTATTAGATATAGCACCCCACTTATTAAAGTCCATTCCATACAATCCAGCCTTCATACGCTCAGGGAGAAGTGAGTAGTGAGGAACTTTACCTAGAACTATCTCCTCATCAATGAAATTAACACCCCAAGGTCTAAGTGCTATACCCGCCTCGGAGAACATCGTAGCACACCATACATTATAACCAACCGAGCACTCATACCACCATCCATCACTCATAACTCCTTGAGCAAATTGCTGATAGATTCCCGATGGAGAGTACAACACCTCTTTTGCGAGGTGGAAATCACCAACCATCAAGGCGCAATATAGAGCACCGGTCAACTCGCTCAAATCCCAGTTGCCAATACCACCATTATCATTTCCATCGAGAGCGATACCTATATATAATCTAAATGTCTTCTCGATTAGTTCGTGGTCATGCTCGGTGAGCAGACCCGAATCCATTATCATATCGTAGGTACGTGCTATATTTTGGAATACACCACCCTCCTTAACGAAGTTATTCTGGTTAACACGCCATGTCGAAGGGTATCCACGCTCCTCATCGATAAGCACACGTAGAAAATCGACACACTTTTGAGCATACTTTTTATCACCAGTCAATCGATACGCTATAGCGCAATCCATCAACGTATCACCCTCATTACTATGGAATAGGTAGCGACCCAACTGTGGATTCATCGAAGGTAGCTCCTTTGGCAAAGCTGGCACTTGCCACCTATCACCCTGGGTGATATAGTTATTATAATCGACCTTTGCCCACTCATACTTCTCAGCCTTCTCGATAACATAATCCCACTCCTGAGCAGTATGGACTAGATATGGCGAAGAGACCTTAACCGAAGTAGTAAATTCAATCGACTCAGCTGGTCGACCATTTGCGGTAGCTTGAATTTTTTGAACTTCATTTGTGCCCTGAGGAAGATTATCCGAAAGCGAAACTTTAACCTTAATACTCTTTTTTTCAAGAGGTTGCAGGGCAAAAGATGATGGTGTAATCTCAACACTCATAGCCTCCCATCCCATTAAAGGGGTCGACAACTCAACCATCTGAAGCTGTGAGGTTACATTTCCAACCTCTACCTCATACTCAACATCACCTCCCGAAAGGGTCGACTTACCCAATATTGGGGTACTCAGTGAGATAGTTTCAGCGGCAAGAAGCTCAACATTACGAATCTTTACCATCTTATTACTCTGTGAGTTTACAACAATTTCAAAGCTCTTAACTCCTTGAAGTGTACCCTTTTGCCCACCTCTCAATGAAAAACGACTCCATGGAACATATACTCTATTCCACCCCGCAGCCGCAACACTAACCTTTGCTGAAGCGGTTGGCTCTAAAGTTCGCATATTTTCAAGAGCAACACCAAAAGTAAGCTCCAATTCAGTAACGCCTTCACTCTTCAAGAAGATATCCAAAGCCACACCACTATATCTACTCCAATCAGAGCCATGGTAAAACTCTTTGAAACCCTTCGCAGAGTTCTCTCCTTGAGGATATATATAATTTATCGCTGTTCTTCCTTCGTCCATGCTCAAAGTTACAACACCATCACGACTCCCCTTAACTCCACTCCAATCAGCAAAGTCTAAAGAGCCAACACTCTCTCTAAATTGAGCCACTCCACTCAACATAGTGAGAGACAACACCAAACTAAATATACAAAATCGCCTCATATTAAACCTCTATTATTTAGTGTAAATCTTAAAGTTTTTATAACTCGCCGAGCGAGTGTACATGTGTCTTAGACCAATACGACCCTGCTCCAACTTCTCCTTATTCGACACATCCCAGATAAAGGTCTCATCACGACCATCTCCCTTGATTGACATATATAGTTTCTCGTCGGTTTTAACAACCGTAACCTTATATGTTATATTTGGTAGGAAAAGATTGAGGTTGTAGAATGTCGGTTCTGCCTCCATCTGGTGGAAGTTAACATCCTTGCGTATAGGGTATTTCCTCACACGAAGGTAGTCGGTTTTAGGGTCTGTATTAACCATCGGAAATGCCGCATAGCTAATATGCAGAGGGTTCATATACTCATAGTATATACTCATTTTAGGCACTTCACGCAGGTGATTCCACTTCGATATATCTTTATCGTACTCACCCTCACCAATACCCTGGGCTTGGATATATAGGATATTGACATTGATTAGCTGGGTATCGGTACGAGTGTACTCATACTCAATCTTAACATCCCCCTCAAAGCTCTGTTTTGTCCATAGAACAGAGTGGTGTGCATCGTTTTTGAACTCTGGCCCAGCGATTAGGTTCATACCATCCTCCGAGGTCTCAACCCTAGCGATTAATCCATCCAACATCCACTTCTGCTCCCAGTCACCAGTACAAGAGTCCTCAAACTTCAATCTCCAACTCTTATCACCGTTAATCTTCTTAAACTCTACTCCGTTATCCGCAGCCCACATATTTGTGGTAATCAACAGCGATAACAACAGCGTAGTCAATCTCAAAAGGTTTCTCATAATTCATTTATTTGGTGTAAATACTCTATTTCTCACGATAATACTGCACAAATGCAGCGATTGGAACACCCAACTGTGGATATCCAGGATAAGGGTGTGGATTTCCACTCTGGATACCATCCTTAATATTGTAACCACCCTCATTGTCGGTAGTTATCGAGGCATCGACAACATATATCCCCTCATCCTCGCGACCATCAAACACCTCGATAATATTGCGTCTATGCTCCCACATCAGAGCGTTCTGTCGAGTAGTAAAGTCGCCCCTCTCATTATTGAGACTACCACAACTACTGCAAGGAGTCGCAAGAATAAGACGTCCCTCTGGAACAGCTGCTCGATATGAGACCAACAACCGCTCCATTCGCTCATTCCAAAGAGTGAAATCGAGTGGTAAATCAAGGTCTCTAAAGTCGTTCAAACCCAACATTACAACCAAGAACTCAGGCGATTCCAACTCCCACATATCTAAATACTTAGCGTAGTCAAAATCCCAACTATCCAGAGTTTTAATCTCACGCCACTTGCCTCTACTCCACTCTATATAACACCCATCAGCAACACTATACATCACATCGCCACTCTTGGGTGAGAGTAGATATCCATCCTCGCCAAAGCGCTCGTTATTGTAGTTCGAGCAGTGATATGTCAGCTCAAATGGCCCAGAGGGTTTCTCCTCCTTGACATATCGTACGTTGCGCCAAAACTCGACACTTCCCCAATATCTATACTCGCCCAAAGGTTGATAGTAAGGGTTATATGCGAACTCGTTATTAGGTCGACACTTGAAATATGTATCCAACTTCCAGCCACCACGTCCCTCGTGGTTATATTCTGGATAGTCTGCCACTATTCTGATTCCAACTAACTTAACATTAGGCACATAGCCCGACTCGATAAAGGCATGTTTGAAGTATATACCCTGGGTGAAACTATCGCCCAAGAACTGCACCACAGTCTCTTTATCGCCAACACCTGGAGTCGCCGCACGGATAATAGCTTTAGAGTGAGCCAAGGTGTCGAAGTAGTCGCCATTAATTAGCGTAATCTCCAAATCATCACCATCTTTGGGGTTATCTATCATAGCTCCCTGCTCCAAACGCCCACCTTTGGGGTACTCCACACTACCACCATAACGCACAAAATCGTTATAGGGACGCCACCTCTTCAAGAAAGTTTGAGAGTAGAGCCTATTCTCGACACCCTCCATCATATAGTGCTTCGAGGGCAGGGTAATATCATTGACAAATGGTTCGCTAGCTAACCCTACGGTTGGCATTAGAGTTATAGTAGCCGCAGCTAGACAAACTCCTCTTATTAGATTAATTATCATCCCTACTCCAGACGTGACTGCCCTCAAGCAGACGCTCATACTCCTTGATAAATTGTTTTTTAACCTTACGGAAGTTCTTCTTATCTATTTGGCTCAAATCATTCGACTCGCCAATATCCTCACGAATATTATAGAGAGAGAAATTTTCGAGTTTAGCACCCTTAACAAACTCAATATTACCATCATAAAGGTTGTTGTAACGTGGCATAACCTCTCCATCACAGGTAAGCGTTGCCAACATCTTCCAATCGCCACTGCGCATAGCCACCCTCTGCTCATTGAGTGCATCGTAGAATGCCCAAACTAGAGCACCCTCACGCTCAAAGCTACCAGTCTCTATCAACGAGACAAACGACTCACCATCCAAATCTCTGTCGGGAAGTTCAACTCCGACTATCTCGCAGATTGTTGGTAGGTAGTCCAACGACGAAACCACAGCATCACTCTCACCATTGTAGATATCTCTACCGACCCAATTTATAATACTCGAAACCCTTATACCACCATCGCTAGTCCAGAGTTTCATTCCGTTCAAATCACCAGGCGAGCCATACGAGTGTGAGGCACGACCATATCGCAAAAGAGTCTCTGGCCCATTATCCGACGAGAAGAGTATCAAGGTGTTGTCCAGACCATTCTCCTCGATATACTTAACAACTCGACCAACCGCAGCGTCCATATTCTCAACATTTGCGAAGTACTCCGCTTGTGCTCTATTCTGAGCAGTCAACATATACTTCTGCACCAAGTGCTCAGGTGAGGCGATAGGCTCATGTGGTTCGTGGAAGGTGAGTTGAAGGTAGAATGGTTTCTCTCCATCCTGCTTATCTAACCATCCAATAGCCTCATCAACAACTAATTGACAGCTAAAGCCCTCTAGCTGCCCAGCTGGCTCGCCATTGCGAACAAAGTTGTTGGGGTTTTGATGCGTCGGAGCTGAGTTATTATGCGTACAGAACCAATGGTCGAAGCCAAAGTGGTCGGGACGAGGTTGTGATTCATGATTAAAACGCGACGAACAGTGCCACTTACCCGACAAGCAAGTCACATACCCAGCACTCTTAACCAATTGAGGGATAGTCACCTCATAATCTTGAAGGTGAACCAAATCACGGCAATCTTCGCTCTTACTATATCCAGGGATAAAGTCGTAAAAACCAGCACGATTAGGGCTACGACCAGTCAACAGACCAGCTCTCGAAGGAGAACTCACAGGAGCTGCCGCATAGAAGTCGTTCAATCTAATACCCGACTTGGCAAGTGCATCCAAGTTGGGAGTTTGTATCGCAGGGTGACCAAAACACCCCAAATCACCATAACCCAAGTCGTCGCATAGTAGAACGATAATATTAGGCTTACCATCCTCACCTGTAACCTCTTGCGCCTTTACTATCGATGGCACGAATGACACTCCAATAAGCGAAGCTGCCCAAATACCCCTTTGTAATCCCTGTTCCATTTTATTTTTAAATTTAATCTACCTAATTTATAACATCACAAAAATAGAAAAAAATGGGGAATAATCAAACTTTTAGCCACAAAAAAAGGTAACTGACACAGCTGCGTCGGTTACCTTTTTTTGTGCTTAGAATCTGTTTAATTTTTTCTGCTTAAAAATAGTATAAGCTATTTTGCTTTGATTTTCTCTCTTTGGACAAGGCGCATAGTAGATTCTATGTAACGTAGTGCAAAAAGAAAAAAGTGAAGTGAGAGATCCTTAGCAAAATAGATGAGAGAGATTTAAACAGATTCTTATTATCTACTAATAGTTCTGCTTCATTGGCTCGAAGTATGCCTTAGCGTGTTGACATGCTGGGCACTTATCTGGTGCTGAAGCTCCATCGTGAACATATCCACAGTTGCGGCACTGCCATGTAGTACCATCCTCGCGAGTGAAGAAGTCTCCGCTCTCGAAACGGCTCAATAGTTTAAGGTAGCGACGCTCGTGCTCAGCCTCAACTTTGGCAATCTCGCGGAAAGTCTCAGCGATATCGTCGAAACCCTCGCTTGCTGCAACATCTGCGAACATTGGGTACAAAGTGTACCACTCCTCATTCTCGCCTGCTGCTGCCTCTTGAAGGTTCTCGGTTGTTGAACCAATCTTACCTGCTGGGAATGATGCTGTAATCTCGACCTCACCACCCTCTAGATACTTAAAGAACTTCTTAGCATGCTCTTTCTCCTGCTCTGCAGTCTCTGTAAATACGGCTGAAATCTGCTCGTACCCCTCTTTTTTAGCTGCACTTGCAAAGAAAGTGTAGCGATTACGTGCTTGACTCTCTCCTGCGAAAGACTTTAGCAAATTCTTCTCTGTCTGCGTTCCTTTTACACTTTTCATAATCTTTGTAGTTATTTTAGAATCTGTTTAAATTTCTCTCACTTAATCTACTATGGCTCTTTCACTTCGCTTTCTGATTTTACTATCTTGCTAATAGAATAACTATTAGCTTCGATATCAAAATCAAAAATCAAAACAAAATAGCTCATACTATTTTTAAGCAGAAAAACTTAAACAGATTCTTAGTTAAACATTAAATGTTATCTCTCTGTTGTATAACAAAAGTAATACATTATAAGTTAAGTGCAAAATTAATTCCATAAATATATTTTATAGCACTATTTTACAAATAGGACGAATTTAAGAATCTGTTTAAGTTTTTCTCGCTATAATTGCTAAGAGAGGTGTTACTTTGATTTTCTCTCTTTGCATAAGGCGCATAGTAGATTCTATGTAACGTAGTGCAAAAAGAAAAAAGTGAAGTGAGAGATCCTTAGCAAAATAGATAAGAGAGATTTAAACAGATTCTAATTAATTCGCTATAAAATAATAAAAAAGTCTCCTAAAAGAGAGAAAAGAGGCATAGTTTTAGAAAAAACTATCTTTTTGTCAAAAAAAAGATATAAATATTTGCTATAATAGAAATAAATGCATATCTTGTGAGTGTATTAACAATTAACAATTTTTTATATTATGACAGGTACAGTTAAATGGTTTGATGGAAAGAAGGGATATGGTTTCATATCAAGTGATGATGGAAAAGAGTATTTTGTACACTTTTCGGGCATCGAGTCAGATGGTTTTAAATCGCTTAATGAAAATGACAGCGTTGAGTTTGAGCTATCAACCGGTAATAAGGGTGAGCAAGCTATCGGCGTTAAAGTAATAAAGTAATTATTTAAACTTGATTTTATGGTATAACAATACTATAATTTACATCTAAAGAGATAGGAATAGAGAGAGAGTTGACCTAAAGCAACAATGCTAGATTGCCTATGGGAATTTTAAAAGCGAAAAAGGAGAGGAGATGCATATAGCGTCTCCTCTTTGTGTGTGATATTATCCCAACACTCCTACCCCACACAACTTGGTCGAAATAGAAAAAACCTCCTGAATCTTCTTTCACGAAGATTCAGGAGGTTTAAATTTACTTACGATGGACTACTATACCAAACCCGAAAAGCCCATAAATGCCATCGCCAAAATACCTGCTGTTACCAATGCGATAGGTATTCCCTTAAATGCTGCTGGTACATCCTCGAAAGATAGACGCTCACGCAATCCTGCGAAGATAACCATCGCCAAAGCGAAACCGATAGCTGAAGCTACCGAAAAGACAACGCTCTGCAACAGCGAGAACTCCTTCTGAATCATCAAGATTGCAACTCCCAACACAGCACAGTTAGTGGTGATAAGAGGCAAGAAGATACCCAACGCTTGATATAGAGTAGGCGAAACCTTCTTGATGATAATCTCGACCATCTGCACAAGTGATGCGATAACCAAGATAAAGACGATAGTCTGCATATACTCAATGCCAAGAGGCACAAGCACGAAGCTCTGCAACAACCACGCTACAACCGATGCAATAGCCATAACGAAAGTTACGGCAGCACCCATTCCCATACTTGTATCAACCTTTGATGATACTCCCAAAAATGGACAAATACCCAAGAATTGCGAAAGGACTACATTATTTACAAATATAGCACCTATAATTATCGCGAAATATGAAATCTCTGCACTCATTGTTTTATCTCCTTACTATTTTATTAAACGCAACCATCAAATAACCCAAAGCCAAGAATGCTCCAGGTGCTAGGACAAAGATTAGAGGTGCTGACTCACCAAAACCTAAATCAAAGCTAAAAATCTTACCACTTCCCAACACCTCACGAGTAGCTCCAAGAAGTGTCAATCCCAAAGTGAAACCAAGACCAATACCCACTCCATCAAGAATTGAGTCAAATGGAGAGTTCTTCGAAGCAAAAGCCTCGGCACGTCCCAAGATAACGCAGTTCACAACGATAAGTGGAATAAATACTCCAAGGCTAGCGTAAAGCGATGGAACATACGCCTGCATAATCATCTCGACGATTGTCACAAATGAGGCGATAACCACGATAAACGCAGGGATACGAACCTTTGATGGTATCAAGCTCTTAATGAGCGAGATAACCAGATTCGACATAATCAACACAGCCATCGTAGCTAGACCCATTCCAAGACCATTCTCAGCAGAGGTTGTAGTACCAAGTGTAGGACACATACCCAAAACAAGAACGAAAATTGGATTGTTCTTGATGATACCATCTATAATTATTCTTAATTTATTCATTGTATTACTCTCCTTTTGATTGGTTTTCATTAGATGAAGCTACTGCCTTTGAAGTTTTTGTTGCAGAGGTCGAAGCATCGGCCTTCTCCAAAAACTCTCCCTCCAACTGTTTTACTGCTCTAAAAGCTCTATCTACTGCATCAAGGTATGCGCGTGAGGTTATTGTAGCTGCGGTTAGTGCATCAACTTTACCTCCATCTTTCTTGAGTGTTAAAGCAAACGAGTTAAGGTTTTGTCCCTTGATAGATGAGATAAGAGAGTTGCCCTTATTTGTCATCTTCGAACCCAAACCTGGAGTCTCCTTGTGTGAGAGAATATCGACGTTGATAACCTCACCCTCAGGCGAAATACCAACCATAACATTAAACTCACCACTATAACCCATCTTTGTCAAGCTCTCAACAGCGTAACCGACGAAATCTTCGCCCTTTTTCGCCTCGTGAACCTTAACATCAAGACCATCAACATTGACTACACTCTCCTGAGTCGAGTCAAACGATGGTAATACCTGCTCTAGTGCTGCTCTAGTGGCTGCCGCTTTAGCCGCAGCTATCGGAGCTTTAGTCACTGTATATACTCCTCCAACGGCTGTCGAAGCTATCAAAGTGATGGCAAAAAGCACAATCACCATATTTTTAAGTGTACTTTCCATAATCTATTACTTATTAACTTTACCAAACCTTGTTGGTTTAATATACTTATTAATTAGAGGAGTCACCGCATTCATAATCAAGATAGCAAATGAGATTCCCTCAGGATATGCTCCCCACAAACGGATAACCATAGTTATCAGACCGATACCAACTCCATAAACCAACATTCCTTTGTGTGTCATCGGAGAGGTCGAGTAGTCGGTAGCCATATATATCGCTCCCAAAAGTGCACCTCCTGCAAAGATGTGGAATGTTGAGAAGATAAGAGCAGAACCAACTGTTGCGCCGTATTGGGTTAGACCACAGATAGTTGCAAAAACGAACATCGTTGCCAACACAGCAACTGGGATATGCCACGAAATAACCTTACGCCATAGTAGGTACAAACCTCCCAAGATAAGGAATAGAGCTGAAACCTCACCAAGCGAACCTGGGATAGAACCAACAAACATATCTTGAAGTGACACGTTATCAAGCAAAACACTACCACTCTTTACTGCTGAAAGAGCCGTAGCACCAGAGAAGGCATCCGCAAAGTTCTCAACACGTGGGAAAGATGTCATCTGAACTGGATAGGCGATAAGCAAGAATACACGACCAACAAGAGCTGGATTGAATGGATTCTTACCCAGACCACCGAAGGTCATCTTCGCTACACCGATAGCCACAAGCGAACCAATTACAACTATCCACCAAGGGGTAGATGCCGGAAGGTTAAAGCTCAACAATAGACCAGTCAATAGAGCTGAACAGTCGTTGATTGTTGGTTTCGCTACACTCAATAGATACTTCTGAATCAACCACTCAAAAGCTACACAGCTAAAAATAGCGATAGCAGCTATCAAAAGTGATGAGACTCCGAAAAATAGCACCGACACTGCCAACGCAGGTAACAATGCATATACAACATCACGCATTATTCGCGATGTTGATGCCTCTCCACTAAGGTGAGGCGATGGGGATACAGTTAATTTTTCTGCCATTTCTTTTACTCTTTAAAAGGGATAACTCCCCAATACTACTTATTCGCCATAGCGCGAGTACGGATATTAGCCATCACACGCTGCTTACCTAATCTTATATAGTCCAGAAGTGCATCATTGGCAGGGCAAGTATATTGACAACTACCACACTCGATACAATCTACGATATTCTCACTCTCTGCCAAATCCCATAGATGTTTTGATGACAATTTAGAGATTAGGTATGGTTCGAGTGACATAGGACACGCTGAGACACACTTTGCACACTTAATACAAGCAGATGTCTCTTTACGTTTAGACTCCGCCTCACGCATTATAGTGATACCCGAACAACCCTTCATCACAGGTGAGGCGAGATTTACCATCGCACGACCCATCATAGGACCTCCGTTGATAACCTTACCAGTATCCGCTGGTAGACCACCTGCCAAATCAATCAAAGATTGGATTGGAGTACCCATTCTCACCTTGAAGTTCTTAGGTGTAGCTACTGATTTACCAGTGATTGTTACGATACGCTCGATAAGAGGTTTCGATTTACACACTGCCTCGTAGACAGCAACCGCAGTAGATGCGTTACAAACCACAGCACCAACATCAATTGGAAGAGCTGGTGGAGGTGGAACTTCACGTCCTATAGCTGCTGCAATCAACTGTTTCTCACCTCCTTGTGGATAGTGAACCTTTAGTGGAGTAACCTTAACTCCCTTATAATCTTTCGCCAAGCTCTTTAGATGAGCTATCGCGTCGGGCTTATTAGCCTCAACTCCGATACAAGCCTTGCTCACACCGATTGCCTGCATAAGCAACTTCACACCAAGCAACAACTCCTCGCCTCGCTCCAACATTGTGCGATGGTCGGATGTTAGGTATGGCTCACACTCAACACCATTAATAAGAAGAACCTCGGCAGTTTTTCCTGGAGGGATTGACAACTTAACATGTGTTGGGAAGGCAGCTCCACCCATTCCGACGAGTCCTGCGCCCTTGATTTTCTCGATAATCTCACTTGGAGAGTAGCTCCACTCACGAACGATATCCGCTGAGGTATCTATACCCTCAGCCCACTCATCTTCGCCAGTTCCCTTGATGGTGATTGTCATTTGTGACATACCTTGACCATTAGGTTGCATATCCACAGCTGTCACACTACCCGTAATTGGAGAGTGGATATTAGCTGACACGAAACCTGTAGCCTCGGCGATTAACTGACCTGTCAATACTTTATCACCCTTTTTAACAATAGCGGTAGCTGGTGCTCCGATATGTTGAGCAAGAGGTATTGAAACTACCTGTGGAAGTGGTGCTATCTCTATCGCAACACCACAACTTAGTTTATTTTCTGGAGGATGTACACCACCCTTTTTAAAACCTTTCATACTATATAATATTGCTAATAGATTATTCCTGTTTAACTTCTGCCGTTGGAGCTTCCACTTTTTGAGTCTCAACCTTTGGAACTTCCGCCTTTGGAGTCTCAGCCTTTGGTGCTGCTACTTTTGGAGTCTCAGCCTTTGGTGCTGCTACTTTTGGAGTCTCAGCCTTTGGTGCTTCCGCCTTTGGTGCTGCTACTTTTGGCTCTTTTGGAAGTGGTTTCAAACCCTTCAACACGATAGCTCCAGTCGGACACTCATTAACACACTTACGACACAACTTACACTTCTCAGAGTCGATATAGGCAACATTATCAACGATAGTAATAGCATCAAAAGCACACGCTTTGACACACTTACCACAACCGATACATCCAGCCTTACAAGCCTTCATAACAGCTGCGCCCTTAGCCTTAGACGAACAAGCAACATAGATTGCCTTACCTTTAGGCCACTTCTTACGAAGTTCGAGTAGTGATTTAGGACACGCCTTAAGACACGCTCCACAACCAACACACTTCTCATCATCGATTGTAACCAATCCAGTCTCTGGGTCGATTGCCATTGCTCCGAAGTTACACACCGAGACACAATCACCATAACCGAAACAACCATACGTACAGCCACTCTCGCCACCATACATAGTCGCTGCTACGGCACATGATGTTGCTCCATCATATTGGTTTGTTTTAGGTCGTTTAGCACAAGTTCCGCCACACTTTAAAGTAGCAACTTGTGGCAACTTCTCGGCAGCCTGCTTACCGATAGCCGCAGCAACTTTAGTCATTACCTCAGCGCCAGCTACTGGACAGAAGAGTGCAGAGATATCATCTCGCTCAACCATCGCAGTGGCAAAACCACGACAGCCAGCAAAACCACATCCTCCACAGTTTGCACCAGGCAACATCTGCTCAACTTGATCGATTCGTGGATCTTCCTCGACATGGAACTTTTTGGCTATAACGAAAAGAATCGCCGCAGCCAAAGCTCCCAACACGCTCAGAGTGAGCGTAGTGAATAATAAAATTTCCATTACTTCTCTATTTTAAAGCTCATTTTTTTATCGACCCTACCCCTATAAAGATAGAGTACATAGTAGTATATCACAAGAAAAACAACTGCCAATATCCCCGCAACGTCATCACTAAAACCAATAAATGACGAGAGTGAGAGTATCAACACTAACACAACAAGTGGCAAAACATAGGCTAACACAACAGATAGCCTAGCACTACCCTTATCAACCTTAACTTTCACCGCATCACCAACTTTAAAGATGGTGGCATCCTTAACATCTATTTTTATTGTCTCTTTAGACTCCCCCGTAAGTGTCATACACGATGAACGAGCATGACATTGAGAACACGCTGATGTCCTCTCTATTTCCACCCAGACACAACAATCCTCTATCTGAGTTACAACTCCGCATCTGCTATCCATAACCCTCTACCCACTATATTTATTAGTTAGTGGCATCAATCTCTCGTGTCTAAACGAACACTCCGAGAGGCGTAAAGTAGGTGGATATTGGTATCTCTTCTTCTCGCTCTGTAACAGCATATCGTGAATCATATTTACTACTACAGAGTCAAATCCTGCGTTAATTATCTCGTCACAACTTTGTCCCTTCTCAACAATGCGTCTAAGTATTGCATCGACAACCTCGTATGGAGGTAGGATATCTGAATCTTTCTGCTCTGGAGCTAGCTCCGAAGATGGCTCTTTTGCCAAAATCGACTCAGGGATTACGTTATCACTAATTTTATTGATATAACGAGCCAAATCATACATCTCGCTCTTATATAGGTCACCAGTCACACTAAATGCTCCAGCTGTATCTCCGTATAAGGTGCACAGACCTAGAGCATTTTCACTCTTATTTGATGAGTTCAGCACAACATATCCCAACTTATTCTGCACCGCCATCAACATTATCGTTCTGATACGAGCTTGGATATTCTCCTCGGTGGCATCAAAATCAGAACCCTCCAAGATAGTATTCAGCGAGGTTAGCATCGTCTCGTATGAATCCGAGATTGGAACTACCTTATACTCAATGCCTAAATTCTCTGCCAGGGCTACTGCATGCTCCACTGATGTGGTTGTTGAGAACTTGGATGGCATCATCAGAGCCATCACATTTTCACGACCCAAAGTTGCGACTGCAATCGATGCCACAACTGCCGAATCAATACCGCCCGATAGTCCAATACATGCCTTTTTGTAACCATTCTTAAAGAAGAAATCCTTAAGACCTAAAGTTGCTCCCTTGTACAACATCATCGTACGATGGTTATAGGATGTGAATGGAGGCTGAGATGTAGCCTCTTCATGTTTAGCATCGGTGTCATATATAGTGAAATCCTCCTCAAAACTCTTGAGAAGGAGTGCCAATTTTCCATTAGGAAGGAAAACCCCAGATGTTCCATCATATACAATCTCCGACGAGCCACCAACCTGGTTTATCATGATGTAGCTCTTCGAGGTACGATATGCCACACCACGTGATGCCTCATAACGTTTAGTTAGAGCACCCCTACTATATTTACGGGCATTAATCGAGATTATATACTTAGCAGAGGCGTCGAACTCTTTGGTAAAGTGAGCATCCTCGCCAACAACTATCGCACACTTTTTACGCTTGATTGTGACATACTCACACCCATCAGATGGTGTGACAAATCCCATCTCGCGACGTGCTGTTATATGCTGTTTTCCGATATATCTAATAATCTCTCCATTATGCAAGAGTGCGGCAGCTGAGATAGTGCCATTAGGGGTCAAGAGTGGCAATCCAACCAATACATAAATACCATGACTATGAGAGGCTATAGTTTTTAGAGCCTCCTCACACTGCTCAACAAATGGAGCACTGCGCAATAAATCGTATCCTGGCAAACCACTAATAGCCTGTTCTGCAAACAGAACAAGATCAGCACCTTCACACTTTGCCCTCTGAATTGAATCGATAATTTTGCTACTATTTAGCTCAATATCTCCAACAGTGTAATTTAATTGGGCTAAAGCTATCTTCATTTTTTAACGGTTTTAGATTGCATTACGCTGCAAATATAGTAAAGAGTGATGTAATAACCAAAATTATTACTGTTTATCTGCCTTTTTTTTCTCAATTATTTTATCTATACAAGCACGTAGCTTTGGTGCTGGATCTTCCCAACCCTCTGGTTTCAAAACCTTTCCATCCTTTGGATTGTAGTGAGGCTTTCCATCAGGCCACAACTTAGACATATTGGCATTCTGAACAATCTCAAATAGCTCATCAACCTCTACGCCCATCTCAACCATCGTTCCCAGAGCGAAGTATATCAAATCAATCATCGCATCAGCCTGCTCATAGATATCGTCGGCGATAAGGAACTCAGCAACCTCCTCATTCATCCATTTAGCACGGCTCAAAGCTCTCTTCTTATCAATCATCACTGGCTCGTCAGCCTTTGGATGTCCGAATTTATCGTGAAACTCCTTCACGTAACCCCACTCCTTGTTCATATAATATTGTGTTTTAAGATTTTCAACAGTCAACTCTCCCAAATCAAAATAACATAATCATATATGTTATTTGACTTTCTATCGCACAAAAGTAGGTAAACTTTTTTTATTTTCTGCACAAATGGAATAATTTTAAAAACTTTTTGTACATTTGTGCTCTAATTATAGTACTTTTTATCATGCGGGTTTTAAAGGCGACATTCAAATGTAGCTCTGAAAAATTATCTCAACTACCTAAAGATGAACTCCCTGAGTTCGCCTTTATTGGTCGAAGTAATGTGGGTAAGTCATCTCTAGTGAATATGCTCACTGGAAACTCCTCGCTAGCTAAAGTATCATCTACTCCAGGTAAAACTCGCTTAATAAACCACTTTACGATTAACGACTCGTGGTTTTTGGTCGATTTGCCAGGTTATGGATATGCTCGTGCTTCAAAGAGTTCGCGTAGTGCATTCGCCAAGATTATAACCGAGTATGTGACAAAGGCGGAGAATATGCATCTTCTATTCGTCCTGGTTGATTCACGTCACGAGCCGCAGAAGATTGATATGAACTTCATAGAGATGCTCGGCGAGGAGGGTATCCCCTTTGCGATAATCTTCACAAAGAGTGATAAACTATCTGCCGCACAGCTCAAACGCAGCATTGAAGGGTACAAAAAGAGACTTCTTGAGAGTTGGGAATCGCTACCTCCACTATTTATCACTTCGAGTGAGAGTGGTGTAGGTCGAGAGGAGCTACTCGAATATATAGAGAGGTGTATAAACGAAGATTTAGAAGAGTAATAACTAATTAATATTTAACAATTTTATGGCAATTCACAAGATTAAATTCTTTGCAGGACAAGGTTCTAAATATCTAGCACACAAGATAGCTGAGTGCTATGGAACAAAACTTGGTGACTCGGATATGTTGTCCTTTAGCGATGGTGAGTTCCAACCTTGCTTCAACGAATCGATTAGAGGTTGTACCGTATTTATTATTCAATCGACATTTCCACCAACCGACAACCTTATGGAGTTGTTGATGATGGTAGATGCTGCACGTCGTGCCTCAGCGTATAAGGTGGTTGCTGTTATGCCATATTTCGGATGGGCTCGTCAAGACCGCAAGGATCGTCCTCGTGTGCCAATCGGTGCTAAGTTGGTCGCTAACATGCTAACGGCAGCTGGTGCAGACCGTGTTATGACGATGGATTTGCACGCAGACCAGATTCAAGGATTCTTCGAAGTTCCAGTGGATGCACTCTACGCAACAGGTATATTTATCCCATATATCCAGAGCCTACAGGTTGAGAACCTCTCAATCGCTGCCCCAGATATGGGTGGTGCGAAGAGAGCCAATGCCTATGCTAAGGCTCTAGGTACTCCAATCATCATCTCTCACAAGGAGCGTGCTAAGGCTAATGTCGTTGGTAGCATGACTGCCATTGGCGATGTCGAGGGTCGTAATATCATCATCGTTGATGATATGATTGACACAGCTGGAACTATCTGCATGTCAGCGAATATGTTGATGGAGAAGGGAGCAAAGAGTGTTCGCGCAGCCATCACCCACCCTGTTCTATCGGGTGAGGCGTATAATCGTATCAACGCTAGTGCACTTCAAGAGATTATCGTAACAGACACTATTCCACTCCGCGAAAGTGAGGATTTGAGCAAATTCACACAGCTATCTGTTGCTGGAATCTTTGCAGACGTTATCGAGAGGGTCTACAACTATAAATCAATCTCATCTATCTTCCACAGAGGATAGAGGTATATATAGTACCTATATATATTAATTACCCCTAATCACGTATGTGATTAGGGGTAATTTCATATTAACACCGCACAAAAATCTACTTTTTTCTCTTTGCTACTGCTTCGGCAGCCTTTGCGTCGGCTTTAGATTGATTCACGTACATCACCTTGTTGTTGACACTATTACTCTTACTTCCATTTGTAGAGGTTACATTCTTGAGACCCTTCTCAACACCTCTCTGCTCAAGAACTCTATCTAGTTCGGCTTGCATAGTGGCGATTATTTGGGTGTATCGCTCATCTTTCAACATATTAACCTTCTCGTGTGGATCTTGCTCTAGATTTGTAAAGATACGAGGGTAACCATCAAATTCACAAACTGTTAGCTTATTCACTCCATCGGTAATCTGGAAGGCATTAGAGCACTCAGTGACTATATATTTACGCTGTTCCTGTTCTTTATCTCTACCCGTAAGAAGTGGTTTTAGCGAGATTCCAGGGAGATAATCAGGTGCTTCAACTCCAATAAAATCACAAAGCGTTGGCAACAAATCGTAACCATTACAAGTTAGAGTCTCTCTATCCATTACACCCTTTTTGATACCAGGGCCTGCGAAGATAAATGGAACTCGTTGACACTCCTCGAACAACAAACTCTTAGTTCTATATCCGTGAGCACCAAGCAATTCACCATGGTCTGAGGTGAAGATAATAATTGTATTATCCTTCTCACCCGTGCGCTCCAACGCATCCAACACCTGCCCGATAAGAGCGTCGACACTCTCTGTTAAACGACAATACATCCAACGAAATTGATCCTGCTCGAAATCAGCCCATGTCCTATAATCAGCACCCGACGACTTTAGGCGTGCTGGGTCTGGCATATCTTTATCATTAGGGTCGCTTATCATAAACTCCTCATTTGGCATACGAGGTGGTATTTGACTCTGATATAGCTCGGCAGGCATCTCATCCTTGAGTTTAAGGTAGTACTTAGTCGCCTCGGCTTGAGCTCCTTTCAAGTGGTCGGGATAGCGAGGATCTAGACCTGCGCTATAACAGATATCGTGAGGGTTCATAAATGATACAAACATAAAGAATGGCTTATCCGAGCTCTCTTTACGAGAGTCAAGATACTCAACCGCAGCTTGACAACCCTCATCGTATGGCTCATCGTTTATAACATCATAACCATAGTTAGCGGGTTTTCCGTAGAGGTGTGTCTTTCCAAAATATACAGACTCATAACCTGCTCTACCAAAGATATTTCCCAACGCATTGCTAGAGTATAGTTCCAACTTCTCAGCGTCGATACCCGACTGAGAGTTACCCTTAACACCCACCATCGACGCAGGCATACCCGACGAGAGTGTAAATCGTGATGGCATAGATACTGGATTGGCGCAATACGACTGCACGAAGTTGTAACCCTGGGCAGCTATTCTATCCATATTAGGGGTCGAGATAAAGTCGTTACCAACCATACAACTCATCATATCATAGTTCTGTTGGTCGGTCATAATGTAGAGTACATTAGGTCTCTGTGCTACTTTTTGCTGGGTGCATGAAGCCACCGAGCATAAAGCTCCTCCAAATAGGAGTGTTCTAGTTAAGTTTTTCATAATCAATTCTATTTAGGTTAAGGCTGAATTCAACCTGCAAATGCAACTGAATTCATAGTTAATATTTGTTTGAATTTTTCATTTGGCGTGAGGTATCCGAGCCTTTTACGAGGTCGATTATTTAGCTTGTTTTCAATCGCTGAATTCAACC
>JBCQSY010000003.1:0-94992 GCA_047178865.1 Rikenellaceae bacterium
TTGATATCGAAGCTAATAGTGATTCTATTAGCAAGATAGTAAAATTAGAAAGCGAAGTAAAAGAGCCATAGTAGATTAAGTGAGAAGAATTTAAACAGATTCTTAGTGCAAATGTACTATTTTTTCTGAAAAAATTACTATCTTGCAGACGAAATATATATGCTCACATACAGTATTGTGGCTTAATTTTCGTTTATATTATAGAGTAATATATTGCTAAGTATGAAAAAGTTTATAAATTTAACGCTATGGAGCACACTTCTACTCTCTGTAAGTAGCTGTGGAGCAGCCCTATTCTCACAAGGAGGATATGGTAGCGACGATATGTATGGAGTCCACGACTCTAGTAAAATTATAGCACAACAACAGGCTGAAATTGCTGAATTAAAAGCCAAGCAGGCTCAATATGAGGCGATAATCCAGAGTGCTCTACAAAATAATGAGGTTGCAGCGAGTGGCACAAACCCATATCTTGATGAGATGGAGTTGGAGTATGATAGCGAGTATGCTCGCAAATTGTATGGATTCGAGTCTGACTCTTACTCTCCACCATCGAGCTACTACAGCTTGGTCTATAGTCCATCAGGTGAGCTTGTTGCATCCTACGACCCTGAGAACTACAACGTTATCATTGATGGCGATGGGGTATTGATTGAGCCTAAATACTCAGCTTCGATGTTGGGTTACTGGAACTCAACTGCCTACTTCTCATATATCCACTACCCACACCATCGAGGATATGGATGGATGGGCGGATTTAGACACGACCCATTCTACTACTCTATGTGGGGATATCCATACTACTCGTGGTATGATTGGTACTGGTATGGCAGCTATTGGAACTACTACTCTCCACTCTGGGGATGGGGTTACTACCCATACTACAGACCAATATGGAATAGACCTGGCGGCGGACATCATGTAGCACACAAAAAACCACACATAACACGCCCTATGACATCATCACGCTCACGTCAAGTAGCAAGTAGATATGTCCCAACAACATCAGCCACTAGAAGCGGCAGCTCATCATCTACACGCACATCTTCGAGTGGTGGTAGTCGTTACAACTTTAGCAATAGCGACAACAGTAACAAGACTCAATATGTCAACAGCGGAGGTAGAAGTTCATCTTCGAGCAAGGTCTACGATAACTCTTCGAGCAGCAGCTCCTCTTCATCGAGAAATAGTAGTTCATCAACAACCAAATCATCCTCGTCGAGCAACTACTCTAGGTCATCATCTAGCTACAGTGCTCCATCATCGGGAGGCTCTTCAAGAGGCAGTTCTGGTTCATCATCATCATTCTCAACGAGCGGTGCAAGAGGTAGATAACTAATAAGCAAATTAGGGGAGGTGAACCCTCCTCTGTAAAAAAAGGACTTTACTATTTAATGTTTAGTTTATGGGAGAGATTGCGGATATTATTTTTCATATATTTAACCCATCGAAAACCATTTTAAACTAAAAAATGCAGAGAATTATGAGGTATAAAATAGAGATTTTATCACTACTTGCCCTACTAATGGGTGTTGGCAGTGCAGTAGCGCAGAATACAAACTCGTCATACGGAGGAGTTGTGCTCAACAATGATATTATGTTGTCGTCCGACTTCGCTACACTCTCGAATAGGGGAGTTTCAGGCACGGCTCGTTCGATGGCTATGGGTGGAGCATTCACCTCGCTTGGTGGAGATATAGCATCTATGTCGATAAATCCCGCAGGATTGGGTATGTATCGCTCGGATCACTTCTCGGTAACACCTATGGTTAGTATATCTTCAGCATCGACCCCCTCGACCGATGATTGGCAGGGGAATAACAGCAGTAATTTCGCACTGGGGAATATAGGTATCGTGTTGAATATCTACCAAGGCAGCACCAAAAGTGGCAAACCTGTGAGTATTAGTATTGGACTAGGTGTAAATCGTGTGGCTGACTACAATCAGAAGTACTCATACTCCTCTCTATCAGAGTATAATAGCTCAGCCTCTGGGGAATTGATGCCAACCATCGCAGATGTTTTTGCTCAACAACTAGGCGGAGCGGGAGTATATCCTAGCAGCAATGGTAGCCTTGGTTACACATCAACCGACCCATATCTATGGCCTGCGATACTTGGATATAACGGCTACATGGTTAGTGATTATAGCGACAGCAGTGGAAAATATTGGACTCCTGACACTATCGGAGCGAACGCATCCATTGCTCATGGTTTGATGGTGGAGTCTAGTGGTTCGATTAATGAGTATCTTATCTCGATGGGAGCTAATATTTCGAACGTTATCTATATCGGAGCAACTTTGGGTGTTGAGTCTGTTAGGATGGATAGAACCATAACCTATCAGGAGGAGTACCTATATATTGACGCGCCAGCGAGTAGCTCAGGTGAGCAGCTCAGTTCATACCTCGATTATGCCACGATTTCACAGCGTAGTTACATCAAGGGAGTTGGTGTAAACTTCAAGATAGGAGCTATCATTCGTCCATTCGAGGCCCTGAGAATAGGTATCGCCTACCACACTCCAACAGCGTATAGCCTTGAGAGGGTCTATCAAGGAGATATCCAGTCGAAAATCTCGAATAGCACAGCCTCAGAGTATAATAGCGACAGCACAGGACAGCTCTACGATGAGGGTAGCAACTCTTGGGAGTTTTCATCTCCATCGCGACTTCTTCTTGGTGCATCTTTGACACTGGGTAGCCGCATGGTTGTCTCAGCCGATTATGAGTGTGCTTGGTACAACTCTATCTCGGTAAATAATATCCCAACTGGTACTGGCTTTGTATTGAGCGACTACGACAAAGAGTTCTCAACTTCGTATAAACCAACCAACACCCTAAGGGCAGGTGTTGAGATTAAACCCCTCGATAATATCGCTTTGCGTGTGGGTGGAGGTTACACCACCTCAATGTTGGAGGATGATAGTGCCTTCTACAGCAGTATGACACCAACAACGAGCTACTATGTAGGTGGAGGAGTTGGTCTATACCTTGGTGCTAACACCACTCTGGATTTCACATACCAAAACCACAAACAGAACTACTCATCGTATCAACTATTCTATAGCGAAGTCTCTGGTGGCGAGTTGAGTAGTGGCTCTTTCGAGACCTCTATCCGCAACCACAATATCGTCGCTACACTAGGATTCAAATTTTAAATCTATAAATTAACACCAATTCAATTCCAAAACAATGAAGAATTTACTTTTCAAACTAACAGTTACAACCATAATGCTTTGTACATTACAATCATGCCTTGATTCCACCTCCAACGAGAGCTGGAGTGGTGTAACTCCAGGAACAAACCTCTATAACAAAGCCTACGTAGTAAACAATATGGCTATGGATGGAGTTGACTTAGCTCTTAAACTAGCTACACTCCTTGAACAAGCCGAGTATGAAAACGTAACCATTTCTGATGGTGTCATCGATAATTGGGACGATTTAAATGAGTTTATACTAGACTACGACCTACTTAATTACGGTCTTAAATACTTCCTATTTAATGAAGATGAGAATGTAATTATTTCAAAAAGTGGAGATGAATATACTATTGGATATGGACAAAGCTATGGTGATTTTACATGTGGTGCAGGACTTGAGAAACTCTATCGCAAAGGCGTATATGTAGTTGACACCAAAGGTGTTAAGCTAAGCGAAAGCAACTCATCTACCGCTTGGAGCATAACTGTTGCTCAAGGCGAAACAATGGAATTTTCAACAAGTTCAACATCAAGTACATTAGCAAAAGTTGTCTCTCTTGATAGCGAGATATATTATAGTGGTTCAGGTATTTTCGCCTTTAAATCAACAAACTACCAAGCTCAATATCCTAATGATAGTGTTATCTCAGATTGGACAGTTTCAGGAAAATATACCTTTAGTGATTATAATGATGACCTAACCATAGATAATATTATTGATTCGGAGCTCGCAGTCTCAATATTAGCATCTGGAACAACACTCTCTGGTGACGTATTAGAGTATAGCACTGGTGGCATCGAAGAGGGTTTCGACCCATTGGTATATCAACCTTATCACAGCCTTCTCACTATTATTAGTGGTACAGAAGAGGTTCAGTTCCTCAGTTATTATGATGTCGAAGAGTACCCCTCAGGATATGTACATCTATCATGGAGTAGTGGCAATTTAGTCATATACTACAATAATAATGGATACATATATTAACAGTGCAATATTCGCTCAAAACTAGAAACATCGATTTAAAAGAGACTCTCCCAAATCACTTCATTATGATTTGGGAGAGTCTCTTTTAATATAGTTGAAATTCTATCTAAATCTAAACTTCGAATTAACCTTCGCGAAACCACCTCTATCTCGCATACTCCACCTCTGCTCGAAATCCATCGGTGTGTCGTTGATAAATATGATGCCTGTAACTCCATCGTCCATATATCGAGAATCACGACTAGTACGCGAATTGTGCCCATCACGTGGCTCTGGTCTACTCTCAATAAACTCGGTGATGATAATCTCTTCGGGGATATAGTTCTGGGTGTGTACCTCAATCTCCTTCCACGAATTGTATGTCACCTCCAACTCGACACATCGCATAGATGGGAGCAGGTTGCTAGTAAAGTAACTCCATGATGATGGTAGAGCCTTCAACTCACTCTCGATTGCCGAAGGAGCTTTATCGCTATCGACAATAGATAGCACCTTGGCTTTGTTGGGAACATTCATTCCTCGCACCAGCGAAGCTGTGGCATACCATGGCTCAGCCACTGCATCGACCATCGCAGGGTATGACTCCATACCATAGTTATCGTCGAGATACTCCCTAAAGAGTGTAGCACGCTGCATGGCTAACCTTTCATTGGCACTCATCGAACCATCTGGCGAGGCGTAACCTGTCACCTTATAACGTACGATTTTCTTTAATGGGTCGCCCTTAATCGAGGAGATAAACGACTCTAACCCATTGAGTGTTGAACTGTTACCTCTGTATGCTGAGTTCAACTCCGAAGCATTGATTTTGTATGCTAAGGTAAACTCATCGCCCGTAGAGGAGGTCTCTTTAACCAATAAATCCCGAACTGTGTAGTCGCCTTGAACCCTAGTTGAAAGGAGTATCGTATCTGCCGACCTTGTAGCAGATTGATAGCTGGAGCTGTGACTCTGAGCCATAGTCGTTAGACTAACGACCGAGAGTAGCGCAAATAGTGTAGTAATCTTTTTCACGTCTAATTTGTTTTTGATGTTATACATAGAGCGAACTTTGCAAGATTCATACCAACTATCAAAAACGGTAGTGCCTGCAAAAAGTCAAAATAACTTTTCGCAGGCACTACATTAATATAGTGAAGTTCTATAGCTCTATCAACTCGACAGCTCTAAACTGTATCGCTTTACCTTCGCTCTGAAGTCCGATATGACCAGAGGTTTGTGACAACTTAGTGATTTGGTTCTGTTTAACACCATTAACATAGACAGTTACAGTGCCAGCCTTTGATACCACCTCCATCTTATTCCACTCACCAACAGGCTTCTCTACACCCTCGTTGAAAGCCTTTTTAACCTTCTTGCCACTCTCAGCAAACTCCGCCGAAGATGCCTCACCTGCATGGATTATATCACCCGCTTTACCTGCCGCTAGCTGCATCTCGTAACAGTTTGGCCACGCCTTATTCTCACCACGCATATGGATGAAAACGCCACTATTGGTAGCCTCACCAACCCAACGCCATTCGAGTGTTAGTTTATAATCTGAGTATTGATTATCGGTGTAGAGGTAACCAAACTCTCCCGATATATCGATACATTTATCCTTTACCGAGTAGACTGATGAAGGTGTCTCGCTAAGATTTTTTGTGAATGGGTTCCATCCATCAAGGTTTTTACCATTGAATAACGATTGTGGTTTCTGTGCATTTAAAGATAGCGTCGCTAGCAGTAATGCCATAACTATTAGACTCTTTTTCATAATAAGTTTAATTTTTAATGTAGGACTCTACAAATATAGATATTTTTTGTGAAATTGCCAAATCATTTTTACTATCTTTGCCCTATGATTAATTATGAAAATATACCATCACCCGCATACGTAATAGATGAAAAGGCTCTACTCTCGAACCTTGAGACCATCGACAGAGTACGTCGTGAGGGTGAAGTTGAGATTATCGTAGCACTCAAAGCCAACGCCTCATGGGCTATATTTCCACTCCTCGCAGCACATAGCGATGGAGCAACAGCTAGCTCACTGAGCGAGGCGTTGTTGGTTAAAGAGGAGTTCAAGGCATTGGCTCACACCTACGCCCCGATATATGTCGAGAGTGAAATTGATGCTATTCTCGACTCGTCGAGCCATATCACATTCAACTCCCTGGCTCAATATCAAAAATATGGTGAACGTGCTCGTCAAAGAGGCATATCGTGTGGATTGAGAGTCAATCCTCGATACTCTCCTGTGGAGACAGACCTTTACAATCCATGTGTTGCAGGCTCACGACTTGGCATACCACCAGAAGAGTTAGAGTCTCTTCCCGATGGGATTGAGGGTCTGCATTTTCATGTCTTGTGTGAGTCTCGCTCGGAGCATTTAGAGAGAGCCTTAGAGGCATTCGAGAGATATTATGGTAAATTCATACACCAATTAAAGTGGGTGAATATGGGTGGCGGACACCTTATGACTCACCAAGATTACAACTGCGACCATCTAATCGAGGTGGTTAAGGCTTTCAAGAGTCGACACCCACATCTGCGCCTAATATTAGAGCCAGGTAGTGCCTTCACTTGGCGAAGTGGTACTCTGTTCTCGACCATCGAGGATATTGTCAACAATGATGGTATCAAGACGGCGATGTTGAATGTCTCGTTTGCTTGCCACATGCCCGACTGCTTGGAGATGCCCTATAAACCAACCATTATCGGGGCTAAGGATACTCCATCTGGCGAAAAGGGTTGGCGCATGGGTGGTAATAGCTGTTTGGCGGGTGACTATATCGGTGATTGGAGTTTCGAGCAAGAGCCTAAAGTTGGCGACAGAGTAATTTTCGAGGATATGATACACTACACCATGGTTAAAACCACGATGTTTAACGGGGTATCACACCCTTCGCTCGTTATCGCCAGATGTGATGGGTCGGTCGATATCATCCGAGAGTATGGTTATCAAGATTACAAAAACAGAATGGGTTAATGAGACGCTGTAACTACCACACTCATACCACTCGCTGTCAACACGCTGTGGGTGGCGATGAGGAGTATATCCAGAGCGCAATCGCTGGAGGATACTCCACTCTTGGATTCTCCGACCACACCCCTTGGCCTTTTAAGGATGGCTACGACTCGTTTATGCGCATGGGGCTAGACGAAGTTGATAGCTATATTACCACCATTCGTGAGTTGGCAGAGAGGTATAAGGGAGAGATAGATATATTCGTTGGGTTGGAGTGTGAATACTACCTAGGGTATATCGACTGGCTGGTCGAACAGAGGGAGCGACTAAATCTTGATTATATGCTCTTTGGTAACCACTTCCCCTATGAGGAGAATCGCGAGCTATATTTCGGAGAGGTTAGTTGCAGCAGCAAGCTAGATATATATCTAGAGTCATCACGCATGGCACTCGAAAGTGGTATCTACGACTGTTTTGCTCACCCCGATATCTTTATGCGCTCACTCACCCAAGTCGACGACTTCACTCTAGAGGTCTTCAAGGAGTTGATAGAGGTCTGCCTAAAAAAAGGCGTTGTGATGGAGTTTAACACATCTATCCCCTACCACCAGGAGTTGTGGCAGGAGGTAGCCAAGAGCGGAGTAGATGTGATTATCGGAATAGATGCTCACGACCATAAAATCCTCAGGAACAAGGATATATACAGCAAAGCTATCGAGAGGCTAACTTCACTTGGAATCACACCACTCGAAAGACTTACACGGTAAATTGAGAGTCGTTTAGATTAATGCGGAATTAAGGTTTGAGAATTAAACCGCAAATTCGCTCCAAATAGGGAGCAAAGCGACCCAAAGTCCCCTCCCTGAGGGAGGGGATTAGGGGTAGGGTAAGAAAACAGAAGGAAAAACCACTAGTTTTCCACTCCGTAATTGCTCAAATAACGAATATTTTTTCAACCCTTAATTGGCATTATTAGCACTCGACTATGAGCTGCATGATGTAATCATTCATAAAGTAGCCATTACCTATATCGAAATCGCCACTACGCAGCACCTCGAATCCGAGGTTCTTATAGAACCCTATTGCGCTGTTATTTCTGTTGACATTGAGCGTGAGGTATAGCCTCTCGACACCAGCTGTTTTACGAAGGTGCTCGGTGGCAAAATCCACCAATTTTCGACCTAACCCCTCACCTTGAAATGGGAGCAGTACATATATTTTATCCAGGTGGTATCGTCCCTTATCTAGCTCTATGATAGAGATATAACCAGTCGACACATCTCCCCTATAAGCGATAAAGTATTGAGCACCCTTCTCCTCGATTTGACGACGCAGACTCTCCAGGGAGTACATCATATCAAACATATAATCGAGTTGTTCTGCGGATAAAATTGGACTATAAGTTGAGTAAAAAACATCCCTGGCAAGAGAGTTTATCAACTTTACATCAGTTACTGTGGTGGATTTAAAAGTTATCATCACCGATATTTACTTTCTATTAAGCGAAGTAAAGGTATAATAATTGTCGTGAAGTTCAAAATTTAATTGAACTTTTTTATCTTTTTTTTGCATTTATCTCGCAAAATATATATATATTTGTATTATAAACTTTTTGAAAACTTCTATAATGAGCAGACAGAATAATTACTGTGTAATAATGGCTGGCGGAATTGGAACTCGCTTTTGGCCGAAGAGCCGCGTTGAAAAACCAAAACAATTCCTAGATATTTTAGGCAATGGAAAAACCTTTATTAGAGCAACTTACGAGCGTTTCTTGCCGGTTGTTCCAGCCGAGAATATGATTGTTGTTACCAACGAGCGCTATCGCGATTTGGTTAAGGAGTCTATCCCTGAGATGCTCGACGAAAATATCCTTTGCGAACCAATGGGTCGTAATACAGCTCCATGTATCGCTTTTGCGGCGTTCTACATCAAGGCTCTCAACCCAAATGCAAAGATGGTAGTGACTCCTGCCGACCACTTTATCGCAGACACCAAAGGGTTCTGCGAGGTGATTGAGAGTTCACTCAACTTTATCGAGAGCCAAGAGGCCCTTATGACTATAGGTATCGAACCATCGTACCCTGAGAGTGGATATGGATATATCCAGCGCGAAAATGATAGTGTAATAAGCCCTGTGAAGAGCTTTAGCGAGAAACCTACAGTTGAGATAGCTCAGACATTCCTCGCCAGTGGTGACTTTATGTGGAACTCCGGTCTATTTATCTGGAGCTGCGAGGCTATCCATAATGCATTGAAGAGTCATCTCCCTGAACTATACACAATCTTCGACTCTATAGCCGACACATTTACAACACCTCAGCAGGAGGCTGCAATCCAGAGAGCCTTCGCCGAGTGTCGCCCAATATCTATCGATTATGGAGTGATGGAGAAGGCCGACAACGCCTATGTTCATCGTGGAAGTTTCGGTTGGAGCGATGTGGGAACTTGGAACTCTGTGCATAAATTGATGGAGAAAGATGAGGTAGGAAACACCATATCTGAGGATAATTTCTTCTTCGATAGCAAGAATATTATGGTCTCGACCCCAAGTGGTAAAATCACAGCTATCAGCGGATTAAGCGACTTTATCGTGGTCGATACGGATGATGTTCTGATGATATGCCCTAAGAGCGAAGACCAAAATATCAAGAAGTTTATCGACGAGTTGAAGTATAGAAAAAAGGATTCAAACATCTAGAGACATGAGCAACATAGAGCAACTATATGAGCTATTCAGGAGCTATCCAAGGGTGACTACCGATAGTCGCAACATTGAGGCTGGTTCAATATTTTTTGCTCTACATGGGGCATCATTCGATGGCAACGACTACGCACTCGACGCACTCGATAAGGGTGCCGAGTATGCTGTTGTCGATAGAGCCGACATCGCCGAACAGAGCGACAGGTTAATCTTGGTCGATGATACCCTCTCTGCTCTTCAAGATTTAGCTCGACTACACCGACAAGAGTTGAACATCCCCATTATCGCTATCACTGGCTCAAATGGTAAAACCACAACTAAAGAGTTGGTAGCAGCAACCCTCTCAACTCCCTACCATATCTACGCCACAAAGGGCAACTTCAACAACCATATTGGAGTACCTCTAACCCTACTCTCAATGGATAACTCAATCGAGATAGGAGTGGTCGAGATGGGTGCTAGTAGCCAAGGTGAGATTGCCCTATTATGCTCAATAGCTGAGCCTAACTACGGAGTTATCACCAATATAGGACGTGCCCACCTCGATGGATTTGGAGGCGTCGAAGGAATTAAACGTGCTAAGGGAGAACTGTTTAAGTGGTTAGCAGAGAGTGGAGGCAAAGCATTTGTCCCTCAAGAGGATGAGAATATCCTCTCTATCGCAGCACAATACCCCACCCTTGAGCAGATTCAATATTCATACTCGCTATCCAATGGCGTAGATTCAAATCTACACGGCGACTACAACCTCAAAAATATAGCTACAGCGATGGCTATATCTTCGAAATTGGGAGTGAGTAAAATCTTCGCACATCAAGCCATATCGAGATACCAACCAACCAACAACCGCTCACAAAGAGTCGAAGGTGAGAGCAATATAATCATTGCGGATTGTTACAACGCCAACCCGTCAAGCATGGAGGCAGCTATCCTCAACTTTAAGAGTAGTTCGTTCGACTCATGCGCTAAGGGGAAGATTCTTATTCTGGGCGATATGCTAGAGCTAGGCGAGTGGTCGAATAGCGAACATACACACATTATCGAGTTGGCTACCAGCTGCAATCCACGAGCGGTTTATCTTGTAGGCGACAACTTCCGCCAAAGCTACCTAAGCCTTCAGAGCGAGGATAAGAGAGTCAAATTATTCGACTCTGCCGCAACTCTTAACAAATTCCTCAGACGCTCTAGACCATCATCCTCTGCTATTCTAATCAAGGGTTCTCACAGCATCGGACTAGAGTCTACAATCGAGGTGGTAGCAAGGTATTAAACCCTTACGTCATTGCGGCCTCCGAGCCGCAATCTCCAACATGCACACTGTCATTCCGAGCGTAGTCGAGGAATCTCCCACATTTTGGAGACCGACTACCATCTTGAGATCCTTCGATTCCGCTACGCTACACTCAGGATGACAGCCTAGAATGAGATTGCGGATCAAGTCCGCAATGACGTGTATAGCTAAGAGTTATACTTAATAGTCACCCTCAAGATAGTAAAATTAAAAAGCGAAGTGAAAGAGCCATAGTAGATTAAGCTGAGTGAAATTTAAACAGATTCTTAGGATATTCAATAAAAAATACCTACCTTTGCCCCGTATATACGCCTACATGGCGGAAAGGTTATGAAGAGTAGATTATTTACTATACCAAATATGTTGACCCTATCGAACTTGCTATGTGGCTCACTAGCAATAGTTTGTACGGCTACACATAATAACTTAACATTAGCCTTCTACTTTGTTGTTGGCGCAATGCTCTTTGATTTTTTAGATGGTTTTGCTGCTCGTATTCTAAAGCAGATATCGCCCATAGGAGTTGTTTTGGACTCACTTTCGGATTTAGTAAGTTTTGGACTCGCTCCATCGTTCATACTCTTCGAGGTTATCAATAGTTCATCTCTTTCAACTGGGGTGGTTCTCCTCGATAATTGGGGAGGATACATAGCCTTTATAGTGACACTATTTTCATCACTGAGATTAGCTAGATTCTCGGTTGAAGATGCTGAGAATGAACTATTTAGAGGGATGCCAACGCCTGCGTGTGGAGTACTTATTTCGTCCCTAGGACTACTTTTTCAGAGTCGTGGGCTTGATTTAGGAGTTACGCTATATATTGTTTTGGCGATAGTGTTATCATACCTTTTGATTTCAGACGTCCCAATGCTTACCCTAAAATTCAAGAGTTTTTCACTCAAGAGCAATATCGAGAGATACCTCTTTTTAGCTATATCAGCAGCAGAATTAATTATACTACAACTATACGCAATCCCTGTAATTATCGCTACATATATACTATTCTCTATAGTTATGCGTTTTGTAAAGATAGAAAGAGGATGAGTAAAATGGGTGTAAAACGATATTTTTTTCAGCTATTTGTAGTTATTATATTACTGCTATTTGGAGTGGTAGCACTAATGCCACTACATGCGCAGTCGCTCACCGGTAATGGGAGTACGGATAACCCTATTGGCACAAACCCTTTCCAAGATGAGGAGGGTGGAGACAGTGGAGCAAATAGAGGTGATGATAGTGTTAGAAAGTGGAGGAAACTACCTCTTGAGTCATACTTTTTCAACGACTCAATTAGGGCACTTCCCAACTTTATGTGGAATATTTCGAGTGGAAACAATAGCATTGAGATAATGCCTTTGGATACCGCTTTAACAGATTGGCGTATTGACTACCCGTTTCAAAAGGAGGGAGTCGGAAGTATGTATTTAGGAGGATTAGGACAAGCATCACAACCTATCAACTACTTTACACGCCCCGACTACTTCGACTTTAGTTATGCACAAGCGTTCGATGCATATATCTACGATATGGAGAGTGCTCCATTTATCAATGCAAAGAAACCTTTTAGTCAATTCACCTATATGGAGAGTGGCTCGAAGAGCTACCGTGAGACTAATTTTGGAATTACACACTCCCAAAATATCTCACCCTCGACAGGTTTTTTGATAGATTATAAGTCGCGTGGCACTAAGGGATTGTACGATAGGCAGGAGACCTCGAATGATAATTTAGTATTCAACGTCCACCACACTGGTAAACAGTACACCGTTCATGCTGGATATGTCTACAACCATATCGAGACCGAGGAGAATGGAGGAGTTGTTGGATTGTGGGCTGTACGAGACACCACTTATGATAATAATATTGGTGTGCCGATGAAGCTAGCATCATCTGAGGCTTCAAACGAATATAGGAATCATACGATATTTTTGCAACAGTCGTATGGAGTACCACTCGTACCACTCACCGATAGGGACTTCTCGATGGCGGAGCTTCCAGCTATCTACTTTGGGCACTCATTCGAGTACTCATCTTGGAGCAAGACCTATCGAGATATCCGCTCGGACTACACCAACGAGCGAGGTGAGATTGTCGATGGTGAGTACGTAGAGGTTGTCGACGAGTACTATGACGATTGGTTTATAAACCCCGAATCGACTCTCGACTCGATACGTGAAAGGAAGATATCAAACCGACTCTTTGTCCAGGCACAGCCTTGGGATAGAGATGGTGTGATTGGTACGATAAATGGTGGTGTGGGGGTTGATAACTACCTCTACTCACAGTTTGGATTGAGTAGTTACATCACAGGTAGACAAGATGTTGAACGTCTTACCGCGTGGTATGGATACGCCTCGATTGAGGGAAAGGTTCGTAAATATGCTGATTGGGGTGCTAATTTCAAGTACTATCCATCGGGATATCGAGCTGGAGACACCTCCATCGGAGCAGATATTGCATTGAGGGCTTTTATTCGTAATAAGCCGGTTATTCTAAGTGGAAAGTTTTCACTAGATTACTCTACTCCCTCATATTGGGAGCAGAATCTATTCTCAAACCACTATGTGTGGTTTACTCCTTTAGAGAAGGAGAATGAGTCCAGATTGGAGATCAAATTTGAGATTCCCGACTACGCATTCGAACTCGCAGCGTGGCAAGGCGTAGTGACTAATAAGGTCTACTACGATGCAGCGAGCCAAATTGCACAGTCATCTGAGGCTGTTAGTATATCGAGCATATATGCTCGCAAGGATTTTCGCATTGGTGGTCTACACCTTGACAACAGAGTCTTGCTACAATGGAGCTCTAATCAAGTCGTCGAACCACTTCCGCTAGTGAGTGCAAATATTTCGTACTACTATGAATTTTGGGTAGTTAAAGATGTTTTGCGCCTACAGCTAGGTATTGATGGACGCTACACTTCGTCCTACTATATGCCTGGTTACAACCCTGCTCTCTCGACATTTTACAACCAGCGAGAGTATGAAATTGGAGACTATCCATACATGGATGTGTTCCTAGCAGGAAAGTGGAAAACTGTGAGAGTTATCGTTAAATATCAACACGCAAACCAAAATCTCTTTGGAAATGGAGAGTCGTTTACGGTGGCGGGATATCCACAAAACCCTGCAATGTTTAAGTTCGGGTTCTCGTGGAGTTTCTACGACTAGTAATCTTGCTCTAAGTTTCAAGAGTACAACTTGTTAGATTGTGGCATAGCGTGCTGTTTGCTCTACTTTCTGTCTTAGTTTTAGCTCTTTTTTATCCGTGTGAGGGTAACACCCACACCCATACGAGCCATAAGCCGCAGTGTTTTTTTTAAGCTGTGAACAGGGAGTAGATAGCTCAATTCGAAGTAGAATTGATGCTTAACCTTAAAAAAATGATTTTAAAAACGTTATCAATTTGGGCCTCACTAGGTCTGATTTTATTGGCGGATGAAGTAAACACGATGAATGAGTTGAGCTCACACGGATGGATTACAGAGAATATCCTTCTTGAGGTGAATCAACAAAGCAGCGAAGAGATTGTTATCAGCGAGTTCGACTCTCTTTTCAAAGAGATTAGTAATCAAGAGGGTAACGACTGGCGTTTGATGAGTGCTATTGCATATCACGAGTCACGTTTCAAACCAGAGGTCTCTTCACCAGTTGGAGCAACTGGACTAATGCAAGTTATGCCACGAACTGCTGAGCAGTTTGGTGTATCTCGCGAAGATTTGTGGGACGTTGAGACCAACATTACAGTAGGTAATATGGTCTTTAAGAAGATTACACAGATGTTAAAGCTACCCGAAAGCACCTCAACGGAGGATAAGCTAAGCCTATATTTGGCCGCTTATAACGGAGGTGTAGGTCACATCTTTGATGCTCAGCGTTTAGCTAGAGCACATGGTGAGAATCCTTATTCGTGGAGCGTAGTCTCACACTATCTAAAATTGAAGGGACAACCTCAATACTATAACCACGAGGTTGTCAAATGTGGAAGGTTCTCAGGTTCAGGTGAGACCTTAGCCTATGTCGACAAGGTTATGCGACACTACAACCACTACTGCTCTATTGCACAGTAAGCGGATGTAATCACAAAATGAAGATGACTAACAGAGCCTCTCGAATGAGAATCTGTTAGTCATCTTTGTGTTATGTTATCGGGGAGGTTATCGACTTCCAAAGATACGAGAGCCTATACGAACCGAGGTTGAACCACACTCGATAGCTATCTTATAGTCGTCGGACATACCCATTGAGAGGGTATCAAAACTCTCGTCAAAGTAGCTGCTGAGCTGCTCGAAGTAGCCCTTTAGCTCATTAAACTCCTGAGTGACAATCGTCATATCGTCGGTATATGTCGCCATGCCCATCACACCTCGAACCCTAATATTGGGCATATGCGTGAGTTCTCCGCTCTCGACAAAGCTCTTCAACGCCTCCCAATCCCAACCATGTTTACTCTGCTCGGCTGCCACATGAATCTCGAAGAGGATATCAATGCATCGCCCAGCCTTCACCGCACAGCGGCTAATCTCGCTAAGCAGACGTGAACTATCGACCGACTCGATAAGTGAGATAAATGGTGCGATATACTTCACCTTATTGCTCTGGAGGTGTCCAATCATACGCCACTCTATATCTTTTGGTAGCGACTCCTCTTTGACCACCAACTCCTGCACTCGGCTCTCGCCAAAGATACGCTGCCCAGCACTATAGGCTTCGAGTATCGCCTCTGCAGGGTGGTATTTCGAGACAGCCACAAGGTTAACACCTTGTGGCAGCTGCTCATGAAGTTCTCTGATTATGGATGACACTGACATATTATCGAATTAAGGTTTGAAAAATTATTCGTTTTTGAGCTATTACTTCAGCAAGAGGCTACTGTTTTTTTTATATATTATCCGTCTAAATATAGCCAATAAATAACGTCTCACTGGTTGAAGTATTTTCCATATTTTGGCGTATTTTCGTTGAGATTTAGAGTTAGGGTTAATACTCTTATAAGGTTTGATGATGGCGGTTATTCGCGCTGCTACATCACTCGTATGGCACTCCTCTGTGCCTACGAGATTACCATCACCCATTAGGGTTATTTTTTCATTCTCTATATTTATTACTCGATGAATTACATAACATGTTGGGTTAGATATTTTCGCTAAAAGAATATCGCCTATACATATTTCGCTATCCACCTTTGTGAGTTCTACGCTATCTCGACCTCCCACGATAAATGGCAACATACTTTGACCCTTGGTGAGCAACACTACTCGCTCACCAGAGGCTACCATTGCCGCTACATCATCTAACAACTCACTATTATCAACAACTACTTTTCTTGACATAGGCTCTGGTAGCAACACACGGCTGCATCATTATTAGGTAGGCACTCCATCTCGTAGCAACCAACCCGTGTTATTATACTCTCCAAACTCGCCACCTTTGCAGCTGCCAACTCCTTGCTCCACTGCGCACCCGAACAGCTCGACATCACCGAGGCATAACCACGAATGGGTCTCAATCTGTTGAACTTGTTATATGATGCACGTTTGATTCTGATAATACCCCTAAGGGGTGCTGATAGATTACGATAGCAGGGTGTCTTACCGCTCCAAGGCGAACCATAAGCCACAACCTCGCCACTCTCGTGACACCGCACAACTGGGTGGTCGTCATTAAGCAGTTCAGCATCGGCAAACGCCTCTTGCCACATACGTGAATGGGTGCTTTTGCCCGTACCACTCTTGCCGATAAATAGGTGTGCTCGTCCATCTTTGAGTATCGCTGAGGCGTGAAGTAGCAAGGTACTGTGTGGAAGTGTATATGTTATATAGCTTAGAATCATTGCATTGGCAAAGGCTGACGAAGCCCATAAAGGGTCGCTCTCATCATTTATCGAGATATAAGCTCTTTGCCCAACTATATGAAGCTGTGCATTGACGACCGAGCATTGTGACATAGTAATATTATACAACAACCCTTCGGTTGTCTCATAGATATCAACTTTTGTCATACCCTCATCTTGCTGTTCAATATCTTCGAACAGGGTTCTTGTCACCTCACAATAGATAGTATCTACCACCTCTACACGATACAGAGGCTCTCCATATATTTCACACTCAAATGGACGATAAGCACTAAGCATACCGCGATATCTCTCAGGAATCGAGAGGCTAAATATATGTTCTGCAATTTTAAAATTCATCATCTTGCGAAATTATCTTGTAAGTTTTATTACCAAGCTACAAAGCGGGAATTAACAGCTCCTCCTCACGATCGTCAATCGCACTGTCAATCATTGACTTACATAAGAAGATAAAGAGCAAAGACAACAATACCGAGACCACCCCCAATACAATGTTTATGGCGACCCCCGTGCGATAACCACGAGCGAGTCTACTAATCCATTTTATGTTCTCGTTGAGTGTCATAACTTATCGCCTAATTTTTTATATCCCCTCAGGGCGGCTCCAATATTAGAGGCAAAGAAGGGTATATAGAATTTTAGAGCATATACCCAATCTATACTCACCATAAATAGCATATCGTACAGTTGCGCTCTAAGGCTACGCCATTTACGCTGAATTACAGTTCGGCTCTTGCGCTCACGAATTTTGCGATAAAATCCAAAGTTTCCACCACTCCAAATCTTATCCAGCACCCTGATGTATCTCCTCTCTGTTGTCGAGGCAAGATCTCCAAATTTATCAGCTGAGATCCCTAACTCTCGAACACAGACGGTGGCAAATAACGAAATAGGAGTATGAAGTTTGAAGAGTTTTATCAGCCACTTCAGCTCTACTCGATCAATCTTTTCGGCAAATGCAGAGAGATAACAGCCCCAATCGCAAAGTTGACGTAAGCCCACACCACCTGTCAAGAAGTGTCGCCAAGAGTGGTAAAATATAAATATAAAGTCGAAGTTATATGGTGGCAAATAGACTTTAACCCCATCAATTGAAATCTCTCGAAGCTGATCGCCCTCCAATTGTTCAACACTCCACTCCATAAACTCACGGCTATGAAAGACAACACTACTGGGAGCTGTGGCATAGCGATGAATCTCAATATGTGTATTCATAAAATCGAAGTCGAAATGGTGGTCTGCAAGACTCTCCTCTCTCTCTATTCCAAACTCTGCACATATAAAATCCCAAACTCTATAGTAATTCTCCGAACCCACATAGAGATCAATATCGCCACACATCCTAAGCGTAGGATCGGGGTAGTTAAGCCCCACGCCAAGCCCCTTTAGTAGCACCGGCCTTTCAACCCCTGCACGGGCTACAAGCTCCAATAGCTTCGCCAATACCTCCACTTGATGTGCTCGATATGTTCGATTGAGCGAGACTATTTGGTGCAGATGAAGAGCCTCGGTGCGAGATGGACGCAACGAAAAAGGCAACCTCTCGATCGCCACTGAAACCACACCTTGCAGCGTCTGCTCCTTTGCAAGGCGCAACACCTTCTCCCAATCTACCCCCTCCTCGAAGAGAGACGTATCTGGTTCTTTGTCCCACAGAGCAGAACGTGTCAACTCCAAGAGCTGTTTGCGAGACCTATCCATAAGCTACTCTATCAACCCCACATCAGCCCAACTCTTAGCCACAGCAGCGGCATCTTTCAATGCCAAAGCCTCATCAATCTCGTACTTAGCCACCAGAAGCTCCGCAAGCCTCTCGACTGTGAAATCGCTCTCCACGACCTCGCCCCACAGATATGCAGCCGACTCATTGAGTGAAATGAGTTTATTAAAATTTATCTGCGCCACCGACTCGCCACTAACAATCATCTCGCCAGCTACTGAGCGCAATATAAAGCCTTTTACAATCTTCATATTTTAGGAAATTTGTAACCACAAGGGCGATCAAACCCTTGTGGTCTAAAATCAATCATAACGTTTCAAAATAAAACGTTGAACTGTTTTGCCGAGTAGTTATGACGCGCACAATACGCCCTCTACTTCAATCTCAATTACCTCCACTTTAGGAGCCTCATAATTTGTTTTCATCTTTTTTCTTGTTTGATAGGTTCTAAATTTTAAGTTTATCAAGTAGTTATGACAGACACAATACGCCCTCTACTTCAATCTCAATTACCTCCACTTTAGGAGCCTCATAATTTGTTTTCATCTTTTTTCTTATTTGATAGGTTCTAAATTTTAAGTTTGTAAAGTAGTTATGAAGACTGCAACACAGCACCCTCAATCTCAATCTCAATTACCTCCACTTTAGGAGCTTCATAATTTGTTTTCATAGCTTTTTATCGTTAAATGGGCTCTATACTTTTTAACTCCAAAAACCTAGAAAGTGAACCCGTTATTTCCAAAATTGGAGAGGGTGCTTTGACATAGTATATCCTCGATTTCAAGTTCGATGATTTCGATTGCTTGTGCCTCGTATTCCTTTGTCATAGCGTTATGTTGTTTGGATTTCTGTACCAAAGTAAATATTATCACAAAGATAGGCAAATAAAATTTAATTTGCAACTATTTGGAGTTATGAGTTATTTTTTCGTCATTGCAGCCTACGAGCCAGTCGTATCCAAAATAAATTTAAGTTACAAAATAAAAGACCGAACTCGAAAAGTTTAAAACTTTTCGAGTTCGGCGGTGTGTAAAGAGGTGTGGATTGCTAAAATATTACTATCTTAACAAAGTTGAACTTCCCAGTTCAACCCTAGATATTAGGGGTGTTTACTCTTCCACTTGAACAATGCCACAACCTAGAGCGGTGTAGAGATTAATATAGTTGACATACTGCTGCGAGAGCAGCGAGATATAATCAATCTGAGCTGCGTAGTACTCACGCTCAGCCTCCACCACACTCAGATAGTCATCCATTCCCGCTCGATATAGTGCGTTTGTTGCTCTCGATATACTCCGATACTCCTCCATATAGAGCCTACTACTGCTGCTCTGCTGGGCGGTGTACTCAATCGATGATATCGCTGACTCGACATCGTTCAGAGCAGAGAGGACGGTCTGCTGATACTCCAAGAGGGTCGATTTATACGCCTCAACCTTGGATAGCCGTTTCGAGCGCAACCCTCCCATATTAAATATCGGAGCAACCAAATCAACAGCCCACTCCCAAGTGAGTAGTTTCGAGAGAGTCAACCCTTTAAGCGAGGTACTATACGCTCCGCCATCCACCGTTAGTGATATCGATGGGAACTGAGCTGAACGAGCCAACCCTACCTCACCCATCGCCTCCTGGACATCGAAGTAGGCTTGGCGCAAATCGGGACGATTATAGAGCAGATCAGACGGTACACCCACTGGCACACTCTGTGGCGAAGAGAGAGTATATATGTTAGAGCTTATCGCACTAAAGTCGATGCTATCCGCACTACAACTCAGCAGCAGAGCCAACGACCTCTCGCTCAAATCGAGAGCCAACGAATACTTAGCCACATCGCCCTTAGCAGTTGCTGCCAGAGCCTTCGCCTGAGAGAGGTCTACCCCGCTGCTCATACCATGATAGTGCATCGAGTCGACAAGAGCAGTCGCCTGTTCACGTAGCTGAGAGCTGCGCATAGCAACATCCAACGATGAGCGATACTCAAGAATCGAGTAGTACGCCTTTGCCACCTCGCTAGCTATTGTTAGAGCAGTGCCACGTGACTCCCATTCAGCACCAGCCACCTGAGCCGTAGCAATTTGCGAAGTGGAGCGTAGTGCTCCGAATAGAGGTATCTGCCAACTAGCTGCGGGAACTACCTCATATTCAGACTCGTAAACACCATCCTCGCGCAGTCGCTCGGCAGAGAGTTCCAACGATAAATCAGGGATGTAACCACTTCGTGCGACACGCAGGTTATAGCGAGCCTCACTCACGGTAAGTTGCGCCATTTGGAGTGTCAAGTTCCGATTCAATGCCTTCTCAACAAGAGCCGCAAGCACCCTGTCATCGATGGTTTGCCACCACAGGGAGTCCACTTCAACACTCGACACCCACTCCGCTGAAGAGTTGTAATTATCAGCTAACTGAACCTCTGGAGTCGAGAGCCTAGGCGAACAGCTCATCGCGATAACGCCCAATATAATTATCAATATTCTCATGATTTTTCCTCTTTTTGCTGCTCACGCAACTTCTCAAAATTGGCAATTCGACCAACAATGTAAAATAGTGTAGGATAGATATATATACCCAAAATAGTCGCCAAAGACATACCCCCAACAAGAGCTACTCCCATAATATTTCGCGCTGTCGAGTAAACCCCCGAAGCAAATACCAGAGGTAGAACTCCCAAGATAAAGGCAAAGGCGGTCATCAATATTGGACGAACACGCATCTGAGCCGCTTGACGTGCAGAGTCCAACAGCGACATCCCCTGCTCGAAGAAGTTTCGATGGGCATACTCAACCACCAATATCGCATTTTTGGCGGACAACGCAATAAGCATCACCAGAGATATTTGCATATAGATATCACCCTGATAATCAGCATTAAAGTAGTGCGCAAAGAGTGTTGCACCGACTGCTCCAACACCAGCTATTGGCAGAGCTAAGAGTATAGCAAGTGGTAACGACCATGAGTTATACAATGCCGCCAGAACCAGAAATACGATAAGTAGAATCAATGGATAGACCAGTAGAGTTATCGCTCCCTCACGACTCTCGAAGTATGAAACTCCACTCCACGCTATAGCGATATCATCGGGCAGAGAGTCACGCTCCAACTTATTGACGTAATCCATCAACTGAGCTGACGAAACCCTGTCGGCCGCCGTGACATTGAGACCAATCGAGCGGTAGAGATTAAACTGCGAGATAAAGTTAACACCCACCGTATCACGCACCGACGCAAATGCCGTAAGAGGCACACTATCACCATCACCGTTGGTAAAAGTGTAGCTCTCAAGCGAAGATGAGTCGACCCTAAACTCAGGGTCTGCCTCGATATATATATCGTAGAGGTGTCCAAAACGGTTGAAATTACCAATATAATCTCCACCCAACATCGCTCCAATAGTCTCATAGACCTGCTCGATATCAACACCTAGAGCCATTGCATGTTCTGTATCTACGTCGAGAAGTTTTTGAGTTACCCCCTGACTATATTGAGTTGTCACCTGCGATGTTAGATTACTTTGCTTTAGCGACTCGATAATATCCAGCGTCTGAGCATAGAGGTACTCCGCACCTCGACTCTGCAAATCTTGAACCTCGAAGGTTACTCCCGACGAGAGACCCAAACCTGGAATCGAAGGAGGGATAAAGGCAAAACTCATAGCTTCGGGACTCTCGACATATAGCATTCCATTGATTTTGGTGGCTATCTGAGCAGCAGAGAGGCTGCGCTGTGAGTAGTCGACAAGCTGCACAAAAAATATTCCGCTACTACTCTGAGCAATCTGAGCCAACATATTATACCCTGCAGAGTAGGGAATTGAGCTAACTTCGGGCAGAGTCGCTATAATCGACTCGATGTGTGACATAACCTCGACAGTGCGCCCAAGTGGAGTATTATCAGGCAACTCAACCGCCACCATAATATACCCCTCATCCTCCTGAGGAAGGAATCCTTGAGGCAGTGCTCTCCATAGAAAAACCACCGCAACACCCATCACACCCAACAGAACCAAACTCCGCGACCAGTGGCGAATAGCCACTCCAACCCTCTCATCATAGCGCGAGGCAAAGCCATCATACCACCTATTAAACCAGGCAAAAAACCGCCACTCACTCCTCTTTGACTCACCCAACAGAATCGATGAAAGAGCTGGCGATAGAGTCAGAGCGTTGATAGCCGACAACAACACCGACAGAGATAGGGTCACCGCAAATTGAAGAAACAGCAACCCCGAAACACCACCACTAAAGGAGATAGGAATAAAGACCGCCAGCAGAACCAGAGTCGTAGCTATTATCGGCGAGGTGACACTACGCATCGCCTCCTGAGCTGCCGCCTTGGGTTGAAGTCCCTTTGCTATATTTACCTGAACAGCCTCGACCACCACGATAGCATCATCGACAACCAGACCAATAGCTAAGACCAACCCCAAAAGCGATACTATATTTATCGAAAATCCCAACACGGGGAATAGAATAAATGCTCCGACCAACGACACAGGGATAGCTATTAGAGGTATCAACGTCGCACGCCAATCCTGCAAAAAAAGATATATTATCGCCACCACAAGCAGCAGAGCGATTAGCAGAGTGCGGAATATATCCTTAATTCCCGCATCGATACTCAGCGTGCTATCAACAACAATATCACATTTAACCCCATCGGGAAAGCGTTGTGATAGGGTCTCAATCTTATCTCTCACCGCAGCACCTACCTCAACCGCATTACTCCCAACGCTCTGATAGACGATAACCATTGCGGTCGGGTCGTCGCCATAACGTGAAGTCACATCATAGCTCAAACTCCCCAGATTAACACGTGCAACATCCTCCAAGCGGACATATTCGCCATCGGATGTGGCTTTGAGTATGATTTTTGAGAACTCCTCGGCGGTAGATATCTGAGGCGGTAGAGTCACCGTGTAGCTATAGGTCGGACTCTGAGCCACAGGCTCTGCTCCGAACTTACCAGCTGGATAGAGTGCGCCCTGAGCCTCAATAGCAGAGCCAACATCCTCGACACTAACCCCGTAATAGTCCAACTTTTGAGGGTCTAACCACACTCGCATCGAGTACTCACCCGCTCCGAGGATTGTCACCTGGTCGACACCATCAATTTTGAGTATCTCGTTCTGGATATTTAGGTATGCATAATTGGTTAAATATAGCTCATTAAAGAGTGAATTATCGCCATGCAGAGCAAAGATTATCAAGAAGTTATCATTACCCTTTTGAGTCACAACACCCTCCTCGACCACCACTTCAGGTAGCATCGACGAGGCGGTCGTTACACGGCTCTGAGTCAATATGGTATTAATATCGGGGTCTGAACCTATCTCGAAAATCACCTGTAAACTCATCGAACCATCATTGGCACTGGTACTCTGCATATAGAGCATATTACTCACACCCATAACACTCTGAGCAATAGGTGTAGCTACGCTATTATCTACGACCTGAGCATCGGCTCCAGTGTACTCCGCCTGCACCTCAACAATGGGTGGTGTGATATTGGGATACTGCTCAATAGCAAGATTAGCGATAGCTATACCACCCAAAATAAGGGTGATAATAGCCATCGAAATTGCAAGAATTGGACGCTCTATAAATATATTTTTCATAACTAGCGAACAACTTTAGGGTTAACACGACTTCCATCTCTCACCTTAAGAGCACCAGTAGTAAGAACCATATCGCCTCGATTCACACCACTCTCAACGCTCCACATATCGCCATAAGTTGCACCCAACTTAACCGCCCTCTGCACCACACTACTATCGCTCTTAACTACCCAGACACTACTCACACCTTGGCTCTGATTCACAGCCTGTTGTGGTATCACAACCACACTTTTAGCCTCGCCAATATCTGCTCGAACCCTTACGAACATACCGCTTTTGAGTCGTTCATTATCGTTGGCTACCCTCGCCACCAAAACCACAGTCGAGGTGTTATCACTGCCACTCTGCTTGGTGTAGTAGTAGTGTGCTCTCAGAGGATATAGCGACCCATCGGGGAGTGTAATCTCGATATCTGAGAGCAAATGAGCATTATCAAAGCTATCACCATGGGTATATTTGAGGTATCGACTCTGCGCAATTGGTAGCGAGAGAGTCAATGTATCGGTATATTTTATAGTTGTGAGTGTGGAAAAAGTTGTCCCTACACCAACGAAATCACCCTCCTTGGCGGATGTTCTAGCAATTATTCCATCTATTGGAGCTTTGATTTTGGTATATCCCAGATTCAGACGATTCGACTCCACCCCCTGACGCATATACTCAACGCTACTTAGAGCAGATTGATAGCTATTTTTATACTGCTCCAAATCCATCTGAGATATAGCATCGATGGCTGCAAGAGGTACTGCTCTATCGTAGTTACTCTTCGCCAAAGCTAAATCTGCCTGAGCTGAAGAGTAGTCCGCCTGAGCTGAAGAGAGAGCTGTCTGATACTCAATGGGGTCGATGATAAAGATTGTAGAGCCACGCTTTATGGGCATTCCATCATCGTAGATAATAGATTGAAGATAGCCACTAACACGAGGCTCAATAACAGCCTCATACAGAGGCTCTAGAGTCGTGGCAAAAGTTATCTTATCGTAGAGTGAATCAACCTTGGCTATAGCTACATCCACCTCTAATGGGGGCATCGTCTGAGCTCTTTTACCTCCACGACACCCCACAAAGAGCAGTAGTACCACTATAAAGAGAGTATTTGTAAATCGCATAATTTAAATTTATGCATCTCTACTCCAAATAGCGTACCACAAACTACTTAAATATGCATAATAATTATAGCGGAAGCTCTACGCTGCGTCGGATTATGAGTTTGGCTTGGGTGTAGTTAGAAGTAGCCTCGACGGGTTGTCCTCCACCTACCGAGATAGTGAAGTCGCCAGCCTCGACCACCCTCTTACCTTTGTCGGTAATCACCGAGAGAGCATCAGGGGTAACCTCTAACTCTACAACCCTACTCTCGCCACCCTTCAGAGATACTCTGCTGATGGCTGCAAGACGACGAATAGGGTTCTCAACACTTGACTTCTCGTCGCTAACATATAGCTGAACCACCTCGTCGGCATCAACCTCACTTACGTTGCTAACAGTCACCGATACGGTGAACTTACCGTCACCTTTAACCCTCTCAGGGATAGTTAGATTCGAGTAGTTGAACTCGGCAAAAGAGAGACCATATCCAAAAGGATAGAGTATATTCTCCTCATCGCTCATATACTTATAGGTGCGACCCTGCATTGAGTAATCCTCGAATGGAGGTAATTTCTCTGCATCACGAACAAATGTAATAGGGGTACGTCCCGATGGTGAGACCTTGCCATAGATAATATCTGCGAGAGCTTCGCCTCCAGCCTCACCGGGATACCAAGTGAATAGAACAGCATCAGCTATCTCGCTCACCTCGTTGAGGTTAACAGGTGAGCCTGCACTAATCACTGCGATAAGTGGTTGCCCATTTTTCTGCGCTGCTTTTAGTTTTTTGAGATATTTAATCTGATTTTCGGGCAGTGAATTATCAATCATATCACCCTTTTGAGATGATGCAATTGACTCACCCTCTTCGCCTTCGAGCGCAATAGTTAGACCTAAACAGACCACCGTTACATCTGCTTGACGAGCCTCACCTGTCGCCCAATCTATCGGATTTATATTGGGTGTGCTAAGCATCACACCCTGACGATACTCTACAGTTACGCCAGCTGCTGAGGCTGAGGCTATACCCTCAACGAATGTGGTGTAGCGACTACTCACACCATAGTAGTTACCCATCAATGCTTCGGGGCTGGCAGCGGTTGGGCCAGTCACAAATATCACATTCTCATCTCCGCTAAGAGGCAAGACTCCATTTTTATTCTCCAACATCACAATCGACTCAACACCAGCTTGATACGCCAAGGCTTTATGTCGGTTGCTATCGACAACATCGGTTGGGATATCGTTGTATGGATTAAGGTCGTAGTCGTCGAATAGACCGAGCTTGAAGCGTGTAAGAATCAACTTGGTGAGGAGTGCATCAACCTGCTCCTCGCTAACTAATCCCATCTCCACAGCTTTGGGTAGATATCTGCGGTATATCGAGCCACAGTTAAGATTTAGACCACTCTTTATAGCTAGTGCTGCGGACTCCTCTGGTGTGGCTACTATTTTATGGTCACGGTAGATATCAACCAAAGCTCCACAGTCGGATGTTACGTAACCATCGAAGCCCCAATCTTTGCGTAGTACGTCGTTGAGTAGCCACTCGCTAGCGCAGGCAGCCTCGCCGTTGACTCTATTATAAGCTCCCATAACGCTCTCAACTTCACCCTCTTGAACCAGAGCCTTGAATGCTGGGAAGTAGGTTTCGTATAGGTCTCTATGTGAGACTACAGCATCGAAATGGTGGCGATACTCCTCAGGGCCACTATGCACTGCGTAGTGTTTTGCACAGGCTGCCGCCTTCATATACTTTGAGTCGTCACCATCGCCTTGTAGACCCTTAACAAAGGCGACTCCTATCCTTGATGTTAGGTATGGATCTTCGCCATAGGTCTCCTGTCCACGTCCCCAACGAGGGTCACGGAATATATTTACATTTGGGGTGTAGAATGTTAATCCGGTATATATTCTGCGATTATCTCGACCAATTGCAGCGTTGTGAAACGCACGTGCTTCGTCCGATATGGCAGAGGATATCTCCTCGATAAGAGAGGGGTTGAATGTTGCGGCTAGACCTATCGCCTGAGGAAACACGGTTGCTCGACCAGCGCGCGCTAATCCGTGGAGACACTCATTCCACCAGTTGTAGGTTGGGACAGCTAACCTCTCGATTGCAGGTGCGCTGTGGGACATCTGCTCTGCCTTCTCCTCGATTGTCATTCGTGATACGATATCTTCGGCTCGCTCTTCGAAGCTCAGCGAGGTGTCCTGGTATGGTAACAGAGGACTTTGAGCTATGGCGTTAGTTGTCACGCATAGCGCAAGAAGAGTTGGCAAGGCTCTTTTTAGTGTTGGTTTTAAGTTCATAAGGTTGGTTTTTTGTAAGAAATACCCCCTATTTTTCTGCGTCGAAAAGTAGGGGGTAGACTCTATATTTATAGCTAAATTAATCTATAGCAAACTGCTCGAACATCTTGGTGCTAAGGTACTTCTCGGCACGGTCTGGGAATACTACGACGATGTTTCCACCATCAATCTTTTCAGCCAAACGAGCTGCTCCAAGCATTGCAGCACCGCTACTCATTCCAACGAAGATACCCTCTTGAGAGATTAGCTGGCGAGCCATCTCGATAGCCTCCTCGCTCTCAATCATAATCTGTTCGTCGATACGTGATGGGTCGTAGATAGCTGGGATAATCGCCTCTTCTAGATTCTTCAATCCTTGGATGTAGTGTCCCTTAATTGGCTGAGCACAAACCACTTTGATAGATGGTTTTAGCTGCTTTAGGAATTGAGAGACTCCCATAATAGTACCCGACGTACCGATAGCGCAGACTAGATAGTCGATTTGACCACGAGTCTGTTGCCATATCTCGATTGCGGTGCTCTCGTAGTGAGTCAAGAAGTTGTTGTCGTTGGCGAATTGGTCTGGCATAAAGTACTTCTCAGGGTTCTCTGCTGCCATCTTACGAGCCAAACGAATAGCTCCGTCAGTACCCTCGTCGGCAGGAGTTAGGATAACTTTACCTCCGAACGAACGGATGATTTTACGACGCTCAACCGACACAGCAGAACTCATAACAATCTCCACCGAGTACCCCTTAACGATACCCGCAATAGCCAATCCGATACCAGTATTTCCCGAAGTTGGTTCGAGGATTACCTTACCAGGATAGAGCAGACCTCTCTGCTCCGCCTTGGTAATCATCTGCATTGCGATTCTATCCTTGATGCTACCTGTTGGGTTGTAACCCTCTAGTTTAGCGTAGATATTGACATTTGGATTGGGGTTAAGTTTGTTTATTTTAACCATTGGAGTGTTGCCAATCACCTCCAAAATATTATCATTAATGTATTGATTCATGATTTTTATACTTTACTTGTTACTGCGCAAAGATAGTAATAATTTTTAATTATTTGGCACTCATCTTCGATATTTCAGTTAGCTCTTCGATAAATTTCTCAGCTAGTGAGTCCGCCTCATCTTGACTCTTAGCCTCGGTGTAGATACGTATAATAGGCTCTGTATTCGATTTACGAAGGTGAACCCAGCTCTCATCGAAGTCAATCTTTACACCATCGATATCATTAATCTCCTCCTCTTCATAGCGAGATTTAATCGTTGTAAGGATGTTGTCAACATCAATTTCGGGGGTGAGTTGAATCTTATTCTTCGAAGCGAAGTATTGAGGGAATGATGCTTTTAACTCGCTCATTTTAATATTTTTAGTTGCGAAGTATGTCAAAAACAGTGCCACTCCAACCAATGAATCACGACCATAGTGAGACTCAGGATAGATTACTCCGCCATTACCCTCACCGCCAATTACAGCACCCGTTGCCTTCATCATCTCGACTACGTTCACCTCGCCAACCGCAGAGGCTGAGTATGACCCTCCGTGGGCAAGAGTAACATCACGAAGAGCTCGCGAAGAGCTAAGATTTGAGACTGTATTTCCGCTATGGAGTTGACCTAGGATATAATCCGCAACAGCCACCAAAGTGTACTCCTCACCAAACATCTCGCCATCTTCACAAACCAACGCTAGACGGTCGACATCAGGGTCTACTACCACTCCAAGGTCTGCACCATAGAGACGAATAACCTCAGATATCTCGGTTAGGTTCTCAGCCAATGGCTCAGGGTTGTGTGCAAACTCACCAGTTGGCTCACAATTAATCTCGATTACCTGACACCCCATCTGGCGAAGAAGCTCTGGAATAACTACTCCTCCAATCGAGTTTACAGCATCGACTACGACCTTAAATCCTCGCTCTTGAACCGCCAAGAGATTTACCATAGGTAGTGCCAAAACTTTCTCTATATGTTTGGAATTAAACTCTTTATTGCGTTTTACCACCTTGCCTATTGAGTTGATTGTAGGGAACGAAAAATCGCCCTGCTCGCTGAGTGTAAGTAGGCGTGCACCCTGCTCTGCGTTGATAAATTCACCCTCTGCATTGAGTAGTTTCAGAGCGTTCCACTCCCTTGGATTATGCGATGCGGTGATAATAACACCTCCATCAGCACCGTAATGTTTTACCGCTACTTCGACTCCTGGGGTTGTACACATTCCTACATTTATAACATCAACACCACATCCCAACAGAGTTCCCTCGACAAGGTTGTTAACCATCCTACCTGAGATGCGTGCATCGCGACCAATAACCATAGTCAACCTCTTTTCAGGATATAGCTCCGAGAGTAATCGTGAGTATGCAATTGTAAACTTTACGATATCTATTGGTGTTAGATTTTCACCTGTTTCTCCGCCGATTGTTCCTCTGATTCCAGAGATAGATTTTATTAGTGCCATAATTATATATGTGTATATAGATAAAAAGTTGCTTTAAATTTTGTAATTCGAGGTAAATATATTACTTTTATGCCAATAAAAAAAATTAATTACAGATAAAATGAGAGTTATCCCCTCTTCTGAGTTGATTATCAACGAAGATGGCACAATATTCCACCTCCACCTACTGCCTGAGCAGTTGGCCGATAAGGTTATTATGGTGGGAGACCCTGGTCGTGTGGATTTGATAGCCTCCTTTTTCGAAAGGGTTGAGTACAGGGTTGAGAATCGTGAGTTTAGAAGTGTTACCGGATGGTATCGAGGTGTGAGATTCACTGCTCTATCGACAGGTATAGGTATCGGGAATATCGATATCTCTGTTACAGAGCTTGATGCATTGGCTAATGTCGACCTCTCGACTCGCCAAGTAAAGAGCGAATTTAGGCAGTTAACCCTCCTAAGGCTTGGAACATCAGGAGCTTTACAACCAGACATTAAGGTTGGTGAGTTTGTTTTAGCTCGCACTTCGGTCGGGTTCGATGGGCTGCTTAACTACTACCAGGGGTGTGATGAGATTTGTGATTTATCTCTAGAGCGCAGCTTTCGTGAGCATGTAGGGTGGAGTGAGAGGCTACCTTCGCCATATTTTGTCGATGCTGATAAGGAGTTGTGTGCTCTCTTTGAGGGAGTAACTCGTGAGGGAGTAACCATCGCCTCGCCTGGTTTCTACGCTCCACAAGGTCGTCATGTTAGGCTGCGTCCGGCGGATGGTGATATGAACTCTAAGATTGAGAGCTTTTCTCATCAGGGTCGAGTTATAACCAACTACGAGATGGAGAGCTCTGTGTTGGCAGGATTGGCTAAGTTGATGGGGCATCGTGCAGCGACTATCTGCACAATAATTGCACAGCGAGTAGCGCAGGATGTGAATACAGATTACAAACCATTTGTCACCTCGATGATAGAGATGGCGTTGGATAAATTAGTTGAGTTAGATAATTAAAATTAAATAAAACAGAGTATGAAATTTACAGTATCGAGTTCTGCCCTATTGTCGCTATTGTCGTCAATGGGCAAGGTAATTAATAGTAAAAACACACTTCCAATCCTGGACTACTTCCTAATGGAGCTATCAGCAGGTGAGTTAAAGGTGACCACTTCAGATTTAGAGACTACACTCATTGGTTCTATGCCAATCGAGAGTGTCGAGGCTGAAGGCTCGGTTGCAGCACCAGCTAAACTTATGCTCGACTCGTTGAAGGAGTTCGCCGAGATGCCTCTTCTATTCGAGGTAAATAGCGATAATTGGGAGATAACTCTAAACTGGAAGAGCGGAAAATTGTCAATCCCAGGAGCTGACGCGGTGAGCTATCCAGCACTTCAGAAGATGGAGAGTGAGCAGCGTGAGTTGACTCTATCGCCAGAGTTATTGGTGGGTGGTATCAATAAGACCATATTCGCTACGGCGGACGATGAGTTGCGCCCAGTGATGAATGGAATCTACTTCAACGTTGATGGAGGCGAGGTTACATTAGTTGCAACCGACGCACATAAGATGGTTAAATATACCGCAAAGTGCCAAGGTGATTTGCAGGCATCGTTTATCCTTCCAAAGAAACCAGCCTCTCTTCTAAAGAGCTTACTGGTTAAGGCGCAGGATGATATCAAGGTTACTTTCGATGCAACGAACGTCATCTTCGAGCTATCGTCGTTTACTTTAGTGAGTCGTCTAATCGAGGGTACATACCCTAACTACAACGCAGTAATCCCAACTTCAAACCCTAATAAGTTGCTTATCGACAGGGTGGAGTTCTTGAATAGTATCAAACGTGTTGCGGTCTGTTCGAACCCGACAACCAACCTTATCAGAATGGATATCTCTCAAGATAGCGTTAATGTTACAGCTCAGGATATCGACTTCTCGGTCTCAGCCAATGAGAAGGTTGGATGTAGCTATGATGGTAACCCAATCCTAATCGGTTTTAAATCGACATTCCTTGCCGAGATGCTATCCAATATCGAGACTGCAACGGTGGTAGTTGAGCTTGCTGACTCGACAAGAGCGGGAGTATTCAAACCTCTTTACGATGAGCCACAAGACTCTGAGGTGTTGATGCTATTGATGCCGATGATAATTAATTCGTAAATAAAAGGAGCTTTAGTTTTCCCAAAGGAGAGTGGTTATTAGGTATAAAACTCACCTATACACGTCATTGCGGACTTGATCCGCAATCTCTAAATAGTCTTGATTATCTGTATATTGTGAGATTGCGGCTCGTAGGCCGCAACGACGAAATAGATTGTTTTTACGACTTATTAGTCACCCTCTTAGGAGTGTAGCAAGAGTTATATTAAAGAGAAAAATAGTAGCTTTTTACCCTGTAATTGCTCAAGAAAACGAATATTTTTTTTTAACCTTAATTGGTACAGTAATGGAGTTAAAACTCAAACGCCCAATCCTCTTCTTTGATTTGGAGACTACGGGAGTCGATATATCGAATGACAGAATTGTCGAGGTGTCGATGATTAAACTTATGCCCGATGGTGAGGAGGTAGTCAAGACTCGCAAGATAAATCCAGGTATCCCTATCCCAGCCGAAGCGACCGCTATACATGGTATAAGCGATGAGGATGTTAAGGATTGTCCACATTTTGCGCAGATTGCACGCTCGCTTGTTCAATTTATCGAGGGGTGTGATTTCGCAGGGTTCAACTCCAATAGGTTTGATGTACCTCTACTTATCGAGGAGTTTCTGCGTGCGGGAGTTGATGTTGATATCAAGCAGCGCCAATTTATCGACGTACAGAATATCTTCCATAAATTGGAGCAACGAACCCTGGTTGCGGCGTATAAGTTCTACTGTCAGAAGGATTTAAACGATGCCCACTCTGCCCAGGCGGATACTCGTGCCACATTCGAGGTTTTGAAGGCTCAGCTGGATAGATATAGCGAACTGGAGAATGATGTGGAGTTCTTGGCTAAATTCTCCGAGCGTGCCTCGACTGCCGATTTCGCAGGCTTTATTATCTACGATGATAAGGAGCAGGAGGTATTTAGCTTTGGTAAACATAAGGGCAAATCTGTCGCCAAGGTCTTTGCAAGCGACCCTAGTTACTATAGTTGGATGATGAATGGTAGCTTCCCACTCTACACCAAGAAGGTGATAAGTGAGATAAGATTACGTGCTAAGTTTGATACAAAATGAGAAAAATACTCTTAACAATACTACTCTCCGTTTTTTGCGTTGCGCTCAATGCTGCCGAGAAATCAACTACGTTGGTCTACATCAATGGGCAGCGTTACTATGTCCATCATGTTGAGCCGCAGCAGACTCTATACTCACTCTCGAAGATGTATGGTGTCGATAGTGGACAAATCGTTGAGTCGAATCCTCAACTCGCTGAGGGGTTGAAGAGCGGAGTGGATATTAAAATCCCATATCAAGTGCAGACCACCAAGGAGGCTGAACTCTCGAAGAGTGAGCGACGTCGTTTTAGCGAGCACACCATCAAGTCAGGAGAGACTCTCTACTCTATCTCACGAAAGTATGAGATATCTATAGAGGTGATTATCAACGACAACCCTAAAGTCGACCCTATCTCACTGAGAGAGGGCGAAGTGTTGCTTATTCGTAAGAAGGAGCAGGGTGAGAGCGATAAGATGAAGAACTTAGCCGAGTGGGAGAAGTATCGTGACAACTTAAATCGAGTTGCCCCTGAAGGGTATAAATTCCACCTTGTTAATCAGGGTGAGACCCTCTACTCTCTATCACGCCGCTACGGTATGAGTGTAGATGATATTGTAGAGGTGAATAACCTAAGCGATGGATTGAAAATGGGACACCTTATCGCTGTGTTGAGTGATGAGCAGGATGTAGCAGATAGTGGCGATAATGCACTATCAGAGCAGAGTGATGAGCAACCTACGGGGAGTTCATTGCCGAGTGGTGGAATTAGAGCCAAAGCCGAAAGCGAGAAGTTGCGTGTGGCGATATTCCTACCACTACAAATCAACGGTGATATTCGTTCGGAGTTTGCCGAGTTCTATAACGGATTCCTTCTAGGATTAGAGGATATTAAGGTTCAACACCCAAATAGAGATATCACGGTAGACCTCTATAATAGCGGTCGAGATAGAGATAAAATTGCAGATATAGCATCATCAGAGCAGTTCAAAGGCACTGATTTAATCATAGGCCCAATCTACAATGAATCTATCTCAGCATTAGTGCCTTACGCCAAGGCTAACTCTGTGCCAATAGTATCGCCACTCTCTCAAGTGAGAGATGTTCGCAGTGATATGGTTTTCCAGATGGCATCGCTTCCTGAGCATCGCTACGATAAGATTGGAGATATGTTAGCAAGTCATAAGCATATAACCTTTATCCACACCGAGAGCACCGATGTTAACTTCTACAACCAGATATTAGCAATGATAGGTGTGCGAGACGAGAGTGAAATCACACACCACACCTACACCTTTGAGCATCCCGACGTAACACGCAAACTCAAAGAGGAGGATGAGGAGCGTATCTCACCTAGCGATCTGACTCAATTCATCGCAAATGAGCAGGATAATACAATCATTATAACTTCAGACAACCAGACCGATGTCGACAGAATCTTGGCAGCGTTAACCTCAGCTAAGACCAATCAGTTGGCAAGAAGTCTATCACGTCCAAAGTATAGCGTGTTGGGTAATAGCGCATGGAGTAACTATAGTACCATCGACAGATTCCTATTCTTTAGCAATGGAGTGGTTCTCTTCCCATCGTACGCAGCCAATAGAAGCTGCTCGGATGTAGTTAAGAGCTTCGATAGCCGCTATGTTGTCGAGTTTGGAGCGAGACCATCGCTCTATAGTTACCGAGGGTACGATGCAGCATCTATCTTTGTAAATGGAGCATACTCAACCATCGAAAGCAGGATGCAGGGTGTGATATATCAACCTTTGCAGAGTCAATATATCTTCTCTCAAGATGAAAGGAGTGGAGTGGTACGCAATATTAACTCGGTGAGAATCAACTACAATAAAGATTTCACCATAACCGTAGAGTAGTCATATGGCAGCAATAGATAATCAGATACCTGAAAAGACCGTAGAGCGTCTGAGCGAATATAGACGCACTTTGAATGCTTGTTACAAGCAGGGTATCACCCATATTTTTTCGCATGTTTTGGCTGGTATGCACGGTATTACAGCCGTACAGGTTCGTCGCGACCTTATGCTTATAGGCTTTTCGAGCGATAATAAAAAGGGGTACGATGTGCGCGAGCTAATCGCCTTTATCAGCTTTATTCTCGATAGTCGTTCGATGATGAATATCGCAGTTGTCGGCATGGGTCACTTGGGACAGGCAGTCTCTAAGTACTTCAACAGCAGAGGTGTAAACCTTAAAGTCACGGTCGCTTTCGATGTCGACGATGATAAGATTAATAGAGATATTGATGGTATTCCTTGTTTCCACATGGACGCATTCGAGCAGGTCGTTTCGGAGCACGATATCAGCATTGTGATACTATCACTACCAACCAGTGTGGCTCAGGCGATGGTTCTACCCATTATCAACGCTGGTATAAAGGGAGTTCTTAACTTTACATCTACTCCGCTGAACTTCCCTCAGGGAATTTTTGTCGAGAATTACGATATAACAACCCTCTTGGAGAAGGTTGCCTATTTCGTTAAGGAGAGTGAAGAGAGTAACGTTTAAGTTTTCTAACATCTTTTCATGCAGGTATATAGGGATATAGAGTCATTGCCACACATCGAATCGTCGGTGGTTACGGTTGGTTCATTTGATGGGGTTCATCTGGCTCATCAATCTCTGTTGCAGCGTGTCGAGCAGCGGAGGGAGGCTATCTCAGCTAGAGGTTTTGTTGTCACATTTGAACCACATCCAAGGATTGCTCTAGGCAAGGCTGATGGTCTAAAACTACTCACTTCGACCGATGAGAAGATTGAGATATTATCCTCTTTAGGGGTAGATAATCTACTTATCCTACCATTTACTTTGGAGCTTAGCCGATTAGATTATAGTACTTTTATCCGCTCTATACTCCTGAGCAAACTCTCGATGAGGGAGATGGTCGTGGGCTTTAACCACAGGCTAGGGAGTGATTCGGGCAACTCCTCAGCCATTGAGTCTATGCATGAAAGGTTCGCGGTGAATATTGTTGAACGCATTGAATCTCACCATGAGAAGATTAGCTCGACTCACGTCAGAGAGCTATTCGAAAGGGGCGATTTCAATCGAGCAGTTAAGCTGCTCAACCACCCATATCTTATCTGTGGCGAGGTTTCGAATGGCGAGGTGGTGGTGACTGATAGCTATAAATTAACTCCACAAGAGGGACTTTATCGTGGCACGGTGGATGGTGAGAGTGTGGATTTACAGGTAACCTCTAATCGTCTCAGACGAGTAGACAATGTAGCGATAGAGACTCCCAAAGTCTCATTAACAGATAAATTATAGGATAATCATTTAACCCTTAAAACCATGTTTAGCGTAGATTATAAGACAAGAGTGTGGTATGTTCACACCGACCAGATGGGTTTTGTTCACCACTCCAACTATATTTGTTACTACGAGGCTGCGCGCTCCGAGTTTCTTAGGCACTTCTCGCTATCCTATGCCGAAGTTGAGCGCAGGGGTATAATGATGCCTATTCTTGATATCCAATCAAAATACCACTCTCCAGCATATTACGATGATGAACTAACTATTAGAGTCTCCTTAAAGGAGACTCCAAAAGCTAGAATTACATTCTACTATCACGTTTATAATCAGGATGGTAAGTTGCTAAACGAAGGCTCAACAACCCTTGGTTTTATCCATTCACATAACCATCGTCCTACACGTTGCCCCGATTGGTTACTTGAGATTTTCGAGAGTATTTAACCAACTTTATGGTTGGAACTCCGCAGTTGGGATTTTCACCATATAACTCTTACCCTTTGGGTTGGCATAGGTGTATGTTCTAATCCAAGGATTTAAGATTCGAAGAACTCGATAAGAGGTCGAATGGCTCGCTGCAAACGCAGACCAATCGATATTTTTCTCACTTATCTCAACCTCTTTATAGTTGGTGTATGGTTTGAAGTAATCCTCTTCGTCGAGCACAAATCCATATCGACGAGGCGACTCCATAAAAATCTTAAATGCCACAATTCTAGGCACATAACGCATAGTCTCTTCGGGTAAGAATAGATTCCAATAATCCGTCACACCTTGAGTTTCAAGACGACGTCTCACACCTGCCGAGCCTAGATTATAGCTCGCTGCAACAAGTGCCCAATCACCAAACTCCTCGTATGATTTGAGTAGGTATTGACACGCAGCATGGGTAGCAGCCTCGATATTGTAGCGCATATCTACATCTGAATTACACTCAAGGTCATACTCCCCCGCTGTCGACTTAATAAATTGCCACACTCCCGCCGCTTTTGCCGGAGAGAATGCATTCTCGTTAAGACCACTCTCCGCTAGAGCCAGATATTTAAAGTCGCTTGGAACTCCATGCTCCTTAAGAATAGGCTCGATAATGGGGAAATATCTCGCTGTTCGACGCAGAGTCAACATTGTCGAAGTATGCATCGAGGCGGTAGTCAACACTTCACGCTCGATAGCCTCCCTCACATAGTTTAGCTCGATAGGTACACGCTGTGAGGCAAACTCTATCTTCTTAGGGAGTGGGTGAATCTTAACAATTTCCAACGAGCACTCCTCACTAGAGCTACCCTTCTGCCCAATAGCCGACACTCTATACGACCACCCCGCAAATAGGATAACCATAGAGAGAGCTGCTAAAACTACAACACCTCTTTTGTTCATTATAAAAAACAGTAACGTTACTATAAACTACTTCTTCTCAGCGGTGTACAACTGGTTCATCACCTCAAGAACATTCGTTGAGATGTCGAGAGTGGTATCTGCATCGATAAGAGAGTTTGCGTTAACAATCATCTTATACTTACCATCCGAGTTGATTTGGTCTACCGCACGGCGAACTAGGTCTTGAGTACGATTTGAGAATACTCTATTCTCCTCATCCAACTCTTGAGCCTCACGCTGAGCTGTTGTTTGGAATGTTCTCATTCTTGATTCAAGGCTCTCCTGCTCCTTTTGAGCATTAGCTGTTGTTATCAAACCTTTTTGATACTTCTCTTGAAGTTGAGATGCCTCATATTGGAAACCCTGCTCCTTCTTACTCCAACCCTCTTGCGCCTTTTGAGTCTTGGTTTGGAGAGCTACACCCTCTTTGTTGAAGATGTCACTCATCGATACAACCATCTCGACACTAACATAAGCCAACTGAGAAGATGCTGAGACTGAATCTACACCCTCTTGTGCTACAACACCTGCTAGGGATTGTGTATTTGCCTGATTACATGATACTAAAGCTATCGCGGCTACCGCTACTGCAAAAAATACTCTTTTCATTATTTTAATCTAATTTTGTTTATCGTAGCACAAAGATAGAAAAATTTATTTATTTTTGCAGTAAAATATAAAAAATTATACCTTATGTTTGATTATATTCGAGGAAGTGTCGCAGAACTTAATCCAACCTATGCCGTAATCGAGGCAGCAGGTGTTGGATACCATATAATAACATCGCTACACACCTACTCCGCTATCGAGAATAGAGAGGAAGCAAAACTATATATACACTTTGTTGTTCGCGAAGATGCGCAGATTCTCTACGGTTTTAGCGATAAAGTTGAGCGCGAGCTATTCCGACTCCTAATTAGCGTATCGGGAGTTGGTGGCAACACCGCTCGTATGATTCTATCGACATACTCACCCAAGGAGATTCAATCCATCATCCTCACCGAGAATGCAACATTATTGAAAAACGTCAAGGGACTAGGATTGAAGAGTGCACAGAAGATAATCGTTGAGCTCACTGGTAAGATAACCTCAATCACCATACAGGGCGAAGATGTATCTATCACTCCAAAGGGCGACGACTACTCACAAGAGGCTTGCGAGGCGTTGGTTATGTTGGGATTCTCGAAGGCAGTTGCTCAAAAAGCCCTTAAAGGGGTATATAGCGACACCACTCCATCTTCGGTAGAGGAGGCAATACGTATGGCATTAAAACGTTTATAAGTTATGAATTATGAGTTATGAATTATAAATTATGAATTAAGAGTTTAAAAACGTCATTGCAGCCTCCGAGCTGCAATCTCAACACTCTGACAATTAAGCGATTGCGGGTCAAGCCCGCAATGACGAAATAAATTGTTTTTACGACTTGTTAGTCACTATCTTCGCATAATTCTTAACTCTTAATTCTTAACTCTTAACTCATAATTCTTAACTATCTTTTGTTTATTCAATACATTTTACATACCTTTGCGTTCGTTATGAATTTTTTATTAAAAATATCGGTAGCAGCTCTACTCACATTGAATTTAGCCTGTTCTAGTGGGGATAGCGACTATGATGATCAGAGTAGTAGTATAGTCTCTTTTTTAGAAGGGAGTCACTCGCCTACCTTGATTTCATACCAGGAGGCTCTATCGTCGTTGGATGATGACCCTGAGTTCTACACCGAATTTATAAATAGTTCATACCGCTACATACGAGATTATTACAACTCCGATAGGGACAACAAGAGCGTGGTTGACAGCAAGTCGACTATAACCATAACATTTTGGTTATACGACTTCTCATCATACTCCTCTATCGACGAGAGCACAACCGTACCACTCTACACCAACGACGCTTCGCTCAAAGATGCTCTGATAGAGATAGGGTTAAACACCACATATTGGGAGTTTGAACCACTAAAGATTAAACTTTCTGATGGTGACAGCATAATAATTGGGGCACGTGAAGCGTTGATAGGTTGCAAAGAGGGTGATTTTGTTGAGATATATATGACATATAACACAGCATACGACGATACTATAATAGGAGTTGTTGGAGAAACGACCCCTATTGCGATGTTTTGTCAAATAGATAGTGTAGAATAAAATTTAGATAATGAGATACAACAGACTACTAGCACTAGCGGCTATAATTATTTTTGGCGTTAGCTGCGCAGAGAGCATATCAATAGATTACACCGATGTCGAAGAGACTGTATTCGAGGATTGGATGGCACTATACTATCCAGATGTTGTTGGTAACAAGCAGGAGGATGGTTACTACATTGATGTAATAACTCAAGGTGACACCAGTGGTATTGCTATTGCGGATACTCTCTGTTGGGTTAAGTACGATATCACCGTGCGCAATCTACATGGCGAGGTATCACTCACTCGTAGCGATGTCACAGCGTGGCAACAAGGTACATACACTCCTTACACTCACTACACTCCATTCTACAGATATAGCGGTGAGGAGTTGACCTCTTACTGGGTATCTGAGGCGAGTTATCTGGCTCTACGCAACCCTCTTGTGGTTGGTGACAGAGATGATGTCTACCTCTACAACGGAGCTGAGTTTATCCTCTATATGCCCTCAACATTGATGAACTTGGAGGGTGATGGAAGTAGCGGATATGAGGGTCAATATACACTCGATACATCTCGTCCGATGATATCCCACATCAAGATAACCGATGTTATCATCAACCCCATCGAGGCAGAGGGTGAGGATATCGACTACTTTGCCAATATGAATGGTGGAGTTACGATTACCTACATCGACCCAGATGATTGGGTTGCCGATTCGGATGATATTCTCGAAGAGATGATGTACTACTATGGTTTCTCCGACGATGATGATTCGAATGAGTATATGTATCTCCAATACCACGAGGAGGACCCTAACGGAAATCTCTGGATGACAGCTACCGACACATGTGCTCACGTCTATATAAACACATCATACGAGCCTAAATCGGGTGAGAGTTCATTCAAATATGTTGATGAGTACTTCTCGAAGGTTCCATCTTCAGCATATATCAATGGTGCAGCAGCTCTAGACGTTCAGATTAACGAGATACTTGTCGAGCTGTTCGGTGATGATATCGACGAAGATGGTGCTATTGTAAATGATGAGAGTGTATCAGTTTGGTATATCGGACGTTTCCTTAATGGATTTATCTTCGACACCAATATCGAAGAGGTTCGTGAGCTAATCTACAATGAGACCGACTACAGTGGTTCTGCCCTCAGCTTCACCTACTACGAGGATACCGACGACCAATCATATATCCAATCATGGTATGAGATTGTTCCTAAGATGAAATATGGTAACTGGACTGCGATGGTTACCTGCTCGACCTACGCTTATGGCGAGGATGGACAAACCTCTCTCTCAACAGAGACTAGCTCATACTACGACTACTACTCCTACTACAACTACTACAGCTCATACTACGGCTCGTCGTACAGTAGCTCTTACTACGACTCATACTATGATAGTTCGTACTACGACGACTCATCATACTACGACACATCGACAACTACCAGTGTAACGACTGATATTCAAACATATACACCAATGATATTCCAGATATTTGTCGAACCAGATGACGAGTAATGAATTAAAAATTATAAATTATGAATTAATTAGAGACGTAGTGCGCTACGTCTCTAATTTGTTTTAATATGGCTAATAAATCCATTATTCACTCTTAGGCACTATCTTTATTAATAGAGATTTGCAAGAACAAAAAAAAAACACTAAATTTGCCTAATTAATTAGAATCTGTTTAAGTTTTTCTGCTTAAAAATAGTATGAGCTATTTTGCTTTGATTTTTGATTTTGATATCGAAGCTAATAGTTGTTCTATTAGTAAGATAGTAAAATTAAAAAGCGAAGTAAAAGAACCATAGTAGATTAAGCGAGAGAGGCTTAAACAGATTCTTAGATATGTAATTTATGACTAAGAAGAGAATAGATATTGACGACTTGGGGACTCAACCCGAATTATACGACGGAAAACATAAGATTATACCTATTGTTTCTGGCGGTGACGAGCTCGTCGAGTCGGTTGAAATCCCAGATATTATACCTATCCTAACACTACGTAGCTCTGTGCTTTTCCCAGGAGCTATCACACCTATCACGGTTGGTCGTGAGAAGAGTATCCAGTTAATTCGCGAAGTCAACGAGAGCGGAGGAGTGCTTGGTGCTGTATTGCAAAAGGTGAGCGAGATTGAAGATCCGACTCCCGAAGATATGTACAATATTGGTACATCAGCTAGGATAATCAAAATCCTAGAGATGCCTAATGGCACTCTAACGGTGATACTCAATGGTATGGATAAAATCGAGGTTAACAACTATGTCGAGACCAAACCATACCTCAAAGCTAAAGTTACAGCTCTGAGGGATTCAACTCCCGAACCCGAAAGTGTCGAGTTTGATGCATTGGTGGACTCTATCCGTGATGTTGCGTTAGATATTATCAACATCTCACCAAATATCCCAAAGGAGGCAGCTTTCGCCATCAAGAATATCGACTCTAAGCGCGGTATTATCAACTTTATCTGCTCTAATATGGAGTTCTCCGACGAAGATAGACAGTCACTTTTGGAGTCGCCTGGGGTATTAGCTAGAGCACGCAAACTACTCGAAATACTTATCCGCGAGCAGCAGCTCGTCGAGCTAAAAGATGAGATTCAAAATAAAGTTAAGCAGGAGATAGACAAACAGCAACGCGACTACTTCCTACAGCAGCAGATGCGAACAATCCAAGATGAGTTGGGCGATAGCTCCGACAAAGAGATTGAGAAGTTGCGCGAAGCTGCCAAGAAGAAGAAGTGGAGCAAAGAGACCGCTGAGCTATTCGATAAGGAGGTCTCAAAAATTGAGCGTTTGAACCCTGCGGTGGCTGAGTACTCAGTCCAGATGAACTACCTCCAGCTGATGTTGGAGCTACCATGGAAGGAGTGCACCAAAGATAACCTCAACCTAAAGAGCGCACAGGAGCAACTCAACGCAGACCACTTTGGGCTGGACGAGGTGAAGGAGCGTATCCTCGAACACCTGGCTATAATCAAGCTAAAGGGTGATTTGAAATCACCTATTATATGCCTCTACGGAGCACCAGGAGTTGGTAAAACATCACTTGGAAAGTCTGTTGCCAGCGCACTAAATCGCAAATTCGGACGTATCGCACTGGGTGGTCTACACGACGAGTCTGAGATTCGAGGACACAGACGCACCTATATCGGAGCGATGCCAGGACGAATTATCCAGACCATCAAGAGGTGTGGTTCATCGAACCCAGTAATTATCCTCGACGAGGTGGATAAGGTGACTATAAGCAACCATGGCGACCCATCGAGTGCCCTACTTGAGGTTCTCGACCCTGAGCAGAACACCACATTCCACGATAACTATCTCGATACCGAGTATGACCTGTCGAAGGTGCTATTTATCGCTACGGCGAATAATATCAACAACATAACCCCTGCTCTACGAGATAGAATGGAGATGATTAATATCGCAGGATACCTACTCGAAGAGAAGGTGCAGATTGCTATCCGCCACCTACTCCCTAAGCAGATTGAGGCTCATGGAATCAAAGAGGGTGATTTGATTATCTCGGAGCAGATTGTCGAGAAGATTATCTCGGAGTACACTCGTGAATCGGGAGTTCGCTCGCTCGATAAGCAGATTGCCAAACTAGCACGTACACGTGCCAAACATAAGGCTTTCGATGAAGAGTACACTCCAGAGATTTCAGCCTCAGATATCGAGAAGATATTAGGCATGCCTAAATACCTAAATGACCGTTACGACATCGCTGATATGCAGGGCGTTGTGACTGGTTTAGCGTGGACTGAGGTTGGCGGAGATATCCTCTACATCGAGTCGCTCCTAACTCCTGGCAAGGGACGATTGAACCTTACGGGTAACCTAGGTAATGTGATGAAGGAGTCTGCAACTATCGCCCACGAGTGGGTTATGTCACACCACGAGAAGTTGGGTATAAACCCTGAGATGTTCACCACAAACGACATAAATATCCACATCCCAGAGGGAGCTATCCCCAAAGATGGACCATCGGCTGGTATCACCATGATAACCTCGATTGTCTCGACCTACACAGGGCGTGCGGTTAAGGATAAAATCGCAATGACTGGCGAGACCACTCTTCGTGGTAGAGTTACTCCTGTGGGTGGAGTCAAGGAGAAGATATTGGCGGCCAAACGTGCTGGTATAACAACCATTATCCTCTCGAAAGATAACAAGAAGGATATCATTGAGATTAAAGAGGAGTATATCAAGGGGCTTGAGTTTATATATGTCACAACTAACGAAGATGTCCTAGCGGCAGCTCTTAAATAGCCTATGAAAGTCCTATTAATCATACCTGCACGTTACGGCTCGACTCGATTCGAAGGTAAACCACTGGCTCTATTGGGCGGAGTGCCAATTATCGAGAGGGTCTATCGCAGGGCTAAGAGCGTTACGGATAATGTTATCGTTGCAACCGACGATGAGCGTATCGCAGCAGTAGTTAAGGGATTTGGCGGAGTCTGTGCGATGACTTCGAGCGAACACCGCAGTGGAACTGATAGATGTTGCCAAGCGTGGCAGGAGTGTGGAGTTGACGCTGATATTGTGATAAATATCCAGGGCGACGAACCATTCATCGAGAGGAGCGAGATTGAGACTCTTATCGAGTGTATGAGAGATAATTCGGTGGATATCGCAACATTAGCTACACCTTTCCTGAGAGGTTGCAGTATTGAGGATATCGAGAACCCCAACTCGGTTAAGGTGGTAACGAGCCAGAGTAATTCAGCTCTCTACTTTTCACGTTCGGCAGTACCCTATCTACGTGGAGTCGACAGGGATAGATGGAGCGAGGAGCACACCTTCTATCGACATGTCGGGGTCTATGCATTTCGTGCTAAAATCTTAGAGAAGGTGACTCAAATAGAGCAGACTCCACTCGAAAAGATGGAGTCGTTAGAGCAACTTCGATGGTTAGAGTCGGGTTATAAGATAAGCGTGGGATTCACCCAAGGCAACTCGATAGGTATCGACACTCCAGAGGATTTAGCGCGAGCAGAGGAGTATCTATCGACGATAAAAAATAATTATTGATAATTTAATTTCATGAAATTTATAGTAGGCCCATGTGTGATTGAGTCGGCAGAGTTGCTCGACACGGTTGCTGCAAAAATATGTGAGATAAACCAGAAGTTTAACCTCGATATCATCTTTAAAGCCTCATTCGATAAGGCTAATAGAACCTCTTTGGGCTCGTACCGAGGTGTAGGGCTTGATAAAGGTCTTGAGATGTTGTCAGATGTTAAGAGCAAATGGGGTCTACAACTCACCACCGATATCCACGAATCGTGGCAGGCATCGCCTGTTGGCGAGGTGGTTGATGTGCTACAAATTCCCGCCTTCCTCTGTCGTCAGACCGATTTATTGGTGGCAGCAGCTGCGAGCGGAAAGGTGGTGAATATCAAAAAGGCGCAGTTCCTATCGGGAGTTGATATGAGATATCCCTACCAAAAAGCTATGGAGTCGGGAGCTAAAGAGGTCTGGCTCTGCGAGCGAGGTAACTCATTTGGCTACAACAACTTAGTTGTAGATTTTAGAAATATTCCCGATATGTTGGATATCTGCCCTACTGTTGTTATGGATTGCACCCACTCGGTTCAGCGACCAGGCGGAGGTAACGGAACAACAAGCGGAGATAGCCGTTTTGTGCCATCAATGGCGTTGGCGGCTAAGGCTTTCGGTGCAAATGGATTCTTCTTCGAGGTTCACCCCTCACCACTAGATGCCAAGAGCGATGGACCAAATATGTTACAACTAGATAATTTAGAGCTACTAATCGAAAAATTAATCCAATAATGGAGAGTTGCAGAGCAGATAAAATCATAGCTATCGGGCGTGATATCCTCAATAAAGAGTCGCAAGCTCTTGAAAGCGTAGCCTGCTCTTTGGGTGAATCATTTGCCCAAGCAGTTGAGATTATCCTTGCGTGCCAAGGTAAGGTTATAATCACTGGAATAGGCAAATCGGGGCATGTTGGGCGTAAAATTGCCGCAACACTCGCCTCGACTGGAACTCCTAGTTTCTTCCTACATCCAGCCGAAGCGTTCCATGGCGATTTAGGAATGATATCTAGCGGAGATGTGGTCTTGGCTCTCTCGTTTTCGGGCGAGAGTGATGAGTTGATTAAACTTATCCCTTCGCTTCAAGAGGGTGCAAACCCTATAATCTCGATTACGGGCAACCCCAAATCGACATTGGCTAAGTACTCGACATGCCATATCGACATCGCAATAAAGAGCGAGGCGTGTATTCTGAACCTTGCACCAACAACCTCAACAACTGTTCAACTAGCCGTTGGAGATGCACTCTCGATGGCTGTTATGCAGCAGCGAGGTTTCACGGCTGTCGACTTTGCAAAGCGACACCCTGGTGGAAGTCTAGGTCGCAGGTTGTTGATGAGAGTCGAGAGTGTTATGCGTCGCGATAGATTACCTATCGCCTCACCCGACTGCTCGGCAAAGGATATGATACACAAAATCAGCTGCGCAGGGCTGGGTCTATTGGTGGTGTGTCAAGATGATAAGGTGACGGGTATCATCACCGATGGAGATATACGACGAGCTATGGAGAGTCGAGAGGCTGATTTCTTCAACCTGGTCGCTTCCGACATCGCGACACCATCCCCAAAATCTATAGATAAGAGCGAAATGCTTATCACCGCAGAGGGTATAATGACTCAAAATAAGGTTAATAGCCTACTTGTGGTTGATAAAGAGAGACACCTTGAGGGTGTAATACAGATATACGATATAAAACTATAACAAATTTAAGATAGATGTTTAAAGAACTATTTGACTATAAGAAGATAAACTCTAGAAGAGTTACTCTAAATGGCGAAATTTTCCCCGATATAGAGGTGGGAATGCGTGAGTGTTCACTCACAAATGGCGAGAGCATCTCGCTCTACGACACCAGTGGCATCTACGCTGAGCCATCGTACCAGGTTGACACGACAAAGGGTCTACCAAAACTACGCGAGAAGTGGGGAATGCGCCTAGACGACAAGGGTGATTTCCGCACTCAGATGTGGTATGCAAAGCAGGGCATCATAACCCCAGAGATGGAGTATGTCGCTATCCGCGAGAGTGGTAAACGAGAGGGTGAAGTAACCGCTGAGATGGTTCGAGAGTCAATTGCTTCGGGACGAGCTATTATCCCTAGCAACCGTAAACACCCCGAATCTGAGCCTATGATTATCGGTTCGGAGTACTTGGTGAAAATCAACGCTAATATCGGCAACTCAGCCCTTGGCTCATCAATCGACCAGGAGGTCGAGAAGGCTCTTTGGGGCGTTAGATGGGGAGCAGATACCGTAATGGATTTATCAACAGGGGAGGATATCCACTCAACTCGTGAGGCGATTCTACGCAACTCGCCAGTGCCAATCGGAACAGTTCCTATGTACCAAGCCCTAGGCAAGGTTAACGGAGTGGTTGCTGATTTGAACTGGGAGAGTTTCCGCGAGACACTCGTCGAGCAGTGTGAGCAGGGAGTCGACTACTTCACAATCCACGCAGGACTACGCCGCGAGCATGTCGGGGCGGCGTTGGGTCGTGTAACAGGAATCGTATCAAGAGGTGGTTCTATCATGGCAAAATGGATGGAGAAGCACCAATGCGAGAGTTTCCTATATGAGCACTTCGATGATATCTGTGAGTTGTGTGCTCAATACGATGTGGCTCTATCACTTGGTGATGGACTTCGCCCAGGCTCTACAGCTGACGCCAACGATGAGGCTCAATTTGGTGAGCTACGCACCTTGGGAGAGTTAACTAAGCGCGCTTGGCAATATAACGTACAGGTTATTATCGAGGGGCCAGGACACGTTCCAATGAATAAAATCGCTGAGAATATGACCCTACAACAGGAGGTGTGTCACGGAGCACCATTCTACACGCTAGGCCCTCTAGTATGTGATATAGGTGCTGGATACGACCACATCACTGCCGCTATCGGAGCTACGATGATTGGTTGGTTGGGCACTGCAATGCTCTGCTACGTAACAACCAAGGAGCACCTTGCTCTACCCGACAGAGATGATGTTCGCGAGGGTGTTGTAACCTTCAAGATTGCAGCCCACGCAGCGGATATTGCCAAGGGTAATAAGTTGGCGATAAAGAGAGATTTAGCTATGAGCCGTGCACGTTACGACTTTAGATGGCAAGACCAATTCAACCTATCGCTCGACCCTGAGCGTTCACGCTCGATGCACTATAATATGGTTGGTGAGAACTCTGACCACTGCGCTATGTGCGGCCCGAACTTCTGTGCTATGAAAATTACTCGCTCAATTAACGAGTAAAAAGTTTGATTATAGCGACATTTTTGCCTACTTTTGCGCATCACAAACCACAACGAGATGCGAGATAGAACCAGCTACAAAGATGTCACATATATAGGCGAGAAACGACTAATGCCTCTACTCTTAGAGTTTGCGCTGCCGTCGATTATCGCAATGATTGCAACCTCGCTCTACAACATGGTCGATAGTATATTTATCGGCCATGGAGTGGGAGCAATGGCAATTTCAGGACTGGCTGTTGTCTTCCCTCTGATGAATCTAGGGGCGGCATTTGGTTCGCTCGTTGGAATGGGCGGTTCGGTCTTTATCTCGCTGAGTTTCGGTAGGCGTAACTACCTCTCTGCTCAGTATATCCTGGGAAACATAATCACTCTATGCCTAATTATCGGAGTTGGATTTAGCCTTATTATCCTCTCCAATCTAGATTGGGTTCTCACCCTCTTTGGTGCAAGTGAGGCCACCCTACCCTATGCACGTGATTATGCTCGTATCATAATGTATGGTAATGTTATAACCCACCTCTATATGGGTCTTAACGGAGCAATCCGCTCGGCTGGTTACCCCATGATGAGCATGATGGCAACAGTCGGAACGGTTGTTATCAACACCATCCTCGACCCGATATTTATCTACATATTTGAGTGGGGAATAAAAGGTGCAGCGATAGCTACGATAATTGCTCAAGCTATAATGCTCGCCTGGGAGATATATGTTCTATCGGATAGGAGCAAAATCATACATATCCGCACTCAATTCCTACGCCTTAGACGACACATCGTATCCCGCATCTTCGGAATCGGAGCTTCGCAATGTCTGCTATACACTGGAACATGCATCGTTGCGGTACTTATCAATCGAGGATTGATGTATCACGGAGGAGCCGAAGGTGACCTCAACGTTGGAGCTTATGGTATAGTCAACCGCTTTGTATTCCTATTTTTGATGGTTGTAATGGGTTTGAATCAAGGTATGCAACCTATCGCTGGCTACAACTATGGAGCTAAGAAGTTCGATCGTGTTATTAGGGTCTATATCTACACTCTTATTCTAGCATCAATGATAACTATCACTGGCTTTATCATTGCGCAATTTGCACCACGATTTGCAGTTGTTATCTTTACGAGTAACGAAGATTTGATTCGACTCTCGGTCGATGGATTGCGTTGCGTTCTGATTATGTTCCCTATCGTTGCATTTCAGATGGTTACCTCGAATCTATTTCAATGTATCGGACGAGCACAGACCGCAATCATCCTATCACTCACACGCCAGGTTCTGATACTGATGCCTATGCTCTATATCCTGCCTTGGTTCTTTGGTAAATACACCACCATCCCTGCGCTATGGGGAATATGGTATAGCATGCCTCTCTCAGACCTGCTCTCTTCGATGCTTACGGGAGTGATGTTGGTACTTCTACTGCGCGAGTTTAAACAAAAGGCTGAGTAAATAGAGGGTGACTAAAAGTCAAACAAAACTCCTAGCCACCCATCATATTGTATCTGTTTTTCTTTAGAAACTATACTGCATCAACACATTAACTCGATTGGCTTGAGAAGATTCTCCGCCTACATTCTTGCGACATCCATATAGATACTCCGCACCTATATTAAATCGAGGAGTAATATCACAGAAAACATTACCAAAGACATATTGACCTCGTTTATAACCACTATCGCCGTAGTAGTAACCACCATTTTCAGAATCTACCGATACGGTTGAGTAACCACCATTCATCTCAATTCTCTCTGTCATCTTCCACGCTATAGAGCCTTGAACACCCCACATAGGTGTAGCTTGCAGCTGAGAAGAGCCGTTCGGATATGGTGTAAAGTCGAGACCAGCACCTGTCAAATCTTGGATATATTGACCGATACCCTTACCATATACTCCATTAAATAGGATATCGAACCAACTTGTCGAGATACGACCCGACGCCTGAGTACCCCACGCAAATATAGATGTCGCCTCATCGGTTATATTACTATACATGTATGGATTACGCAGAACCGCAGATGCTCTAAAGTGGCTCTTTCGCTCCTCGCCCCACTCATACTGCGCATACATCGGGAAGTCGGGAACACGCTGAGTCACAGCCTCATAATCCGAACCATACGCACCCGACAACTGTGGATACTCCGCAGCGATACCTAAAGTAAGGTGGTCGTTTGCGCAGGTGTAGACATATCTAAGCATCGTTGCAAAGTTGGCATTATATGCATTTGGACCTTGGAAGTCGATAGTTCGAGGGCCTGCATCCAAATCACAGAATGTGGTGAAGTCACGACCAAACAGAAGACCCTTCATCGAGACATAAGCCGAACGCACACGTGGACGATAGTTTCCCTCGCTGCCTCCGCGGTAGTCTCCATCGATAAACACCTCAACAGTACCTAAGGTACGAGTGTTGAATAGAGCCTTAACGAATAGTCGCGAAGTGGTTAAATCCATCGCTAAACCAGTCTGATCTAATGAGTTACTAGGCACAGATATATCATAAGGGATAAAATCGGTGCTGCTAGGCGAACCTTTAAAATCATAACCCACACGCATAGCTATATATCCACCTATTCCGATTGAGAACTTATTATTACGGTCTGTGAACATAATCGTTGGTGGTTGAACCTGCTGGAAACCAGTCCTATAATGCTCTTTAAATTTAATCTTCGCACACTCGACCGCCTCACGATTCATCATAGCCTCCTCTGCTTGAGATGTTGGAACAGGCTCCGAGCCTTCATCAACGGCCAACAGATAGACTATTGGTTTGCGCTCCTCTGAGATATCCTCAGCAACTGCAATGGATGTTGCAAAAGCGGTGAAAGCCAACATTGCAACGAGAAATCTAATTTTTTTCATAAGTGTAATTTTTAGTTTTTAATACTAGAGTTTTTCTCTATAATCTTCTCACGAGAGAGAAACTAAGCAAGTAATATGCCAAAATATTAATATCGCAAAGCACGATTGAGGTTGTGAAGTTTGCTAACAAGCAAAAAAAATTATATCTTTGCAGAAAACAGAGAAGGGATATGTCAGTAACACTATCGGTAGCAACATCAAAGGATGGGTATATAGATGATCTCTCATCAAAGAGGCTAATCCTATCCACCAAAGAGGATTGGGACTCTATCTACTCACTACGTAGTGAAGCTGACGCAATTCTTATCGGAGGCAACACCCTGCGAAGTGATAACCCATCACTCACCATCAAGTGTGAGGAGCTTAAGGCAAAGAGGTTATCACGAGGTGAAGCTATCGAGCCTGCGAGGGTTATCATAAGCGGCAGAGGTGATATCTCACCACAACACAAAATCTTCCATCGAGGCCAGGGACGAATCATAATCTTCTCAAATCGGGAGAGGGCGGAGCTGGCTGAAATGGCTGAAGTTATCGTAAGTGATAGTATCACCGCGGCATTTATCGTAACCGAGCTGGAGCATAGAGGCATATTCAACATCTTTGTCGAGGGAGGCGAGAGGATACACTCTCTATTTTTCGAGTCGGGGATAGTCGATAGAGTTCGTGTGGCATCTAATCCTGGAGTGGTTGTTGCGGATAGTCTCGCTCCACGTTTCACCCTGCCTGAGTGGATTAAGCAGTGCGAGAAACAAGAGGAAAATCTTGGCGGAATGGAGGTTGAGACCTATTTAGTAAAGGGCGATACGACGCTTTTGGATAGTGATTTTATGGAGGCGGCAATCCAAGAGAGCCTATATTCACCCAAGAGCGAAGGGTGTTACTCGGTTGGAGCTATTATCCTCACTCGCAGTGGCGGAATATTTACTGGGTACACTGGCGAAGACAACCCTCTATACCACGCCGAACAGGCCGCCATTCAGAAAGCCATTGATGGAGGAGCAGCCCTTCAAGGAGCTACGATATACTCAACCATCGAACCCTGCTCGACACGTAGTCGCCAGCCTAAGAGCTGTTCGCAGCTAATCATCGAGCATGGTATCTCTAGGGTCTGTTTCGCACTATACGAACCTAGCTGTTTTGTTAAGTGTATTGGTGCTCAACATCTACGCGAGGCGGGTGTTAGAGTCGATGTTATGAGCAGTTACAGTGAGCGGGTTAAGGAGGTAAACTCACACCTACTCAAAAAGATATAAATATATGAAAAGTGAAAAACTAGAGGCTTTCGGGCGACTTTTAGATGTAATGGACAAACTCCGAGTAGAGTGTCCTTGGGATCGTGAGCAGACTTTCGAGTCGCTACGCAACAACACTATCGAGGAGACCTACGAGCTTATCGACGCCATAAACGAAGGCGATATGAGCGGCATTAGCGAGGAGTTAGGTGATATGTTACTACATGTTGTTTTCTACTCGAAGATGGGCGAAGAGGGCAACCACTTCAACATAGCAGATGTTGCTAATGGGGTGAGTGATAAGTTAATTTATCGTCATCCACACGTCTACAGCGACGTTATCGCCAACACTCCAGAAGAGGTTAAAGTTAACTGGGAGGCTCTGAAATTGAAGAAAAAGAGCCGCAAGGGTGGAGTTCTATCGGGTGTACCTCGTTCGTTACCAGCTCTAGTCAAGGCCTATAGGATTAGCGAAAAGGCGGCAGCTGTTGGGTTCGATTGGCAACAAAGAGAGGATGTCTGGGCTAAGGTTCGCGAGGAGATGGAGGAGGTCGAGGTCGAGATGGCTCAAAACAACCAAGATGCACTCGAAGCGGAGATGGGTGATATGCTCTTTGCGATGATTAATGCATGTCGTAAATATGGGGTCGACCCTGAGGCGGCGCTTAACAGGTGTAACAAAAAGTTTATCTCTCGATTCAACTATATCGAGGAGCAAGCCAAGAATAACAACAAGGTAATCAACGAATTATCGCTCGACGAGATGGAGAGTTTCTGGCAGAGTGCAAAAAAAGAGTTTAATAATTAAGCGAATACAATGGCTATTATAAAGAGTTTAAGGGGTTACACCCCACAAGTTGCAGAGGGTTGTTTCCTAGCCGAAACAGCTGTTTTGATAGGTGACGTTACAATCGGGAAGAACTCTTCGATATGGTACGGAACGGTTCTACGCGGCGATGTCAATAAAATAACCATTGGCGAAGGTAGCAATATCCAAGATGGAACAGTTATCCACACCCTATATGAGGGTGCAGCAAACCCATCACAGACCCATATCGGAGATAGAGTTAGTGTCGGACACAACGCCACTATACATGGTGCGATAATCGAAGATGACTGTCTGATTGGTATGGGAGCTACTATTCTCGACAATGCTGTAGTGGCATCGGGGTGTATCGTTGCAGCCAACTCGTTGGTGTTGTCAAATTCGAAACTCGAACCCAACTCGATATACGCAGGAGTACCTGCCAAGAAGGTTAAAGAGGTAGCACCAGAACAACGAGATGAGATAATTCGACGCATAGCTAAAGATTACACGCTCTATGCATCGTGGTATGAGGAGGATAAGTAACAGATTCTAAAAAATATATGTGGTACAGTAGATATATAACCAATATTATCGTGGCGATGGCAGTTAGCTTAGTGGTTAACTTGTCATACTTTATGGTGTTGATACTCAATGTCGACACCTCACAACAACCATCCAATCAGCCAGAGAGAGGCGATTTAGACCCTCGAATAAGTGGCGTTATACATATCGCCGAGGATGGTAGCTATGGAAATATCATAATCAACACCGACACGATATATGTAACTCGAAATCGCATCCGACAATATAGCCTCCAGGATGGTGATATGCTCCAATTTATCACCACAATGTCGCGTCGTCACAATATGGCAAACCCTGAGCTTAATGTGATAACTAGAGTCAATGGCAGACCAGTTGCGCCACTAATCGTAACAGATGCACGCGACCCTTTGGTCTTGGCACAGCAGATACTCTACTACTTTATCCTCTCGTTTGTGATAATTGTGGTGTTGAGCGGAAATCGCAACAAGGCAAAAACTAGTGTACTAAGCCGAATACTCAGGCTGATTATAGTGTTGGGATTTGCACTGGTTGTGCTCTATTTCCTAGCCCCTGAGATTATGCCACGACGAGGTAGTGGAGGTATTCCAATTAGAGTATTGGGTAGATATCCATTTGACTTTATGCTGTTACTAAGGTGGAGTTTCGCTCTTATCGTATCGCTACTCTACGGATTCCTATCCATTTCGATTGGGCAACGTCAAAGGATAAAGATTGAGAACGAGAGGCTCAAGACCGAGAATATCACCACAAAGTATAATGTCTTGATGAATCAGGTAAACCCTCACTTCTTCTTCAACTCGCTCAACTCGCTCTCGATGTTGGTTAGAGAGGGTGATTCCGATAGATCGCTAACATATATCGACCAGCTATCCTATACATTTAGGTATATCCTCCAGAGCGGAGAGCAGAAGTTGACAACTCTCTCCGAAGAGATGCGTTTTGTCGAGGCTTATATCTACCTATTCGAGATTCGTTACGGCGAGAAGTTAACATTCGATATCAATATCGAGGAGAGCTATAAGAACTGGCTTATACCACCTCTTTCACTTCAGCCACTACTCGACAATGCTGTAAAACACAACATTATAACAACAGCTCGACCATTCACTATCTCGATTAAAATCGAGGATGGAGTTATGGTTGTATCTAACGAGATTAGACCTAAAATCGAACGAGACCCGTCAACTGGTATAGGTATCGACAACCTACGCAAGAGGTGGATTCTGCTCGCCAAACGTCGAATAGTAGTTAACGATACAAATGGAATTTTCACAGTTAAATTACCACTAATTAACCCAAAAGATGAAGATAGTAATAGTTGAGGATGAGAGTGCTGCGGCTAAGAACCTAGAGTCAATTCTCCATCGTGTTGCACCACAGAGCCAGATTATAGCCACCCTTGAGAGTGTCGAGGAGAGTGTCGACTACTTTAGCTCGCACCCAATGCCCGATTTGGTATTTATGGATATCCATCTAGCCGATGGTGATTCATTCCTTATATTTAACTCGGTAGATATCACCGCACCAGTGATTTTCGCCACAGCATACGACGAGTATGCTCTGCGAGCTTTCGAGGTGAATAGTATCGACTATATCCTCAAACCACTCAGCGAGGAGGATGTCAAGAAGGCACTCGATAAGTTGAAACTCTTCTCGAATGTCGACACTGAGTCTCTACGCGAAAAGGTGAATAATATAGCTGCTGCTCGCTCCGAGCAGAGTCGACCAGTAACCCTCTTGGCTCATGTCAAGGATAGGATTGTCCCTATCGAGGTGGAGGATAGTGCGTTCTTCTACATCTCGGAGGATAGAGTCAAGGTTACCACTCTCGATGGCAGCTGCTACCCTATCGACAAGAGCCTCGAACAGTTGGCAGAGCTACTGCCAGAGCATGATTTTCATCGAGCAAATCGACAATTTATCATCTCGCGCAAGGCGGTTAAAGATATATCTGTATGGTTCGGAAGTCGCCTAAGTATCAATTTAGTGGTCGAAATCCCCGAAAAAATCATCGTTTCAAAGGCACGTGTTAGTCGTTTCAAGGAGTGGATTCAGTCGATTCACTCCTAGAATTGTCCGTTTCAAGGCGAAAATGTAACCACTTTAACATTTTCACTCTAATTTTGCAGTAGGAAAACCAATGTAAAATTTAAAATTAAACTTATAAAAAATTAGAGTTATGAAGAAGTTAATGTTATTAATGGCAATTGTCACACTATCCCTATCAACGCTTTCAGCGCAACCTGGTAGAGCTGAGAGAGCTGAGAATAGAAGAGAGCAACTTTCAGCTGAAGATGTAGCAAAACACAAATCCGAGATTCTCCAAAGAGAGTATGAGCTAACCGATGCTCAGGCGGAGAAAATCTATGCACTAAACCTAGAAAACGAGACGCTAGCCATCGAGGAGCGAGAGGAGCGAATCAAGGAGATGGAGGCAAAACGAGCTAAAGCACAAGAGGCACTCGAAGCCAACAACAAAAAGATGGAGGCTATCCTAACTGCCGAGCAGTACGAAAGGTATATGAAGAGCCAAGAGCGTCGTGGTGGTGGACAACGTGGTGGCAGACCTCAGGGTGAGCAGATGCGTGGCGGCGAACGTGGCGGACAACATCGTCCAGAGCAGATGCACCGTGGACAACGTGGCGGCAGACCTCAAGGTGACGAGATGCGTGGTGGACAACGTGGCGGCAGACCTCAAGGTGACGAGATGCGTGGTGGACAACGTGGCGGACAACACCGTCCAGAGCAGATGCGTGGACAAGGCAGACCAGAGGGCAGACCACAAGGTGACGAGATGCGCGGCGAAAAACCAGAGGGCAGACCAGAGGGTGAGCCAAAAGAGAAACCAGAGGGTGAGCCAAAGGGCAAGAAGGAGAGTAAAAAGGAGAAGAAATAATCTCAATACCTAAAGTTATTATAGGAGGCGCTTTAAAGTTGCCTCCTATAGTATTTATATTTACTCCTAAAAACTAGGGGATTATAATTAGCCCGACTCGAAATTGCAAAAAAAATCGCAAAAAGAATATTCAAAATTTTGTGGAGTGATTAATTCTCACTACCTTTACCACATTGTATTATGCCCTTACTTTATAGGGTGTTGATTTTTTTGATATATTTTTAAAAACTAATTGGTATAATGTGTAGCATACTTGGAATATTTGATATCAAAGATGGAGCAGCAGCAGAGCTTCGTCCTCAAGCACTAAAGATGTCTAAACGTCTTAGACACCGTGGGCCAGATTGGTCAGGTATTTATTGTGGAGAGAGAGCAATTCTTGCGCATGAGCGTCTATCTATCGTAGACCCAACATCGGGTAAACAACCACTATTTAGTCTAGATCAAAAACATATACTAGCTGTTAATGGCGAGATATATAACCACCTCGAACTTCGCGAGCAGACTAAAGATGTATATACATACCAGACAAACTCAGACTGTGAGGTTATCCTTGGATTGTACGCAAAGAAGGGTTTCGACTTTATCGAGGATTTGAATGGTATCTTCGCTTTCGCTCTATACGACGAGTCGAAGGATGAATATCTTATCGCCCGCGACCACATGGGTATTATACCTCTATATATGGGTTGGGATACAGCAGGACGTTTCTATGTCTCTTCTGAGTTGAAGGGATTAGAGGGTTTCTGTTATAAAATCGAGGAGTTCAAACCTGGATGTGCACTCTACTCTAAAGATGGAGAGGTCAAAAGATGGTACAACCGTGACTGGGTTGACTATGACGCAGTTAAGGATAGCACCACAACTATCGAGGAGCTAGGTCAAGCTCTCGAAGAGTCGGTACGTCGCCAACTTATGTGTGATGTTCCTTACGGAGTGTTACTATCGGGAGGTCTCGACTCATCAATCACATCAGCTCTAGCTAAGAAGTACTCTCGTATTCGTCAAGAGTGTGAGAATGGTAGCGAGGCTTGGTGGCCTCAACTCCACTCGTTCGCTATTGGTCTAAAGGGTTCACCAGACTTGGCAGCAGCTCAAAAGGTTGCCGATAAGATTGGAACTGTTCACCACGAGATTCACTTCACAGTTCAAGAGGGTATCGACGCACTTCGTGATGTTATCTATCATATTGAGACTTACGACGTTACAACAATCCGCGCAAGTACCCCGATGTACCTTCTAGCTCGTGCTATCAAGAGTATGGGTATCAAGATGGTTCTTTCGGGTGAGGGTGCCGATGAGTTGTTCGGAGGATACCTCTACTTCCACAAAGCGCCTAACGCTAAGGAGTTCCATGAGGAGACCGTGCGTAAGCTATTCAAGCTCCACATGTATGACTGTTTGCGTGCTAATAAGACTTTGGCAGCATGGGGTGTTGAGGGTCGTGTTCCATTCCTCGACAAGGAGTTTATGGATGTTGCAATGCGCCTAAACCCTAAGGATAAGATGATTACCAAGGAGAAGATTGAGAAGTGGGTGCTACGTAAAGCATTCGAGGATCAACTTCCTGCCGAAATCGCTTGGCGTCAAAAGGAGCAGTTCTCTGATGGTGTAGGTTACAACTGGATTGACTCTCTTCGTGAGATGGTCGAGAAAGAGGTTAGCGATCAGCAGATGGCTGAGGTGGAGTCTCGATTCCCAATCAACCCTCCAAAATCGAAAGAGGAGTACTACTATCGTTCAATCTTTAGCGAGCACTTCCCAAGCAACTACGCTGCGCTGTGTGTTCCATCAGTTCCATCAATTGCATGTAGTACTGCCGAGGCATTGGCGTGGGATGAGAGCTTTAGAAACAACACCGACCCATCAGGTCGTGCTATGAAGAGCATCCACAACGAGGCTTACACCGAAGATGTAAAGAGCTAGTCAGCTCTTAAATAGATAATTAAACGACACCTCCAGGAGTTTCATCACTCTTGGAGGTGTTTTTTATATCATACCTATATTTAGGTATTGCATAATATATATTTTAAATATATCTTTGCACCGATGAATAGAAGATCTACATATTTAAATAGGTATATGCGCAATATTGCAACTGCAATGGTTGCGATAACTATGTTTGTATATGCACTATCGACAACCCTATTCATCCACTCACACATCATCGATAATCAGTGGGTTATCCACTCCCATCTATCAACCCTCGATGATAATCAAGATTTAAATCACACCCACACAGCCGAGCAACTAACATTCATTGAACTGTTTACCTCGACGCTTATTGGTGGATTTACACTTCTGGTATTAGCGGCAGCTATATTCACTCTACTGAGCAAGGTTGAGACTCAACTCTGCTCTGCCGTCGTAGAGTATAGTTACTGCGAAGCTGGGCGAGCTCCGCCTATCCATATCTAACAAGAGAATTTAACCCTACACAGGGACTACTGTGCGCTATCTCGAAAGGAGAAGTGTACAGCAATATCAACTTGTACATAATCAATTTTAATTTTTAATAAACACAATGAAGAAATTTTTACTTCTAGCCATTATTATGGTTAGTTCATTACTCAGCGTTAACGCTGAATCAAAAGAAAAGAGCGACATTACCGTTATCGGTCACGTCATAAATAAAGAGAGTGGAGAGCATATCCCATATGCAACAATCGCTTTCAAAGGTACAACTATCGGTGTAACAGCCGATGGCTCAGGACACTACCACATGACAAACGTACCTCAGGGCGAGTTCACTGTCGTAGCATCATCTATCGGTTATAAGAGTGTCGAGAAGAGCGTTACTCTCTCCGAAGAGCAGACTCTTGAGCTAAATTTCCAACTAAAAGAGGAGTCTCTATCAGTTGGTGAAATCATCGTTTCATCGAGCCGTCGTGAGGAGAACCGTAGAATGGCTCCAACTGTTGTAAATATTATTGGCGACAAGGTGTTCGAGACAACAGGTGCTTCGACCATCAGCGAGTCACTAAACTACCAACCTGGTCTACGCCTTGAGAATACATGTAATAACTGTGGTGCGCCACAACTTCGTATCAATGGTTTGGAGGGTGCTTACTCTCAGATTTTGATGAATAGCCGTCCTATCTTTAGTGCTCTAAATCAGGTCTATGGACTCGAACAGATTCCTACTGCTATGGTCGAGAGAGTCGAAGTAGTTCGTGGTGGTGGTTCAGCCCTCTTTGGACCAAGTGCGATTGGTGGTGTGGTTAATATCATCACCAAAGAGCCTACACGCAATAGCTTTTCGGTATCGAACCTAACAAACTTTATGGGTGATTCAGCTGCTGCCGATATCACCAACTCGCTAAATGGTTCACTCGTTAGTAGCGACTACCGTAGCGGAGCATATATCTACGCTATGACTCGCGATAGAGAGGCTTACGACCGCAATGGCGATGGTTTCTCGGAGCTTGTTGAGATAGATATGGAGAGTATCGGAATGAGCGCATACCACAAAATCTCACCATACTCAAAGCTGACTCTCAACTACCACCACATCTCGGAGTATCGTCGTGGTGGCGATAGCTTTGATTTGCCAGTTCACGAGGCTGAGATTGCTGAGATGCTCGACCACTCGATTCATGGTGGAGGTCTAACTTACGACTACTACTCACCAAACTATAAGAACCGTTTGAGCCTCTACACCTCATTCCAACACACCAATCGCGAGAGCTACTTTGGTGGTGGTAGCCTGGGAGAGCAGATGGAGAGCGGCGAGTTTGACGAGGATGGACTCAATGCACTATATGCCTATGGAACAACTCAGGATGTGACATCGGTGACTGGAGGTTCGTATGCCTACTCATTCGAGGCTGGAGGCTTTAGCTCGGATGTAATGCTTGGAGTAGAGTACACATACAACAAACTAGAAGATAGTTATGACGCCTATGGAGTCGCTACAAATCAAGAGGTTAACACCTTTGGAACATATCTTCAAAATGAGTGGAAATCAGACCTAGTTAGCTTTATCTATGGATTCCGTGTCGACACCTACTCTATCCTAAATATGAGCACAGGCAACACATTCAACGATGTTAACTTCGCACCTCGTGCCAATATCCGTTACACTCCAATCGAGGGATTGGGACTTCGCCTAAGCTATTCGAGTGGTTACCGTGCACCTCAAGCCTATAGCGAGGATTTGCATATCGAGTCGGTTGGTGGTGCTATGGTCGGAACATACAACGCCGAGGATTTAGAGGCTGAGATTTCAAATAGCGTTAGTGCTTCTATTGACTACTACCGCACATTCGGACGAGTTGAGGCGAACCTTCTTGTCGAGGGTTTCTACACCAAACTCAACAACGCATTCACCGAGGAGCTTATCGAGGATGAGGATGGTACACCAATTCGTTGGGAGCGTTCAAATGCCGAGGGAGCAATCGTTAGAGGTCTCAACGCAGAGCTTCGTGTAGGTATCCCTAGCATCTTCGATATCCAAGCTGGTTACACATTCCAAAAGAGCCACTACACTGAGGCTCAATCGTGGGTTATCGGAGTTAGTGGCGAGGAGCAGATGCTCCGCTCACCAGACCACTACGGTTACTTCAATGCCAACTTCGACCTCTACAAAAACCTTGAGCTATCAGCGTTCGGTACTATGACAGGTTCGATGCTCGTTGAGCATGCTGCGGGCTATATAGAGGAGGATACAACCGAGTGGACAGATAGCTTCTTCGATATGGGTATGCAACTTAGCTACACATTCGATATCACATCTTCGTTCAAACTTCAACTACAGGGCGGAGTTAAAAATATCTTCGACCAGTACCAATCAGATTTGGATGTCGGAGCAGACCGTGACGCAGGCTATATCTATGGACCAATACTTCCACGTACATACTTCGTAGGCGTTAAGATGTCGTTCTAAGAGGAGTTATATTCAATATATTTATGGCTAGAGAGTTAAAATCTCTAGCCATTTTTTTGTGTGTTTTTTTTGTAATTTCTTTAAAACAACTATCTTTGCAACGAATTATCTCACAGAGACAGAGTACAAAACACCTAATCTAGACTTATAATGCTATTCAACTCTTTTGAATTTTTACTATTCCTGCCAATAGTCTTTCTGCTCTATTGGTTTGTGTTTAATAAAAACTTAAAGCTGCAAAATGCTTTTATCGTAGTTGTAAGCTATATTTTCTACGGTTGGTGGGATTGGAGATTCCTAATTTTGATTGCTTTTACATCAGCGTGCAGCTACTACAGCGGTTTGCAAATTGAGAAAGCCCAACCCCCCCACAAAAATAGTGCCAAAATATATGCAACTGCTAATGTAGTTATAAACCTTATTATACTTGGTATCTTCAAGTATTTCAACTTCTTCAGCGAGAATTTTTCGAGGTTATTCCAAACATTCGGAGTTGAATTAGATTGGGTAACGCTCGATATCTTACTACCCGTCGGAATTTCATTCTACACATTCCAAGCTCTAAGCTACACTATTGATGTCTACAGAGGCTCGATTAAACCTACCCACTCAATAATCGACCTATTCGCATATATCAGTTTCTTCCCTCAACTTGTCGCAGGACCTATCGAGAGAGCGACGAATCTACTACCTCAGTTCTATAAAACTCGCACATTCGACTACGCCAAAGCCGTGGATGGTTGCCGCCAAATTCTTTGGGGTCTATTCAAGAAGATGGTCATAGCCGACAACTGTGCATTAGCCGTAAATCAAATATGGGACAACGCTGCTGACGAGAGTGGGTTTACATTACTGCTGGGTGCGATATTCTTTACGTTCCAGATATATGGCGACTTCTCAGGTTATTCAGATATAGCTATTGGTACAGCTCGACTGTTTGGCATCAACTTGATGCAGAACTTCAACTTCCCATACTTCTCACGAGATATCGCAGAGTTCTGGCGTAAGTGGCACATTTCACTAACGACGTGGTTTAGAGACTACATCTACATCCCACTTGGTGGTAGCCGAGGTGGAACTTGGATGAAGTTTCGAAATACAATGGTTATCTTCCTTGTTAGTGGTTTTTGGCACGGTGCAAACTGGACATTTATCGCTTGGGGAGCTTATCATGCCCTACTATTCCTACCACTGATGTTGATGGGCTCGAATCGCAAAAACACCGATATCGTCGCTGCGGGTAAGTGGCTACCATCTATCAAAGAGTTCATTCAGATGTGCGTAACCTTCGGACTTGCCGTTATTGGATGGATAATTTTTAGAGCCGAAAGTATCAGTGATGCCTGGATGTATATTACCAATATATTCTCAGATTCACTATTTGATGTATCATTTATTTATGGAAAAATGATAATCCGATATATATTTATTCTAATTGCTGTTGAGTGGTTACAACGAGATAAGCAGCATGCATTGCAATTGCCTAATAAACACATCTTCAAATATAGTTTTGTTCGATTTACCCTATATTTAGGATTGATATTATTTATAATTTTATTCCAAGGAGAGCAAGGTGATTTTATCTATTTTCAATTCTAATTATTATGAGATTATTTGTAAAGAAAATCACCATACTACTACTCTTATTCATGTTTTTAGTTTCTGCTATAGATTATTTATTCTTCAGAAATATCGTAACATTAACAGATATAAAATACCGAGGACTAATAGAGAAGAAAGATAGTATAGAACTTATCGTCTTGGGAAACTCTCATGCACATAACGCAGTAAATCCAAGTTGTTTTGCCGATTTAGAAGTCTATAACATTGCTGAGGCTTCACATGATATAATATTAGGCGCTGCAATACTAGAACAGGCTCAACGCCAAGGTTTGCCAAATCTAAAATACGTGCTTATAAGCGTTGATTATCACACATTATTTCAACACCCAAATAAGTATAGTTTAATTAGAGCATATTATAGTTCAGGTGTTAAATTAAATAGCTATAATGATTTATATTATAAATTAGCTGATATATCACCTTTAATATTTGGATATTCTGAAAAAACTATAGCAAGATCTTTTGTTTTTAAACAACTAGAATATTACTTAAGAGGCAGCAATAACCAACAAATAGCTGACAAAGAACACAATACAAACAATGATATATACAATGGATTTTCTACATATAATAAGACTAATATAGAGTCTTTTAATAAAAAAGCCTATAATAATAGAGTTGAGGTATTTACTAATAATGATTTAAACTACAAAGAAATAGAGCGTTTAGAGGAAGTTATAAATAATCTTATTAAGCAAAATATAAAACCAATTTTATTCAGCGCACCTACTTATTGCGAGTATAATAAACTTTTAGATAAACAACAAATTAAAAAAACATATAATGAAATAAACAGACTCTGCTCAAAATATAATATCAAACATTTTAGTTTTGAAAATGACGAACGATTTGTAATTGAAGACTTTTACAACTGCGATCATTTAAATTATATAGGTGCAGAGAAATTCAGTCGTATCCTTGCTGATACTTTAGGGTTATAGATAATGCTAAAAAATACCATCAGTGGCTAGGGTCTAACTCTAGCCACTTTTTTTTGTATAATAGGAATATATCTCTATCTTTGTGGTAAAGAAACCTATAAACTTACTACGATGAGACATTTCCTACTTGGTGCGGTGGCGGTGGCGGCAACTGCGTGTACTACGACAAAGGAGGCGAAGCAGCCCAATATTCTACTTATTTGTATCGACGACCTGCGTTCGGATATGGGCGAATTTGGCTCAGAGGTGGTGATATCGCCAACCTTAGATAATATCGCCTCGCAGGGTAGATTATTCACCCACCAATATGTCCAAGCCCCAACAAGTGGTGCATCGCGTGCGATGATGCTAACGGGAATTGGAGCGACTAACAAGAGCCACGTTAACAACTTCACCTTCTCGAACAGTTTGGTTGGAACGCAAGAGTGTGAGCAGCCTGAAACATTCGTCCACCACCTCAAACGTAATGGTTACCACACAGTTGGCATGGGCAAGATATCACACTCGGATAGCGGACAAACGTTCAAAGATGGCGAGATATTCCCTGAGTTGCCTTACAGCTGGGATGAGTTCATCAACAACCCCAACTCACCATGGCCTAACCGTTTTGATGCCATGCTACACGGTTACGCCAATGGAAAGATACGCGAAAAGGGTGTAACTCCAGCCTTTGAATTTTTAGACCTGCCCGACTCTTGTTATGCTGATGGGCAGTTGGCTTCTTTGGCGGTTGAGCAGTTGAAAAAACTGAGCAAGAGCAGCGACGACAAGCCATTTTTTATGGCAGTTGGATTCTACAAGCCACATCTTCCATTTGTTGCGCCAAAAAAATATTGGGATATGTACGATGGAGTTGACGTCCCTCTAGCCGAAAATATCGACACTCCACAGGGTGTCGACAACGCATTTATGCACAATAGCGTCGAGTGTTTTAGCCAATATTTTCATCCTGAGAAGGGTGGCGCAGGAGTTCAACTCTCCGAAGATTATGCACGCGATATGCGCAGGGCATACTTCTCAGCAATCAGTTTCACCGACTCTCAGGTGGGCAGGGTGATGGAGACGCTCCAACAGACGGGCTTAGACGAGAACACCATCGTTATCGTCTGGGGAGACCACGGTTGGCACTTGGGCGACCAGACTATTTGGGGCAAACACTCCGTATTCGAGAGAGCTTTGAATAGTGTCCTTATGGTCAATATGCCCTCTGGGATGCAGGCGAGAGGTGAGAGGTGTGACGAGCTTATCGCAGCAGTTGATATCTATCCTACTATCTGTGAGTTAGCAGGCGTTACACCTCCCGCAGGATTGGATGGAGTGAGCTTTGTCGAGCAGATTAAAAATCCTGAAATCCAGGGTCGTGACTATGTTATCAGCTACTGGACAAATCAGATAACTATCAGGGATAAAAAGTATCGTTTCTCGATTTTCGATAATGGTAAAAAGAGAGCATATATGCTCTACGACCACGAAAACGACCCTTATGAGACAACAAATATCTCAGCTCAAAATCCCGAATTAGTCGAGAAGTTCACAACTATCGCCATCGAGAATAATCGAGGTTTCCTACCTAACCTCTAGATTATAGGCTTTCAAAATCTGATATTGACACAATTAAAATGTTAAAATTTGTAGATTCGCCATTTGTTTTGTATATTTGCGGTTTGATTAAACGTTATTACCAATATACTTATGCCAATAGCAGATAAATATCTACCCTCGTCGATTGAATCGAAGTGGTATGATTACTGGATTGAAAATAGACTATTTCACTCTGAACCAGACGATAGAGAGCCTTACACAATTGTTATTCCACCACCAAATGTAACTGGTATGTTACATATGGGACACATGCTCAACAACACACTACAGGATGTGTTGGTGCGTCGTGCTCGTATGATGGGTAAGAATGCATGTTGGGTTCCAGGAACAGACCATGCATCTATCGCCACCGAGGCCAAAGTTGTGGCTAAGTTAAAGGAGGCGGGAATCGATAAATCATCACTCACTCGTGAGGAGTTCCTAGAGCATGCATGGCAATGGAAAGAGGAGTATGGAGGTGTTATCCTCAACCAGTTGCGTCACCTTGGTGCTTCGTGTGACTGGGAGCGTACAGCCTTTACTATGGATGAAGTTCGCTCGGAGAGTGTTCTTAAAGTATTCTGCGACCTTTTCGACAAAGGTTTGATATACAGAGGTGTTAGAATGGTTAACTGGGACCCTTCAGCCAAGACCGCTCTCTCCGACGAGGAGGTTGTATATAAGGAGTCGCAGGGTAAACTCTACTACCTACGCTACAAAATCGAGGGCAGCGACTCATCTATTATCGTTGCGACGACTCGCCCAGAAACTATCCTTGGTGATACGGCCCTATGTGTTAACCCTAACGATCCAAGATATAGCAACCTTCCGCAGAATGCACGAGTTATTGTGCCTCTAGTTGGTCGTTCGATTCCGATTATCCGCGATGAATATGTAGATATCGAGTTCGGAACGGGAGCTTTGAAAGTTACCCCTGCCCACGATATCAATGACTATATGTTGGGTGAGAAGTTCAATTTAGAGACTATCGACATCTTCAACGATGATGGTACAATCAACGACAAGGTTGGATTGTATGTTGGTGTAGACCGTTTCGAGTGTCGTCGAGTTATCGAGGATGATTTGCAAAATGCAGGACTTATGGAGAAGGTCGAGGCTTACACCAATAACGTAGGCTGTTCGGAGCGTACGGGAGTCGCTATCGAGCCTAAATTGTCGATGCAGTGGTTCTTGAAGATGGAGGATATCGCAAAACCTGCAACCTCTGCCGTGATGGATGATGTGATTAAGTTCGTACCTGCGAAGTATAAAAACACCTACCGCCACTGGATGGAGGGAATCAAGGATTGGTGTGTATCTCGTCAGTTGTGGTGGGGACACAGAATCCCAGCATACTACCTACCAACGGGAGGATATGTTGTTGGCGTAACTCCAGAACAGGCGCTAGAGCGTGCTAAGGCTAAGAGTGGCGACGATTCACTCACCATGGAGCAGCTACGTCAAGAGGAGGATGTATTGGATACTTGGTTCAGCTCATGGTTGTGGCCGATATCGGTATTCGATGGTATCAACTCCCCTGATAATAGAGAGATTAGCTACTACTACCCTACCAACGACTTGGTGACTGGCCCAGATATTATCTTCTTCTGGGTGGCTCGTATGATTATGGCGGGTTATGAGTATCGTGGTGAGATGCCTTTCAAGAATGTATATTTCACTGGTATCGTGCGCGATAAGATTGGTCGCAAGATGTCGAAACAGCTAGGTAACTCACCCGATCCAATCGACTTGATTGCCGAGTATGGAGCCGATGGAGTTCGTATGGCGATGATGTTGTGTTCGGGTGCAGGTAACGACTTGATGTTCGACAATGCTCTATGTGAGCAGGGTCGTAACTTCGCCAATAAGATTTGGAACGCCTACCGACTAGTTAATATGTGGGAGGTGGACGAGAAGTTGGAGCAGAGCGAGAATAATCGCTTATCGATTGAGTGGTTTGAGAATAGATTAAACTTTATCCTTTCGGAGATAGAGGCCGATTTCGAGTCATTTAGACTATCTGAGGCTTTGATGGCAACATACAAACTATTCTGGGATGACTTCAGCGGATGGTATCTTGAGATGATTAAACCAGCATATCAGCAACCTATCGATGCAGCAACACTTCAGGCAACTAAAGGCTTCTTCGATAAGTTGATGCGTATGCTCCACCCATTTATGCCATTCGTCACCGAGGAGATTTGGCAGGATATCACCCCTCGTGAGGCTAACTGTTCGATTACTGTTGCGGCAATGCCTAAATCGAACAGCTCAGACCAAACACTTTTGGCTCGTTTTGACTTGGTGCAGGAGGTGATATCGTCGATTCGTAGCGTTCGTAAAGATAAGAACATCCCTCAACGTGATACCTTGACGCTCAATGTTATAGCCGATGGTAACTACCCTGCGGAGTTTGAGCCAGTAATCGTTAAGATGGGTAATTTGGATGGTGTTATCGCAGTCGAGAGTGCCGAGAGTGGCTCAGCGACCTTTATGGTTAAGACCACACAATACTCACTACCACTTGGCGACAAGATAGATAAAGAGGCTGAGGTTAAACGACTTAGCGAGGAGCTTAAATACTTGGAAGGATTCCTCAACAGTGTTATGAAGAAACTCTCGAATGAGCGTTTTATTAGCTCAGCACCTGAAAAGGTTGTGGCAACAGAGCGAGCTAAGCAGGCAGATGCCGAGGCTAAGATTGCAGCAATCAAGGAGCAACTAACTTCGCTGAGTTAATTGGCAGCGATTACCATATACACCGATGGCTCAGCACTGGGTAACCCTGGTGCTGGAGGCTATGGTGTGGTGCTTATTTCGGGGATTCATCGCAAAGAGCTATCACAAGGTTTTCATCTAACCACCAATAATCGGATGGAGTTGATGGCGGTTTGTGTTGGATTGGAGGCTCTGAAATTTGAGGGCTCAGATGTTGTAATCTACTCCGACTCGAAGTATGTTGTCGATGCAGTCGAGAAGAGGTGGTTATTCGGATGGGAGAAGAAGGGGTATAAAGATAAGAAGAATCCCGATTTATGGCAGCGATTCCTTCGGATATACCGCAAACATAATGTCAAGTTTATCTGGGTCAAAGGACACGCAGATAATGTTGAGAATAATAGATGTGACACCTTAGCCGTTGAAGCTGCTAATAACAGAGCCACACACGTAGAAGATGTAGGGTATAATAATTAAATACGATGTTTAAAACATATAGAAAATTACTACAATTCGCTAAACCAATCGAGAAGTATGCTGTGCCATACTTCTTCTTTGCCATTTTATACGCTCTATTCAACTCGCTGAACTATGCGATGATAGCACCTATCATGAGCACCCTATTTGACGAGGAGTTCACCTTTAGAGCACAATATTCGCTGCCTGAATTTAGCTTTAGTGGTGAAACTTTTACCGCCTATCTCAACTACTTCTACACGATGGTCTTTGGCGAACAATTCAGCATGCAGATGATGTTGATGTTGCTGGCTGTGGTTGTAGTATTTATGTCGCTGTTTAGCAATTTGTTTAGATATCTGTGTGCTTGGACTGTTGAGAATCTACGTACTCGCACTGTGCAAAATATTCGTAATCAGATGTTTGACAAGATTATGGATATGCATGTTGGATACTTCAGCGACCAGCGAAAAGGCGATATCATCTCGAAAATCACCTCAGATGTAAGCATGGTGCAGTTCTGCATCACAAATACTTTGCAGGTTGCATTCCGTGAGCCATTCTTGGTTATAGGATACCTTATATTAATGTTTAGATACTCCTGGCAGCTCTCAATCTTCTCGATAATATTTATGCCATTGGTGGCAATAATGATAGGTTCGATAGTTAAACGCCTGCGCAACCCAGCTCGAAAGAGCCAGAAACTCCTTGGTGAGATGGTTAGTTGGCTGGAGGAGTCGCTGTCGGGTGTCAAGGTTATAAAGAGCTATAATGCAACACCTTACGTTAAAGAACAATTCAAAGATTTAACTGAGGAGCATGCAGTAACAACCCTCAAAATGGTTCGTAGCCAGCAGTTGGCATCGCCTATGAGTGAGTTTATGGGAGTTACGGCAGTGGGTATAATCATCGTGTTTGGTGGAGGTTTAGTTGCAACTGGTTCACTCTCGGCAGCTGCGTTCTTGGGCTTTATCGCTATCTTCTCGCAGATAACACGCCCTGTGCGTATGTTTATCGACCAATTCGCTAATATTAACCAAGGTATCGCCGCAGGTGAGCGTATTTTCGATATCCTGGATGAGCAGAGCGAAGTGATGGATTCACCTGAGGCTAAGAGACTTGAGAGCTTCAATGATAAGATAGAGTTCCGCAATGTTGGCTTCTCATACGATAACTCAAACCAGGTAATCAAAGGCATCTCTTTCACTGTAAACAAGGGCGAGAGCGTTGCATTGGTGGGTACATCTGGCGGAGGAAAGAGCACCATTGGCGAGCTTATACCTCGTTTCTACGACCCTCAAAGCGGTGATATTCTTATCGACGGAGTCTCGATGAGGGAGTACACCCAGGAGAGTGTTCGAGCACTTATGGGTCTAGTGGCACAAGACACGGTGCTTTTCAACGATACCATCATGGGTAATCTATCGTTTGGCAAACAAGGAGCTACACCTGCTGAGGTTGAAGATGCTGCGAAAGTAGCTAATGCTCACGACTTTATAATGCAGAGCGAGAGTGGATATCAGACCAACATTGGCGATAGAGGATTGAAACTATCCGGAGGACAACGCCAGAGGTTGAGCATAGCACGTGCGGTGCTGAAAAATCCCGATATTCTAATTCTCGACGAGGCGACATCGGCACTCGATACCGAGAGCGAAAAACTTGTACAAGAGTCACTTAGCACTCTACTCAAAGGTCGAACTTCGATAGTTGTGGCACATCGCCTCAGCACGATATATGAAGCAGATAAAATTTTAGTAATAGATAAAGGGCAAATCAAAGAGCAGGGCAAACACTCCGAGCTAATAGCAAAGGGTGGAATATATGCCAAACTCGTTGAGATGCAGTCGTTTCAATAGATAAGATAACAACAGATAGCAACATGAAATTTAAGGAGTATAAGGGGTTAAATCTCCCCGAAGTAGCAGCTGAGGTACTCGCCAAATGGAGAGAGGATGAGACCTTCGAAAAGAGCATAACCACTCGTAAAGAGTCGCCAACATTTGTATTCTACGAAGGACCTCCATCAGCGAATGGAGTCCCTGGTATTCACCATGTTATGGCTCGAACCATTAAGGATATATTCTGCCGTTACAAGACTCAACAAGGCTACCTTGTCCATCGTAAAGCTGGATGGGATACTCACGGACTACCCGTTGAGTTGGGTGTCGAGAAGAAACTTGGCATCACAAAGGAGGCTATCGGTAAGAGCATCACAATCGAGGAGTATAACCGTGAGTGCCGCGAGGCGGTGATGGAGTACACCGGATTGTGGGAGCAACTAACCGAGAAGATGGGTTATTGGGTTAATATGGATGACCCATATATCACCTACGATAACAAATATATCGAGTCGATATGGTACTTGCTTAAAGAGCTGTTTAACAAAGGTTTACTATACAAAGGTTACACCATCCAACCCTACTCACCAGCTGCGGGAACAGGTCTTTCGACCCACGAGCTTAACCAACCTGGTTGCTACCGTGATGTTAAGGACACAACCCTAACCGCTCAGTTTAAGGTCGTACGTAACTCTTTGAGCGAGAAACTATTCAATGGTGTTGAGGGTGATTCACTCTATATCCTAGCATGGACGACAACACCTTGGACTCTTCCATCGAACACAGCATTGGCTGTTGGCGAGAATATCGAGTATGTTAAGGTCGATTGCAAGAATCCATACACCGAGGCTCAGCAGAGTATCATTATGGCTAAAGAGCTAGTTAGCAAATACTTCACCGAGAAGATGGCAGGTACATTCACCATCTGCGAAGGTTCGTTCAAAGGCTATGAGTTGGTTGGTATCAACTACGAGCAGCTACTCCCATGGGTGCGTCCTGAGGGGGATGCTTTCAGAGTAATTTCGGGTGACTTCGTAACCACCTCGGATGGTACAGGTATTGTGCATATCGCTCCAACGTTTGGTGCGGATGACGACCGTGCAGCTAAGGTTGCAGGTATCGCTCCGATGTTCTTGGTGGATAAGGCAGGTAAAAATCAACCGATGGTTGACCGCGAGGGTAAATTCTTCGTTATCGAGGATTTAGACCCAGAGTTCGTTGCCAACAATGTCGACGTCGAGGCATACGGCGAGTTCGCAGGACGTTATGTTAAGAACGCTTTCGACGATTCACTCGCCGAAGATGCTCCAACCCTTGATGTAGATATCGCCGTGAAGCTCAAAATGGAGAGCAAAGCGTTCAAAATCGAGAAACACTCCCACTCATATCCACACTGTTGGAGAACGGATAAGCCAGTATTGTACTACCCTCTCGACTCGTGGTTTATTAAGACTACGGCTCTTAAAGGTCGTATGATGGAGCTTAACGATACAATCCACTGGAAACCAGAGTCGACTGGAACAGGTCGTTTTGGTAAGTGGTTGGAGGGTCTAGTTGATTGGAACTTATCACGCTCTCGTTTCTGGGGTACTCCACTTCCAGTCTGGGCGACCGAAGATTATAGCGAGATTAAGTGTATTGGCTCTATCGAGGAGCTAATGAGCGAGATTGAGCGCAGTATCGCCGCAGGAGTTATGAGCGAGAATCCATTCAAGGATTTCAAGGTTGGCGACTTCTCAAAGGAGAACTACTCAGTTAAAAATATCGACCTACACCGTCCGTATGTTGACTCAATCGTCTTAGTTTCATCGACAGGTGAGGCTATGAAGCGTGAGAGCGACCTTATTGACGTTTGGTTCGATTCGGGAGCTATGCCTTATGCTCAGGTTCACTACCCATTCGAGATAAGCCAGGAGGAGTTCTCGAAGGTCTACCCTGCAAATTTTATCGCCGAGGGTGTCGACCAGACTCGTGGTTGGTTCTTCACACTCCACGCTATTGCGACAATGCTATTCGACTCGGTAGCTTTCAAAAATATTATCTCTAATGGATTGGTGCTCGACAAGGCTGGTAACAAGATGTCGAAACGCCTGGGTAATGCAGTTGAGCCATTCGAGGTACTATCTAAATATGGAGCAGATGCCACTCGTTGGTATATGATATCTAACTCCCAACCTTGGGATAACCTCAAGTTCGATGTCGAGGGAGTCGACGAGGTGCGTCGTAAGTTCTTCGGAACACTATACAACACCTACTCATTCTTCGCTCTATATGCAAATGTCGATGGATTCAACGGCACCGAAGAGCAAGTTCCGATGGAGAAACGCCCTGAGATTGATAGATGGATTATCTCACTACTCAACTCTCTTATCGAGGATGTCACTCGTCAGTTGGAGGATTACGATCCAACACCTGCTGCACGTATGATTTCGGAGTTCGTCTGCGAGAATCTATCAAACTGGTATGTTCGTTTGAATCGTAAGAGATTCTGGGGTGGCGAGATGAGCGAAGATAAGCTATCAGCTTATCAGACTCTATATCAATGTCTTGAGAGCGTATCACAACTTATCGCTCCTATCGCTCCATTTATCTCGGAGAGGATATTTAGCGACTTGAACGCTATGAGTGGCAAGTGCGATATCTCGGTTCACTTGGCTGAGTTCCCAAAAGCTGATACATCGCTTGTCAACAAGGATTTAGAGGCTATGATGGATGTGGCTCAGAGGGTATCGTCAATGGTTCTAGCTCTTCGTCGTAAGGTTAATATCAAGGTTCGTCAACCACTCACGAAGATTATGATACCTATTCTCGATGCAGAGTTGGGAGCACATATCGAGGGTGTTAAAGAGCTGATTATGGGCGAGGTGAATATCAAAGATATTGAGCTACTTTCACAAACCGCAGGTCTTATAACTAAACGTATCAAGCCTAATTTCAAGACTTTAGGTCCTCGTTACGGAAAGTATATGAAGCAGATTGCAGCAGTTGTAGCAACATTCACTCAGGAGGATATTGCAGCCGTAGAGAGTGGCGAGATGACTACACTCGTAGTTGCAGGAGAGACTCTTGAGATAAACGCTGCGGACTTCGATATCACATCTGAAGATATGCCAGGATGGTTGGTTGCAAGTGAGGGTAAATTAACCGTTGCACTCGACATTACAATCACCGATGAACTTAAGGCTGAAGGTGTTGCACGTGAATTGGTTAATCGTATCCAGAATATCCGCAAGGATTCAGGATTTGAAGTCACCGACAAAATCAGAGTCGAGATTGAGTCTATTGAGCTTATCGCGTCGGCTATCGCTAGCTTCAAGGAGTATATCGCAGGGCAGACTCTAGCCATTGATGTTGCATCAAGCAAGAATCCTGTGGGTGAGGTAGTAGTTGATTCAGATATCGACGAAACTCCTCTAAAGATTGCAGTAACAAGAGTAAAATAATAAGATAATAGGTATGTTAACACCAAGAATTTCAGAAATATTAGCCTCAAAAGAGGTCAACAAAGAGGTTACAGTAAAAGGGTGGGTTCGCAGTAAGCGTGGCAATAAAAATGTCGCGTTCATCGCACTCAACGACGGTTCATGTCAAGCCAATATCCAGGTTGTAGTCGAGCTATCGAAGATAGACGAAGAGGTACTAAAACCCATCACTACAGGAGCGTGTATCCGTGTTGATGGCGAGCTAGTTGCCTCGATGGGACAGGGACAAGGAGTCGAGGTTCAAGCCTCAAAAATTGAGCTATATGGCGCAGCAGACCCTGAGAGCTATCCACTTCAAAAGAAGGGACACTCACTCGAATTTCTACGCGAGATAGCTCATATCCGTCCTCGTACAAATACATTTGGTGCGGTGTTGAGAATACGCCACGCGATGGCTTTCGCCATTCACCAATACTTCAACAATAAGGGTTTCTACTACCTCCACACCCCAATCATCACAGGTTCAGATTGTGAGGGAGCAGGTCAGATGTTCAACGTCACAACTTTCGATGTTGGAAATCCTCCACGCAATGAGGATAACTCGATTGATTACACTCAGGACTTCTTCGGAAAATCTTGTAACCTAACCGTTTCAGGACAATTAGAGGGTGAGCTTGGAGCTATGGCTATGGGACAGATTTACACCTTTGGCCCAACGTTCCGTGCAGAAAATTCGAACACTCCTCGCCACTTGGCAGAGTTCTGGATGATTGAGCCAGAGATGGCTTTCTATGAGTTGGAGGATAATATGGACTTGGCTGAGAATTTCCTTAAATACCTTATTAGCTACGCATTAGAGAAGTGCAAAGATGACTTAGAGTTCCTCAACAAGATGTGGGATAAAGAGCTATTGGAGCGTTTGAACTTCGTTATCAACAACTCATTCAAGCGTGTTGAGTATAGCGAGGCTATTGATATTCTCTTGGCATCGGGTCGTAAATTTGAGTTTAAGGTTGAGTGGGGATGTGACCTTCAATCCGAGCACGAGAGATACCTCGTTGAGGAGCACTTCAACTGCCCAGTGATACTTATTAACTACCCTAAGGAAATTAAGTCGTTCTACATGAAGCTCAACTCGGACAATCGTACTGTTCGTGCGATGGATGTACTATTCCCAAAAATCGGCGAGATTATAGGCGGTTCACAACGTGAGGAGGATTTTGGCAAACTATCTGCAAGGGTCGAGGAGTTAGGTATGAAGAGTGAGGATGTTTGGTGGTATCTTGACACACGCCGCTGGGGAACAGCCCCCCACTCTGGTTTTGGTCTAGGTTTTGAGCGTCTACTTCTTTTCGTAACAGGTATGGCGAATATCCGCGATGTGATTCCATTCCCTCGCACCCCTAAGAACGCTGAGTTTTAGGGTTACTCCCTCCTGCGTGTAAGGTGTATTAACTTAGGCTGAATTTAAACTATAATGGCAATAAATCAACGACAAACACTCTCGATTCAACAGAAACTATCGCCTCAGCAGATACAGATGATAAAGCTGCTTGAGCTACCAAGCATGCAGCTAGAGCAGCGTATCAAGCAGGAGATAGAGGAGAATGTGGTGCTCGAAGAGGAGGCTATTGTCGATGAAGAAGAGCCTAAGCAAATCTCTGTCGAGGAGTATCTAGCAGAAGATGATACTCCCTCGTACAAGAGTCGAATAAATAACCATTCGCGCGACGATAAGGAGCGACCAGTCTATATTTCAGGTGGCAAATCACTCCAGGAGTTTCTTATAGAACAACTTGGCTACAAAGAGCTTACACCACGTGAAAGAAGCATAGCTAGTTTTATTATCGGCAGCATCGACGATGATGGATATCTTCGTCGTGAGATGGAGTCGATATGCGACGATATCGCCTTTTCGATAGGTATCGAGGTTGGAGTAGACGAACTCGAAAGGCTGCTCTACGTTATCCATGAACTAGAACCCACGGGAGTTGGAGCACGTGATTTGCGTGAGTGCCTTCTTCTCCAGATTAATCAGCAGAGGATTCGAACCAGAGGACAACGCCTAGCTAAGAGGATTATCACATCCTACTTCGATGAGTTTACCAAAAAACACTACGAGAAACTTATCTCTAGGTTACAAATTAGCGAGGATGATTTCCGTGATGCTATCGCTGAGATTAAACACCTAGCCCCTAAACCTGGATATCTCCACAACGAAGGTGGTAGCGATAATACTCCATATATCACCCCCGACTTTATCCTCGACTACCAGGATGGTGAGTTCGAACTATCGATGAACTCCTACAACATCCCTGAGGTGAAGATTAACCGCAGGTATGTCGAGATGATTCGCGATATGGTGACAAAGGATGGCAAAGTTAGAGACGAGCATAAAGAGACGCTGCAATTTGTCAAGAATAAGATTGACTCCGCAAAGTGGTTTATCTCAGCCATTAAGCAGCGCCATGACACCCTTATGCGCACCATGCAGGAGATTCTCCTATACCAAACCGAGTACTTCAAGGATGGTGATAGAAGTAAACTTCGCCCGATGATTCTCAAAGATATCGCAGACCATGCAGGGCTGGATGTCTCGACTATCTCGCGCGTTGTGAATAGTAAATATGTACAGACTCAATTTGGAGTTATACTACTCAAGTCGCTCTTCTCGGAGGCTATGCAGACCTCGTCGGGCGAGGAGGTTTCGAGCTATGAGATAAAGACGATACTACAGCAGTGCATCGACGAGGAGAATAAACGACACCCTCTAACCGATGAGACTCTGATGAATATACTAAATGACAAAGGCTACTGCATAGCACGCAGAACCGTTGCTAAATATCGCGAGATGTTGGCAATACCCGTTGCAAGATTGAGAAAACAGATATGACAACGACCCTACGTAAAATATTCGATGCTCTACTCTACCCCATCTACACCCCAATCTATGCGGTGTTGATGCTCTACTTCACAGCTACGCCCTACTCAAACCTATTTATCAAAGAGAGGCTCTTTATCTTTGGAGTGGTGATGCTCTACACCATACTTATCCCAAAACCGTTGGTGCATATCGCAGAGAAGAGGCTAAATATCAGGATGACAAGATGGCGCACACACCTGGTCTATGCACTATCACACGCCACATGTTACTACACTCTAAAGGGGCTAATTGGGGTTGAACCGATACTCCAAATTTTGGTTGCTACCATCATCTGCGAGCTGTTAATACCTACCCTTGGCAGGCATCGCAATAGCTCATCAATGACACTGGGGCTGCTGCTCTCGTTTATAATCATTATGAACTTAGTCAGCGGATACATTGGCGACCTATTCCCTCTATTGATAGGTCTAATCCTTATGACAGGGGTGGTCTGCACACTCCAATTTGGTGCTATCTACACCAAACGCCGCCACGTAATAACCTCGCTTATGCTCGGTGGCGCCACCCTCTACATCGCACTGCTAATCAGGTTCTAACCACACCTCGAACAGAGCCGTTAATAGGCTGGTGGGAGGGTGATTGTGAAGCGGGTGATTGAATCTTTGTGGGTTTTAAGTTCAAATTTGTAACGATGTTTCGTAAGGATATCTTTCACTAGCATCAGACCGATACCTTGGCCATTAATCTTAGTTGAGTAGAATGGTGTGAAGAGTTTCTGCTGTGAGTCGTCAGGGATTGGTGCACCGTTATTACTCACGACTATCTGGCTTGGATAGCAGGATGTTTCAATGGAGATGAACCCACCATCAGAGGTCGCCTCAACAGCATTTTTCACAATATTAAGCATCGCTTGTTCCATTAACACGACATCAACCAAGATATTCATATCGTGTCCGTTGTACTTAAAGGTGAAGTCGATATCTTTATCAATGGCGAGGCTCTGCAATATTCGAGAGCAGTTCTCGATAAATTCGTCAATAGATATCTTGATTTTCGAGGGTTCGGGAATCTTAACAACTTCGGCAAATCGTGATATAAACTGGCTTAGGTTCATACATCTATCCGAAGATATAGCCAACACCTGCTCCACATCGGGGTCTACTCCACTAACCTCCTCCAGTGAAGCTCGAACGCTATCTATCGAGGATGAGATACCTGCCATCGAGTTATTCACCTCGTGAGAAATCATGCGAATAACCTTCTCGTAGCTACCTCGCTCGGCTTGGAGTAGCTCCTCGGTTATACTCTCCATCAGGAAGAAGGTGTAGTTATATCCACTCTCGACAAAGTACGCCTTACTACATTTGTAGATATTTCCATCGCTATTATAGACTATCTTGGTACTACTCAACACCATCTGCGAGAGCTCCTTTGCCATTCCGTTATCTATCTTATCGAGACCGAGACCTATAGCCTCTCTCGACTTCTCAGAGTAGCCTAACAACCTATTCGCTGAGGGGTTTATCAAAGAGACATGCTCATCGACATCCATAATTACCATACCCATTATCGATGAGTTGACAAACGCTTCCAATATATTATTCACCTCACGAGCCACCATTCGCTCATTTTTAAGCTGCTCGAAGAGTCTATTAAATAGGTCGATAATCACATCTGCCTCGCTATGATTTACCCTCAATAGTCGAGAGTTGAAATCTTGTGTACGTAGTAGGTCTAGACCCTGCACAATGGTGCGCAGTGGTCGGATACTCTTATTATAGAGGGCTACCAACATAAATATCGCAACTATGGTCAACACCTCAACAGCTATCACATACATCCCCAAATCGAAATGCACGGTCATCCAGAGTGAAATACCCATGGTTGCTATAACCGTGAGTGCCGTAAGGTAGTATATAGTTCGTGTGCCCATTTTTTCAGTTATGAGTTATAAGGAATCGAGTACTTATCCAATCGGCGATATAGCGCAGTGCGACTAATACCCAGCAGCATCGCCGCCTTCGAGATATTATATTTAGAGTCGATAAGCACCTTCTCGATACGTTGACGCTCAATCTGCTCTAGGGTCATATCGAAGAGTTCGCCTCGCTGTTTTGTATGCATCCTATCGAAGTGTGATTTGGTTAATCGGCCACCTTCGGACATTATTATAGCTCGCTCGACAAGGTTCTTTAGCTCTCGAATGTTTCCTTTGTAAGGTAGAGTCTGGAGGAAATTCATCGCATCATCACTAATCGAGATACGCCTCAAGGCATTACTCTTAGCTGTTTGAGCGCTGAAGTAGTCGACAAGCAGAGGTATATCCTCGACCCTATCGCGGAGTGGAGGTACTTGAATTGGGATAAGGTTTACTCTGAAGTATAAATCTTCGCGGAATTTACCATTGAGAACCATCCTATCTAAATCTTTATTTGTTGCACTGATAACACGCACATTAACCTTGCGTGGAGTACTCTCGCCCAGTTTTTCGTAAGTTCCCTCCTGCAAGATACGGAGCAGTTTCACCTGGCTACTAGCCTCCAAGTCGCCTATCTCATCGAGGAAAATAGTTCCCCTATCCGCCATCGAGAAGCGACCCTCCCTATCGGTGAAGGCGTCGGTGAAAGCGCCCTTCTTATGCCCAAACATCTCGGATTCGAAGAGGCTCGACGATATACCGCCCAGGTTGACCTTAACGAAAGGCTCCTCGAAACGTGGGCTACATCCATGTATCGCCTCGGCAACAAGCTCCTTTCCAGTACCACTCTCGCCTGTTATCAGAACCGCAGCGTTGGTTCTAGCGACCTGTTTAATCACGCTCTTTATATTGTTAATCGCCTTGCTCTCACCGATAATTTTCGAGAGACAATCTTGTGTGGTGGGAACTTCACCCTGCTGCATAATATTTTTAGCGTTGATTTCCAGAGCTGTTTCGACAATATTAAGCATGGCAATATTATTCCAAGGCTTAGTGATAAAGTCGAAAGCTCCGAGTCGCATTCCCTTAACTGCCAACTGGATACTACCCCATGCAGTCATAAGTATCACAGGGCTTTTGGGGGTAATACGATGCACCTTCAACAATAGATCCAATCCCTCCTCGCCCGATGTTGTGAGAGAGAAGTTCATATCCATCATTATCACATTTGGTTCTATCTCCTCAACAAACTCCAACGCCTCTTGTGGAGATGCCACGCTACACACCTCATGCCCTGCTCTTTTGAGCAGAAACGAGAGCGAAGTGCGTATGGTTATATCATCATCTATTACTAATATCATAATAACAAAGTTAATAACTTATTTGCTTTGTGCAACTATATTTTCAATTTTTTCCAAGCAGATTATCTCTATCTGATAGTAGTAGTACCAATACATATATATCTGCCACACCAAAGTCTGCTGAGCTGAATCCCTATCGCTACGTGCATCATTAAGGCTGAGGATATCAGTGTCGCCTGAGATATAGGTTTGAAGTACAATATTATAACCCTCCGCTGCCAAGGTGTTCGACTCACGAGCTATCTTTAACTGAGCAGCTTGGTTATTGAAGTTCTCAACCAGCAGGAACAAATCCTGTCGGTAAGATATCTCCTCCTGCTTGATTTGAGCATCAACCGCAACTCTATTGCGTTGAGCTATCTCCACCTGAGCCTTGCTACTACCCCAATCGAGTATCGGAATCGAGAAACCCACCTGAAACAGCTGATTACGAGTTAGATTTGAGTAGCTATACTTCAAATTTTCGTCGACTCCAGTAGTTCCATACGAGGCGTATAAATCAATCTGACGACGAGAACCCTTAGCCTGGGCTACAAGGTAGTCTGCCTCGATATCACGTCGTTGGATATTAGTTGAAAATGAACCCTGCTCCATAGCATAATCTAGCGCTACACTATAGCTAATTTGACCAGATGGCGTATACTCTGGAAGCGATATATCTAACTGAGTATCATCGCCTAACCCCAAATATGCCACCAACTCAAACATCTGTGAGCGCATAGTGCTCTGAGCATCGGTTAGAGTGGCTTTGGCTTGAAGGGCTTGTAGACGCAACTGGTCAACATCGCGCTGCGAGATTATCCCCTTATCTCGTTTAGCCTCGGCGATACGCTGTAGGAACTGAGCGTTCTTATAGTTGTCGCTAGCTATCTGCAACGAAGATTGAGCTACCAGAGCATTAAAATAGAGGGTGGTGGTCGAGAGCGAGATGTTTATTACGTCTTCCCTATATTCACGCTTCGACTCCTCATATTCGAGAGGTTCAATTTTCTTATCCCACTTGGCATCATTGACACCAAAGATTGGTTGATAGAGTGTTAGCTTAACTGGCACACTCATAAATTGGTTGCTACCATTATCTGAGAATTGGTGTATAAAATCTATCGAGGTCTCCAACTGCAACGATCCACCTGAGAAGGGGAGACTCTGCGATATATATAGCCCAGCATCGACCCCTAGGTAGTTATTCTCAACAAAGGAGTAGCTACCATCGGAGTGTTGATACGAGACATAATTTTGCTGGAAGCTAGGTATAGTTCCCGTAAACGACACCTGTGGAAGTCGCTCCGCTTTGTAGAGTCGATAGTTCCAATCGGCTGTTACCATGCTATTTTCAGCCTGAACAGCTGAGACCGACTCACCCTGAGCTATTGCGATAGCTTGCTCTAGGGTCATCTTCATACCCACTCCTTTAGCAGGCAGTAGCTCAGTATCGTCGCCTCTCACCTCAAACAGTGAGGTGAGAGCGAGCAACATAGATATTATTATACACCTTTTCATGGCAGTGGTCTCTATTTTGTGGTTACGGCAGTAGCTGGGTTAATCTTTGTGGCGCGGATAGTCGGATATATCACACCTAGCAACATCATTCCAACCATCAAAGCGATGGTCACCGAGATTGATGCTAGGTATCGACCCACGGTGATTGGCGTGTACTCGACATTGACTAAAAGCCCGAAGTTGAATTGGTTCATGGTAATGATAATAGTTGGGATAAGCGCGATTATAAGAATCAACATCGCCTCACCGATAAACTCAAAGAGGACAGTTCGAGGGCTAGCACCCAACGACAACTGCACTCCGATATCTTTAGTTCTGGCGTTTGTTCTATACCAGAACGAACCCATAATACCAATAATCAGGTTAAAGAGGAAGAAGAATGCTCCGATAAGAGCCGACCCCATAAGCCTAGCGAGCGAGTCTCTATCGAAATTATCACGAATCTCCTCGGTGTATAGCTTAACACTCTGTAGATAGAAGTGCCCTACGGCAAAGGTGTCGAGGTTAAATTTGCTGCCAGGTTTCATCTTAACCACATACTTTGGCATATATCCAAAGTTACCAATCGAAGGGTATGGAATAGGTAGGTAACACATTCCTGTCGAAGAAGCAGAGTCGGCATAGGTGTCAAATACCGAGACAATCCTACAAGTTCTAAAACCCGAAATATTCCACAGCACACTCTCACCTAGACAACCTTGGTAGACCTCATCTGGTTTCTGCTCAACAAAAGCGTATGAAGATTTCATAAACCTCTGTTTCATAGTGGTTAGGGTGTCGATAATCAAGTGGTTAGCCATCGACCTGTCGATAATGATAGGACGCTCACCCTCAATATTCCACGACTCTTTGAATGTCTTGGTTGACAAATCCGAAAGGGTCGCCAGAACATTTGGCTGTATAATATCGAAAAAGGTGGAATCGACCATAGTCGAGCGGTAGTATCTAGGTTCATCATCTTCGTCTAGGTTGAACTGTATCTGTTGTAGTGGCATATAGAATGCAACCTTCTCCACCGAAGGGTCGGATTTTATCATATCCATAACATCAAATATCGCCTTTTTACGATATTCGGTCTGCTTAGCACCACTGTCGACTGCGTCGTTTAGTATATTATTCGCTGCACCAACCGAGACGACATAGGTGTTCTCCTTATCGAAGGTGATACCTTGGGGCAGCTCGCTGGTTTGGCGCACTATCATCATAGTGTCGACTAGCGAGAATAGCAGCAGTGAGATGAAGAAACAACTCAGAAGCAGCCATATATTACTTTTTCGTTGTGTATATATTCTCTTTAATAGTAGTCGTATCATCGTTTAATCTCCTTTTATTGTTGTTGAAATTGGTTGTCTAGTTGCTCTGCGAGCTGGGATATATACCGACAGCGTATTGAATACCACGGTAAATAGCACAGCTATAAAGATAGTCTTGAGGTTGAATAGTAGCTCCATAGGGACAAAGTACATCTGTGTGGCGTTGCCATAAGCGGAGCTTGAGATAGTCAACACCTCTCTGGTAACCATCGAAGATAACCCTAGACCAATCGCTGCTCCTATCAGAGTGATTAGGACATTCTCCACGATAAGTTGTGTGATAAGCTGCCTATCATTTGCACCGTAGACTTTACGGATAGCAATCTCCGATATTCGACTCGATATATAGGATGAGGAGATTCCAAATCCATTTATCACAGGGATAACCAACATGATAACTAGCAGCACAGCGAGGATTGTTAACACAACTTTATTACTTCCCAATCCACGTAGTGTGAATGGCTCCGAGTTATCTCTTCCGAACTGCATTCTATACTCCTCACCACCTAGGAAGGTGCGGTTAAACTCATCGAGACTCTTGAAGAGGTCGCTCCTGAACTGCGAGGTAGAGTATCCATGTTTCAAAGTGACATTTAACTCTAAACGACCACTAACTCTATCAAGGTCGAAATTGCTGTTTTGTCTCGTGATTATCTGTCCAAATTCAGGGATTGGAAACCAAACATCGTAGAATGCATCGGTAAAGAATGAACTTATATTCTCCACAAGACCAATAACCTTATACTCATCTCTATTATTGTTATCTATGCTGATAGTCTCACCAACGATATCGGTAGTTCGACCAAAGAGTTGGAATGCAGCAATCTCCGATATTACCACCACTTTACTCTGGCTCTCGATGTCCGACTTTGAGAATGGACGACCCTCGATAAACTTATAGGATAGCATCCTCCATATATTCTCATCACTAACCATCATCTTTAAAGCGACTCTATTTCCGCTATTACCAATAATTGAAGTCATCAAGTCTGCGTAGTAGACGTTGGTATATGTGTTGTAGAAATCAATGCCCTCGATATCTTTAAGTAGCTCATCGATAGTCTCTTGGTTATAGAGAACCCAATCCATCACCTCTTTTCCATTCTCCTCGCCAACGATGACTGGGGTCGTCATACTCACGCTTCGTGAGCGATTAACCTCAGGGCCTACATCTTCGTTGTGTATAGCGTAGAATAGATATATACTCATAAGGAAGCTGATGGTGACCGCTACACTCAAAATCATCGTTATTGAGTAGAACTTATGCAGTTTTATTAACTCTATTATTTTCTTCATAATTTTAAATTTTGGGCGTTAATTACTTAATCTGACGACCATCAGCAAAGAGGACTATGCGGTCGGTCTGTTCGGCCTGCTCACGGTTGTGAGTCACCATTACGATAGTTCTACCATCCTCCTTATTGAGCTTTTTGAGTATATCCATCACCTCACTACCCATCGTCGAATCGAGGTTACCCGTTGGTTCATCGGCAAAGAGGATATCAGGATTACCAACAATAGCTCGTGCAATAGCGACCCTCTGAGCCTGACCTCCCGATATATTATTTGGGAGGTGATGCATACGGTGACTAATCTCTAATCGCTCCAACACCTGCTTAGATAAGCGAATCCTATCGGCACTCCTCATCCCTCTATAGTAGAGCGCAAGTTGAACATTATCCAACACCGACATCGAGTTGATAAGGTGGAAGTTCTGGAAGATAAAGCCTAGATGCTGGTTGCGGAACTTAGCTATCTTCTCAGCATTCATCAATAGTGGCTGCTCGCCACACAGTTCGATACTACCCGACGTTGGAGTATCGAGCAGACCCATAACATTGAGCAGCGTCGATTTTCCACAACCCGAAGGTCCCATAACCGAGACAAACTCCCCCTTCGATACATTAATATTCACATTCTCCAATGCAGTGGTCTCAATCTCATTTGAACGGTACGCTTTGTACACCTCAGTTAATTTAATCATAGTTTTAAGTTTTTGTTAATTTATACTATTTTACCTTTAATTCATCCATATTTGAATACTTCGACATATCCGAGACAATCACCTCCTCGCCCTCTTCGAGTCCAGATATAACCTGTATCCGCTCGAAGTTGCTGCGACCCAGCTGCACCGAGCGTGCTGTGAGTCGATTTTCCTTGACAACAAAAATCTTGTAAGTGCCCTCTCCGATATAGAAAGCCGCCTTTGGGATATAGAGTGCATCGTCGATTCGCGACTCGATAACCTGAACATCACACGACAACTCAGAGCGCAGTACTGGGTGGCGGCTATCGTCGAGTTGAATGGTGAAACCTATGCTACCCTCCTGAGCTATCGGGTTAATGTTGCTAATCACGCCCGACAACCTCTCGCGACCAGCTATTACGACAACCTCACCTCCGAACCTTATCTTCTTGGCGTAGTTATTAGAGATAGATGCCACGATTTTAAACTCTGAGATATCCGATAACATCGCAATCTTGCTACCTGCACTAACCTGCTCACCAATCTGCTCGTTGACAAACGACAAGACCGAACTCTTAGGCGAGAGAATCATCGCATCGCGAAGGAGTAGCTCCTTCTGCTCGATATCTCGTGATAGCATACTCAGCTCCAACTTCTTAACTCGCTCGTCGGCTGCCCTTAGAGCCTTAACATTTATCAGCTGCTGTTCGCTCTCTTTGAGTTTCATATCGCCCAGGCGGACACTAATATCCATCTTACGTACATTTTCGGGAGTTCCCGAACCTAAACTATCTAGATACTTCTGATTATTTAACTCCTCGACCAACTGCTCCTGCTCAATTTTCTGCACCTCTAAATTTAGCTGCAAGTTCGATATTTCATTTATATTCTGTAGAGATAGCTGCTCGAACTGAATTGTCTTCATATTCATCTCGTCGGTGAGTTTACTCAACTCCGCCTGCTGAGCCTGTAGGTCGAGTTTAAGAATCGGCTCGCCCATAACAACCGAGTCGCCACTACGCTTATAGACCTCAAGTATCTTCGAGCTAATTGGCGAGTTGATAACCTCCTCGCTGATTGGTGCGGCACTACCCGTTGCCGTGAGAGATAGAATCACCTCACCACGCTCCACCTTGCCAAAGACAAGCTCTTCGGATTTGAGCTGTGGTCGAGCTAAATTTCCAACGACAAAGAATAGGGTTAGGGCTACGACTATGGTCGCTGCGATTTTAATGTAACGAAAGAGCCTCTCTCGTTTCAAGATTTTTGGGTCAATTCTCTTATCCATAAAAGTGTTCTGTTTAGTCTGTTCTCCCCTTTTTTATAGAAAAAATCGTGCCAAAGTGTTAACTTATTGATAATCAGGCATAACACAAAACAGCGAGTGTCCGATATCGGACACTCGCTGTTTTTTCGGACACTTTTTGAGTATTTTTTCGAGTGAATTTTACCCCTAAAGCGACTATTTTCTACTTAGGTTGAACCTCAATATACCACTCTTCGATAGATTTTTTCATCGACTCGTAGCGTTTTGGCTCTTGAGCTGAGAGGTCGTTACTCTCTGTGACGTCATTGGCTAGGTTGTATAATCTAGCAGTCTGCGAATCGATAGCCTTAACCATCTTCCAATCGCCTTGGCGCATAGCTTGTTGCTTCTCCGTTGCCCAGAATAGGTCACGTTTTGCAACATCCTTACCCTTTTTCAAAGGTGTTAGGAAGTCCACTCCATCCAGATTCTTAGGAACACTTCCACCCACCAAATTGATAAGCGAAGGGAACAAATCCATCGTCATAACGGTCGAACTATAGATGTAAGGAGTCATTGGCGAGAGCTCAATACCTGGCGACCACATTACCGCTGGCACACGATGTCCACCCTCTAACACGCCACCTTTACCACCCGAAAATGGTAGATTTCTAGCTCGACTAGCCGTACCACCATTATCCGAGATAAAGATTACGATTGTGTTCTCTTTAATTCCACTCTCCTCGATTGCCACAAGCACATCTCCGATAGTCTCATCCATCACCTCAATCATCTCTTTATATATCTCAGCGGTCTGCTCTGGGGTCTGCCTTGGCTGATTCTTAGGTGCTTTATCACCACGAATAGCTGGTGAATTACGACCCTGCAACGGATAGTGAGGAGCTTCATGTGGGAGGTACAAAAAGAATGGCTCATCCTTATGCTCTGCGATAAAGTTCACCGCCTTCTCACCAATCAAATCGGTCACATAACCCTCTTCCTCTTGAAGATTATCACCACTCCACCAATCGTCATACATCGCCTGGTCGATATGCGAATGGTAATCAATATTTCCCGCTACGTAACCCTCAAAGATATCAAACCCCTGCTTTGTGGGGTTAAACCTCGGAGCATATCCCAAGTGCCACTTACCAAACATCGCCGTAGTGTAGCCACAATCCTTAAACGCCTCGGCCATAGTGTACTCCTCCAGAGCAAGACCATCGTCGCGATGATCTGCTGCGGTGATAACACCTATCACACCCGAACGTTGTTGATAACGACCCGTCATCAAAGCAGCTCTCGTCGGACTCGACACAGCGCCATTGGTGTGGAAATCGGTCATCTTAACACCCTCGGCAGCCATCCTGTCGATATTCGGAGTATTAACGCTCTTATTTCCAAAACAGCTGATATCGCCATAACCAAGGTCATCAGCCATTATAAGAATAACATTTGGTCTCTGCTGTGCAACTGCCGCTGCCGCTGGCGCTAAAACAGCTGTACATAGTAGTAATATTTCTCGTCTCATATTCTTTTTTTTTACAAAATTTAGAATCTGTTTAAGTTTTTCTGCTTAAGTAGGGTAAAATAATTATTGGTGTGTTTTTAAAAGTGCTATTGGAGATGAGATTTTTTTGCTATTGAATCGAAAATATAGTGGTTCTATATTGAAATTTAATAGTGAAAAATATCGCTCCAAGAGTGCTGTTAAAAATATGGCAATAATTGTTTTACACTACTTAAAAATAGCCATAATAGATTAAGTGATAGAAATTTAAACAGATTCTTACTCCTTCAGGTATTTATCACGCGGAATCTGCGCTCCACTCCAAGCTCTCTTATTTGTCCAATCCTTGGCATCATCGCTCCAGAAAGGGTGTGATGAAGGTAGTCCCAAAGCCACAAAGATTGTGGTTGAGTGGTATAGGCTTCCAGTATTCACATAATCCTCCGACATCTCAATTTGAGAGCCTGAAATACCGATTTTCATCCATCCATCCTCATCGAAGTTATTAGGGTCTTCGAATTGACGCATGATAACAGCCGTAAGAGCACTCCTCGCCTGTCCTGGTGTTATGCTCTGTGGTAGTAAATCCAAGAGTGCACCCTGCGAAAGAGAGTGAAACGCACCGCAACGACAAGCTGCAATAGTTCTTCCCACGATAGGGTAAGTTCCATCAGAGGCTATATGTCGCTCCAAAATCTCAGAGTATCTAGTGTGGCGTATGCGCTCCTGCTCGATAAATTCATACCCCTCAATCCCGCGTTGCTCCATTACCATCAACACATCCAATAACATCGGGTGAATCACATAGCTGTTGTAGTAATCCATATGGAAATTAACACCATCGCCATAGACTCCATCTCCTTTATAAAAGTCATTTTTAAACCTATTTACGCCATACAACATACGCTCCATATCACACTCACCCGTTGTTTCCAAGAGTGCAGCCTCGACAATAGAGGCGAATAAAAGCCAGTTATTCTCACCTGGTTTAATCTGACGAACTCCCTCGAATAGAGTTATTACATTAGCCTGAGTCTGGATATCAAGTTCTCTCCATAGTTGATTTGGAGCACGTAGAATAGCCTCAGCCAGATATGCAGCATCGACTAGTAACTGTCTTTTATCAGAGGTTACCTCGCACATAAAATCTGGACTCTCTGGATTTACAGCATTCGAAATAGATGCACGAGCCAACGCTCTATACTCCTCCTTGATATCCTCCTCACCCTCACTCTGTTCAAGCCAAGGAGCTATACCACATAGAGTTCTCGCAACAGCCTCAAGATATGAACACTCCCTACGCATATCAGCCTGGTCGATAGACTCGAATGGCATATTCTCTCGAAGTGTTCCCGCTGCTGTATTACGCAAAACAGGGTCTACAATAAAACACATCATATCCACCCACTTCTCTCTATCAGAGCGTTTATCTACACTGTTTTGCGAACATGAGATTATCGCAACGAGCGCAACGAGCGCAAATATTATCTTTTTCATAACTTTAACCTCTAAAATATTTCTTTAAAAATCCACTTTTATCTCCACCCTTTTGGTCGATATAGTCAATTAACTTATTCTGCAAGAAGAAGATAGCTATACCTATACTATAAACTACAATAAGCCTAGTCGCCCATCCTGCATCTGCTAAGTAGAACTTAACTGGTTTAATAAATGGGATATGCCACAGATAAATCCATATTGTATTTTGCGCAATAAAATAGACCCACTTCCACTCAAAAAGTCTCAACCAATACTCCTTTGTTGTCCATAAAAAAGCAGATACAAGAGAACCCCACAACAAGAAGTAGAGCCCTGGAGGGTATTTATGGCTATGCATCGAGAGCCATCGCCCACCATCACCAGTTATCTTGATAGCCATACCAATAAATGCTGCGGCTAACAGCGAGACAATTAACCACTGGAACCATTTAGCTGCATTTTTAATTCGTAATCCTATCAAAAATGGAATTGAGTATGCCAAATAGAGGATATAATCATCAACAAATCGTCCAGCGTCCAGCGGTTTAAGCCACTCTACAAGGTAGTATTGCCCAGCAAAAAGAGCTACGATTAGAGTTATAAACAACCAATCTGATTTAATACACTCCTCTATTTTTACAAGCAGAGGTGTAATCAACATTATTGTTAAGAAGATTCTAATAATCCAGACATACTCAATACTTGGCATAAGTTGCAAGAAGAAAGAGCCCCAAATCTTCTCTGTGGGTATCTGCTCAACAACTCCCACCTGTGCAAAGAGGTAGTTAAAGATAAAGTAACCAGCCAAGAAGATATAGACCGGCACAACCAATCTAAATAGTCGTCTCTTCAAAAAGTCCCAGTAGTTCGAGATAGAACGCCCAGCATAGGCAAGTCCCGATATAAAGACCATTAATGAGACATCAAAAGTGCGCAGTTGAAATATCACATCACGAGGCGGGTTGATATGAGCCAACATAATGCATGTCAAACCGATAAATCTCAATATATCAATTGAGTTATCTCTTTGATTATTCAGCTTATTCATAATTATGTGTTAAAATGGCAAATCATCGACATCCTCCGCCGATGAAGATGCCGCATAAGTTGGCTCAGAAGGTATTGGCGCACTATATGGCGGAGGGGTCTGAGCCGCAGTAGCAGCAGGTGCTTCGCTGTATGATGACGGCTCAGAGGTCGCTGCACCACCTTGCTGAACTCGCCATGCACGGATATCGCTATACCACTTACCGTTATACTCACGCGACTCCAAATTGAACGACACCTTATAACTCTGTCCCTCACGAAGAGCCTCTACCTCGCTCTGTTTATTGAAAAATGTAACACATATTTTACGTGTGTAAGTTCCGTCGACTGTCTCGAAAACAACATCTTGACGATGCCAAGGTCCACGTGCTGATGTGCCGCTAGTCGCTGGCAATATTTTAAAAATCGTTCCTTCAAATTCCATAATACTATTTTAAATTAAATTTTTGCTCTATACAAAAGTAATCATTTTTTCAGATTAAAACAACAAAATCTCCTATTAAGATTTTGAGACACAAAAAAAGAGGATGACTAAAAAGTCTCCTCTTAATAGAGAACGACTAACAAGAATGAGTTTTGGAACTTCGTGAAACCCATTAAACCGCAGCGTACTTACGTACGTGAGGATTTAAGAGGTGAGGGAAGTGCCGAAAATCGTCTTGTTAGTCGCTCTCTTAACTTTATAAGCTAAATAGCCTACTTCTTATCGTAACGTTTTGCGTAACGGCTCATGAACTTATCGACGCGACCTGCGGTGTCTACTAGCTTCATCTTACCTGTATAGAACGGGTGAGAAGTGTTCGAAATTTCCATCTTATACACGGGATAGGTTTCGCCGTTCACTTCGATGGTCTCTTTTGTCGAAACGGCGGACCGACACAAAAACACGTGATCGTTCGACATATCTTTGAACGCCACTAGACGATAGTTCTCTGGATGAATACCCTGTTTCATTTCGTTGTTTTTGTTTAAATAATTAGTACTAATTGTGGATGCAAAGATAGGCAAAATTTCTCTACCACAAAATTTTTGTCGCTATTTTTTCTCTTTTTTTGCTTTTTTCTTGGACGATTCAAAAATTACATCTATATTTGCACTGCTTTAAAAGAGCAGATATTGATTAATTTAATGGTTAGTTAATATTGGGGCCTATAGCTCAGTTGGTTAGAGCAGCGGACTCATAATCCGAAGGTCGGGGGATCATGCCCCTCTGGGCCCACAAAAAAAGATGTAGCACTTAGCTACATCTTTTTTTTATCTTATCTACTTCTTTATCCCCTTAAAGTCTAGCTCGCCAATTTGATAGTAATCCTGACCTGTTGTATCCCACTGTTTGAGATACTCAATTCTGATATATCTAACCGCGGTCTGCTCGGTAATAGTGTAGCTATGTCCCTCCAAAGCTGCTGCTTCCTGCAACTCAGTGGTCGATGGTTTTGTCAAGCCATCTTCGTAGACCAGCTCAATCCACTTATCACCCATCGTCGTAAAATCGGGATACCCGGTATCTGTTATGACTTGATAATCAGACAATATTGTTGCTCCATCATCCTCACTTGCCGAGGCAGTAGCACCCCATAATCTGAACGATCTGATATTATAGTTATCATAAATCTTATCCCAACGACGTTGCCAGAACTTATACTCTGTCAATACATACTCCGCACCTAAATCAATCGTCGAGCACTTTTCAGTACCTTGCATAACAAGCAATCCATTTGTCTCGTTATCTGTATCATAATCAAGTAGTTCATTTACACCATCAAAGGCATACTTAACATATCCATAATCTAAATTTGCTGCAACAGGAAAAGCCGTAGCATCACCCGATAGATACATCTCAGCAAAATTACTCTTATCCAGAGTCTCTGCACTTCCACTATCGCTACTACTTCCAGATGATGATATATCAACATAATCCCAAGGCGTAATATCCGAATTTAAATCAACTGCTGAGTCCGAACTACCATCCGACGAGATGGTTATATCCCAGGTGTAACTATAATGCTTACCCGATTTAAACTCCATACCTTGAGACATATTCCACTGATAGCTACTACCATTAACCTTCATGGTAGCCATCAAATCACCACTGCTGATTGTCTGAGGAGATATTACAGCCTGGTAGACGTTACTCGACTCCTGTTGTGGCGTTATCTCAACTGTCGAAGCACTGTTTGATACAACGCTAATAGTCTCCGAGGAGACATCACACGTCACATTAGAGCCGCGCTTAGCGTAGAAAACCATATCCGTAATAGAGACATCACTACCTGAATTATTCACGATATTCAACGACACTGACATCTTAGTCATAACATGAGCAAAACCCAACGTAGGAGTATCACTCGAAGAGGTCTCAATAGCCATCATCAAATCACTCTCAACAAAACTCGCGCTGGCGCTCTGATCCGTGTTAGCTAAGAACGAAAAATCCTCCATACTACTCTGTACTGGATAGCTGGCAATATATGTCAAAGTCTGTGATGAACTCTTCTCAATGGGCGAAGTACTTGTAAAAATCGAACTAGAGTTATATGTATAGCCAATATTTTCACTATGAATTGCACCTGAATTAAATGATGTAACGTTGATATTATCTCCAGTCTCAAAATATAACTCCGTGGCACGAGTAGTTATCTCTGGAATAAACGAAACCTCTCCCGTGGATTCCGAACTGCTGCTTTTACGACACGATGTTATAACTGCACATAAAGCAAATGCAATTAGTAATTTTCTGACCATAAACAATTTATCTTTGTGATTTTTAAACTTAAAACACGAGCGGACAACTTCCCTCTGTCATCCACCCTAATAAGACAAATATAGACCTTTTTATCCTATTTCACAAGAAATATCCACACTTTTTTCAAAAAAAGTTATAAAACGTCACTGAGCAGCCTCCAATCAGCACTATTAATATCATCATTATAGTTATCCATACAGATGCAAAGCTCTTGACTTAATTTATCCTCTCGAACAAAGCCGCCTTTCAATTTGTATGTAGTAAGATACTCTTTAAGAACATCGAACTTACGAGGCGAGAACAAATCTATATCCTCACTCTTGCCTGTTCTATCAAAGCCACCTTTGGTCTCGATTATCCACATACCCTCAGCAGTTCCTACAACATAATCTGGATAGAATAACTTCTGTTTACCAAATGCATCTTGATAAAGGATTGATAAATACTCTGGTCCCTTATCTCCATTCTTATAAATCCACTGCACTTTAGATGAAACCTCACAACACTTCTCGAAGTTAGTCTCTGAGGGTGAACGAAGCTGTGCCGATGATAAGTAACCATCATACACACTCTTCTCCATTACACTTTGTCTCTTAAATCCGCTATGAAACTTAAACATCACCTCTAGAGGTATAGTAAAATCAACAACTTTAATATCTGTTAATCCTAACGGCTGATTCTCTAACACCATCGCCATAGCACTCTGTATATCATACTTAATCCTATTAACATTATTCAATATAAAGGTATAGACATCTTTGGTATCAAGAGATAATATCTTCTTATTACTCTTAATATTTTTATCAAACAACCTACGAATAATAGTACTCATCTGACTATGCTGCAATCCAATTTTAGCAGCAAACTCACCTACCTTTTGACTATAATAACGATTGTGAACTCGATAATTTAACTCCTCCTTGACATTAATTCTATTCAAATCACCAACTTCACTCTGATTCAATGTATGCATCTCTCCCGAATAGGTCTGTTTTTCAATATCTGATGAAAATATATAACCCTTAGTTTGAAGTCTAGTTCTATTTTCGGATAATTTAGAACCTAATTTATAAACCGTCATATAGTAAGTATAAATAGTCTTTAAAGAGTGTACCGCATCACGAGGCAAAGATACACCTATCCTCTGATGACTCTTTAAAGTTATCGAACTAAACTCTGGTTTCAATTTAAGAGTCACAGATTCTAATGCCCCTTGTCCCAAACTAGACTTAACACCCTCTGTAAACTTCTCATCAAAGGTGTATAAATAACAACTATCTAAAAGATCTGACTCATAATGCTTCGCCTCTGGCATACGACGGATTCTACCAATAGTCTGAATTTCAAATATTTCACTCATATTATCACGCAGTTTCACTAATATATGAGCACGAGGACAGTCCCAGCCTGTTGCAACAGCTTGTTTTATTATCAATACTATTGGTTTAGCATTAGCTTCGTTGATATCATCAAAATTACACTCGTGTCCACTCAATTTTATCGCTAGCATACCATTCTCATATGTGATATGTTTTGAGTATAAATATTGCTCAACACTTTCTTGTAAGGTTTCCGATTTACTAGGTATCTGAACTATAATCAGTGGATTAATATCACCTCCTCGCTTTAAAAATCCAGAGTGTAGTTCACGCTGTTTATATAAGCTGAATTCAACCTGCAAATGCAACTGAATTGAGGTCAAGAAACTATAGGGACATAAGAAAAGGCGAAACAAATCGGAGCCAGGCTCAAATT
>JBCQSY010000004.1:0-93091 GCA_047178865.1 Rikenellaceae bacterium
GAATAAATTTGAGCCTGGCTCCGATTTGTTTCGCCTTTTCTTATGTCCCTATAGTTTCTTGACCTCAATTCAGTTGCATTTGCAGGTTGAATTCAGCCTACATTAAAACTAGAAATCCACATAAATAGTACGAGAGAGTTAATTTATGTGGTGACATATTAGCGTTAGCTTTAATCTTGTTTATTGGAACTTAGGAAATTTCAAAAATGATCAAGAGTGTAAGCGTAAACGTTCACGAGTTGGATTGTTATTTACAGTCCATCGCTCGTGGGCTTTACTCTATTTATTTGATCGTACGGTATCCTAAGACCTCAATAAATAAATAAAGGTATTGTCCACGTTTTTTTATGTCCGTGTGCGAAGGTTTTAAAGATAATTTAATCATCTCAGGACAAGGGTGTAGAACTTAGAACAGAGTCTTAAAATTTTTCACTATGAAAAAATCAAAAATTCTATTTTCTGTTTTGATGTCGTGTTGTTTTTTCTTTGTGTCGTGTGATCTTCTTGAAGAGGGTGATGAGGAGCAGAAGGATATAATCACAGGCATTGAAACATCTGATCTCAGCTTAGAGATTAGTGGAAGTGATAACTTAGTCAAGGTTGTCGACTTCTATGCTACCCAGGCGTGGTCGATTTCTATTAATGAGACGACAAAGGCGGATAGTGATTCATGGGTTAGTGTCTCTCCGATGAGTGGAGAGGCAGGAGAGTCTCAGATTACAATCACTATATCTAAAAATTCTACAGAGGAGTCACGTAGTGCAACTGTTTCAATCTCTACAGCAGGTCTCGACTCACCTATCGAAATTAAATTAACACAGAGTGCAGGTGAAAGTGAAGAAGAACCTGGAACAGGTGAAGGTGAAGGGTCTGGAACAGGTGAAGGTGAAGGTGAAGGGTCTGGCTCTGGTGAGGAGTCTGGAACAGGTGAAGGTGAAGAGTCAGGCTCTGATTCCGATAAAGAGGTCGACCTAGATTCTCCAACGATAAATGGTTGGGATAGTGATGATGAGTCGCTAGATGTTGAGATTACAAACAAATAAAACAAAAAACTATGAATACCAAATATAACAAATTTTCTACCCAGTGGCACTTTTTGCTGCTATGGTTTCATGTACAACTAATGAGGTAGATAATAGCTTGGAGCTTCCGGCGGGAGCTATAACATTCTTGGCAGAGATGACAACTCGTGCCACCGATACAGCATTTGAGGAGGGTGATAAAATCTCGGTTACAGCTCTATCTGTTGATAAAGAGGTCTATAAGAGTAATGTTGAGTACACCTACTCAGATAATATCTTTACTAGCGACTCTCCAATTACTTACGGTGATGGTAATGAAGAGTTATCGTTTAGAGTACTCTATCCATATGCTGAGATGGCAGATGATAGAACTGTTAGTTTTAGTGTTGAGACCGACCAGAGTGTAGGAGCGAACTATACTCTTAGTGATTTGATGATTAGTTACGCTTCGCAAACATCGAGCCAGACACCGACGCTGGTTTTCGACCACTTTATGAGTAAAATTGTGATTAATCTCACATCGGAGGGTGTCGAGATGGTTGATGTCTCGGTGAGCCTTAATGCAGTGGCTGGGGTTAAATATTGCCTTGAGACTTTGAGCAGTGAGGTGATAGGTGAGGCTACGACTATTACTATGTGTGGCAATGGTGTTAATAGCTATAAAGCCATCCTTGCACCACAGACTGTTTCGGCTAATACCACTTTTGGAGTAATCTCGGTTGATGGAGTCGATTATGAGATTAGCTTGGTCACAGGTTTGAGCCTAAAGGGTGGTCGCCAATATACAATCGATGCAACACTTAAAGAGGATGGCAGTATCGTCTTTGACTCACCAATGATTAACGGATGGGATGATGGAGCACTCGACGAGGATGCTATCGACGGAGCAGCCTACTTCACCTTGGCAGACTTTGATGGAATGACAACTCTCCCCGAAGAGTCTATCTGGGTTATCACCGACGAGAGTGCAACCTCATCTGATTTCTCAGCTCTACGTTCAGCATTTAATTTAGCTACCCTAGAGCGTCAGATAGAGTTAGTATTCTCTAATCTTATTGAGTTGCCTAGCGAGGTATTATCTAGCGGTAATCTTGTTTCGATATCTCTACCTAAGGCTACGATTATTGGGGATAAAGCGTTTCAGTACTGTTACTCACTTACTTCGCTTTCGATACCATCGGCTACAAGTATTGGAAGTCTTGCATTCCTAAGATGTTCTACTCTAGCAGATGCAGATTTAGATATTGAAGTTAATGAAGAGTACTTTATTTTTGAAGATTTGGTACTGTATGATGCTGATAAAACAACTATCATCTTTGTTGCGCCTACTAAAACAGGCGAATATGTAGCTCCATCAACAGTGACTGCTGTTAATACCTATGCATTCTCATTCTGCTCTAACATCAATTTCGTTACCATCAGTTTCCTATGTTGGATCGTGGACATTTGCATATTGTACCTCGCTTGAGACACTTTCGTTGCCTAAGGTTACCGAGGTTAAAATCCCTCTACCAAATTCTACATCTCTCTCTACGCTATATCTAGCGAGTGATAGTGGGGTTGAGTTGGTTTCAATTAACTATCTATTATCTTCATCTACAAAAGTGCCTACTCTCTACACTAGCAGTGCTAACGAGAAGTATATCGGTGAGGATAATGTAACCCTAACAGTTGGGGATTATAGTTACACCTTCCCTGCAATATATGTGGATGGGGTATTGAAACAGTAGTCCAACACCTAGTTAACACAACAAAAGCCGCCCACTCAATGTGGGCGGCTTTTGTTTACCTACGTCATTGCGGACTTGATCCGCAATCTCTTCATCATCAGCGTGTTGAGATTGCGGCTCGGAGGCCGCAATGACATTTTTTTCTGTCATCCTAAGCGAACATAGTGAGTTGCGAGGGACTCTTAATTCGCATTATACATCTTCTCTAGGCGAGTGGCGACGCTCTCATCTTCGAGGTATTCGTCGAAGCTGCAATATTTGTCGATGATGCCTTTCGGGGTGATTTCGATGATTCTATTTGCCACGGTGTTGATAAATTCGTGGTCGTGTGAGGTCATCAAGACAACACCCTTATAGCCTACCAACGAGTTGTTGAATGCCTGAATCGACTCCAAATCGAGGTGGTTAGTTGGTGAATCAAGAACCAGCATATTAGGGTTGTTAATCATCATCTTCGATATCATACAACGCATCTTCTCGCCTCCCGATAGAACATTAACCTTTTTGGTAATCTCCTCGCCACTAAAGAGCATCTTGCCAAGATATCCACGTAGGAACACTTCGGTAGTGTCGGGTGAAAACTGTGCTATCCAGTCGGTTAGAGTGAGTGTGTTGTTGAAATATTCGCTATTGTTGAATGGTAGGTATGAGTGTTTAATGGTCTGTCCCCACTCGATTTTACCACCCTCGTTCATATCTTTTCCCTCGGCTATCATATCGAGCAGAGCAGTCACAGCACGTGGTTCACGTGACAAGACCATCACCTTATCACCCTTCTCGATAGTGAACGATACATCGTCAAATAGAGTCTCTCCATCGACACTCTTTGATAGATTTTCAACCGAAAGAATCTTAGTGCCAGGCTCTCTATCCATCTGGAAGATGATTCCTGGGTATTTACGCATAGATGGTTTAATCTCCTCAATATTAAGGCGTTCAATCATCTTTTTACGCGATGTAGTCTGCTTACTCTTAGCCACATTAGCCTTGAATCGTGCGATGAACTCCATCAACTCCTTCTTCTTCTCCTCCGACTTCTTGTTCTGCTGAGCCTGTTGACGAGCAGCCAACTGGCTCGACTCATACCAGAAACTATAGTTACCGGCAAACATATTGATGTCGTTGTAGTCGATATCAACCGTGTGGGTCGATACCGAGTCCAAGAAGTGCCTATCATGCGAGACGACCAAAACCGTATTTTCGTAGTTCGAGAGGTAGTTCTCAAGCCATGTAATTGTCTTGATATCAAGGTCATTGGTTGGCTCATCGAGTAGTAGATTATCTGGCTTTCCAAAGAGAGCCTGCGCAAGAAGCACACGCACCTTATCCTTGGCGTTAAGGTTCTCCATCAACTCATAGTGCAGTGCCTCCTTGATACCCAATCCGCTAAGTAGCATCGCAGCATCACTCTCGGCATTCCATCCATCGAGTTCGGCGAATTGCTCCTCCAACTCGGCAGCTTTCAAGCCATCCTCCTCCGAGAAATCCTCCTTGGCGTAGAGCTCATTCTTCTCCTGCATAATCTGCCACAGAGTCGAGTGTCCCATCATAACTGTATCTAACACAGTGCAATGGTCGAACTCGAAGTGGTCCTGTTTAAGTACAGAGAGACGTTCGTTTGGCCCGAAAGTTACACTACCACGTGATGGATCGATAGCTCCGCTGAGTGCTCTGAGAAATGTTGATTTACCAGCACCATTAGCACCGATTACACCATAGCAGTTACCAGGTGTGAATTTGAGGTTGATATCTTTGAAAAGAACTCGCTTTCCGAATTGAACCTCTAAGTTTGAAACTGTTATCATTATGTTTAATTAGGGAAGGAGAGGGCTTTGGGTCGCTTCGCTCCTTTATTTGTAGTAAATTATTAGTCTAGTGTAAATTTTAAGCAATAGGTGGTAGGGTAGCAAGTAGTGTGTCGATGCGTTTTAGACTCTCTTCCTTGCCAATAAACGCTGTAACGTCATACATACCAGGACCTTTGCCCGCACCAACAAGTGCAAGGCGAAGTGTGTTCATCACCTGTCCTACGCCATAACCCCTCTCGGCTATCCATGCATGAACAATGCTCTCGGTATTCTCCAGAGAGAAATCTTCGATACCCTCTAGCACTCCGCGTAACTCAGTGATAATACGTGGGTTATCGCCTTTCCAATACTTCTTCGCCTGTTTCTCCTCGTATGAAGATGGCGCAACAAAGAAGTAAGAGGTCAAATCCCACAGGTCACTAACAAACGTAGCACGCTCCTTCATAATAAAGGCTGCACGTCCAGCTAGTTCATTGCTTGTCTCAATGCCATTTGCACGCAAAATAGGCTGGAAAAGCTCCGCCAACTGCTTCTCGTTCATGCGGTGCATATATTGAGCATTGAACCACTTAGCCTTTTCTGGTTGGAATCGAGCGCCCGATTTAGATACTCTATCCAGGCTAAATGCCTCGATTAGCTCCTCCATCGAGAATAACTCCTGCTCGCTACCTGGATTCCATCCAAGTAGTGCCAACATATTAACAAATGCCTCAGGAAGGTATCCATCCTCGCGATATCCTCGCGAACTCTCCTTTTCTGTTCTCCATTCCAATGGGAATACTGGGAATCCAAGTTTGTCGCCATCGCGTTTTGATAGCTTACCTCCACCCGTTGGTTTAAGAAGCAGAGGAAGGTGTGCAAACTCAGGTCGTTCCCACTCAAATGCCTCATACAGAAGGAAATGTAGTGGTAGGGATGGTAACCACTCCTCACCTCGGATAACGTGTGAAATCTCCATCAAGTGGTCGTCCACAATATTTGCAAGGTGATATGTCGGTAGTGCATCCGATGATTTGTATAGAACCTTATCGTCTAATGTTGAGCTATTTACCTCGACATGTCCACGGATTATATCATCCATCTCGACAACTCTATCCACTGGCATCTTGAAGCGTATAACCCACTGGTCGCCACGTGATTTACGCTCCTCGACCTCCTGGGCTGATAGCGCAAGTGATGTTGCTGCCTGCTCACGCACTGTGTAGTTGTAAGCAAATGCAGAACCTGCTGCCTCAGCCTCTTTACGACGTGCATCCAACTCCTCAGACGAGTCGAAAGCGTAGTATGCCCAACCCTTCTCAACGAGTTCGAGAGCATATTTAAGGTATATCTCACGACGCTCACTCTGGCGATATGGTGCATGTTCGCCTCCAACACCAACTCCCTCGTCGATTGTTATGCCACACCACTTAAGTGACTCGATGATATACTCCTCCGCCTGAGCGACAAAGCGCTGAGAGTCAGTATCTTCAATACGAAGAATCATCTTGCCTCCTGCGGCACGAGCAAAGAGATAGTTATAGAGAGCAGTGCGTACACCACCCATATGTAGAGGTCCTGTTGGACTTGGTGCAAAACGCACTCTAACTTGCTTTTCCATAGTGTTTTAGACGTTAAATAGGAAGTGCATAATATCACCATCCTGAACTATATACTCCTTACCTTCAACTCCGATTTTTCCAGTGTCACGACATGCTCTCTCAGAACCTAACGTGATATAGTCGTCATACTTAATAACCTCGGCACGGATAAATCCATGTTCGAAATCGGAGTGAATAACTCCCGCAGCTTGAGGGGCTTTCATCCCTTTGGTATATGTCCAAGCGTGTGTCTCCTTCTCGCCAGTTGTGAAGTATGTCTCCAAATTGAGCAATTTGTATGCCGTCTTGATTAGACGAGCAACTCCCGATTCGCTAAGTCCTAAATCTTCGAGGAACATAGCTCTCTCCTCGTAATCCTCAAGCTCGGCAATATCAGCCTCGGTTGCAGCAGCTACGATAAGCATTTCAGCCTCCTCCTCGACGATTGCCGCAGCGAGAGCCTCGGTGTGGACATTTCCACTAACTGCGCTTTTCTCGTCAACATTACACAGGTAAAGCACTGGTTTATTGGTTAATAGACTTAGTTCCTCTACCAATTTGATATCATCCTTATTGTCCAATTTAACGGTGCGAGCACTCTTGCCCTGTTCGAGTGTAGACTTATATTGAGTCAATATATCGAACAGACGTTTTGCTGTTTTATCGCCAGCGGCGGCCTGTTTTTGAATCTTCGAGATACGATTTTCAACCGTCTCTAAATCTTTGAGTTGTAGCTCAGTGTCGATAACCTCCTTATCACGAACTGGGTCGATAGAGCCATCAACGTGGGTGATATTTCCATTATCGAAACATCTCAAAACATGGATAATAGCGTTGGTAGAGCGAATATTTCCAAGGAATTTATTACCTAATCCCTCGCCTTTAGATGCTCCTTTAACCAATCCTGCGATATCGACAATCTCGATAGTTGTAGGGATAATCTTCTTAGGATTGTCGATTGATGCCAACTTAACGAGCCTCTCGTCAGGGACTGTTATAACCCCCACATTTGGTTCGATTGTACAAAAAGGAAAGTTTGCTGCCTGCGCCTTAGCGTTTGATAAGCAGTTAAATAGGGTCGATTTACCTACGTTTGGTAGACCAACGATGCCACACTGTAATGCCATTGATTATATATATTGTTGTTGTTTATTATGCCAATTAAGGTTTGAAAAATTATTCGTTCTTTGAGCAATTATTTCAGGAAGAAATTTACCGATTTTTTTCTTTTATACTCTTACCCCTCCCCTAATCCCCTCCCTCAGGGAGGGGACTTTGAGTCGCTTTGCTCCTTATTTGTAGCGAATTTACGATTTCGAATTATACGCTTCGAGAGCTTTACCCAAGATAAAGAGTGCTCGTTGCAGCTCCTCGCGTTTAAGTACATAGGCTATACGCACCTCATTGCGACCATGTTCTGGCTCGGAGTAGAATCCCGATGCTGGAGCGAGCATAATAGTCTCACCCTCATAATCGAACTCCGAGAGACACCACTCACAGAATTTATCACTATCATCTACTGGAAGTTTCGCTACTGTGTAGAATGCACCCATAGGGATAGGGGAGTAGACCCCAGGTATATGGTTCAATCCATCAACCAAACATTTACGACGTTCGATATACTCCTCATAGACCTCATTCATATATTCGCGTGATGCATCGATAGATGCTTCAGCCACAATCTGTCCGATAAGAGGTGGACTTAGTCGAGCTTGGCAAAATTTCATAACCGCATTGCGTAACTCGACATTCTTTGTGATAAGTGCTCCGATACGGATACCACACTCTGAGTATCTCTTTGATACTGAGTCGATAAGAACTACGTTCTGCTCGATATCTTCGAGGTGACACGCTGAGATATAGGGTGAGTTGGTGTAGATAAATTCGCGGTAAACCTCATCCGAGAAGAGGAAAAGGTTGTAACGTTTAACCAAGTCACGAATCTGCTCCATCTCCTTACGAGTGTAGAGATACCCCGTTGGATTGTTAGGATTACATATTAATATACCACGTGTGCGCTCATTAATCTGCTCCTCGAATGCTTTGATATCGGGTAGTGCAAATCCCTGTTCGATAGATGATACCACAGGTCGAATCACCGCTCCTGCCGAGATGGCAAATGCCATATAGTTGGCATAGGCTGGTTCGGGAACGATAATCTCATCACCTGGGTTAAGACACGACATAAAGGCAAAAAGCACCGCCTCAGAGCCTCCTGTAGTGATTATTATATCGTTGGCTGTGAGCTTTATCTGATACTGGTCGTAGTACTCAACGAGTCTTTCGCGTAGAGATAGGAAACCGTCACTTGGGCTATACTCAAGCACTTTACGGTCGATATTCTTCAGAGCCTCAAGCCCTTCACGTGGCGAGGGTAGGTCTGGTTGACCAATATTTAGATGGTAGACCTTAGTACCTCTTCTCTTTGCAGCATCAGCCAAAGTACCAAGTTTGCGGATTGGTGAAGCTGGCATTTTTTCAGCCCTTTGTGATAATTGTGGCATACTTTTATTCGGTTAGTTTATATATCTTATCACCCCTAAATCCCCTCCCTTTGGGTGGGGACTTTGGTCGCTAACGCTCCTCAGCGGATGAGTTCAATAATTATTGAACTCACGTTAGTTTAATAACCCGCAAAGATAGCAATAAATTAGTAAACATCAAAATATTGAGCATAAAGAAGAGTGGTTATATTTTAATAATATAACCACTCTTGACTGTTATTTCGTAATTCTCTTAAGAATAAGCCCTATTTAGAAGGTGTGGATAACAACTCCCGAACGAAGTTTAGGTTCGAACCATGTAGTCTTTGGAGGCATGATATTGCCAGTGTCGGCAATATTAATAAGCTGCTCCATCGAAACAGGGTAGAGTGCAAAAGCAACCTTCATCTCGCCTGAGTCAACTCGCTTAGATAGCTCGCCAAGTCCACGGATACCACCCACGAAATCAATACGGTTGGATGTTCTCAAATCGCTGATACCTAGTATTTTATCCAAAACTAAATCTGATAGGATAGTTACATCTAACACACCAATTGGATCATCATTATTATAACGACCATCCTTGGCTGTGAATGAGTACCACTCGCCATTAATGTATAGTGAGAAATTGTGTAGCTCGCTTGGGGTGTATATCTCTGCTCCTGACTTAGTTACAGTGAAATCCTCCTCTAGTTTCGAAAGGAACTCCTCTTTCGAGAGACCGTTCAAATCCTTAACCACACGATTATAGTCGATGATTTTAAGCTGTGATGATGGGAATGTTACAGCCAAGAAGTAGCAATACTCCTCTTCGCCAGTGTGTGCAGAGTTACCCTTCATACACTCCTCACCAACACGTGCAGCAGCAGCTGTACGATGGTGTCCATCAGCAATATATAGTGCTGGAATATCTGCGAAAATCTCAGTAATACGAGCATTTGTAGCATCATCCTTTATAACCCATAGTTGGTGTCCGAAACCATCCTCTGCTATGAAATCATACTCGGCAGTTTGGTTTGCAACAACTTTGCTAACAATAGCATCAATCTCAGCGTTATCAGGGTAAGCGAAGAAAACAGGCTCGATATTGGCTTGTTGACGGCGTACGTGAATCATACGATCCTCCTCTTTCTCGACACGAGTAAGCTCATGTTTCTTGATGTTGCCATTAACGTAATCCTCAAAGTGACAACACATTGCGATGCCATACTGTGTACGACCATTCATTGTCTGAGCATAGACATAGTAACACTCCTTATTGTCACGAGTAAGCCAGCCATTCTGCTGCCACTCCTTGAAATTAGCGACAGCACGCTCGTAAACCTCTTCGCTATGCTCATCTGCTATTGGGTCAAAATCAATCTCTGGTTTGATGATGTGTAACAAAGAGCGCTCTGTAGCTTCAGCCTTAGCCTCGACTGAGTTTAATACATCATAAGGGCGTGATGCCACTTCTGAGGCATACTCCACTGGAGGACGAACCCCACAAAAAGGTTTAATTTTTACCATATTTTTAAATTATTATTATTGTTTTTTCTTCCGTATAGCCTACTGATTAGGCTTTGCAAAGGTATAAATAAATTTTGAAAATTAAGAATTGCTTTAAACTTTTCTGCTAAAAACTTAAACTGATTCTAGAACCTATTTACAACCTTTAGAACTCCAGAGCGGTAGGCCGATAGTAGGCGTTTGAGGCTCTCTATCTGTGTACAAAGCTCTGCGCCTATATTGGTGTCTTTCACCTTGATACGGTTGATTTTGCTCTCTACGATAAAGGTTGTAGAGTGAATATCTATTCCCTCCTCAATGGCTTTTTGAGTAGACTCAAATGGTTCGTGGTGTACCAGTTTCAACCCTTGAGAGTTGAATATTAGGGTGTAGCCAGCCGTTCCCGTAACAGTCTGGTAACTCTTAGAGAAACCTCCATCGATTACAAGTAGTTTACCACCAGCTTTTATTGGTGACTCGCCACTCTTCAACTTGACTGGGATATGACCATTTATAATGTGTGAAATCTCAGGGTTTAGGTTAAATTCTCGCAAGATAGAGGCGCAGACGTCGAAGTTGTCAATAAGGGAGTAGTACGCCCCTTTAACCTCCTTATGAGCTCTCTTATCATCGATAAAGTAGCGCTCAAAGGTACACATCTTATCTTTGCCATATAGGGGGGAGTCCTTGCCACACCACAAATACCACATATAGTCGAGAGCAAAATTGTTACCATTCGCTTCACATCGTCCAAAGAATGCTTTGCGAACAACGCTATCAATTTTATCAAGTAGAGCTTTGCCTTTGTATGCTACATCACTGCCAACACGCAACTCCTTGAGAGAACCATCCTCGTTGAGTGGAACAGAGGCGTGGTAGAGTAGGTTGTTATTTATAGAGAGGTATAGACTTCCCTTCGAGTAGAGGCAGCGGATATGTTTGTCGAGCTTTTCGCTATTCGAGAAGGATAGTCTTAATTTTGTCATCAGCTCCTCCTCCTCCACAGTTAGGCAACATGGATTTTGAGGGTCAACTGTTGGGAAGTTTGTATCATTCAGCGGGAACTCCTCACCATCCAATTTAAATACCCACTTGTCGTAGTCAACCATCTCCAACACATTCGTGCCATCCATCTCAAATTCGGGACGACGCTTCTTAATCTCACCCTCTAGTTTGAACTGTATAATGCTGATAGCCTTATGCATCTGCGAGAGAAGGCGTAGGGTTTTTTCGGAGTAGGGGATAGATTGGTTTATCTTGGGGCTAAACTGTTTGCATGGGTCAGTGCCGTAGTTCTCCATAGCGAATGTCGCCAATGGGAGTAGGTTGATGCCATATCCATCCTCCAGAGCCTCTAGATTGGCGTAGCGGAGAGAGACTCTAACAATATTAGCGATGCAGGCTAAATTACCTGCCGCTGCACCCATCCACGCAATATCGTGATTACCCCATTGTATATCAAGGTTATGGAATGCACAGAGTTGATCCATAATAATATGCGCACCAGAGCCACGATCATATACATCTCCTACGATATGGAGATGGTCGATAGTAAGGCGCTGGATTAGTTTGCATATAGAGATAATAAATCTATCGGCACTACCAACTGATATAATGCTTGAGATAATGGAGGCGGAGTAGTCGTTAACCCCAATTCCGCTATTCGATTCATAGAGTAGCTCCTCGATAATATAGGCGAAGTCGGTGGGGAGACATTTGCGCACCTTCGAGCGAGTATATTTTGAAGAGACGGTGCGTAGAATGGCGATAATCTGATTGAGGGAGGTACGATACCAATCATCTAGAGCCTCTTCACTCACTTTTACTAACTCAATCTTCTGGTCGGGATAGTAGATTAGTGTACATAGATCAGTCTTGTCATTTGCGCGGATTGAATTTCCAAATATCATATCAATCTTCTCGCGAATAACACCCGAAGCGTTGCGTAGTACGTGACCAAACGCCTCATGCTCACCATGTAGGTCAGTTAGAAAATACTCCGTGCCCTTAGGTAAGTTGATAATTGTCTCAAGGTTGATAATCTCAGCACTAGCTTCCATGATATTTGGAAACTGTTTTGAGAGTAGTTTTAAATATTTTAGTTCATCTTCGCTGAATACTTTAGCATCTCTCTTTGATATACTCTCCATTTTTTGTTGGGGATTATTGTTAATAGCTAGGTTAACACAAAGATATAAAAAAAAACTTAGCTTTTTTTGAAAAAAGCTAAGTTTTTAGATGTTTATATTGGATAATTTTATTTTTACCCCTTTGGTATCCCACTAGATACTGAAATAAATTCAGCATGACAAAAAATAATCCTCCTAACTCCGGACTTTATTTGTTTACTTGGAAGGTAACGTCTCCACTCTCGAAGAAGCGTGCAATCTGATTAGCAGCTGCAACTCCTGCATTAAGGTTAGCCTCAGCGGTCTCAGCACCCATCTTCTTAGAAGGGGCGAAGTAACGTTTGCCAAGAGCCTCACTCATAGCCTCTGCGTTGCTAGGTGCGATGTCTGTAATGTACTTAATGTCATCACGTTTGCTCATCACCTCAAGCATCTCAGCCTCGTTGATAACCTCTTTACGAGCAGAGTTGATAACTACACCACCCTTAGGCATTTTAGATACCAAATCAACACCAATCATACCCTTAGTAGAGTCAGTGGCTGGAATGTGTAGTGAAATGAAGTTAGCACGTGAGAACAACTCCTCGCAAGATGCGATTCTCTCAACACCTTCGGCTGCGAAACTCTCCTCTTTCTCGAAGATATCGTAAGCTACAACACTCATACCCAATGCTTTACATTTGCGAGCAACGAGTTTGCCAATATATCCAAAACCGAGTAGACCGATTGTCTTACCCATAACCTCGCCACCAGTACCTGGAGTAAATAGGTTACGAGATGTGTAAATCATCATACCTATAACCAACTCAGCTACAGCGTTAGCGTTTTGACCTGGAGTGTTCATTACCACGATGTTACGCTCAGTGGCACAAGCCAAATCAACGTTGTCGTAACCAGCTCCTGCACGAACTACAATTTGTAGCTCAGGTGCTGCTGCCATAACCTCGCTATCGACTTTGTCTGAGCGAATTATAATAGCGTTAGCGTCCTTAACGGCTGCGAGAAGTTCAGCTTTTTCGGTGTACTTCTCAAGAAGAGCCACTTGGTGACCTGCCTGAGTGAGTAGGGTAGAAATTTTATCTGTTGTCTCCTTAGAGAAAGGTTTTGATGTTGCAATTAAAACTTTCATAGGTTTAAATTATTTAGCATGTATATTTTCGAACTCCTGCATCACTGCGATAAGAGCCTCGACACTCTCTTTTGGTACTGCGTTGTAGCAAGATGCTCTGAATCCACCAACTAGACGGTGACCCTTAACTCCATACATACCACGCTCTGTTGCGAACTTCAAGAACTCAGGAGCTAGATCCTCATATCCATCATTCATAACAAAACAGATATTCATAACTGAACGATCCTCTACATCTGCTGTACCTTTAAACATAGGGTTGCGCTCGATTTCGCTATATAGCATATCTGCCTTCTCGATGTTTAGCTTCTGAATAGCCTCAACTCCACCGATGCTCTTCAACCAAGCAAGAGTCTCATATACAGTGTAGATAGAGATAACTGGAGGAGTGTTGAACATTGAATCGTTGTCGATGTGGTTTGAGTATGTCAACATCGAAGGAAGTGTACGAGCAACCTTTTCGAGTAGATCCTCACGGATAATAAGCAATGTAACACCAGCAGCACCAAGATTCTTCTGAGCTCCAGCATAAATCATTGCATATTTCGATACGTCAACCGGACGGCTAGCGATATCAGAACTCATATCAGCGATAAGTGGAATTGGAGAGTCCATATCTACCTTGTACTCTGTACCGTAAATTGTGTTGTTTGAAGTGATGTGCAAATAGTCGGCATCAGCAGGAATCACGTAATCTTTAGGAATGTAACAGAAGTTACGATCTTCGCTAGAGGCGATAACTTCGGTTTTACCATAATACTTAGCCTCTTTGATAGCTTTCTTAGACCATACACCAGTGTTGATGAATGCTGCTTTTTCGCCTAGGAAATTAGCTGGTATTTCGTAAAATCTAGTTGATGCACCTCCTGCAAGAAATAGAATCTTGTAGTTGTCGGGTATTTGCAATAGCTCACGCATAAGTGCTTTAGAGTCAGTAACGATATCCTCAAAGTCCTTAGTGCGGTGGGATATTGAGAGAATGGATAGCCCAGAGCCCTTAAAATTCTGGATTGCCTCTACGGTCTTCTCAATAACTACATCAGCCAAAGCTGATGGTCCTGCGCTAAAATTGTGCTTTTTCATAACCCTTTTTCTTATAATCTTTTAATGTTTAATTCTGCTTAAATTTTTTTTAGCAATCACAAATGTACAACTTTTTTTCTAAGCCAACAAATTTTTGTAATATTTTTTATTTAAAAAGTATATATTTTCGACTAAGAGAGATTGCTTAATGGTCTGGATAGTGTAACTACCTAGAACTCACTAGTGAATAGGAAACGTATATCCTTGAAATTCTCCTGTGCGAGAGCTAAGGCATAGCTTGTATCAGCTAAAAAAACATCACGCCCATACTTGTCGACCGCCATATTTGAGTGTTTACGTCGCTTAAAATCGGCTAGTTGCTCTCTATTTTCGCTCTCTATCCAACACGCTTTATGTATCGAGATAGGCTCCCATTTACACGATGCGCCATACTCATGTTCGAGGCGATATTGAATAACCTCGAACTGCAAAGCACCAACTGTTCCGATGATTTTACGACCGTTGAGATTTGATGTAAACAGCTGAGCTACACCCTCATCCATAAGCTGGTCGACACCTTTGGCTAGTTGCTTAAACTTCAATGGGTCGGCATTCTCGATATACCGAAACATCTCAGGCGAGAAGCTGGGAATACCTGTAAATTTAAGTTTTTCACCCTCGCTAAAAGAGTCTCCAATCTTGAAGTTACCCGTGTCGTGAAGTCCAACAATATCACCAGGATACGCCTCATCGATAATCGATTTCTTCTCCGCCATAAAGGCTGTCGGTGACGAGAATTTAAGCTGTTTGCCACTACGAACATGTAGGTAGTTTTTATTACGCTCAAATCTACCCGAACATATCTTCAAGAAGGCTAGACGATTTCGGTGGTTAGGGTCCATATTTGCATGTATCTTAAATATGAAACCGCTCATCTTGCTCTCGTCTGGCTCAATAGGGCGACTCTCGGTCGGAGATTTACGTGGTGATGGAGCAATGTCGATAAAACAGTCGAGTAGCTCACGAACACCAAAATTATTCACCGCAGAACCAAAGAATATAGGGGCTAAATCGCCATTAAGGTAAGACTCTCTATCGAAAGAGTCGTAGACACCCTCGACCACCTCGATATCTTCACGTAGTTGGTCGGCGTATCTCTTATCTATATAGGTATCGAGTTGCGAACCCATGATATCTTTAATCTCGACACTTTGAGCATCGGCAGTCTGTCTCTCGTCCGAGGTGAATAGCGATAGTTGCTGCTTATATATATTGTAGACACCTTTAAATGTTGGGCCACTCGAAATAGGGAAGGATAGGGGACGAACCTTAACTTTGAGCTCGGTCTCAATCTCGTCGAGTAGCTCAAATGGGTCTTTACATGGTCTATCCATCTTGTTGACAAATACAATAACTGGAGTCGAGCGCATACGACAGACATTCATCAATTTAAGCGTCTGAGCCTCAACACCTTTCGCGCCATCAATCACGATGATTACCGAATCTACAGCAGTGAGTGTTCTGTATGTATCCTCTGCAAAGTCCTCATGGCCAGGGGTATCCAGGATATTGACCTTCATACCACGATAGTCGAAACCCATCACGGATGTAGCCACAGATATACCTCTTTGACGCTCAATCTCCATAAAGTCAGAGGTTGCTCCCTTTTTAATCTTATTGCTTTTAACAGCACCTGCCACATGGATTGCACCTCCGAATAGTAGAAGTTTCTCAGTTAGAGTAGTTTTACCTGCATCAGGGTGGGCAATCACGGCAAACGTGCGGCGACGTATAATCTCTTCGTGTTGTGTCATTGTAATATGATAATATTTTCAGACGACAAAGATAGTATTTTTTTCTTAGAATTTGTTTAAGTTTTACTCGCTAAAATTATTACGATAGATATTGCTTCATGACAAATTTGTTTATCGTTGATTATTAACAATATAGCTATTTGTTAGTTGCAGATACCAACATAGCAGGGTAGGGGAGTACCCTCTTTTAGGCTGTTATTTTCGAGATATTGCGTACTACACCCCTGTTTTGATTCAAATATGCGATTCTCGCGCAGTTGAGCAAAAAGAGCAAAATTTTCAAAAGATTCTTTTTACAAATGTGTAACAGATTAATAAGTTACAAATGTAAACCAAGGTAATAGTAGCAAATATTACAAATGTAATCTCTAGAATTATACTATTTACAAAGAGTTTCGTGACAAATGTGAAATTATCTTGAGTAGCGTTCACCACTGTTTCAACACTCTTAAATAGGATTGATAACAATGGTTCAATGATTTATATCGTAATATTATACCAATATAAATCAAATAGTTACATAATATCATATAGATGTTCACTTTATATTATAAGAGCCATATATGGTGGTTATCGAGTGTATAACGATATATAATTGTATATTTAAATATTAACTTCTATACAGTCAGTTATTTAGCCGTAGTTACCTAAATATATAGTATAGTAGTAGGGTTATGTGGATTTATGGGTAGTAGAGCGACGTCTATAACTAATTACAATTGTATAACATATTACTTACAATTGTATAAATAATATCTGTAAAATAAGTTGTATGATTGTAAAATGTTTTATACCTTTGTAATGTTAAAGTTGTAACCTAAAAACAGAGGAAATTATGCAAACAAAAATCAAACAGTTGATGGAGAGCGAAGGTTTGACGACATCTCGTTTTGCTGAGCTATTAGCAATTCAGCCATCGGGAGTCTCTCATATTGTCTCAGGAAGGAATAAGCCTAGCTTTGAGTTGTTACAGCGTATTCTCAGAAGGTTTCCACAGGTCAACCCCGACTGGTTACTGCTTGATTCTGAGCAGATTTACCGCTCTGAGCCAGGTGTTTATACCTCTCATTTAGCAGCTAGAAGTAGAGGCGTCACCCCACCAGATCAGATATTAGACCTATTTGTCGAGCCAACGCCTGAGAATACTCCTCCTCAACAGGTCGCAACACCCCAAGCTCAGGCTGATGTTGAGCTTAAACCAGCATCTATCGAAGAGAGCCTCTCGACCGTCCCTATCGCGGGTAAACATCGAGCAAATATCGAGCGAGTTGTTATATTCTATGATGATGGAACGTTCACTAGTTACGACACAAAGTCGTAAACTTATACCTATATATAATATAAACTCTAAATTTGAGAATCTGTTTAAGTTTTTCTGCTTAAAAATTAAACAGATTCTGAGACTATTTTATCTATTTTCTCGATAAAAAAGAGTATCTTTGTAGCCATAAAATTGAACTAAATCGGTTATGCAGAAGAGAATATTACTGCTTGGAGCAGGAGAATTAGGAAAAGAGTTTGTTATTGCCGCACAGCGTAAAAATCAATATGTTATCGCTTGTGATAGGTATGAAGGTGCACCAGCTATGCAGGTGGCTAACGCTTTTGAGGTCTTTAATATGCTTGATGGCGAGGCCTTGATGGAGGCCGTCAGACGTCATCAGCCCGATATCATCATCTCTGAAATCGAGGCTATACGTACCGAAAAGCTCTACGAGTGTGAGGCGATGGGTGTCGATGTTATACCTAGTGCTAACGCTGTGAATACTACGATGAACCGTAAGGCTATCAGGGATTTAGCAGCTCGTGAATTGGGTCTTAAAACCGCTGATTACCGTTATGCTACTACCCTTTCAGAGTTGGTCGAAGCATCTAAGATTATCGGTTTTCCATGTATTGTTAAGCCGTTGATGTCCTCATCGGGAAAGGGGCAATCTATGGTGCGCTCGGCCGATGAGTTGGAGGCAGCTTGGGAGTATGGAATAAATGGCTCTAGAGGCGATGTTAAGGAGTTAATTATCGAGGAGTTTATCTCGTTCGATAGCGAAATCACGCTACTTACCGTAACTCAAAAGAGTGGCGAGACTCTATTTGCACCACCTATCGGACATGTCCAAAAAGGGGGTGATTATCAAGAGAGCTATCAACCTGCAATGGTTAAGGCGGAGCACCTTCTCGAAGCTCAGCAGATGGCAGCTAAGGTGACCGCCGCACTTGGCGGAGCAGGACTTTGGGGTGTTGAGTTTTTCTTGAGTGATGCGAATGGAGTCTACTTCTCAGAACTATCGCCACGTCCTCATGATACCGGAATGGTTACCCTTGCGGGTACTCAAAACCTCAATGAATTTGAGTTGCATCTAAGAGCTGCTATGGGGTTGCCAATTCCTGAGATAACACTCGAAAGGTGTGGAGTTAGTGCTGTTATTATGTCGAAATTCTTATCACCAAACGCCCCTGAATATAGAGGGTTGGAGTGTGTTGCCAAAGAGCCTAATATGCAGGTTCGTATCTTCGGAAAGCCATCAACTCGTGTGAATCGTCGTATGGGTGTGGTTGTGGGATATGCACCCATTGGTAGCGATGTCGAGGCGTTGAGAGTGAGAGTTAAAGCTGCTGCCGCCAGGGTCGAGGTGGTCGAAGTGGTTTAAGGTGAAAACAATAAAGTTTATCAAATATATAGTTCATAAAGATGCGGTGTATGCCGCATCTTTTTTGTTGTTATTGAGATTTTTTATAAAAAATAGTTTGAAAAGTTGGTAGTGTGAAAAATTTAACATACATTTGCAGAGGAAAAAATTAGATTTTGTATCTGATTTTATTAGTGTTTGTGCCAATTTGGTCGACGCTTTGCAAGGTTAAAGGTAAAAAACCATTAAATAAAATAAAAATATGTCAAAAGTTACAGTAGTAGGCGCAGGTGCAGTAGGTGCAACATGTGCTAATGTTATGGCAGCTCGTTCAGTAGCTAGCGAGATTGTCTTGATTGATATCAAAGAGGGTCTATCAGAGGGTAAGATGCTTGATATGATGCAGGCTTCAGCAACTATGGGATTCAATACTAAGATGGTAGGCGTGACTAACGACTACACTCAAACAGCTAACTCTGATGTTGTTGTAATCACATCGGGTATTCCACGTAAACCAGGAATGACTCGTGAGGAGCTTATCGGAACTAACGCTAAGATTATGAGTTCTGTAATCGAGCAGGTTGTTAAGTACTCTCCTGAGGCGATTATCGTGGTTGTAGCTAACCCAATGGATACTCTAACTTACCTTGCGTTGAAGAAGTATAACGTTGCTAAGAACCGCATTATCGGTATGGGTGGTGCTTTGGATTCATCTCGTTTCCGCACATATCTTTCACTTGCAACTGGTGCTCCAATCGCAGATATCGACGGTATGGTAATCGGTGGACACGGAGATACAACTATGATTCCATTGCTTTCAAAGGCTTCAGTTAAGGGTATTCCAGTATCTCAGCTTCTATCTGAGGAGAAGTTGGCAGAGGTTTCATCTAGCACAATGGTTGGTGGTGCTACCCTAACTAAACTTATCGGTACTTCTGCATGGTATGCTCCAGGAGCTGCATCATCATCAGTGGTTGAAGCTATCTTGAACGATGAGAAGCGTATTATCCCATGTTCTTGCTACCTAGAGGGTGAGTATGGACAAGAAGATATTTGTATCGGTGTTCCTGCTGTAATTGGCAGAAACGGTATCGAGAGCATCCTATCTATCGAGCTTACAGCTCAGGAGGCTGAGGCATTTGAGAAGTCAGCAGCGGCAGTTCGTGCAACTAACGAGGTGTTGTACGCTGAGGGTATTCTTTCAAAGTAATATAACCCTTTTCACTTTAAAATATCCACAACTCATTTATATGTAGTTGTGGATATTTTTTTCTTTTATTTGAATTTATAGTGAAAAAAGTTTGATTTTTTTTCACTATCTCATTTATTGTTCATAACTTTGTCCCCTCAAAGTAAATTAATGGAAATTTTTAGAACTACAGCCGAGCTAGAAGAGAGACTCAAAGGGGTAAATAGTCAAGATGTGGGATTCGTGCCAACTATGGGTGCGCTTCACTCTGGGCATATATCGCTAGTTGAGCAGGCTCGTTGTAATAATAGAGTTGTTGTTGTGAGTATCTTTGTGAACCCGACTCAATTCAACGATAAGAGCGACTTGAAACACTATCCATCCACTCCAGAGCAGGATATAGCCAAACTTGAGGCCGCAGGGGTTGATATGCTCTATATGCCATCTTCGTTCGAGGAGGTCTACCCTGAAGGGGAGCAGATGCGTAGCTTTGACTTTGGGCTAATAGAGCAGGTTATGGAGGGAGCAACTCGTCCTGGGCACTTTAATGGAGTAGCTCAAGTTGTGAGTCGTCTTTTCGACATTGTTAAACCTTCGAGGGCATACTTCGGAGCTAAAGATTTCCAACAGGTAGCGGTAATTAAGGCGATGATTAGTCAGATGAACTACTCGGTTGAGATAGTTGAGTGTCCGATAGTGAGAGCCGAGGATGGTTTGGCACTATCGTCACGTAACGAGTTGTTGACCTCAGAGCATAGAGCTGCTGCTCCATCGATATATTCAGCCCTTTTGAAGGGTGTTGAGCTATCATCGACCCACTCACCAGAGCAGGTGAAGAGGAGTGTAGTAGATGCAATCAATAGCGAACAGTTGGAGGTTGTCTACTTCGATATAGTTGACGCAGGGTCGATGCAGAGTGTAAACTCTTGGAGTGAGAGCGACTCCGTTCAGGGTTGTGTGGCAGTTAAAGCTGGCGCAGTAAGATTGATTGATAACATAAAATTTAGATAGGCAAATGATGATAATGAGATTGAAATCGAAGTTGCACCGTGTGACTGTCACCGAGGCGAATCTTAACTATGTTGGGAGTATCACTATTGATGAGGATTTGATGGATGCAGCAAATCTAATCGAGGGTGAGAAGGTATCGATTGTTGATAATAATAACGGCGAGCGTCTCGAAACCTATATCATTAAAGGAGAGAGAGGTAGCGGATGTATCTGCTTGAATGGAGCAGCTGCTCGTAGGGTAGCCGTTGGGGATGTTATCATCATTATATCATACGCTATGATGGATTTCGAGGAGGCTAAAACCTTCACTCCATCAATCGTATTCCCAGATACTGCAACCAACAAGTTGATAGATTAATTTAGGGCAACATATCCATTAAGGATATAGCCTTTAATTTCGAAGCTACCAACCAGAGTAGTAGGAGGATTAATATCCAAAATCCTCTTATCTCTATCTTTTGCCAGAGTGTAAGTTCACGCTCGACTTCGACGATATGTTCGGTGATTTTTTCATGGTATATTATCGAGTCTTTAACTACTACATCCACTTCAAAGGGGTGGATTATTGGCTCTGTGATACTCTCTAGAGTGTGTAGAAGTCTACCTTCGACTACTTGAGCACGACTTCGTGCTACGCTATTCTCCAAAATTGATATGCTATCGATGGTAATCAGAGCACTATCCCTCTGGGCAGGTATGGTTATTATTACCGTGTCGCGTAGGGTCTCTATCCTCTCGATTACCTCAATTTTTCTGCTTTCGCTATTGTTTGTTACGATGTGGCGTTGTGGGCAACATGATATGATTGTTACCGCTAAGATACTTATAACTAACTGCTTTGTAAGGTTGTTTTTCATTGATCTGTTTTTCGACAAAGATATATTGTCAAAAGTTCAATGTCAACCCCTTTAGAGAAAGTTGCGTAGAGTGTGGTAGTATAATTTTACTTGGTTGACTATATTTGATAGATAGAAGATGACGCTCTGTAGTCGGGTAAATATTGGGCGAACCCATATCCTGTAGCATATTATCGATATGATTGCGATGATGGTAGCAACCACCACAAGAGCATACACCTGTGAGCCCATCACCTCTTCGAGCACGATGACCGCAGCATGGGCATAGAGAGCAAGAGCTATAATAGCTGTTGTTACAACTATTATAAACCCTTTAACGCTCTGTAATATACGATATTGGCTATTCATATCAACTAAGGAGAGAAAAATTATTCACTACTCGCAACACTCAGCCGATGGATTGTTTTTGCAGTCGCATTTTGCCTCGTCGATAAGTGCGAGCAACTTCTTATGTCTCTCTTTTATTTTGTCGCTGAATTGAGCAAACTCATCTTGAAGAGCCTCCTCTATCTGCTCTTTAGCTCTCTTTGCTTTGCTGCTATGCATTAATTTTGCTGCGGCACATCCTAGTGCCATACCTCCTAGAATAGAGATAATTATAGTACTACTACATTTCATAATATTGTGATTTAGAATTTAAAAAGTTAGTAACAATTTGCGCGCCAAATAGGGAGTCTTTTTTCAAAAAGCTATTAAAAATTGATTGAGCCTATTGAAATGTCAAATTATTTTGTGTAAATTTGCAGGTATATTTTTTAGAACCATTATATGATATCAATTCTTTACTATATTTTAGCTCTATCAATGGGTTTCGTTACCCTTTTGTTAGGGGCTATAATTACGCCATTTTCACTACTGTTTAATGGTCGTCGACGTGCTCTTCATGAGATGACGCGTGCTGTAACTAGAGCATTCTTTACCATCATATTTACATGGCGAAAGAGCATTAGTGGATTCGAGAATATCGACAAAAATCGCAGTTATGTTATTGTGGCTAATCACCAAAGCATGATTGATATACTTGCGATATACTATATCCCTCTTCACTTCAAATGGGTCTCGAAGAGGGAGGTCTACTTTATCCCGATGTTTGGGCAATATTTATGGTTGCAGGGTAATATAACAATCGATAGAAAGAGTGGTGTGGCATCTATGGAGAAGATTTTGAATATGGGTACGAAATGGCTCTCTGAGGGTGTGTCGATTGTGATTTTCCCCGAAGGAACTCGTTCGAAGAGTGGTGAAATAGGGCGATTTAAGGCTGGAGCTTTTAATCTTGCAGCAGAGGCTGGGGTAGATATCCTTCCCGTTGTGATGGATGGAACAAGTAGCCTATTCAAGGGCAAGTTATCATTTAATTGGAGAAATAAATTAACCGTTAAGGTGTTGCCTGCAATACCCGCTGAGCAGGTTGTAAATAGTGATTTAAAGGAGTTAATGGGTAGAGTAAAATCTGATATGGTTGATGCTCTTAAAAGTATAAGGGAGGAGTAGAAGATGGCAGATATTCTCAATGATAATTATGGTGATGACTCGATTGTTACGCTCTCACCTCGCGAACATATTCGACTTAGACCTGGTATGTATATCGGAAAGTTGGGCGATGGAGGGCAGAGTGATGATGGTATATACGTACTGATTAAGGAGGTTGTTGATAACTCAATCGATGAGTTTGTGATGGGTGCAGGTCGCCAGATTGAACTCACCGTTGAGGATAATGTGGTTAGTGTACGTGACTATGGTCGAGGTATTCCTCTAAAATCACTCTCGGCTGCCGTTAGCGAGATGAACACTGGTGGAAAGTATGGAGGCGATGCATTTAAGAAGAGCGTGGGTCTCAATGGAGTGGGTGTTAAGGCGGTTAATATGTTATCTGTCGAGTTTATCGCACGCTCTATTCGTCGAGGTGAGGCTCGAACCGTAACCTTCTCTCAGGGTATCGAGCAGTCGGATAGGTGGGAGAGTGGTCTCTCGGAGAGGGATGGAACTATTATTTCGTTCCGTGTCGACGAGGAGGTCTTTGGTAAGTATGAGTATAATCTGGAGTATATCGAGCAGATGGTGCGCAACTATACCTACCTCAACCTGGGTCTTAAGTTTGTCTTTAATGGGGTAGAGTATGTCTCGAAAAATGGACTTCTCGACCTTTTGAATGAGAATATGAGCGAAGAGCCTTTGTATGCTCCAATCCACCTCTCGTCTAACGATATCGAGGTTGCTATAACCCACGGTAGTGGATATGGTGAGAGTTACTTCTCGTTTGTTAATGGACAGTACACCTCTCAGGGAGGAACTCACCAAGCAGCATTTCGTGAGGCTATAGTCAAGGTTATAAAGGACTTCTACCGAAAAGATTACGACCCATCGGATATCCGCACATCAATCATTGCGGCGATTTCGATTAAGGTGTCAGATCCGATATTCGAGTCTCAAACCAAGATTAAACTGGGTTCAAAGGAGGTCGAACCAGGGGTTACGGTGCGTAACTTCGTGATGGATTTCTTGAGCCAGAATCTCGATAACTTCCTCCATAAAAATTCGGAGGTGTCGCAAGCTATCCAGCGCAAGATTGTCGATAATGAGAAGGAGCGTAAGGCGATTTCGGGAGTAAAGAAGAAGGCTCGTGAGATAGCCAAAAAGGTCTCGCTGAACAATAAAAAACTACGTGATTGCAAGGTGCATCTCACCGATAAGAGTGATTTGGCAGAGCAGAGCATGATATTTATTACCGAGGGTAACTCAGCATCTGGTTCGATAACGTCGAGTCGAGATGTACGCACTCAGGCGGTATTCTCACTGCGTGGAAAGCCTTTGAACTGTTATGGTTTGACAAAGAAGGTGGTCTACGAGAATGAGGAGTTTAACCTATTGCAGGCGGCTTTGAATATCGAGGAGGATATGGAGAATTTGCGCTATAATAAGGTGGTTATAGCAACCGATGCCGATGTTGATGGAATGCATATTCGTCTACTGCTGCTCACCTTCTTCCTTCAATTCTTCCCTGAAGTGGTGCGTTCGGGACACCTCTATATCCTGCAAACACCTCTGTTCCGTGTGAGGAATAAGCGTGATACAAAATATTGCTACTCCGAGGAGGAGAGGGTAGCGGCGATGTCTAAATTGGGACGTTCAGCCGAGGTTACTCGATTTAAAGGTCTTGGTGAGATTTCAGCCGATGAGTTCAAGGGTTTTATTGGCGAAGATATGCGACTCGATAAGGTGCGTATGACCAAAGATGACCCAATCCACGATATGTTGGAGTTCTATATGGGTAAGAATAGTTTAGAGCGTCAAACTTTTATAATTGGCAACTTGCGTGTCGAGGAGGATATTGTCGAGGAGGATATAATCTAATTGGAGGGTAAATTATGGAGATAGAAAAAGATATAGAGAGTCAAGTAGATAACACTTCCTCACAGCAACCTAAGGGCAAATATGATAAACTAACCTCGGACGAGGGTGGAGTGCGTAAGCTCACAGGTATGTATAAGAGTTGGTTTTTGGACTATGCATCGTATGTTATCCTAGAGCGAGCAGTGCCTCACCTCTACGATGGATTGAAACCAGTTCAAAGGCGTATTCTTCATGCGATGAAGGTGGTGGATGATGGTCGATATAATAAGGTGGCAAATATTGTCGGACAGACCATGCAGTATCACCCTCATGGTGATGCATCGATTAAGGATGCTATGGTTCAGTTGGGGCAGAAGGGTCTGCTTATTGATAGACAGGGTAACTGGGGTAATATACTAACTGGTGACGACGCAGCGGCGGGTCGATATATCGAGGCTCGTTTGTCGAAGTTTGCTTTGGAGGTGGTCTTTAATAAAAAGACTACCGAGTGGATGCTCTCTTACGATGCACGTAAAGAGGAGCCAGTGACTCTACCAATCAAATTCCCTCTGCTCTTGGCTCAGGGAAGTGATGGTATCGCAGTCGGATTGGCATCTAAAATACTACCACACAACTTCATAGAGCTTGTCGAAGCGTCGATAGCCCACCTTAAAGGTGAGGATTTTGTGTTGTATCCCGATTTTCAGACTGGCGGATTGATGGATGTTGGTCGATATAATGATGGTCTGCGAGGTGGAGCTGTTAAGGTTAGAGCCAAGATTTCGAAGATTGATAAGAGGACTCTATCCATCACCGAAATTCCATACACCACAACCACCGAGTCGTTGAAGGATTCGATAATTAAGGCTAACGATAAGGGTAAAATCAAGATACGTAAGGTGGATGATAACACCGCCGAGAAGGTTGAAATTATTGTTCAGGTAGCTCCAGATGAGTCTAGCGATAGAACCATCGACGCACTATATGCCTTTACAGATTGCGAGGTCTCGATATCACCAAATGCGTGTGTTATTATCGACCATAAACCCCACTTTATCGGTGTTAGCGAGATGTTGAAGTACTCAGCTGAGCATACCAAATCACTTCTAGGTCAGGAACTTAACATTGAGCTAGGTGAGTTAAATGAGGCGTGGCATGCTCTATCTTTGGAGAAGATATTTATCGAAAATAAACTCTACCAACTAATCGAGGGTTGTCGCTCTCGTGAGGAGGCTTACGCTGCGGTTGATGGTGGTTTAGAGCCATTTAAGTCTCTACTGCGACGCGAGGTTACAACCGAGGATGTTCAACGACTCACCGAGTTGAAGTTCATTCGTATCTCGCGTTTCGATTCGGAAAAGGCAGATAATGAGATAAAAGCCATAGAGGATAAAATAGCTCAAACTAAGAGCAATATCGAGAAGTTAACAGCCTATACCATAGCCTACTACAAGAGTATCATGAAGAGGTATGGCGCAGGAATGGAGCGTCGTACCGAGATACGTGAGTTCGATATGATTGAGGCGACCAAAGTTGCTGTAACCAACGCTAAGTTATATGTCGATAGGAAAGAGGGATTCTTTGGTATCGGTCGCTCGATGAAGGAGTGCGAATTTGTGTGTGATTGTTCTGATATTGATGATGTTATCGTAATAACCCACGATGGACGATACGTTATCACCAAGGTTAGCGAGAAGGCGTTCTTCGATAGGCGAATCGAGTATATCGGAGTGTTTAAACGCAACGACGAGCGCACAATATACAATGTAATATATCGAGATGGGGCGAATGGACCAATCATGATGAAGAGGTGTGCCATCAAGGGTATAACACGAGATAAGGAGTATAACCTAACCAAAGGTACTTCGAAGAGTGATATCCTCTATCTCTCGGTTAATCCTAATGGTGAGGCTGAGGTGTTGAAGGTCTACTTCAAACCACGCCCAAGGCTCAAGAGGTTGATTGTTGATTTGGACTTCTCGTCGATAGCTATTAAGGGTCGAGCTAGCCAAGGTAATATGTTTAGCCGCAATGCGATACATAAGATTGTGATGAAATCGAAGGGTACATCGACCCTTTCAGGGCAGAATATATGGTTCGATGCCGATGTACGTAGGTTAAATATCGACGAGCATGGCGAGTTTATCGGTGAGTTTAAGGGCGATGATAAGATTGTTGTATGGACTGCACGCAATCAGTACTATATCACCTCGTTTGATATTATGCAGCACTTCCCCGATGACACGATAAAGGTCGAGAAATATACTCCAGGCATGGTCTATTCGGTATGTTACTTCGATGTGACGCATAACTTCTACTACCTCAAACGTTTCTCAGCCGAGGGAGGAGATAAAATCCAATACTTCCTATCGGAGGAGAGCCCAGATAGGGTGGTGGCAATAAGTCGAGTGGCTGGTTCGAAGTTGAGAATTGAGTATGGTGGAGCACATAAGAGTAGACCTCTCGACGAAATTGACGTAGATGAATTTATCGCTGTCAAGAGCCATCGAGCTAAGGGTAAGAGGATTACTACCTACGACGTTGCTGCGATGAGCTTTATCGAGCCAGAGATTCTACCACCAACTCCCGCAGACGATGTTGAAGAGGCAGAGGATGAAGATGCGATGTTTGAGCCAGTGGAGCAGGATGTAGATATCGTCGAGGAGGTTACTACTTCTGATGATGAAAGTGTTGAAAATGAGCAATTAAACCTATTCTAATGTTGATTTTTTTAGTAGGATATATGGGTTGTGGTAAGAGCACGATTGGGCGTAAATTGTCCAAAAAACTCTCGATGCCACTATTTGATATGGATAAAGTTATAGAGGAGCGTGAGGGTATGCCCGTTGTTGAAATTTTTGCTCAGAAGGGTGAGCAGGAGTTTCGTGAGATGGAGCGAGAGTTACTCTCGGAGCTTATCGAGCAGGGCGAATCAGCCATAATCTCAACGGGAGGAGGACTCCCTTTGTGGTTCGATAATATGGAGAGGATGAATGGTGCAGGAACTGCGGTCTATCTCTCACGTAGTGTCGATAATATTATTTCGAGAATGAGCCAACGAGGTCGCGATAAAAGACCAAGAATCAGAGGTTTAAACGATGAGGAGTTGAAGGAGTTTATGGAGAGTGACCTATCCACTCGACTTCCATTCTATAATAAAGCGAGCTTTGTAATTGATGCAGAGTCGTTGGCAGATAAGAAAATTGTTAAACTTATCATTAAAAAAGCTGGATTGGCGTAATGGATAGTAGAGCCATTGGTATCTTTGATTCGGGTCTGGGTGGACTATCTATATGGCGAGCCGTAAGGGATAGGTTACCAGGTGAATCTATTATATACTTAGGTGATGGATTGAACTGTCCCTATGGCGAGCGAAGCCAGCAGGAGATAATCGAGCTGTCGATTAAGGCGACAAATGAGCTTATTGTCCAGGGGTGTAAGTTGATTGTTGTGGCGTGTAATACCGCCACTATTGCCTCTATCGCTACTCTGCGTGAGATGTTCCCAACGACTCTATTTGTTGGAGTCGAGCCAGCGGTAAAGCCCGCGTGTTTTGCTACCAAGAGTGGTAAAATAGGTGTTCTAGCTACCGAGTGGAGTATCTCGAAGAGGCACTATATGGAGCGTGTAGCATCGTATCGGGCTGATGTCGAGGTAGTTAATGCTGTTGGAAGAGGTTTTGTTGAGTTGGTCGAGGAGCAGATGGAGTCGACCCCTATAGCTATTCAGGTTGTAAGACCCATTGTCGAGGAGCTTATCTCGAAGGGTGTAGACCAGATTGTTCTAGGGTGTACGCACTATCCATTTTTGCAGGACTCTATCTCTGAGATAGTTGGTGATAAGGATATCGCAATTATTAATCCAGCTCCATCTGTAGCTTGTCAAGTGGAGCGGCTGCTCAGTGATAACAGTTTGTTAAATAACGAGTTGCAAGAGCCTATTTACAAATTCATCACATTCTCTAATGATGATTATGCTCAGATGCTTGAGCATATGGCATGCTCTTTATAGGGTAAAATGAGGATTCAAAAGTTGATAAATCAAAAAAAAATAGATATCTTCGCAGGTTGTAAATCATAATTAAGATGGGAGCTAAACAAAGTGTTAAAAAGGGTAGTAGTACGGCGCAAAGTCGCTCTAAGAGTAATAGAGAGACATTCGGCTGGCTTTTTTGTGGAGCTATATTCCTATTTGGAGTGGTTTCGATGGTGTCGGTTCTATCCTATTACTTCACCTGGAAGGCTGATTATAGCCTGCTCAATGGTCTAGAGCGTGATAATCCAAACCTCGACCAGATGAGCTATGAGAATATCTGTGGACCTATGGGTGCTAGGATAGGCGAGATGCTTGTGGATAATTCGTTCGGGGTAATCGGAATAATTATCCCTGTTACCATCATCATGATATCTCTTTGGCTCATGAGGCGAATCAAGATAAGAGTAGACCAATTTATCATAATCTCACTACTTATCACAATCCTCACTTCACTTAGCCTAGGTTACGTTCTAGGGGGTGGATTTAGTTCATTCTGGGCAGGAGCTTTTGGTATTGAGGTGGCGAAGGTTCTAAGTGGTTCGATAGGCACTTTTGGAACGTTTATAGTGCTGTTGGGTGTATGGATAGGGGTTGGAGTTATGATTAATCGCAACTTTATTGATATGGTCGATAGAGCTGGTGGTGCGGTCTATAGTGGAGGTAAGGGACTATTCAATATCTTCAAAAAAGGGGCATCTAAAGTCGCTACAATAACAGCTCACGAGCTTAAAAACGAGGAGTTTAGCGAGGATGAAGAGGTTATAGATAGCCAGGAGGAAGATATCGAAGAAGAGCTTGAAGATGAGATAGTTGAAGAGCCAACTCCACAAGAGGAAGAGCCGATAGAGGAGCTTTGCGAAGAGGAGAACAATAGTGATAAACCAACGTCTGAGAGTGTAAACACTACTCCTTTTACTATTGTTAACTCTCTGGAGCATAGAGATGATATAGTAGAGGAGCATGGTGAGCGAGGCATTCTTCTCATTGATGAAGATGGAGGCGAGCATGTAAAGAGCGTTGATGAGAGAAATCCATTGAAGGAGTTTATTATCGAGAACCTAACAGCAAGACCAATCGAGGAGATTCAAGAGGAGGAGTTGCAACCACAAGAGGATATCTCTAACGGAGGCTCTCGATTGGTGATAGATGTCGAGGCAAATAGCACCGAGCTTGTCGAGGAGGGAGAGTTGGATTCATCACTATACAACCCTTTGGATGATTTGAAGATGTATAAAATGCCGATGGCAAGTCTATTGGAAGATTACTCAACTCCTGATAATGAGATAGATGAGGCTGAGATATTGGAGTATAAGAACCAAATTGAGGAGACTTTGAAGAACTTCAATATCCCAATTCAGCAGATTAAAGCCACGGTTGGCCCAACTATCACACTCTATGAGATTATACAAGCTCCAGGCGTGAAGATTTCGAAGATTCAAGGTCTTGAAAATGATATAGCTCAATCGCTTAAAGCTCTGGGAATACGTATAATAGCACCAATTCCAGGACGAGGAACGATAGGTATTGAAGTACCTAACCATAACAAGAAAATCGTCTCGATGAAGTCAGCGATTCTATCTAAGCGATTCAACAGCATGAAGGGTGAGTTGCCGGTGGTTATTGGTAATACTATCCAGAATGAGTGCTATGTATTCGACCTTGCAAAGATGCCTCACTTGTTGGTTGCAGGTGCTACGGGGCAGGGTAAATCTGTCGGTTTGAATGCTATAATCACCTCGCTTTTGTATCGTAAACACCCTGGTGAATTGAAGTTTGTGATGATAGACCCTAAGATGGTTGAGTTCTCTCTGTATAAGAAGTTGGAGCGCCACTTTATGGCTAAGATGGAGTCTGAGGATGATGTGATAATCACCGACCCTCGTAAGGCGGTATATACCTTGAATGCACTCTGTGACGAGATGGAAAAACGCCTTAAACTACTCTCTCAAGCGGGTGTGCGTAATATTAATGAGTATAATAATAAGTTCCGAAATCGTCGTCTAAATCCACAAAAGGGGCACTTCTTTATGCCATATATTGTGGTGGTAATCGACGAGTTTGCCGACTTGATAATGATAGCTCGTGAGGTCGAAAATCCAGTTATGCGCCTAGCTCAGAAGGCTCGTGCGATAGGTATTCACCTTATTGTCGCCACACAACGTCCTGATGTTAAGGTTATTACTGGTGGTATCAAGGCTAATTTCCCTGCTCGAATAGCGTTCCGTGTGACTCAGATGATTGACTCGCGAACAATTATCGACCAACCTGGTGCAAATCAGCTGATTGGACGAGGCGATATGCTATTCTCGAAGGATGGTGAGTTGACTCGAATCCAGTGTGCTCTTGTTGAGACCGAGGAGGTTGAGAGGATTGTGGAGTATATATCTGAGCAACAGGGTTATGCAGAGCCATATCTACTACCAGACTATGTACCTGAGAGCAGCGGAGCTGATGGAGGTGTTGGCAGCGAGAGCGGAGCAGCGATAAAATATGACTCGCTATTTACCGAGGTTGCACGAGCAGCTGTTGCGGGTGGTTCTATCTCAACTTCATCTATTCAGCGCAACTACGAGGTTGGTTTTAACCGTGCAGGGCGAATTATGTTGCAGTTGGAGAGGTCGGGTATTGTTGGTCGTCAAGAGGGGGCAAAACCTCGTGAGATACTATTCCATGATTCACACTCGCTCGAAGCTAAGTTGCAAGAGTTGGGGCTATTTTAATTAGAGATTCATATCCAATTATGCGTAAAATATTTGTCATTCTATTTTTGAGCGTAACCTTTGCGTTGCAGGCACAGAGTTCGGTTGAGGATGTATCGAAGGCTTTAAATGCTCTTGGAGCTTATCAAGCTACGCTAAATATCATCTCTCAAGGTGAGAGTATCACGGGCGAATATCAAGTCGATGGAGAGCTTATATACCTCAATTTAGAGGGTGTGGAGTTCTATAGCGATGGTGAGTTACGTTATCAGATAGATAACTCTAGCCGAAGTGTTATTGTGGATTTGTTGCCACAGGAGCAGAGTAGTATGTTGCTTGATAACCCAGCCTCTGCGTTTGACTCTATTCTGGGGGTGTATGATGAAGAGTTGGTTTTTCGAGATAGGGTGCAGAGCGTAATTCAGCTCAATGCTAAGGGTGGTGATATTGCCGTTGGTATGATAACTCTGGTTGTAGATGTTGCGACTTCACTTCCAAAGTCGATAGATTACCAAGCAGAAGGCGAGAGTGTCGTTATTGAATTTATTAGCATAGAGGCTCTTGGTGGCGATGTACGCCAATTTTCAAAGGATAACTATCCCGATTATGAGATAGTCGATTTTAGGTAGGATGATTAATTTTGATTTTCTACGCAGCAGCTCCAAGTCGATATTGATGGTTATATCAATGGCTCTGGGGGTGCTTTTTTATTATCCGCTTGTCACTCTTGACCAATATGTCGCAGGGTGGATTACTCCGATAGTTCTAGCCTTTATGCTCTTTATATCGTGCTGTGGGGTCGATTTTACTAAGATGAAAATATCACCTCAGCACCTAATCCTATTGGGGGTTCAGATGCTTTTTTCGATATGTGTCTTTGTCTTAACTCTTCCCTTGGATAGCGATGTGGCTGGAGGTCTGTTGGTCTGTTCGCTGACTCCAGTAGCTATCGCATCGGTTGTGATGGTTAAGCTGATGGGTGCTAAGGTTGATAGTATAATCACATTCAGCCTGCTGTCAAATATCTTGGCGGCGATATACCTACCATTCATACTCTCTTTGCTGTGTGGTGGTGCAACTTCGACATGGGATATACTCCAGATGGTTATGCCTGTGATAATTATTCCGATGGTTCTATCACAGGTTTTTAGGCTATTTGCGCTTGATTTGGCGGTGAGCGTGTCTAAGCAGAGCGGTCTATCATTGGCTCTATGGTTGATGCTTATACTCTTTATATACGCACGTACAACCAAGGTGTTTATATCGAGCTATAACGATATCCAACCCATGACACTATCTATGTTGATGGTGGGTTCGATGGTTATATGCGTTGCTCAGTTCCTGGTCGGAAAAATCATAGGCGCAAAGTATGGTGATGGAGTCACAGGAGCACAAGCCCTGGGGCAGAAGAACACAATCTTGGCAGTATGGCTCGCTAGCTCATTCATCTCACCCATCGCAGCACTTGCTCCCACCGCATATATCATCTGGCAGAATGTAATCAATACCTACCGAATCTACCACCACGAATCCACAAGAGTCTGACTAACAAGGCGATTTTTGTCACTTCCCTTGCCCCTTAAATCCTCACGTACGCTGAAGTACGCTGCGGTTTAAGTGACTTCACAAAGCCCCAAAACTCATCCTTGTACTCAAACTCTATAAACAACGTAAGGGGACTAATTAGTCCCCTTCTTTGTGTTGTGTGGTTATTCGCGCTATTTGGTTGCGATGTAGTTGGCAATCCAGTCGCCAACTGCGCTTGTAGAGCATGGTGCAACGCCTTCGACCTGGATATCCTCAGTGCGGATATTTGCATCCATTGAGGCGATTACAGCCTCGCGTATCATAGCACCTTCAGCTTGTAGGTTGAATGCGTACTCGAACATCATAGCTGCGCTCAAAATCGTAGCGATTGGGTTGGCTATATTCAGACCTGCCGCCTGTGGATATGAACCGTGGATAGGCTCGAATAGCGATGTGTGAACTCCAATCGAAGCTGATGGAAGTAGACCCAACGAACCTGTGATAACAGAGCCCTCATCGGTTAGGATATCACCAAACATATTCTCGGTAACCATCACATCGAACGATTTAGGGAACTGAATAATACGCATCGCAGCGTTATCAACGAACATATATTCGGTCTCAACCTCTGGGAACTCAGGCTCAATCTCCTTAGCAACCTCACGCCATAGGCGAGATGTAGCCAATACATTAGCCTTATCCACAACGGTCAACTTCTTGCGACGTTGCATAGCGTAGCTATATGATAGGCGCACGATTCGCTCAATCTCCTCACGAGTGTAGACACAAGTGTCGTAAGCGGTGTTACCATCCTCGGTGCGACCTTGTGGACGACCAAAGTACAAACCACCTGTCAACTCACGGATACATACGAAATCTACACCTTCGACCAAATCTTTACGTAGTGGAGAGCGCTCCAACAGAGACTCAAATGTGTTGATTGGACGCAAGTTAGCATATAGCCCCAACTCCTTACGCATCTTCAAAAGACCCTGCTCTGGGCGCACCTTAGCAGATGGGTTATTATCGAAACGAGGGTGTCCGACAGCTCCAAAAAGTATCGCATCACTGCGCATACATAGCTCGTGAGTCGCCTGTGGATATGGGTCTCCGACCTTATCGATAGCGTCTGCTCCACAGATTCCCTCCTGGGTTGATAGGGTGTGTCCGAACTTTTCGCATATAGCTTTTGTCGCTTTAAGAGCCTGGTCTACAATCTCAGGACCAATACCATCACCTGGTAAAACAGCAATTTTTAATTCCATTATATTTTACTTTTATTATTTTGAACAATCTTCGTAAGACTCAATCTTGTCGATTGTAGTCATCAAGTAGTCGATATCATCAAATCCATTCTCAAGGCAGTGTCGCTTGTAGGCAGTGATTGTAAAGCTCTCGCTACGTCCCGTTGTGACGTTGGTAACTCTCTGGTTTGGAAGGTCTATCTCAACCTGAGCCTTTGGGTCGGCATCAATCGATGAGAACAACTCAGCGAGGAACTCTTCGGATACGATAACTGGCAACACAAAGTTGTTGAGCGCGTTATTTCTGAAGATATCTGCAAAGAAACTCGATATCACAGCACGGAATCCATATCCTGCAATAGCCCAAGCGGCATGCTCGCGGCTACTTCCCGAACCGAAGTTCTTACCTGCGACCAACACCTCACCGCTATAGGTTGGGTTGTTGAGTACGAAATCGGTGATTGGCTCATTGTTTTTATTAAATCGCCAGTCACGGAATAGGTTGTCGCCAAATCCCTCACGAGTAGTCGCCTTGAGGAATCTAGCAGGTATAATTTGGTCTGTATCAACGTTTTCGAGTGGTAGTGGTACGCAGCTCGATTTAACTATTTTAAACTCTTTTTTCATGGCTATAGAAATTCTCTAGGGTCAGTAATTACTCCTGTAATTGCAGCAGCAGCGGCCACATATGGTGAGCATAGTAGGGTACGTGCGCCCTGTCCTTGACGACCCTCGAAGTTACGATTCGAAGTCGAAAGACAATATTTACCCTCAGGTATCTTATCATCATTCATAGCAAGGCAAGCTGAACAACCTGGTTGACGTATCTCAAATCCAGCGTCGGTGAATATCTTATCGAGACCCTCCTCGCGGATTTGACGCTCCACAGCCCATGAGCCAGGAACAAGCCATACGATAACATCCTCAGCCTTTTTATGTCCCTTTACTACCTGAGCAAAGTCGCGGAAATCCTCGATACGACCATTGGTACACGAGCCCAAGAATACATAGTCAACACTCTTACCAGTGAGTTTCTCACCCTGCTCAAATCCCATATACTCCAATGCTTTCTCCTCGCCACTAACAGCTGGAATAGAGGCTGTTACCCCCATTCCTAAACCTGGATTTGTTCCGTAAGTAACCATCGGCTCGATATCCTCAGCGCGGAATGTAACCTCGCTATCGAACTGAGCATCCTCCTCAGTGCATAGAGCTTTCCACTGCTCAACGGCAGCATCCCACTCAGCTCCTTTAGGTGAGTTTTCACGACCTTTAAGGTAGTCGAAAGTAACCTCGTCGGGGGCAACCATTCCACCACGTGCTCCCATCTCAATCGAGAGGTTACATAGTGTTAGACGTCCCTCCATCGAGAGCGAACGGATGGCTGAACCTGCATACTCAACAAAGTAGCCAGTCGCACCGCCTGTTGTCATCTTTGAGATGATATATAGAGCTACATCCTTAGCTGTAACGCCTTTTCCAAGCTCACCTTCGACGCTTATACGCATGCTCTTTGGTTTAGCTTGGAGGATACATTGGCTCGACATAACCATCTCAACCTCGCTCGTACCAACTCCGAAAGCTACAGCTCCAACAGCACCGTGAGTCGAGGTGTGTGAGTCACCACACACGATAGTCATGCCTGGTAGGGTATATCCCAACTCAGGGCCTACAACGTGGATGATACCATTCTTTGGGTGCATCATGCCATAGTGGGTGAGTCCGAAGAATTTAGCATTCTCCTCCAAAGTCTCAACCTGGTTTCTTGATACAGGGTCGACAATGGGTTTATCCTGGTTCATCGTTGGGGTATTATGGTCGGGCATACAGATGATTCGCTCAGGGCGAAAACACTTTAAACCACGCTCCTTAATCCCGGCAAATGCCTGAGGACTAGTAACTTCATGACAGTATAGTCTGTCTATATAGAGTTGGGTCTGTGCATCCACAATCTGAACCACATGTGAATCCCAAATCTTATCAAATAGAGTATTCATTATTTTCGTAATTTGTTAATTGAGTCGATATAAGCCTCTAATGAAGCAACGACGATATCTGTGCTAGCACCAAATCCATAGTATTGTGCACCTTCGCAATCAATCTGCATGTGTACCTTGCTCATATCATCACTTCCTTTGTTAATCGCTTGGATAGTGAACTCGGTGATGGTAACCTTGTCGCGAGTGATGATTTTGCGAAGTGCATTAACCGCAGCATCGATAGGTCCATTACCTGAAGCTACCGCCTCGAAAGGCTCACCCCAAACCGATACTCCGATAATTGCGATAGGACGAACTCCCACACCACTAGTAACTTGCAAGTGTTCAAGTTTAATCTGTTTCTCGCTTCTACGCTCCTCGCCCGCTAACAACAATACATCCTCATCGTTAATCTCCTTCTTCTTATCGGCAAGCAACAAGAACTCCTCGTATATCTTATTCAACGCATCGCTCTCCAACTTAACACCTAAGCTCTCAAGACGGTTTTTAAGTGCTGCACGTCCACTTCTTGCAGTCAAGACAATCGAGTTAGCCTCGATACCTACATCCTTAGGATCCATAATTTCGTAGGTCTGGATATTTTTCAATACTCCATCTTGGTGGATACCCGAAGAGTGAGCAAATGCATTACGACCTACAACAGCCTTATTTGCTTGAACTGGCATATTCATAAGAGACGACACCAAACGGCTCGTTGGGTATATCTTCTTGGTGTTAATCTGGGTGTTGATATCAAGGTGCGCATGGCACTTGAGTATCATAGCAACCTCCTCTAAAGAGGTGTTACCAGCACGCTCACCAATACCATTCATCGTAACCTCAACCTGACGCGCTCCACTTCTTACACCAGCTATGGTGTTAGCGGTCGCCATACCCAAATCGTTGTGACAGTGAGTCGATAAGATAGCCTTATCTACATTGCTTACGTTCTCGATAAGGTATTGAATCTTCGAACCATACTCCTCAGGAAGGCAATATCCAGTTGTGTCGGGGATATTAACAACAGTTGCTCCCGCTTTGATAACAGCCTCGACAACACGTGCCAAGTACTCATTCTCGGTACGACCAGCATCTTCGGCGTAGAACTCGATATCCTCGACAAATCTTTTGGCATATTTCACCGCAGCTACAGCACGCTCGATAATCTCCTCACGGTTTGAGTTGAATTTATACTTTATATGCGAATCTGAAGTTCCGATACCAGTGTGGATTCTCTTATGTTTTGCATACTTTAGAGCATCGGCAGCCACCTCAATATCTTTCTGAACAGCACGTGTTAGGGCACAAATAGTTGGCTCACTAACCGCCTTTGATATCTCAATTACGGAGTTGAAATCACCAGGGCTAGATATAGGAAATCCCGCCTCGATAATATCGACACCCAACGACTCAAGAGCCTGCGCTACTTGAATCTTCTCTATTGTGTTCAACTGACATCCTGGAACCTGCTCGCCATCGCGAAGAGTGGTGTCAAATACAAATAATCTATTATCCATCGTATTATAATTTTTAGTTATTTCTAGAATTAGGAATCCTATACACTTCCATCAAAAAAGGCTCTTTCACCCCACTTGGAAGTAACAGAACCCTTTAATTTTTAATCTACTAAATGAGACTATACAGATACAGCGTTCCGACTGCCAAGGTTAGACCATAGCAGCAGCAGATTGTGTATGTTTATATTCCATCTCATAACTTGGGTGTAAAATTAATAATTTATTTTAACAAAAACAAATTATTAACCATTTTTTTAGAATCTTAAACAGATTCTCAGAATTTAAACAGATTCTCAACCTATAGGATTAAAAGTTCAAATAACTCAGGCTGATTATTTAGGTACTCATATTTGATACCTTGCTCGTCCATCTTCTTGATAAGTGGCTCAAAGTCAGCCGTATTTCTTAACTCTATACCGATAAGTGCTGGGCCATTTTCACGCGCAGTCTTTTTCTTATACTCAAAGAAGGTGATATCGTCATTTGGACCTAAAGCCTCGCTCAAGAAGTCACGAAGAGCACCAGCACGCTGTGGGAATCTAACGATAAAGTAGTGTTTCAACCCTTCGTAGAGTAGCGAACGCTCCTTAATCTCCTCATTACGAGTGATATCGTTGTTTCCGCCACTAATAATCGAGACAACACTCTTACCCTTAATCTTCTCGGCATACATACCAAGCGCAGCAACACTCAATGCTCCAGCTGGCTCAACTACGATAGCCTCACGATTATACATCTCCAAAATAGCTGTACATATCTTACCCTCAGGTACTTCGATAATATCATCCAATATCTCGCGAGCAACCTCAAAGGTGATATTGCCAACTCGTTGAACAGATGCTCCATCAACAAACTTCTCGATTTTGTCGAGCGTAACAACCTTACCTGCATCCAACGACGCCTTCATAGATGGTGCGCCCTTAGGCTCAACACCAATAATCTTAGTGGTAGGGGATATCTGCTTGAAATAAGCTCCAACACCCGAAACTAATCCACCTCCTCCGATAGGAACAAATAGGTAGTCGATATGTCGTGCGCTATCTTCAAGAATTTCAACTGCGACACTAGCTTGACCCTCGATAATTTGCTCATCGTCGAATGGAGCGATAAAGCTCATCTTGTGCTCATCACAGTAACTGTAAGCCGCAGCAGCAGTCTCGTCGTAGGTGTCACCTGTTAATATGATGCTAACTTCGCCGTTACCAAATATCTCTACTTGATACACTTTCTGCTTAGGTGTGGTTACTGGCATAAAGATTACTCCCTTGATGCCCAGTTTGTTACATGAGTGAGCAACACCCTGTGCGTGGTTACCAGCACTAGCGCAAACAACACCACGTGAACGCTCCTCTTGGCTTAAAGAGGTGATTTTGTTGTAAGCACCTCGCAACTTATACGAGCGTACAACCTGTAAATCTTCGCGTTTAAACCATACCTCAGCACCAAAGCTGCGGCTATAGTAGTCGCTACGCATTAAAGGAGTGTGTCTAACACACTCCTTAATACGTTGACGACTTTTAATTATCTCATCTATAGAGGGAAAGTACCCCATCTTAGTCGATTTAATTAGTTATTCTCAGGACGTAGACCGCGAACAACCTCGCCAGTTCTCCACATCTCAGACTCACGAAGCTCCTTAAGCTCCTCCTCTAGACCTGCACGGTAATCCTCCTTAGAGTTAGCGTCGATTGAACGTTGAGCCTCCTCGCCGGTTGCAACCTCAGAGTAAAGTTTCTCGAATACTGGCTTAGTAGCATCACGGAAAGGTTTCCACCAATCCAACGCACCACGTTGAGCAGTAGTTGAGCAGTTAGCGTACATCCAATCCATACCGTTCTCTGCAACAAGTGGCATAAGTGATTGAGTAAGCTCCTCAACTGTCTCGTTGAAAGCCTCAGATGGAGTGTGTCCGTTCTCACGAAGAACCTCATACTGAGCTGCGAAGATACCCTGGATACATCCCATAAGTGTACCACGCTCACCTGTCAAATCTGAGAATACCTCTTTTCTGAAGTCTGTCTCGAATAGGTAACCTGAACCGATTGCAATACCCAATGCAGTTACACGCTCCAAAGCGCGACCTGTTGCATCTTGGAAGATTGCGTATGATGAGTTCAAACCACGTCCTGCAACGAACATACGACGAAGTGATGTACCTGAACCCTTAGGAGCAACCAAGATAACATCAACATCTGCTGGAGGAATGATACCTGTACGCTCTTTGTATGTAACAGCGAAACCGTGTGAGAAGTACAACGCCTTACCTGGAGTAAGGTACTTCTTAACTGTTGGCCATGCATCAATTTGACCTGCGTCAGATAGAAGGAATTGGATAACAGTTCCCTTGTCACAAGCCTCCTCAATCTCGAATAGAGTTACTCCCTCTACCCAACCATCTTCTAGAGCCTTCTCCCAAGAGCGACCACCTTTACGCTGTCCAACGATAACATTTATACCATTGTCACGAAGGTTCAACGCTTGACCTGGGCCTTGCACTCCGTAGCCAATAACTGCTACTACCTCATCTTTGAGTACCTCTTGAGCCTTTGCCAATGGAAACTCCTCGCGTGTCATTACATTTTCTTCGGTACCACCGAAAACCATCTTTGCCATAACTAAATATTTGTTTTAAAAAATGAATTATAAATTACTTCTATTATATTATAAATACTCTCTGAGTATCTCTCTCTCCCTCTCTGGTGTGAGTACCGCCTGTTGATACTCATCTGTGGTTTGGATATGAGCCTTGATAACATCTATCTTCTTCTCAATCTGTTTTGCCACATTTTTAACTCTCGAAGTATCCGCCGTAACATTGATAATAAAGCGGTGGATACCCTCTATTGAAGAACGCTCTGTCTTTAACATCTCGATATTGATATGTCGCGAGGTAAAGACCGTTGTGATAAGACCCAAGATTCCAGCATGATTCTCTGAAAAGAGTGTTATAGTGTACTTAGTTGCCATAATTATCCCTCCTTACTTCTTCATTTCAAAAATTACATCCTTCAACGCTGCAACTGGTGCAACCATCGGGAATACATTATCTTCAGGTTTAACTCTAACCTCAAGGATATAAGCTCCTTCGCAGCTCTTCATCGCTGAGATAGCTTGAGCTAAATCTTCACGTTTGTCACACACTCCATACTCGATATCGTGAGCCTGAGCGATTAAGTCATACTTAGGATTCATCATCGAGGTGAATGAGTATCTACAGTCGTGGAACAGCTCCTGCCACTGACGAACCATACCCAACCAGCTGTTATTAAGGATAATAACCTTCACTGCGGTCTTTTCCTGCATGATTGTAGCGAACTCCTGGATATTCATCTGGATACCTCCATCGCCAACGAAGAGGATAACCTCCTTGTCGGGTGCTCCAATCTTAGCTCCCATAGCCGCAGGTAGACCAAATCCCATTGTTCCCAATCCGCCCGAAGTGATATTCGAACGAGGGTTCGCAAGTTTTATGTATCGGCATGTAACCATCTGGTGTTGACCCACATCGGTTACTGTGATATTCTCGCCATTGTAGCTGTCGTTAACCGCCTCGACCACATGGTGTAGAAGAATTTCGCCAGTACCATCGCCCTTGAATGGAGCAACAACTAGGCTATACTCCTCACGATTATACTCGTGCATTCTCTCCAACCAAGCGGTGTGTTCTTTCTTTGTAATCTGACGAGTTAGTGAAGCCAACACCTCTTTAGCATCTCCAACGATACCAACTGTTGTTGGGATAACTTTATCTATCTCCGCCTGGTCGATATCTATATGTATAACCTTTGCGTTTTTAGCAAAAACGGATGCGTTACATGTCACACGGTCGTCGAAACGCATACCCACAGCGACAATCAAATCACACTCCTCATTGGTTACATTGGCTGCATAGTTACCATGCATACCAATCATACCGATATAGTGTGGATTCTCTCCATCCAAAGCGGATAGACCAAGCAGGGTTGCCGCAGCTGGTATTCCACTCTTCTCGATAAACTCCTTCAACTCGCTCTCAGCTCCTGAAAGAGTAACACCTTGACCAAATAGAATCATCGGTTTAGATGCTGTGTCGATTAATCTCGCAGCCTTGATAATATCCTCACCATCGGCCTTTGGACAAGGACGGTAGCTACGAATACTTTGACATGGCTCGTATCCACTCCACTCAACCAAACCTAGTTGAGCATCCTTTGTGATGTCGATTAGAACTGGGCCTGGACGACCTGTATTTGCGATAAATAGTGCCTTAGCGATAGCCGCTGGGAGATCTTCGGCACGACGCACCAAAGTATTCCACTTTGTTATAGGGTGGGTGATACCAACGATATTGGTCTCTTGGAAAGAGTCGAAACCCAAACCTTGAGATACCACCTGACCAGTGATAACAACCAATGGTGTTGAGTCCATCATGGCATCGGCGACACCCGTTACGGTGTTAGTTGCACCTGGGCCTGATGTCACAAAACAGACTCCCGTACGACCCGTAGCACGGGCGTAACCTTGAGCCGCGTGTACGGCTGCTTGTTCGTGACGAACTAAAATATGATGTAACTTAGACTTGTAGTCGTATAGAGCATCGTAGAGTGGCATTATCGCACCACCTGGATACCCGAATACGGTATCAACCCCACTAGCCACAAGTGACTCAAGTAGGACTCTTGCTCCCGAAAGTTTATTCTCCATCTTTGTAGTTTTACTCTTTTATAATTCGTATAGCACCCAAATCGGCTGAAGAGACACTCTGTGCGTAGAATTGAAGTGACTTAGGTACAAAACGCTCTCTGTCAACCGGTTTGAATACTCCATTCATTGCAGCCATACGTGAGTCAATCTCACCCTGGCTAACCATCAAGTCGATGGTACGATTTGGTATATCAATTAGAATTGTATCATCATCTTTAACGATAGCTATCTCGCCACCCGATGCAGCCTCTGGTGAGACGTGACCGATTGATAATCCAGATGTTCCGCCTGAAAAACGACCATCGGTAATCAACGCACATGCTTTACCTAGGTGCATACTCTTAAGGTATGAAGTAGGGTAGAGCATCTCCTGCATACCAGGACCTCCCTTAGGTCCTTCGTAGCGGATAACAACCACATCACCAGCCACAACTTTACCGCCCAAGATTCCAGCCATTGCAGCCTCCTGAGACTCAAAGACACGAGCACGACCTTCGAAACGAAGTATCGACTCGTCGACTCCCGCAGTCTTTACGATACAACCCTTCTTGGCGATATTACCAAACAAGACTGCAAGTCCACCATCTTGGCTATAAGCACTCTGGACAGAGCGAATCACTCCACTCTCGCGGTTGGTGTCCATCTCGTGGTAGTAGCTACTTTGTGAGCCAAGAACAAGGTTAACCTTGCCACCTGGTGCACTCTTAAAGAATTTAGCACACTCCTCATTTGAGTAGTCGCAATATATCTCGAAAAGCTCCTTGAAGCTCTTTCCTGTTACGTTGTGTGTCGATGCATCGAACTTGCCAGCTTTGTATAACTCGTTGAGAATAGCTACGATACCTCCCGCACGGTGTACATCTTCGATATGGTAGCTAATCGATGGAGCAACCTTACAAACCACTGGTGTGGTGCGTGATATAGCATCTACATCCGACATGGTAAACTCAACACCTGCCTCGGCTGCTACGGCTAGCAAGTGTAGCACGGTGTTAGATGAACCACCCATGGCGATATCTAGAGTCATGGCATTTTTAAATGCGGTTTTTGAGGCGATATTTCTAGGAAGAACACTATCGTCACCATCCATATAGTAGGCGTTAGCCATCTCGACTATACGCTTTGCCGCCATCTCGAATAGTACTTTACGATTACTGTGAGTAGCCACAACAGTTCCATTTCCCGTTAGTGACATACCTAGTGCCTCGGTTAAGCAGTTCATTGAGTTTGCCGTGAACATACCCGAACAAGAGCCACATGTAGGACATGCGCTTCTCTCGATTTTAGCGATATCCTCATCGCTATTAGCTGGGTCGGCACTCTCAATCATTGCATCAATCAAGTCGAGCTTTCTATCGCCTAACTTACCAGCCTCCATTGGACCTCCCGATACGAAGATTGTTGGAACGTTTAGACGCATTGTCGCCATCAACATTCCAGGGGTGATTTTGTCGCAGTTCGAGATACAAACCAGAGCATCAAGACAGTGCGCGTTTGCCATATACTCAACCGAGTCGGCGATAATATCGCGTGAAGGGAGTGAGTATAACATTCCACTATGCCCCATTGCGATTCCATCGTCGATAGCGATGGTGTTAAACTCACAAGCGAAACATCCCTGCTCCTCGATTAGACCCTTGACATATTGACCAATCTCATGAAGGTGTGTATGTCCTGGTACGGTCTGTGTAAAAGAGTTTACAATACCGATAATTGGTTTGCCAAAGTGCTCTTCGCGCATACCATTTGCTCGCCATAAGCTACGTGCACCAGCCATCAAGCGGCCAGATACAGAGATATCACTTTTTAATCTATTTTTCATTTTAAGTAGTTCTCGAAAAAATGCCATTTTTTTTGTAAACTGATTAGTAATTGCGCTCATTAATCTACGCAAAAAACCGTATCAGCCTATTATAGTCTGGCAAAAGTAATATATTTTTTTAATAAGAGCAAATATTTCATAATAAAATATCGAAAAGAGCACTCTTCGATATACCTATATATATTGTGTGCTCTTTAATGCTGGATTGGCGGGTAGTCTATGGTGTAGTGTAGACCAACAGATTCACGTCTATCTTGTCCCTGTTTGATGGTTAGGTAAGCCACTGCAATCATATTACGCAGCTCGCATATTTCACGATTTGGGGTGCTCTTATTGTACAACTCCTCGGTCTCCTGCCATATCACCGTAAGGCGTTTCATCGCCCTTTCGAGGCGTAGATTCGAGCGGACTATACCAACATAATTGAACATGATTTGTTGTAGCTCTGTGCGATTTTGAGTCACTAAAATCATCTCCTCAGCATCGGCAGTTCCTTCGAAATTCCAATTTGGAATACCCTCTTGAATCGAGGTTGAATCGAATAACTCGGCACACCTCTCGCTTGCTGTATGTGCGTAGACCAACCCCTCGGTGAGTGAATTTGATGCTAGACGATTAGCTCCGTGTAGACCTGTGCATGAACTCTCGCCCAGAGTAAAGAGTCGCTTAATTGAGCTCTGTCCCCACTTATCGACAGTGACTCCTCCACAGCAGTAGTGCGCCGCAGGAGTTACAGGAATCATATCGTGCTCGATATCTATACCCAACGAGAGGCACTTCTTGTAGATATTTGGGAAGTGTTCACGTGCTTCAGCTCCTCGATGGCGGATATCGAGGTAGACAAACTCCTCACCTCGACGCTTCATCTCGTAGTCAATCGAACGAGCCACAACATCTCGTGGAGCCAGCGACTTCATCGGATGATACTTCTCCATAAACTCCTCACCACTCTGTAGTTTGAGAATAGCTCCAAAACCTCGCATAGCCTCGGTTATCAAGAACGAGGGCTTCTCGCTTGGGTTGTATAGTGATGTTGGGTGGAACTGGATAAACTCCATACTCTCGGTGTGGGCCTTGGCTCTATGGCACATCGCAATACCATCTCCGGTCGATACCGTTGGGTTGGTGGTGGTGGTGTAGAGGTGTCCTAATCCACCCGCTGCAACGATAGTAAACTTAGCTAGTATCGTCTCGATATGGTTATTTTGTAGGTTGAGAACATACGCACCAAAACATGCTAATCCACGAGTGTGGCGTGTAACAATCTCGCCAAGGTGGTGCTGTGTTAATAGGTCGATAGCGTAGTGCTCTTCGTATATATTTATATTTGGTTCGTTTCTAACAGCTTGAACTAAAGCACGTTGAATCTCTGCTCCTGTAAGGTCTTTGTAGTGGAGAATACGATTTTGAGAGTGACCTCCCTCGCGATGAAGCTCGTAGTTGCCATCCTGGTCGAGGTTGAATCTAGTACCCCATTCGATTAGCTCCTTGATACGCTCTGGGGCATCTTTAACCACCATCTCGACAGCCTCTTTTCGGCACTTTCCAGCACCGCATATTAGTGTATCTTCGATATGGCTCTCGAATGTGTCGGGTGCGGCACTAACAGAGCATATTCCTCCTTGGGCATAGTTGGTGTTACACTCATCAATCTTTCCCTTTGTGATGATTGTTACGACTCCTTTGCGAGCTGCTTTCAGTGCAAAGGATAGCCCAGCTATACCTGAGCCAATAACTAAATAGTCGGTCTTCATTTTTTTATTGTCTAGTACATATTATCGAAGTAGCTGCTGCTCTTATCGTACTTAAGGTCGGCGAGTGATGCTGCTTTTACTCCAATATTAAAACTCCAGCTCTTGTAGTTACCAAATGGAATCCATTGGAACGACATCTGCCAACAGTGCAAATCGCGTGTTATCGAGACACTCGATGTTGTTAAACTCATGGTTTCCAGGTCGAAACCTCCCGTGATGGATGCACCCCAATTCTTGGTTATAACCAGCGAACCGTTGAATCCTAGAGTCTGGGTGACGTTACGTTCGTAACCGGTTGTTCCATTGTTGGTATAACTTATACCATAGGAGACACTATAGTTAAATCCGAAGTTCCACGGTAGGCTAAAGTCATAGTAGCTAGCTGCCATATATTGCCGTCGCAGAGTGGGGTCGAGTGTTCCGTATGGGTCGTAGAATGGATTAGTGTACTCAATCGGGATTGAGTTTATATCGTTTATAGCAGGTGCTGCGCCACTCTCACGCGCTTTAAAGGTGTAACCAAACGACCAACCAGTCGAGGTTATACGACCAGGGAAGAATAGTTCATCATAGCGTACTCCTTCGGGTGTTACCTTATATGGGTCAATTGTGGCGCTAAGTTGTAGACCAAAGTTCTTGAAGAGGGTGGTCTTGAACGATGCGCTAATAGTTGATAACTTCATCGAGTCAGCCAAGAAGTTGTATGAACCACTAAGCGAGAGATTCTCGATAAGTTTGATTTTACGCATTCCCGAAGTGTCTCTATCGGACAACACCTTCATCTCTAAGTTTTGCGAGAGGCTAAATGTTAACGCCATAGTCTCACCCGATGATGGCACTCCGTATGAGTTGCCCGAATATGGTGAGTAGGTAGTGGTAGTACCTGTCGAGTCGCTCTGAACAGTTTGGTAGTAACCATACTTCTGAGAGCCAAAATTTGGTGCGTAAGAGAATCCAAGAGATGGGGTAAGGACGTGTCTAATAGCCTGTACCTTGCCTTTTGGGTTCTTGTTTTGAATCATGCCATAGATTGTGGTGTTGGCAGATGCTCCGACATTATAGTCGTAGAGGCGGTAGAATCCATACTCTGGGTCTAGGTACTCAACCTCTTGGGTTTCGGGATTCCACTCTCGCTCCTCTTTCTGGAAGTACCATCTCTCGGTGTAGTTAACGTTAGGCACTAAATTGATATAGTTAAACGCTGTGAAACTAGCGTTGATTGGTATGGTGTGTTGAATACCATTTGTCATATTTTCGATAGTCGACATCTCGAAGAACTCATCTTCGGTTGTTGTCACCGAGTTTGTCATCTTACCAGTATATGACATTGAAATCTTCTCGTACCACTTCTCCTTGCCCGATGAGTCACTCTTTTTGAATGGGTAGAACTTCGATGCACTAAAGACTACTGTTGGTAGAGTCATCGAAATAGCCTCGGTTTGTGAGTTCTGCGACACTGCCATATTTGTCGAGAGTGAGAATGGAGTGCCGCTCCAACTCTTCGAGTAGGCTATACTTGAGTTGGTCTGTGTTGCCAACATATCGCTAATGGTTGTTGCGGCATACGCTGTATATCCACTTGTTGTGAAGTTAACCGATGCCGAGAATGAAGAGCTTGGATTAGCCTTTGCATCTTGGGTATGACTCCAGACCACCTTATATGCATTCTGCTCTGTGTAGTCGGGGTCGGTTGATAGTCCAACCTTTACGTTGGAGTAGTTAAAACTAAGATTTCCCGAATATTTATATCGTTTAACATATCGAGATGAGACTGATGCCTCCCACGACCCCAGCGAGTAGATTCCAGCCAACAACGTGACATCTGCATGGTCGTTGAGGATAAGGTAGTAACCCAAATCACGAAGGAAGAAACCACGCGATGAATCCTCACCATATGATGGCATCAACAATCCCGATTTATACTCCATATTGAGTGGAAAAAATCCTTCGGGAATAGCAAGAAATGGCAAAGGTACATCAGCTAATACCATATAAGCATAGCCAGTGACAACCTTATCATTAGGGATAACTTTAGCCTTCGACATAGCTAGGTAGAAGTGGGGATGTTCGACATTGTCGCAGGTGGTATATTTACCCTCGGTGATATTGATGGTGTTGTCGGGCATCTTCTTTACGTTGTTTCCAATAAGCCAACCCTCACCCTCTTGAACTGCAACACCCTTAATCCTAGCCTTTTCGCTCTTTAGATTGTAGGTTATCGTATCCATCGTATAGGATGTTCCACCATCGGTAAATACTGGTTTTATCGTTGTTAAAGCACCATTTACAGTATCTTTCTTACCATAGGCAAATATCTCACGGCTATCCATATTTACCTGCATGAAGTCCGCCTTAAGATTTTTGTTCTGGTAGGTTACATCTCCCTCGTTGTAGATATAGACCATCTTATTTTTAACATCGTAAAATAGGGAGTCGGTATTCTTTCCATCCAGCCTATCGTCGAGGAATGACTTTTTAGCTTTAGGTTTGAGTGAGTCGTTGGCTATAGAGTCCGTTAAGATAACCTCTGTGATGCTATCTTGCGGAGTAGCGTCTTGAGGGATGCTATCTAGAGGCGAGATTACATCTAGTGAATCTAACTCTATATTTAGGGTTGAACTACTCTCTTGCGATAGGGTAGCAGCGACCACTTTAGTTGGGTTGCTACTCAATGTCGCCCCTATCGCAGAGAGTGCGATAAGAGTTGAGAATAGATATTTTAATTTAATTTTATTCAAAATCCAAAAAAAAATACTAACTTTGCCAACGAGTTGGCAAAAAAGTAAAAATGTCTACTTTACTACGTTGTGCGCTAGCCTATGCCCCAATTAAAGGGTAGGTAACAAACGACAAAAATAGGTAAAAAAAAGTATTAAGAGCTAATTTTATAGGTTAAAAACGTGAATTTTTTTCGAATATTGCATATTTTAATTGCATTTGCACTCTTTGCTCCAGTGTCGCAAACGACTCTTTATGCTCAGGGTGTGAAGGTTATTATCATCGACCCAGGACATGGAGGTCGCATTGCACCAGGTGCGGTGTGTAGTGGAGTGAGTGAGAAGGACCTTGTTTTGGATGTGGGTCTGCGTCTGGGGAAACTCTTGGAGAAGAGCCATCCCGATATTAAGTTGGTATTTACAAGAACCACCGACAAGGCTTTAGGTTCGACCGTTAAGGAGGATTTGTATGCAAGGACTGCCTTGGCGAATAAATCGAATGGAGACCTCTTTATCTCGATTCATGCTAATGCTGCAACCAGCGCGGCAGCTAGTGGAGTTGAGACCATTATAATGGGTGAGAGTAGTGTAGAGCAGCAACGCAATGAGGCGACTCTCTACACCAATAACCGAGAGGAGCTGCTCGATATGTCGGATGAGAAGACCGCTGCGATTGTAAGAGCTTATATCCAAAATCTGCAATTTACATATGGCGAGTATAGTGAGGCTTTAGCTCGACTGATTCAGAAGGGTTATGGCGATTATAATCGAAAGTTAAGACCTCTTCGTCGCCAACTTTTATTGGTTCTATATGGTGTAAATATGCCATCGGTATTGACCGAGATAGGTTTTATGAGTAATAAGAATGAACTTAGTTATCTCACCTCCAACAAGGGTAAGGATGAGATAGCAAAGTCGATACATAAGGGAATATCAGACTATATTAATATGGTTAACCACACTCAGGCGGTTAATCGTCAGAACTCCGCAGAGCATGCTTCATCTTCTCAGGGAGGTAGCTCTGATTTAGCGGTTGTGTCAACCCCTTTGAGTCGAGGTTACACCATTCAGCTACTATCAGCACGTCGTGAGGTTGATGCTAAGGATTCGCAATTTAAGATATATAGAGGCGATGTTTGGTACTATGTAGCCTCTTCGGGTGCATTTAAATATAAATATTGCCACGGTCGATTTGCAACACGAGCCGAGGCTGAAAAGGAGTTGAAACGAGCTAAGGGTAGCTTTAGTGATGCTTATATTGTTGAGCGTGAATTTTAGAATAAAACAGAAAAATAGAGAAAATAGATGAAACGAGAAGTAAAAATTGGACTATTTGCAATCTGTATGATTGCTTTTGGATGGTGGGGTGTTAAATTCCTAAGTGGTTACGACCTATTTGCCAGCAACAACACCTATTACGCAGCTTACGACAAGAGCTACGGTCTGAAACAGGCCGCTCCGGTTATGATGTATGGGGTTAAAGTTGGTAGTGTTACAAATATCAAAATCTCGCAGCAGAGAGGAAAAGTTATCGCTACGCTCAAAATCGACAAGGGTTACAGAATCCCCGAAGACTCTAGAGCTAAGGTCTTTAGCCCAGGTATTATGAGTGCTCAAGCTATCGATATAATGGAGGGTAACAGCATGACGACTTTGGCTAATCGCGACACTATCGCAACGGTTCAGGATGTGGGTTTGGTTGAGATGGCACTCAGTGAGGTGGACTTCTTCAAGGTTCAATTTTCGACTATTGCCGAGGATTTGAGTCGCACATTGAACAACGTGAACCTGCTGCTTGAGAGTAATAGCGAGAATATCAACACAACAGTCGATAATCTGAGCGTTCTATCAAAGCAACTCTCTCAGCTAATCGAGAGTCAAGAGAGCAATATCGCAACGACGATGGATGGAGTTTCAGCTATTGCTCAGAGCCTGGGTGATAATAGCGGACAGATTGATAGCATCGTAACTAACGTAAATCAATTTACTGCGGAGCTTACTCGTTTGCAACTCGCTACAACCGTGGCTCAACTCAATGAGGTGTTGACCGCGCTCAATAGTGGAGGTGGCACAGCAAACCTATTTATGCAGGATGAGAGGTTGTATGAGAGCTTGGTTAGTAGTGTTGGTTCGCTGGATTCTCTGCTTGTTGACCTTAACGAGAACCCTAAACGTTACGTACACTTCTCGCTATTCGGAGCAAGAAACAAAGAGTAGGAATGAACAACGCACGAGTTGAGCAGAAGTTAGGTTTTGACCGTATTCGTGAGCAGGTAGCTCAAAAATGTACTATCGCCTCAGCCATTGAGGTACTATCCTCGCAGGGGTTCTCTTCGTCGGTTAAGGAGGTTACCAGACGCCTTAATCTAAGTGAGGAGATGTGTCGGATTATCCAGATGGAGAGTGGTTACCCTTCGGATGGATATGTCGATGTTACCCCTATTGTGGCTAAGATAGCCATAGATGGCAGCTTTTTGGAGATTGATGAAGTTGGCTCACTGCGCTCGTCGCTTAGGGCTGCTGGTGCAATTATATCCTTTATCACCTCGAAGGGTGAGGGACGTAGCTATCCAGTCCTTGTTGAGTTGTGTGGTAGGGTTGACTCTATGCCGTGGATAGTTCAAACCATTGATTCGATACTCGATAAGTTCAACCAAGTTAAAGATAACGCATCGCCCGAATTGGCCGAGATTATTCAATCTATTCGTGAGCGAGAGGGGCGTGCAGCTAAGCGATTACAGCAGATTTTACAGAGTGCCAAGTCGAGCGGAATAGTCGATTCGGATGTCTCGCTATCGATTCGAGATGGACGTGCTGTGATACCTGTTTCAGCGGCAAATAAGCGTAAACTCCAGGGCTTTGTCCATGATGAGTCTGCTACGGGAAAGACCGTGTTTATCGAACCTGTCGAGGTTGTTGAGATTAACAACGAACTGCGCGAGTTGGAGTATGCTCGTCGACGTGAGATAGTGAGGATTTTAAGCTCATTTACCGAGCAGATTAGACCTCATACTCAGGAACTAAGTGAGGTTGGTGCTCTGCTGGCACAGATAGATATGATACGAGCAAAGGCTCGGTTTGCTATTGAGAATGAGTGTGTTAGACCTATTTTATCAAGAGATGGACGCATGGAGCTAAAGCAGGCTCGACATCCACTTCTGGCACAAACTCTAAAGGCGCAAGGGCGTGAGATTATCCCTTTGGATATGGAGCTAACGCCGCAGAAGCATATTTTGGTTATATCTGGCCCCAATGCAGGAGGTAAGTCTGTCTGTTTGAAGAGTGTAGGACTTATCCAATATATGTTCCAGTGTGGTTACCTTATCCCTGCATCACAGAGTTCGGAGCTGCCGCTATTTCGAGCTATATATATAGATATAGGTGATGAACAATCTATCGACAACGATTTGTCGACCTACTCGTCACACTTGATGAATATGAAGCAGATGTTGTCGGGTGCAGGTGAGGGCGTTATGGTGCTTTTGGATGAGTTCGGAGCGGGAACTGAACCAGTTATTGGAGGTGCGATGGCTGAGGCAATTCTTGATAGATTACTTGTTAAGGGGTGCTATGGAGTTATCACTACTCACTACGCTAATTTGAAATATTACGCCTCGCATAATGAGGGAATAGCCAATGGTGCGATGGCGTTTGATGTGCAGAATATACGACCTCTGTTCCGTCTGGAGATGGGTAAACCTGGTAGTTCATTTGCCATTGAGATAGCTCGCAAGATAGGTCTGCCAGAGGATATTATTATGGCGGCAAAGCAGAAGGCTGGTAGTGAGCATGTCGATTTAGAGAAACAGTTGCGCGAGATTGCTCGCGATAAGAGATATTGGGAGCAGAAACGTGATAGAATACGTATCACCGATAGAAGAGTCGAGGAGTTAGAGAACAACTACTCGCAACAGCTGGCAAAAATCAAGGCGGAAAGAGCCGAGATTATCGCCAAGGCGAAACGAGAGGCCAAGGAGCTGATAGCTCAAGCCAATAAGAGTATCGAGACAACCATCAAGAGCATCCGCGAGGCGAGTGCCGAGAAGGAGTTTACACGTCTTGCACGCCGTGAACTGGAGGAGTTCAAGGAGAGCGTCGAGCAGCGAAGCGAAGAGGGTTTAAGTAGCGAGGATGTAGCGCGCGAGATGGAACGTATCGAACGTAGGCAACGTCGCCGTAAGGAGCGTCAAGAGAGCAAAGTTGATAGGGATGATGAGGTCGAACCAGTTGAGAAGAATAGACTCCCGTTGGAGGTTGGCTCGAAGGTTCGTATCGCAGGACAAGATACCCTGGGCGAGGTTCAATCGATAAAGGGAGCAAAGGCGCAGGTTGCTTTTGGACATATCCTAACTACGGTTAGTGTTGATAATCTCACTGTTATCTCCAATTCGGAGTTCAAAAAGAGCAGTAAGATAAATTCGCGAGGTGGAGTTGTTTCGGTTGATGTATCCTCTCGTAGGCTCAACTTTAAGGATAATATCGACGTTAGAGGAATGCGTGCAAGCGAGGCTCTCGATAAGGTCGAGGGTTTTATCGATGATGCGATAATGGTTGGAATTAGCTCTGTGGCGATTCTTCATGGAAAGGGTACAGGAGCATTAAAAGAGGAGATACGTCGATACCTAAGAACTATCCCAGATGTGGCACGTGCGGTGGATGCACACGCTGATAGAGGAGGTGCGGGTATCACTGTTGTTGAATTTAAAGAGTAGATTATGAGGTATTTACTATCTGAAATAGCTGCTATAGTATCGGGTCGTCTCTATGGAGAGGATAGGGTTGTCGAGGGTGTTATAACAGACTCTCGCAGTAGTAATTTGGGTAGTAATTACCTATTTATGGCGATGCGCGGAGTCAACCACGACTCTCATCAATATATCACCGAGATGATAACACGTGGAGTGAGTTCATTCTTGGTGGAGGATGGTGATGGGTTGAGAGAGGATGCAAGTTATATTGTTGTTGAGAACTCATTGCGAGCACTCCAGATATTGGCAATGCATCATCGTCGTAGCTTTAAAGGTGAGGTTGTAGCGATAACTGGCTCTAATGGCAAGACGGTCGTTAAGGAGTGGATTGCGCAACTTGCACCCGATAGTGTGAAGCTGTTTCGCTCACCACGTAGCTATAATTCACAGTTGGGAGTAGCTCTCTCGCTGCTTAAAATAAAGAGTGACGACCACCTTGCAATCATCGAGGCTGGTATCTCGAAGGTGGGCGAGATGGATAGGTTATTCGAGATGATATCACCTGATATGGTGGTGGTTACATCTATCGGAGCAGCCCATCAAGAGGGTTTCTCTTCGATTCATGAGAAGATTCATGAGAAGCTGAAATTGGCTCAAAATGGAGGTCGACTTATCTACCATAGCGACTATATAGAGCTGCATGATTATATTTTGAATAGGTGTGAAATCGCTGATTTACAACTCATTGATGCTAGTGGTGTGGAGGGTGGTAAGTTCGACGACGTAGCCTCACGACGTAACTCACAGATTATCACCGCTCTATTCAAGGAGCTTAACTTCGATAGGGCTGATTTTTCGAAGATTCAACCTCTTGCTATGAGGTTGGATGTGAGGAAAGGAATCAATAATTCGTTGATTGTAAACGATAGCTATAACTCTGATATAGACTCTCTTACGATAGCTTTGGACTATCTCAATTCGATTCGCTCGTCGAGGTCGACAACCCTTATCCTCTCGCCAATTCTTCAGAGTGGAGCATCTGCTCAGGAGTTGTATGGTGATGTTGCTAAGGTGATTGAGCGAGCAGGGGTTGATAAGTTGATTGGAGTAGGCTCTCAGTTGAGCGAGTATAGCGAGCTATTTAGCTGTGAGAAAGAGTTTTACGCAACAACCGAGGAGCTGCTCCTAAAGCTCAATAGAGATGATTTTGCAGGTCGAGCACTGCTGTTGAAGGGTAATCGTGAGAGTCGTTTCGAGAGAGTGATGCACTCGCTTGAGAGTCAGAGCCATACGACTGTTCTAGAGATTAACCTTGATACTATGCTCGATAACCTCAACCACTATAGAGCAACGATGAAGAGTCGACGAATTATGGCGATGATTAAGGCCTTTGGTTATGGTTGTGGCGATTATGAGGTAGCTCAGATGTTATGCTCGCAAGGTGTTGATTACCTAGCTGTTGCATTTGCCGACGAGGGTGTCGCTCTGCGTGAAAAGGGGGTTACTATGCCGATAGTTGTGCTCAATGCCGATGATGGAAGTTACGACCAGATGCTAAGCTATCGACTTGCGCCAGAGATATACTCACTGCGCTCGCTCGATGGTTTTATCCAACGACTTCTACAGCATGGTGAGAGGGAGTACCCTATACACATAAAGTTGGATAGCGGAATGCATCGATTGGGCTTTTCGCAGGGAGATATTCCGCAACTTCTCTCGAAGTTGAATCAATACTCTGATTTAGTGAGTGTTGAGTCGATATTCACACACCTTAGCTCTGCGGATATGGCGAGTGAAGATATCTTCACACAAGGGCAAATTGCCTCTTTCGAGCAGATGTCGCAATCCTTGATAGATGGTCTTGGATATGCTCCGCTACGACACGTTGCGGCGACGAGTGGTATCGAGAATTATCCCTCTGCACACTACGATATGACCCGATTAGGGATTGGGTTATATGGTCTTGGTGGCGGAGATGTGACCCCTGTTGCAACGCTAAAGAGTCGAATAGTTCAGATTAAACATTTGGCAAAGGGTGAGAGTGTCGGTTATGGTCGAGGTGCAATCTTGGAGCAGGATAGAGTTACCGCCACCATCCCAATAGGTTATGCCGATGGGCTTAATCGACATCTTGGATGTGGAGCATGGAATTTCTTGGTTTCAGGCAGACCCGCACCGATAGTAGGACGTGTCTGTATGGATAGTGTGATGATTGATGTCACTGATATAGAGGGGGTTCAAGAGGGTGATGAGGTTGTTATCCTCTCACCTGAAAAGGGTAATACGCCTGCTGATATGGCTCAGGTTCTCGGAACAATCCCCTATGAGATAATGACTTCGATAAGCGACAGAGTTAAACGCATCTATATAAAAGAGTAAGAATCTGTTTAAATTCTTCTCACTTAATCTACTATGGCTCTTTTACTTCACTTTTTAATTTTACTATCTTGCTAATAGAATCACTATTAGCTTCGATATCAAAATCAAAAATCAAAGCAAAATAGTTCATACTATTTTTAAGCAGAAAAACTTAAACAGATTCTAAATAAAAAAAAAATAACATGTTTGGAACACTATACCTCATCCCATGCCCAATAGCTGAAGATGTAGAACTTAATATATCGCTCCCTGAGGGGAATAGGGAGGTGGTCGACTCCCTCGACTACTTTATCGTTGAGAATGTCCGCTCAGCACGTCGTTTTCTTTCGCGACTCAAACTCGCGCGCAAGATAGATGAGTTGGAGTTTGTGGAGTTGAACGAACACACCACCTCACAGGGTGATATCGAGGCGATGATGAGACCTCTGCTCGAAGGACGTAGTGCAGGTGTTATCTCCGAGGCGGGAGTTCCAGGAGTAGCCGACCCTGGTGCGCAGGTGGTCGATGTAGCTCACCGTAAAGGGGTTAGAGTTACTCCTTTGGTTGGACCATCTTCGATTATTATGGCGATTATGGCATCGGGACTCAATGGGCAGTCGTTCGCTTTTAATGGTTACCTGCCAATCAAACCCGACCAACGAGGCAAGGCTATACGCAACTTCGAACGTCGAGCACAGAGCGAGGGACAGAGCCAGTTATTTATCGAAGCACCCTATCGAAATGTTAAACTTTTCGAACAGTTAGTGGCAACTCTCTCTGCTAACACCAAGCTAACAGTTGCCGCTGATATCACATCGAGCAGTGAATTTATAAAGACTCTCAGCGTTGAGCAGTGGCGACGAACGACAGCACCAGATATTCAAAAAAGACCAGCAATATTCATTATTGGATAGTCTGGTCTATAATTTGATAAATATATATGTATAAAGTTTTATAATAGATATAATATGAAGAGTAATAGTATTGAAAATCAAGATGTTCGCCTGGAAGAAGAGGTTGTAGATAACCAAAATTCACAATCCGAAGAGTCTGCCCAAGGTGACAATATGTCACAAGAGGAGCAGCCAAACCAGGAATCAGAGGACAATTTGGCAGAACAGCAGTCAAACTCTGACACAGAGGTAAATGTTGATTGGAAGGATAAATATATGCGCCTACAGGCCGAATTTGACAACTACCGCAAGCGTACCTTGAAGGAGAAGATGGATTTGGTCTCAATAGGTGGAGTGGATGTTATCAAGGCGTTTTTGCCTCTTGTCGATGATATGCACCGTGCGGTGGATGCTATGGGCAAAAGCGATGATTTGGAGGCTATCCGTGGCGGAGTTAACCTAATCTACAACAAGATGGGTGAGATTCTTAAAAACCAAGGAGTTAGCGAGATAGAAGCTGTCGGTAAGGAGTTGGATGTAGACCATCACGAGGCGGTGGCTCGTTTTGCTGCAGGTGAGGATAAGAGCGGAAAGATTATCGACGTTGTTGAGCGTGGTTACACCAAAGGCGAGAAGGTTATCCGTTTCGCAAAAGTAGTTGTAGGAGAGTAGGGCGATGGCAGAGAAAAGAGATTTTTATGAGGTTTTAGGGGTCGAGAAGTCCGCTAATGCCGATCAGATAAAGAAGGCGTATCGTAAGGCTGCAATCCAATTCCACCCCGATAAGAATCCTGGGGATAAGGAGTCTGAGGATAAGTTCAAAGAGGCTGCCGAGGCGTATGATGTGCTCTCGAATGATGAGAAGAGAGCACGTTATGATAGATTCGGACACGCTGGAATGGGCGGTGCTGCTTCGGGCGGCGCAGGTGGTTTCGGTGGATTTTCGGGCGGAGGATTCTCTATGGATGATATCTTCTCGCAGTTTGGTGATATCTTTGGTGGACACTATGGTGGTAGCCGTGGCGGTTACTCTCAGGGTGGTCGCAGGGTTAATCGCGGAACAGATATTCGAATTAAGGTTAAGTTGAACCTTCAGGAGATAGCCGAGGGAGTTACCAAGAAGGTCAAGATTAGCAAACTTATCGCCTGTGATGCTTGTGGTGGAACGGGAGCTAAGAACTCAACAGCCTATGCAACATGTTCGACATGTGGCGGAACGGGTGTTGTGTCGAGGGTTGAGAACTCATTCTTCGGACGAATCCAGACTCAGGGAGTCTGCCCAACATGTAACGGAACAGGTAAGGTTATAACAGAGAAGTGCGATAAGTGTCAAGGCGTTGGTGCAGTTCGTGGCGAGGAGGTTGTCGAGATAGCAATCCCAGCGGGAGTTGGCGAGGGCATGGTTCTCAATGTTCAAGGCAAGGGTAACGCTCCGCAGCAGGGTGGCATAAATGGTGATTTGCATGTGGTTATTGTCGAGGAGCGTCATGAGGAGCTACTTCGTGATGGTAACGACTTGATACACAACCTCAACATCCCAGTAACGACCGCTATCTTGGGTGGTAGTGTTGAAGTTCCGACCATCGACGCACGTGCCAAGATAAAGATTCCAGCAGGAACACACGCAGGAAAGGTGTTACGCCTTGCAGGCAAGGGACTCCCTGAGGTGAATGGTTATGGTCGAGGTGATATTCTGGTCGTTGTCGATATCACAATCCCGTCGAAACTATCATCCGAGGAGAAGAAATTGGTTGATAAACTCTCAACAATGCCATCCTTCAAGGAGGCATCAAAGCTCAAAGACCAAAATATTTTTGAGCGAATGAAGAGTTTTTTTAGATAAAATAACTATCTTTACCACATGGCAAGCGGATTTAGACCAATAAAAGCAAGGGCGAAGGAGTTTAACTATAAACCTCGCTACTACAATCCTCAAAAGGAGGAGCGTGAGCTTCGTCGTGAGGAGCTGACTGGTCGTCGTCTCGATTTAGATGATAGCCATAACACTCCAGGCGATATGATACGTCGTCAAGTCTCAGCTAGGCGAGGCTCTCGTTTGGAGCGTAAAGGGTTGTCGAGTGTGTTCTACTTGGTCTTTGGGTTGGCGATTCTCCTGCTCATTGCGGCTAATGTAGCACCTCTGTTGGATAAGTGGTTTGGTGCAGGAGAGGCTGCAACACCCACTCAGAGAGAGTCGGTTGAGGAGTTTAATCCCTACACACCAATTACGATAGTGCCTAACGACTACCAAGAGTGATAGAGTAGGCTCTTGTCTCCTTAATTTAAATTGAAAGTAAGCAGTGGCAGATAGAATAAATATTCTTTCCGATGTAGTTGCAAATCAGATTGCAGCAGGCGAGGTGGTTGTACGCCCCGCCTCTGTTGTTAAGGAGATGATGGAGAACTCTATCGACGCTGGAGCTACGAGCGTTATAGTCAATAGTCGCAATGGCGGCAGTGAGTTGATTCAGATAGTTGATAATGGTTGTGGTTTCTCGCCAAATGATGCTCGTATGGCATTCGAGAAGCACGCAACCAGTAAAATATCACAAGTCGAAGATATCTATTCTCTTCGCTCGTTTGGCTTTAGAGGCGAGGCTCTAGCCTCGATTAGTGCTATCGCCGAGATTGAGCTTAAAACCCGTCAAGAGGATGATACTCTGGGTACGGTAACTAGGATTAAGGGTGGAGTATATCAAAACCAAGAGCCTATAATGTGTGAAAAGGGTGCTAACTTTATGGTTCGTAACCTCTTCTTCAATGTTCCAGCACGCAAACGCTTTCTCGAAAAGAGCACTGTCTCAACTAGGCAGATACGTAGCGAGTTTGCTCGTGTGGCATTGTGCTATCCCGAAGTTGATTTCGAGCTATATGCAAATGATGCTCTCTCGATGAAGTTGCAACCAGCCTCTTTGGCTAATCGAATTGTTGATGTGGTTGGTAAACATATCCGAGGCAACCTTTTAGAGGTTAATGTCTCGACCTCGATAGTTAATGTTTCGGGATATATAGGCAAGCCGAGTGCTGCGAAAAAGGGTAGCTCCGAGCAGTATATGTTTGTTAATGGTCGCTACTTTAAGTCGCCATACATCTACAAAGCGATAATGCGAGGTTACGAAAAGTTGATTCCATCTTCGCTTAATCCATCGTTCTTCCTCTATCTGGATGTCGCTCTGGATATGGTCGATGTGAATGTTCACCCTCAAAAGACTGAGGTTAAGTTTATCGAGAAGGATGCAGTGTGGCAGATTGTTCTGGCGGCGGTGCGTGAGACTCTAGCCAAAGGCGGAGGAGTTCCACTTATGGACTTCGATAGGGAGGATGATATAGATATCCCAGTTATAAATAGTTCGCAACAAACCCCTTTAATCGAGCCTAACTCGGTGATTGATAGTGGTTACAATCCATTTTTGCAGAGTGATTCGCTAGATGATACTCCCGCTGTGGAGTATGATACGTATAGCTCTCCAAAGAGGGTTGTTGGCGATAGTTCACCATCTATTAATAGTGGTTTTTCGAGTGGAAAAGGAGCGTCTGCGGGATTAAAACAGATGCCCTTTGACTCGATATATGAGGAGTTTAGCAGTGCAAGTGAGGATGATATACCTTCAGGTAGCTCGTTTGAGTTTATCGAGTCGGTGGATATGTTGGCTAAGCAGCAGGGCGAGATTATTGTAGAATCGAAAGCCAAGATTGAGACCCTTCATATCCTTAAAGATAGCTATGCGGTAGTTGTTGTCGATGGCGAATTGGTGATATTTGATATGCGTCGAGTGCGCGAGAAGAGGGTCTATGATGAGATTATTGCAGCATCCAAGGGTGGAGGATATCCATCTCAGAGGTTGCTCTTTGCCGAGCAGCTCACTCTGTCGAATATCGAATATGAGTTGATGGAGGAGTACTCGACAGATTTTGCGCTGTTGGGTTTCGATGTTGAGTATAAAGGTGGTGGAGAGGTTGAGATATTGGGACTACCTTCGCCTCTGTTATCTTCGCAGGTCGATACTCTCCTCTATGAACTATTGCAGATATGCTCTCTGGGTGAGAGTGTGGTCGAGGCGACTCGTGGAAGTATGGCATCAGCCATTGCACACAGAAGCTCATTGGGAGGTGCTACCGTAACAAAGGAGCAGTCTCAATCACTCCTCGAAGAGTTCTACGAGGATGGAGCAGAGCACTATACCGCCGAGGGTAAATTGATATATTGGAGCTTAAATAGCGACGAGATTAAAAAGATTTTAAAATGATAATGAAGTAGTGCAATTTTAGGTTTGATTTTATCAAACCGTAAATGAGCGGCAAAATATGGAGCTTTAGCGACTCTAAGTCCCCTTCCTGAGGGAGGGGATTAGGGGTGGGGTAAGAAAATAGATTAACCACTAGACCCTTACCATGCAGAGGCTCAAATAACGAATAGTTTTAATTTTAATTCGAATCAGTAATGATAGATTTGAGACGTACAACACCACCTGTGGTGCTTAATTTAATAATTATCAATATGTTGTCTTTGATGGCGACATATCTATTTCCTCAGGTTGAGTACCTGTTTGGGCTTAGGTCATTCGAGAGTGACTATTTCCGCTTATATCAGGTTATTACCTATATGTTCCTGCATGCAGATTTTTCGCACCTATTCTTTAATATGTTTGCGCTCTGGATGTTTGGTCGACAGTTGGAGTATGATTTAGGTTCGCAGAAGTTCTTGACATACTATATGGTGTGTGGAATTGGCGCAGGATTGATTCAGTTGGCTGTAAGCCTTGTTGAGCCATACTCTGTGACGGTTGGAGCATCGGGTTCGGTCTTTGGACTACTCTTGGCTTATGGTGTGTTACACCCTAACAACATAATAATGCTACTTATTCCACCCATCCCAATCAAGGCCAAATGGTTCGTTGTGATATATGGTGCTTTGGAGCTGTTTATGGGAATTAGAGGAGTTGGTAATGTGGCACACTTTGCCCACTTAGGTGGTATGATTTGGGGCTTTGGATTGCTCTATTACTGGAAATTTATTGGTCGAATAAGATTTTAACATGGCTACCGATTACTACTCAAATTCGTCACGACGCGAGGTCAAGAAGAGGCGTAACCCAATAGTGTTACGTATCTTCGATGTGTTGCTTTTGTTGGTTTCAATAGTTCTGTTTGTGGCTGTGGCGGTAGTGGTTATCGCTCCATATATCCATCCATCTGTATCGTGGATATTCCCTATCATTGGGCTATTTACCCCGATTATTTATCTGATTTCTCTATTCGTTACGCTCTATTGGGTGATAAGATGGAAGTGGTTTATCGCAGCTCCCATGTTGCTTGTTATGCTGCTTGGATTGGGGCGTGTGCCTCTCTATGTCAAGATTAACACCTCGAACGATATCGGAACTGGTGTGTCGTTGAAGGGTAGTGTCAGGTTGCTCAGCTATAATATTAAATCTTTGTCATACAACAACGAAGATGGCTCTGCGGCAGACTCTTTTCGTGAGTTTGTCGACTCGGTAAAAGCAGATGTGATATGTTTGCAGGAGTTCGATAAGGGTGCTTTTAATAGGGCAAATGTGCAATCTGTAAAGAGGTATAACCTCCATCATGTTGGTAATTTGGCGATTTTATCACGATATCCTATTGTAGGGTCAAGTGTCAATATCGCACCATATAAGAGTGTGGGAGGAGGCTCTATCTGGGTCGATTTACTTGTTGGTAGTGATACCTTGAGAGTCTTTAATAACCATCTATGTTCCACGACTATAAGCGATGATGATACTGACTTTATAACCTCACCGGGTAGTATTTTGGACTCTTCGCGCGATGAGCGTGTGAGGGATATTTTCAAGCGTCTACACGCTCAGTCGATAGGTCGAGCCGAGCAGGCAGAGGTTATCACCGAGGTTATTACTCAGAGTCGAGGTGCGGTTGTTGTGTGTGGTGATTTTAATGATACCCCCACATCCTACACCTACCACACCATGTCAAAGGGGTTGCAGGATGCTTTTAGTAGGGTAGGAGTCGGTTACTCCAACACCTTTAGTGGGTTTATGAATATACTTCGAATAGATTACATACTTGGTTCTAAGCAGATTGATTTTATCTTATATGAGCGTGATGCTCAGATGAGGGCTTCGGATCACTATCCAATAATTACAAACTTTAAAATTAAAGAGACATGATTTTTGATTCATTAAAAAATGCGGAGCAGTACTACTCTATAGCTCCAAGATTGAAAGCGGCGTTTGAGTTTATTAAATCAACAGATTTACTATCTTACGAGCCTGGACGTTACGAGATTGATGGCGACGATATCTTTGTGAATATCGCACATAGAGAGCTTAAAAAAGCTGAGGATGCGAAGCTAGAGGTTCATAACGACTATATCGACATCCAGATGATGATTGAGGGTGATGTAGAGAGCTACGGATGGTCTCCACGCTCGGACATGACTCAACCAGTTGGTGAGTTCGACGCAGTGAAGGATATCCAATTCTTCGAGGATAAAGCTCAGATGTACTACACTTTGAAGGTTGGTCAATTCTGTATTATGCTTCCTGAAGATGCTCACGCTCCAATGGTTGGTGAGGGATTTGCAAAACGTGCAATCTTCAAGGTTAAAATCTAATCAAGCTCTATTATGGCTACGATATTTTCTAAGATTATAGCGGGGGAGATTCCTTCGTATAAAATCTATGAGGATGAGGCGTACTACGCCTTTTTGGATATCAATCCTCTAGCTAAAGGACACACTCTAGTTATCCCTAAAGTCGAGCAGGATTACATCTTCGATTTGAGTGATGATATCCTATCGGGATTGATGTTGACCGCCAAGCGTATTGCTGTGCAGTTGAAATCGAAGTTGGAGTGTAAGAGGGTAGCTGTTGTGGTTATCGGTCTTGAAGTACCACATGCTCACATCCATCTTATCCCAATCAACAACGAGAGTGATGTAGACTTTAGCCGTGAGAGAGTCAAATTAACTAGTGAGGAGTTTACACTGCTCGCCAGTGAACTTTTAATGTAAAATAACAAGCATGAATAATTTCATATTTCAAAATCCGACTAAGCTAATTTTCGGAAAGGGACAAATTGCAAACTTGTCTAAATTTATACCAAGCCAAACCAAAATCATGCTTACGTATGGAGGTGGTTCAATATTTAAAAATGGCATTTACGACCAGGTTAAATCTGCTCTAAAGGGGTATGATATTATCGAGTTTTCGGGTATCGAGCCAAACCCTGAGTACGACACATTGATGCGAGCCGTTGAGATTGCTCGTGATAATGGAGTCGATATGTTGTTGGCAGTTGGTGGTGGTTCTGTTATTGATGGAACCAAATTTATCGCCGCAGCGTTGAAGTATGATGGCGATCCATGGGAGTTCCTTCTCGACGAGTCGAAAGTTAGTGGTGCAATTCCATTGGCTTCGGTTTTGACACTTCCAGCAACTGGTTCTGAGATGAATAGAGCGGCTGTGGTATCACGTCGCGAGATAGACGAAAAGCGTGCATTCCACTCGGATTACTGTTTCCCAGTATTCTCAATTCTCGACCCTGAGGCTTGTTATTCACTACCTAAAAAGCAGATTACGAATGGTATCGTCGACACCTATATCCACACCGTTGAGCAGTATCTAACGGTTGTTAATCAGAATATGGTTATGGATAGATGGGCAGAGTCGTTGCTTATTACGCTGGTTGAGCTAGCTCCACGCCTTATGAGCGATGAGCCTTCGTATGATGATATGGCTAACTTTGTGCTCACAGCAACTATGGCGCTCAATGGATTTATCTCGATGGGAGCGGTTCAGGATTGGGCTACTCACCTTATCGGACATGAGTTAACGGCACTTCATGAGCTAGACCACGGACAGACTCTGGCTGTGGTTTACCCTGGTGTGTTGAGCGTTATGCGTGAATCGAAGAGGGAGAAGTTGTTGCAGTATGGCAAGAGGGTTTGGGGTGTAGATAGCGTCGATGAGGCTATCGAAAAGACCGAGGCTTTCTTCCGTTCGGTTGGTATGAAGACCAAACTATCGGAGTATGAGATTGGCGAGGAGACTATCTCGAAAATCGTTGAGCGTATGCGCTCACGTGGCTGGAATTTGGGCGAAGGTCAGTTGGTAACACCTGAAAAAGTCGACGAGATACTACACGCTGTGAAGTAAATATAGATATTAGACGCAAAAATATTGAAAAAATTTGGAGATTTGAAATTTTATTATTAATATTGCAGTCGAAATTTATAAGATAATCATGACAGCACTTTTTAACAGTAGATATTGGTGGCGCACTTACGGCATAAATGTAGTAAGGTAATCACTGTATCCACCTGTTGGGGAACAAAGTCTAAGTAAATAGTTTGAAACGAGCCTACTACATTGTTGAGTAGGTTCGTTTTATTTTTTAAATAATATACAGATGCAACACAAAATTGATCAAGATGGTTACTATGGCCAGTTTGGAGGAGCTTACATCCCAGAGATACTTCACGCTACAATCGAGGAGCTAAAGAGTGCATATCTACCAATTATCGAGAGCGAAGAGTTCCGCAAGGAGTATATGTCGCTATTGACTGATTATGTTGGTAGACCTTCGCCACTATATCACGCAAAGCGACTTAGTGCGAAGTATGGCACTAAAATCTACCTCAAACGTGAGGATTTGAACCACACGGGAGCACATAAGATTAACAACACTGTAGGGCAGATTCTGCTGGCTCAACGCATGGGTAAAAAGCGAATTATCGCCGAGACCGGCGCAGGGCAACACGGAGTTGCTACGGCTACGGTTTGTGCCTTGATGGGGTTGGAGTGTAAGGTATTTATGGGTCGCACAGATGTAGAGCGTCAACAACCTAACGTGCGCAAGATGGAGATGTTGGGTGCAACTGTTGTCCCTGTTACTTCGGGTAATATGACTCTGAAAGATGCCACCAACGACGCTATTAGATATTGGTGTTGCAACCCATCCGACACATTCTACATTATAGGTTCTACGGTTGGACCTCACCCATATCCCGATATGGTGGCTCGTCTTCAATCAATTATCAGCGAGGAGATTATGGCACAACTCACCGAGAAAGAGGGTCGTAACTACCCCGATAGGTTGATAGCTTGTGTTGGAGGTGGAAGTAACGCAGCAGGTACTATCTACCACTACATCAACAACGATAAGGTAAAGATAACTCTAGTCGAAGCGGCAGGTCTTGGAGTCGATAGTGGTGAGAGTGCAGCGACTATCGCACTGGGAAGTGTTGGTATAATCCACGGTGCAAAGACCATGTTGATGCAGAGCGAGGATGGACAGATTGAGGAACCATACTCTATCTCAGCTGGCCTGGACTATCCAGGAGTTGGGCCTATACACGCCTACCTATCGTCGGTTGGTCGAGCTGAGGTGTTGTCAGCAACTGATGATGAGGCCTTGGATGCGGCCTTTGAGTTGACACATCTTGAGGGTATCATCCCAGCATTGGAGAGTGCACACGCTTTGGGGGTACTCTCGAAGATAAAATTTTCACCCGACGAAGTGGTTGTCTTGACTCTATCGGGTCGAGGTGATAAAGATATGGATACCTACCTAAAACACCTTAAATAATGGCACAAAAGTATAGAATCGAAACGCGTAGACTCATCGGTGATATCTACACCCCAGTGAGTCTATATATGAGGCTCAGAGACCTCTATCCGCAATCTGCTCTGTTGGAGAGTTCCGACTATAACTCCTCGGAGAATAGTACAACCTATATCGCGATTGACCCAATATCGTCGGTGGCGGTGCAGTCGCAGCAGGCTGTAATTAAGATGCCTGATGGCTCGGTTAGTCGAACTCCTTGTGTGGACTCAGCGCAGATTGGAGCGGTGATAGATAACTATATGAGCCTCTTTGATATCGATGGTGAGTATGGTATTTATGGATATACAGCCTATGATTCGGTCGCTTATATGGAGCAGATTGGGGTCGAACAGCAACGTCCTGAGATGAACGATGCACCTGATTTGTACTATATTCTCTACAGATATACGCTTGTCTACGACCACCACTTCAACACATTGACTCTGCGTGAGTTGGTAGCCGAGGGTGAGCAAAGTCGAGGTGAGGAGATAGCCGCAGCTATCGAGAATCGTGACTACTCAACCTATGACTTTACAGCGGTTGGGGATATATACTCGACCATGAGCGACGAGGAGTATATCGATATCGTTAAGCGTGGTGTGGCTCACTGTATGCGTGGTGACGTGTTCCAGATAGTGTTGAGTCGCAGATATTTACAGAAGTATAAGGGTGATGATTTTATGGTCTATCGTCGACTTCGTTCGATTAATCCTTCGCCATATCTATTCTACTTTGACTTTGGCGGATTCCGTATATTTGGCTCTTCGCCTGAGACTCACTGTAAGGTTAAGAGTCGAGTTATCTCTATCGACCCTATTGCAGGAACTGCGTTCCGTACGGGCGATGCAACAGAGGATGCAAGACGAGCAGAGGCTCTCTTGCAAGACCCAAAAGAGAGTGCCGAGCATGTTATGTTGGTCGACTTGGCTCGTAATGATTTGAGTCGCAACGCTTCGCAAGTTGGATTGGAGTTCTATAAACAGGCTCAATATTATAGCCATGTTATACATCTTGTGTCGAGAGTATCGGGTGTATTACACCCTGAGGCTCAACCGCTTAAAAGCTACCTCGATACATTCCCAGCAGGTACATTGAGTGGTTCACCAAAGGTTAGAGCTATGGAGTTAATCAACGATTACGAACCACATAACCGTGGTATATATGGCGGAGCTATTGGCTATATCGGTTTTGGTGGCGATATTAATCAAGCCATCACAATTCGAACATTTGTGAGTCGAAACTCGACCTTGGAGTTCCAAGCAGGTGCTGGTATTGTTGCATTGAGCAACCCCGAAAGAGAGCTTCAAGAGGTTAAGAATAAATTAGGAGCATTGGCTAAGGCTCTATCAAAGGATATTTAGAGATGAAAAAGATATTAGTTATAGATAATTACGACTCGTTCGTCTACAATATCATACATATCCTACGTAAATTGGGGTGTGAGGTTGATATTTTTAGAAATGACTGCATCACTCTGGACGAAGTTGATGCTTATGATAAGATAGTTCTCTCGCCTGGTCCAGGTATCCCATCTGAGGCTGGCTTACTACTACCTATCATCAAACGATACGCTCCGACCAAGAGTATCTTGGGAGTTTGCTTGGGGCATCAAGCTATCGGTGAGGCATTTGGCGCAGAGTTAACCAATCTCTCAAAGGTCTATCATGGAGTTGATAGTGTAGTGAGGCAGATAGCTAAGGATTCAATCTTTGAGGGTGTTAGCGAGGAGTTTTTGGTTGGTAGATACCACTCATGGGTTGTCGATAGAGAGTCAATTCCTAGCAGCATTGAGGTCACTGTTGAAGAGCCTCAGAGCGGATTAGTGATGGCTATGCGCCACAGAGAGTATGATGTTCGAGGTGTTCAGTTCCACCCAGAGTCGATATTGACAAAGGATGGCGAGTTAATCATTAAAAATTGGTTAGAGGGGAGATAGAGCGATGAAAAATATATTAAATAAACTATTTGCTTACGAGAATCTAACGCACGAGGAGTCGAGGGTTCTACTTCACGGAATTGGCGTTGGGGAGTATAACGACTCTCAATTAGCGAGTTTGATGACGGTCTTTTTGATGCGTTCAATCTCGACCGAGGAGTTGACAGGATTTGCTGACGCTCTTTTGGAGATGTGTCATAGTGTTGATTTCGAGGAGTATGCACCAATTGATATTGTTGGAACAGGCGGTGATGGTAAAAATACATTCAATATAAGTACCTGCGCATCAGTTGTTGTTGCAGCTTCGGGGTACAAGGTGGCAAAACATGGTAACTATGGCGCAACTTCGGTTAGTGGTGCTAGTAATGTTATGGAGATGAGTGGTGTGAAGTTCTCTTCGGATTATGATACTCTACGCCGCTCGATGGATGAGTGTGGATTGGTCTATCTTCACGCTCCGCTATTTAATCCTGCGATGAAGGCTGTTGCGCCAGTGAGACGTAATTTAGGAGTTCGTACATTCTTTAATATCCTTGGCCCGTTGGTTAATCCAGCACGACCAAAACACCAACTTTTGGGAGTCTACAATCTCTCAATGCTTCGACTCTACAACTATGTATTCCAGAGTAGATTGTCGCATTACGCTGTGGTTCACTCTCTTGATGGGTATGACGAGGTGTCGCTGACGAGTGATTTCAAGATTTCAACCCCAATGCGTGAGAAGATATATTCACCCGAAGAGTTGGGCTTTAAACGCTATTGTGAGGCTGATTTATATGGTGGAGATACTCCCGAAGATGCAGCTAAAATATTCCACTCGGTGTTGGATAACTGCTCGACAGCTCCACAAAAAGATGCGGTGATTATTAACGCTGCCTTCGCTATCTCGACCGCTTCGAATGGAGTGGTTTCGGTGGAGAGTGGTATCGAACAGGCTAGAGAGTCGATTGAGAGCGGAAAGGCTCGTGAAACTTTTAATAAATTCCTAAAAATCAACTCGTAATGAAGGATGTATTGACCCAAATAATAGCGAGCAAAGAGCGTGAATTAGCCTCAATGGATTTTGGAGATATCTTCTCTCAGGCTCAGAGTTGTAGTCGTAAGATAAACTCGTTGAGCGCATCTCTTCGTTCTAAAGAGCGTGGTGGAATCCTCGCTGAGTTCAAGAGACGTAGCCCATCTAAGGGGTGGATAAACGAGCATGCTAACCCTACGCGGGTGGCATCTGCCTACTTCGAGGCGGGGGCTGCTGGTTGTTCGATTTTGACAAATGAGGAGTGGTTCGCAGGTTCTGTTGAGCACCTTAAAGCGGTACGCTCTGCACTTCCTGAGTTGGCAATTTTGCGCAAGGAGTTTATTATTGATGCTCGCCAGATAGCTGAAGCTAGAGTTATTGGTGCAGATGCTATATTGTTGATAGCCTCGTGTTTAACCGCGGAAAAGTGTCGCGAACTATCGCAAGTAGCCAAGAGCTATGGACTCGAAATATTGCTTGAACTACACCACGAGAGTGAGCTAGACCATATCAATGAATTTGTCGATATGGTTGGGGTGAATAATCGTAATCTGGGTAGTTTTGTAACGACCCTCGACAACTCATTTCGCATGGCTGATGCTATCCGTGAAAGGGTTAAGGGCGATGTTGTTCTGCTTTCGGAGAGTGGAATTAAGAGTAGCGAGGATATCCGCTCACTTCATAAGGTCGGTTACCAAGGTTTCTTGATTGGTGAGAGTTTTATGAGGGGTGAGAATCCAGGTGGTGAACTTAAAAAGATGATAGAGCAGCTATGATAGTCAAGGTGTGTGGAATGCGCCAGCGTGAAAATATCGACGATGTTGTAGCTCTGGGTATTGATATGATAGGGTTTATATTCTACTCTCCATCATCGAGGTATGTAGTTGGCGGTGAAGTTGTTAAAACCGACTCTGTGAAAAGGGTAGGGGTCTTTGTTAATGAGACGATAGAGACTATGGTGAAAAGAGCTGAGGAGTATTCACTTGACTATATCCAACTTCATGGTAGTGAGAGTGTTGAAATGTGTCACTTAATCAAAGAGTTGAACTATAAGTTGATAAAGGCGATTTCGATATCTACGGCTGATGATTTTAAAAAGGCGCAGGCGTATGATGGAGAGGTTGATGTGATGTTGTTCGATACTAAGTGTGATGGTTATGGCGGTTCGGGTGTGAGTTTCGATTGGTCGATGCTTGCGAATTATAGTGGCTCGACCCCATTTTTGTTGAGTGGAGGTATCACAGAAGATGATGCAGAAGCGATTAAACGAATTGAACACGAGATGTTTATGGGTGTAGACCTCAATAGTCGATTTGAGGATGCTCCAGCAGTGAAAAATATAGAAAAACTTGATAAATTTATAAAAGAGATAAGATGAATAGAATAGATAAACTTTTCCAAGATAGAGCGAGCAACCTTCTATCGGTCTACTATCCAGCGGGTTTCCCAAATTTTGGAGATACATTAAATATAGCTCTTGAACTGGAGCGAAATGGTGTTGAATTAATCGAGGTGGGTATCCCATTTTCAGATCCAATGGCTGATGGAGTTGTTATTCAGGAGGCCGCAACAGAGGCTCTAAAGGGTGGAATAACTCTGCGAAAAATATTTGAACAGCTAAAACCTATGCGTGATGAGTTGACGATACCTGTTATTTTGATGGGATATCTCAATCCCATTATGAGATATGGTTTTGAGGAGTTTTGTCGTAGCTGCTCGGAAGTTGGGGTTGATGGAGTGATTATTCCAGACCTCCCTTACAAGGACTATATGGCTAATTATAAGGATATTGCAGATAAATATGGTGTGAATGTTATTATGTTGATTACCCCTGAAACCTCGCTCGAACGAGTTAAGATGATAGATGATAACACCTCTGGATTTATCTATATGGTATCCACCGCTGCCACAACTGGAGCGCAGGAGAGCTTCTCTCCAAAGACCGTAGAGTACTTTGAGCGAATAGCTGCGATGGAGCTTAAAAATCCTCGATTAATAGGTTTCGGTATCTCAAATGCTCCAACCTACAACGACGCTTGTAACCATGCTAGTGGCGCAATTGTGGGTAGTTTCTTTGTGAAATTACTATCGAGCGAGCCAAATGTGCAATCTGCGGTAAGAAAATTGCTAGAAACTTTAGAAAGATAGTATATTTTTGCTATATTTGCAGCTGATTTTTTAATTAAATTTATAGATTATGATAAGAAAAATTACTTTATCGCTTATACTCCTAGTTGCAACTACTTCACTATCAGCACAAGAGGTGAATCTTGAGAGCAATGGAATATATATTGAGCCTAAATTGAATGTAGTGGCAGCGTGTGTTGGTATTGTGAACCCAGCAGTCGAGATTGGATTCGGAAAGAGTTCAGCATTTGAGATTAGTACTATTTCATCATTTGCGCAAGATGATTTCTTGAATACTGGTTACCCTCTACTTCTTAATATAGTAATGTTGGAGTATCGTAACTATATCTTCTCGGATAATCATAAGGGATTCTTTGTTGCAGCAAATGGAGCTTGGCATGAGTTTAAGATGCATAAAGGACAAGTTCCATTTCTACACAATGTCTCTGAGAGTCGTGATTATGACTGGGGAGTTGGTGTATTTTTGGGTGTGACTTTGGGTTACAAATTTAAGTTAACTAAGGCTCTTCCTCTCTATCTTGAGCTATCAGCTACGGGAGGTTGGCAACACTCTTGGCATGAGCCATATATGGATGGAGAGTTATATGTTGCAATGAACGCAACAGGCGAGTGGACTCCATATAAAGTCGCAGCGAATCTTTCGTATCGTCTAGGTAAATGGTATAGAGCTAAATAATTTATAAATAGGTAAATAAGATATATATATGTCGAACGCAAGTCCAACAGCAATACTTATGATGCACTGCCCTGATAGGGCTGGTATTATCTCGCAAACCACCGAGCTAATCTCGAAGATGGGGGGTAATATTATAGACCTTGATCAGCATGCAGATCAGGAGAGTGGGCAATTTTTTATGAGAATAGAGTGGGAGTTAGAGGGGTTCGCTGTTGAACGTGGTAATATAGCACGTATAATCGACAAACTTTTTGTCAAGAAGTTTGATTTAGAGTATCGTCTATACTTCAGCGATGAAGTGCCACGTATGGCGATTTTTGTATCGAAGATGTCGCACTGCCTCTACGACTTATTGGCTAGATATAGTATTGGAGAGTGGAAGGTTGAGATACCTCTAATCATTAGTAATCACCCTGATATGGAGGGTGTTGCGGAGAATTTTGGTATCAAATATTACCATATCCCAATTACTAAGGATAACAAAGCGGAGCAGGAGGCTAAAACTCTGGAGATACTTGCCGAGCATAATATTGATTTTATCGTCTTGGCTCGCTATATGCAGATTATCTCGGATAGCTTTATTGAGCACTATGTGGATAGAATCATCAATATTCACCACTCGTTCTTACCTGCCTTTGTTGGTGCAAAACCATATCATGCAGCGCACGAGAGGGGTGTGAAACTAATCGGAGCAACTAGCCACTACGTTACAGCGGAGTTGGATGCAGGTCCGATTATCGAGCAAAATACAGCACGTATCTCAACTCGTGACTCGGTACAGAATCTTGTCTCAAAGGGTCGCGATTTGGAGAAGACAGTTCTTTCACAAGCGGTTGAGTGGCATATACGCCATAGGATTTTGACATACGGAAATAAGACAATGCTTTTTGTATAAGTCTCTAAGAATCTGTTTAAATTTCTCTTACTTAATCTACTATGGCTCTTTCACTTGGATTTTTAAGCAGAAAAACTTAAACAGATTATAAAAATTACTATATTTGCATATTGATTGCATTTATGGTAAGGATGAAGAGATTACTTATAGTACTAATATTGAGCACCACGACTGTTAGTTGTGGTGTTCGTTACTCTGCATCACTACCTACTTTAAATAGCTCTGCTCCGCTATATCGAGAGCATCCTCAACTTTCGGAAGTCCAGATAGATAGCCTATATACAATCTTTTCGAAGAGTGTTACTTTTTATGATGAATTTCTAGAGCAGTCGTTAATTGCTTTGTCGTATTACCCTGATTTAGTTGGAGTTAAGATAGAGTTTAAACCTTCAAATGAGAAAACAACGATGGCTGCGCGACCAAAGCCACGTACTCTATTTTCGAAGCGACGTCGCCGATATCTAATATTGATTAATAGTGGCGAGAGTGATTTCGATGGGGTGAAACTCCATGATACCCCTTTTAATGCCCAGATTGGGGTTATCGGACATGAACTTGCGCATATTGCAGATTATGAGAGACGTAATATGTTTAGTGTCCTGGGAGTTCTCTTTAGATACGCAGATAGAGGACGTAAGTCGCTCTTCGAGAATGAGATAGATTGGGCAACTATCGAGCGAGGTTTAGGGTGGCAGTTGTATGATTGGGCAACTTTTTCACTGAATAATTCATACTCAACCGATGAATTTAAGGAGTTTAAGCGCAAACACTATCTCTCACCAGAGCAGATTAAGGAGTTGATTAACTTCTACTCAAAATATTCAGATTCGTTATAAGTGATAAGCATGATACAATTTTCAATAATAATACCTATCTACAATCGTCCAGATGAGCTGGATGAACTACTCGGTTCGTTGATTGAGCAAGAGCCAATTTTCGAGGTTATAGTGGTTGAGGATGGCTCGTCGAATAGGAGTGATGGCGTTGTTGATAAGTATAGTAATAGCCTTACTATTAAGTATATATACCAATCAAATACGGGGCCTGCAATGGCTCGTAATCGAGGTGTAGAGGAGGCAGTAGGGGAGTGGCTTATTATTCTTGACTCTGATACGATGCTCCCTGCGGAGTATATACTAAACGCTCAGCGGGGTGTTGAAGGTGGGGATATCGACTTCTTTGGAGGAGCAGATTGTGAACATCCATCATTCACTGCGATGCAGAAGGCGATAAACTACTCGATGACATCGCCTCTGAGCAGCGGAGGAATCCGAGGTTCTAAAAAATCGATGGATAAATTCTATCCTCGTAGCTTTAATATGGGGGTTCGCCGAGATATTTTCAACTCGGTCGGAGGGTTCTCAAATATGCGCTTTGGTGAGGATATTGATTTGAGTTACAGGATTATAGCCGCTGGCGGAAGGAGTGCTTTTTTGCCAGATGTATGGCTCTACCACAAACGTCGTGCTAACTTACGACAGTTCTTCAAACAGCTCTATAATTCGGGCATAGCTCGAATTGTGTTGAGCTTGAACCACCCTGGTTCACTCAAATTAGTCCACACTCTACCTGCTGTTTTTCTGTTGGGAGTGCTCTTTTTGATACTCTCTGCACCAATCTGCCCATGGAGTCTGCTGCCGATATTGTTGCTTGCGGTGGTTATATTTATTGATGCACTGCTGAGATGTTCAAATCTGAAAGTTGCAATGTTGGCTGTAGCTACAACCATCACTCAATTAGTGAGTTATGGCGCAGGGTTTATCTCTGGAGTGTGGAATGTGTTGATTTTAAAACGTAAAAAATATAGAGCGTTCTCAAGGACGTTCTATGATTAAAAATAATTTATAATGGATTTTAAAGAGATTTACAAACACGATATATTTGCCAATGAGGCGGGTGTCGTGCTCGAAGAGTTGAGTGATTCATCAGCTAAGATGAGCCTAAAAGTTGAACGACGTCACCTTAATGGAGGCTCGACAGTTCATGGCGGAGCACTATTTCTGCTTGCCGATATCACCATGGCAGCAATGGCTAACCATAAGCGATTTATGTCGGTGTCGATTCAGTCGGATATCCGATTTTTGGCTGCTGCCAGAGAGGGAGAAACTCTTATGGCTGAGGCAGTTGAAGTATTCGGACGTAAGAAATTATCTAATCTCCGTGTAGAAATCAAGAACCAAAACGGTGAGCTAATAGCCATTGCCGAGGGTATGTTCCACACAAAAGAGATGAGAAAGGAGTAGCTAATATCGCTGTTTTAGCTCCTTTTCAGCTGTGCGACGAGAGGGTAGTACGCTATCGACGAGAGCGTAGAATTGAGCGTTGTGACCTCTTATGCGAAGATGTGCAAGTTCGTGAACCACAATGTATTCAATGCTCTCGATGGGTCTGCGTATTAGTTGGAGATTGAACATAATCTTCGCCGAAATAACATTGCAGCTGCCCCATTTGCTCTTGACATCTCGGATGGTGATTTGGTTGGTTTTAACCTCTAGGATATTCTCCCATTTTGGAATGAATTGTAAAAATATGCTCTTTAGCTCTGCTGAGTACCAGTTGTTTATGGCTGCTTGACGACTCTTTAGTGTGGAGTTAGGTTTGATGTATAGAGTTAGCTCTTGACTTTCCGATATCTGGCAATGAGTTTGATACTCTCCCTCGATAATGCGTAGCGTGAGCTTGCCACCTAAATAATATATTGTATCGCCATCTTGGTACTCTGGAGTGGTAATCTCTTGGGCGGTAATCTCTCGATGGCGTTTGATAATCCACTCACTCTTCGATAGCACAAACGCCTCAATACGCTTGAAGGATATGAAACGAGAGGCAGTAACTCGCACCTCACCATTGGGTGGATATATGCGAATATTCACACTCTTGATATCCTTGCGAATCACATGGATAACTATATCGTTAATCCTTATCTGCTCCATATTTGGTCTCCATTTACTCTATAATATACGTCATTGCGGAGTTGCCCCAGTAATTATACCTATAATATACGTCATTGCGGGCTACGACCCGCAATCTCCAAACTAGCTTGGTTTTATTTCCACCGTTGCAGGAGATGTTTCGACTCACTGTGTTTGCTCAACATGACATCGTGTTTTGTTCGAGATTGCGGATCAAGTCCGCAATGACGTTTTTTGTTTTTTTTGTGTTTAGAGTCTTTCTGAGTCTTTTCTGAGACTCAGTGTTCTTTAGTATTTCTCAGTAATTCTCAGCATTTCTCAGGAGAACCCCCGAAGTAACTTATAATTCGCACACATAACCCCCAAACACTTAACTCCTCCCAGTGTTAATTTAACATAATATAAATATTATTGAATAGCAGGATATCTACTTTTTACGTAAGATATAGAGTAAATCGAACGCTACATCTCCTCCATTATCTAGAGGTGCAACCGAGTAATCATCCATCTTGATAGATGTTGTTAGCTCTCGGTTTTTATTTAGTAATCGTTTTCTATTCAGCCTATTAGCTATGTCGTATGGGATTTGTAACATCCATCTTGGCAAGCGATATTGTAGATTGAGAACATCGTAACGAGTAATTGCTTTTACGGAGTCTCTATTTTTTGTGTAATACTCCATAACTTTATCATTGCCAAATACTCCACAGCGAGATTCAATCTCGAAATATTCGCCAACTAAGGCATCTAACTCCTCAGCTGTGTACTCCCTAACATGCCATGGATTACGAGTTAGAGATGCTGGCGCATTGGGTGTTGAGAGGATAAATTTACCTCCCGGACGTAGGACTCGACTAACTTCACGCACAAACGCTTTATCATCCTTGATATGTTCGATAACCTGGAATGATAATGCGCTATCGAAGCTCTCATCTTCGAATGGTAATGGCGGAACAGTCGCTTCTACAAAAGTTGTGTTTTGAGGAGTTATCTCCCTGATAGGCTGATATTTATCTACTGTTGTATATTTCGTAGCACTCTGCGCAAGAGTCTCAACTCCATAGCCTGAACCTGTTCCTATCTCTAGGAGCTCGCCCGTAACTGCTTGAGAAGCATAGACATAAGCCAATAAAGAACGAGCATAGACGAAGTTGTCAGATGCATCTTTAGAGACTCTTTCAGCAGTAGCTAATTTACTCATTTTCAACGATTTTTACACCTTTTTCGCTCTGTACTACATCGCCTCTTTTCAGAAGTACGCCAAGTGAGCGTTTAAAGAGTTTTTTACTCATCTTAAGCATACGTACGATATCCTCTGGCGCACTATTGTCGTTAAGAGGAAGCTCTCCACCATGCTCACGTATTACGTCGAGCAGCTCGCTAGCTGAATCTTTAACCTCGTTATATCCCGAACGGCGCAACATGATATCGATACGGTTATCTTCGGTGATGCGTTTAACATAAGCTATCATCTTATCACCCAGCTGTATAGGTTGGAATATCTGGTTTTTGTAAATCATTCCCCAGTGACGATTATTAATCACTACCCTATACCCTATCTCAGACTCTGATGCTACCATAATCTCCACTTCGCTACCGCTTTTTACGCTGATATCATCGTTGTTAACAAAGGTTTTGAGCTTGCTTGTTGCTACACATCGCCCCGTGATATTATCTTCGTATAGGTAAGCCACGACATATCTATCAATAATAACGCCACCCTGCTGGTTTCTGTTTGGCAGGAACAAATCTTTACCAAATAGACCCCAATCGAGAAATGCTCCGTGCATATTTTTATCGACTACTTTAAGGTATGCGACCTCACCCACCATTGCATAAGGTGTTTCGGTTGTTGCCACCAATCTATCCTCCGAGTCGTGATATATGAATACCTCCTTCTCGTCACCCTCTTTATCCTCTAGTGACACATATCTATTTGGAAGAAGTACTTCATCCTCACCATCAGTGAGATAGAGTCCATAATCTGAAATTCTGCCTACTGTTAATATCTCTTTTTGCCCTGCTTTAATCATTTTTATACTTAATTTGTGACAAAAGTAGTGATTTTTGCTCTACTTTAATTAATTTTGCCAAATTATTATGAATGATTATCGAATTAAAATATTTGGAGCTAGGGTTCACAATCTAAAAAATGTGAACTTAGAGATACCACGCAACCAATTAGTTGTGATTACTGGGCTATCAGGTTCGGGTAAATCTTCTCTGGCATTTGACACAATCTACGCCGAGGGACAGCGTCGCTATATGGAGACTCTGTCGACCTACGCACGTCAATTTGTTGGCTCGATGGAGCGACCCGATGTAGATAAGATAACGGGATTGAGTCCTGTGGTGGCTATTGAGCAGAAAACAACCAATCGAAATCCACGTTCAACGGTGGGAACGGTTACCGAGATAAATGATTTTTTGCGTATTCTCTTTGCTCGTGCATCGAGAGGTTACTCCGCCACCACTGGTGAGCAGATGGTGCAGTATAGCGAGGATGATATCTTGGAGCATATCCTAAAGGAGTATGACGGGTGTAAAGTTGCACTCCTCTCACCTATCGTTAAGGGTCGTAAGGGTCACTATCGTGAGCTTTTCGAGTCGTTGCGCAAGCGTGGATACCTCTATGCTAGAATCGATGGTGAAATTCGGGAATTTACTCCAGGTATGCAGCTCGACAGGTATAAAATCCATGATATTGAGCTAGTTATAGATAGGCTCAAGGTGAGTGACGAGATAAAAGACAGGGTCGTTAAATCGATGAAAGATGCTCTAAAACAGGGCGATGGAACCATGTCGTTGTATAGTTATGATAGCGACACTTCTCGATTCTATTCACGTCATTTGATGTGTCCTTCGACTGGTGAAGCGTTCGAAGAGCCGGCACCTCATACCTTCTCGTTTAACTCCCCGAAGGGAGCTTGTCCTAGATGTGGCGGACTTGGTGTGGAGAGCGTTATAGACCAAGAGAAGATAGTTCCAAATCCAAATCTTTCGATTAAAGAGGGAGCGATAGAGCCACTTGGCAAATATCGTAATAGTCTAAATTACATACTATTAGAGGCTCTAGCATCAAAGCATGGTTTCTCGATTGAGACACCATTTAAGGAGCTATCCGACCAGGCGATAAACCTTATAATTAATGGAGATTCGGAGTCTCTACGTGTGGCAACTTCCCAGGGTGATTCGCTCTATATTTGGGAGGGTGTTGTGGAGTTTATCCGCTCCTCTGCCGAGGATGATGACTCTAAGCGAGGTGATAAGTGGCGTTCTCAATTTAGTGCAACGCGAGCTTGTAGCCTATGTGGAGGTTCGCGTCTGCGTCGTGAGTCGTTGCTGTTTAAGGTAGGAGGCAAAAATATTGCGGAGTTGGCGTCAATCTCGATTCTAGAGCTTCAAGAGTGGATGTCGACAATCGAGGATAGGCTCTCACCAAAGGAGCAGAAGATAGCCTCGGAGGTTATCAAGGAGATACGCGAGAGGTTAGGTTTCTTGGTTCAAGTTGGTCTGGGTTATCTCTCTTTGTCGCGTGCGTCGAGAACATTGTCTGGCGGTGAGAGTCAACGTATTAGGCTTGCAACACAGGTTGGTTCGAAGTTGGTTAATGTGCTCTATATCTTGGATGAGCCAAGTATTGGTCTACACCAAAGAGACAATCATCGATTGATTAACTCGTTGAAGAGTCTGCGAGATGCTGGCAACTCGGTTATCGTTGTTGAGCATGATGAGGATATGATACGCTCAGCCGATTTTATTGTTGATGTTGGGCCAATGGCGGGTCGTAAAGGTGGCGAGATTGTAGCCTCTGGAGTGTTGGATGATATCCTAAAGAGCGGCTCGATAACCGCAGATTATCTAACTGGTCGACGAGCTATAACCCCTCACGAAACTCTTCGTGAGGGAAATGGTCGATTTATCACCCTGCGAGGTGCACGAGGTAATAACCTTAAAGGGATAGATGTTGAGTTTCCGTTGGGTAAATTTATATGTGTTACGGGTGTGAGTGGTTCGGGAAAATCGACTCTTATTAACCACACTTTGCGTCCGATAATTAGTCGTGAGTTGTATCGTTCATTCGACCAACCTCTTGATTATGATTCTATTGAGGGTATTGAGAATATCGACAAGTTGGTTGTTATCGACCAATCACCAATCGGACACACTCCACGCTCTAATCCTGCGACATATACAGGGGTATTTACCGATATTCGAAAACTTTTCGAGTCTACGCCTGATGCCCAAATCAGAGGATTTAAGGCTGGCCGTTTCTCCTTTAATGTCAAGGGAGGACGTTGTGAGGAGTGTCGTGGAGCGGGAGTTCAGACCATCGAGATGAACTTCTTGCCCGATGTGTATGTCGAGTGTAAGGCGTGTGCTGGAAGGCGTTATAATCGTGAAACTCTGGCTGTTAAGTATAAGGGTAAGAGCATAAATGATGTGCTCAATATGACTATTAATATGGCTGTTGAGTTCTTCGAGAATATCCCTAATATCTACCATAAACTCAAAGCTGTTCAGGAGGTTGGGCTGGGTTATCTTCGTTTGGGACAACCATGTACTACGCTGTCGGGCGGTGAGAGCCAACGTATTAAATTGTCGAGCGAACTATCGAAACGTGATACAGGTAGCACCCTCTATATCCTTGATGAACCAACCACAGGACTCCATTTCGAGGATGTAAAACAGCTTTTGGAGGTGTTGCAGAGGTTAGTTTCGCGAGGTAATACCGCCATTGTTATAGAGCACAATTTGGATGTTATAAGGGTCGCCGACCATATCATCGATATTGGGCCAGAGGGTGGTAATCAGGGAGGCTATCTCTTGGCACAAGGTACTCCACAGCAGATTGCTCTTTGCGAGGATAGCTCAACGGGTAAGTATATAAATAAAAATGACTAGTAGCGATTTATCCCCTACTAGTCATCTCTCCCCTAAAAGATTAATCTTTTAATCTTCGTCGCTCATATCTATATTTCCGACCGCCTCGTCGGATAGATGCTCTTGTGTATCTTTATCCTCGTCGGTGTCGAATATATCACGATCGTCATTGATTTTATCATCGACCTTTACATCAACCTTCACTAGATAATATATCTCCTCGGTTGGGTAAGGTACAGCATAAAAGAAGTCGCCATTTGGCTTATCTATACGCATCATAAAATCGGTATATCCTGTTGGATATAGTGCATTAAACTCATCAAGTTGCTCCTGAGAGAGGTTATTTTTACTTGTTACTAATCTCTTTTTATGCACTGTTTTTGCCATATAAACTGTGTTGTTAATGTTATTTGTATCTGAAATTTTCCGCAATTATACGTAAAATTTGAGAATCAATGCAAATATTTATAGAAAAATGTGGAATATTTTTTATCTTTGCTCTGCGAAGTTGAATTTTTCGCAGAGTAAATCAAGGTTTAAGATGTTGTATATTAGACTTTAAACCTGATTAAAGAGTGTTGAGAAAGAGTAATGCTAGAAAGAATTAAAAAATTACGCGAAGAGCTAAATTATCATAGTCGCCGTTATTATATCGATAACGCGCCTGAGATTTCGGATATAGAGTTCGATATGTTGCTACACGAGCTGGAGAAGCTAGAGAGTAGCCATCCCGAATTTTATACTCCTAACTCTCCGACTCAACGTGTGGGTAGTGACTCTATCGAAGGATTCGAGAGTTATCCACACCGTTTTGCGATGCTATCGTTGGGTAATACCTACTCTAAAGATGAGATTATCGACTTCGTACGTCGTGTCGAGCAGGAGGTTGAGCAGGCGGAGTATGTTTGTGAGTTGAAGTTTGATGGTAGTGCTATCTCGTTGACATACGAAAATGGGGAGTTAACAAGGGCGTTGACTCGTGGCGATGGAGCGCGTGGTGATGATGTAACACGAAATATACGTACGATAAAGACCATACCTTTGAGCCTAAGTGGTGAGGATATCCCAGAGCTAATCGAGGTTCGAGGCGAGATAATTCTACCATATCCTAGCTTCGATAAGTTGAATACTCTTCGCGAGCAGAGTGGCGAAAAGTTATTTGCCAATCCACGTAACGCTGCGGCAGGAACTCTCAAACTGCAATCCTCAATCGAGGTTGCTCGTCGAGAGTTGGATGGATTCATCTATCAGGTTGTGGGTGATACTCTACCATTCGAGAGCCACTGGCAGAGTCTCGAAGCCCTTAGAGGTTGGGGATTCAAAGTCTCGGATAGTGTGGCTCTGTGTCGAAGTATCGACGATATTGTCCACTTTATCGAACTGTGGGAGCATAAACGAGTTGAGTTACCATTTGCCACCGATGGAGTGGTTATCAAGGTTAATAGCTTTGCTCAACGTCGTATGTTGGGTTCAACGGCTAAAGCTCCTAAGTGGGCTACGGCATTTAAGTTCAAGGCGGAGTCTGTTCTAACAAGAGTTGAGAGTGTGGATTTTCAAGTTGGGCGCACAGGGGCGATAACTCCTGTGGCTAACCTAGAGCCGATACTACTTGCTGGTACGGTGATAAAGAGGGCTTCGTTGCATAATGCCGAGCAGATATCGCTGCTCGATGTCCGATTGGGCGATATGGTCTACTTGGAGAAGGGCGGCGAGATTATCCCTAAGATAACGGGTGTCGAGTTATCGCAGCGTGAGAGTGGTAGTGAGCCACTACTCTACCCTACGCACTGTCCTGAGTGTGGAACCAGGCTCGTCAAAGATGAAGGCGAGGCGAAACACTACTGCCCAAATCAGAGCGAGTGCCCTGTGCAGATTATAGGTGGAATTATCCACTTCGTATCACGCAAGGCGATGAATATCGAGGGATTGGGTGATGAGACCATCGAGCTGCTATATCGCAACTCTTTGATTGGTGATGTGGCAGATTTATACTCACTCAAAGTGGATGATTTATCACAACTTCCGCGGTTGGGTATCAAATCAGCTCAAAATATCGTTGATAGCGTAGAGGCGTCGAAACAGACACCTCTGGCGCGCAGTATCTTTGCGTTGGGTATTCGTTATGTTGGTGAGACCACTGCGAAATATCTTAGCTCACACTTCCTCGATATGGATACTTTGATGGCAGCGAGTCGTGATGAGCTGCTTCAAGTCGAGGAGGTAGGTGATAGAATCGCCGACTCGATAATGGAGTACTTTAGCTCGGAGAAGAGCCTTTCGATTATTAATCGAATCAAAGAGGCAGGGGTTAAGATGGAAGCTGAGCAGAGCGAGAAACTAACATCGACCCTGGATGGGTTGAGTTTTGTGATATCGGGTAAGTTTACCACCTACTCTCGTGACGAGATAAAGGCTCTAATCGAGAGCCATTCGGGTCGTAATTTATCAGCCGTGTCGTCGAGTGTCGACTACCTTATCGCAGGCGATAAGATTGGGCCAGCTAAGTTGCAAAAGGCGACTAAATTGGGTGTTAAGATTATTAGCGAGAGTGAATTTATAGAGATGTTATCCACTTCGAGCGATGAGCCAAAAGCAGAGCAAGCCACGCAGGGTGAGCTATTTTAGAGTGAAGATTAAAAACAATTAAATATATAGAAATGAAGAATAATTTAAAGGGCGTAGGTGTTGCCATTATTACACCATTTACTCAGGATGGTCGTGTTGACTACGAAGGGTTAGCCCGCATGGTAAACTATGTTATCGAAGGTGGTGTAGATTATATCGTTGCACTAGGTACGACAGCCGAGACCCCTACTCTCTATATCCAGGAGAGAGCCGTGGTTGCGATGTTTATCTCAAAGGAGATTGCAGGACGTGTGCCTTTGGTTATGGGTGTGGGTGGAAATTCGACATCTGAGGTACTTGACCAGTTGCGTGAGTTTGACCTTAGAGGTGCTGATGCCATATTGAGCGTTACTCCATACTATAACAAACCATCTCAAGAGGGGTTGTACCAACACTTCAAGGTTGTGTCGGAAAATTCACCACTTCCAATTATTCTATACAATATTGCAGGCCGTACGGGCGTTAATATGAGTGTCGAGACCACCTTGCGTATAGCAAATGATTTCGATAATGTAATAGGTGTTAAGGAGGCTTCTGGTAACTTGGAACAGATTTCTGAAGTAATTAGTCGCTCACCCGAAGGGTTCTTGGTGTTGTCGGGTGATGATGATATGACTATCGATGTTATGCGTGCAGGAGGCGATGGAGTTATATCGGTTGTGGCGAACTGTTTTCCAAAGAAGTTCACCCATGCGATTAACTTAGCTAAGGAGGGTCGATTCGACGAAGCTGATGAGGCGTATGCTGATTTGAGTGAGGTGGTTAAGGCTCTATTCTGCGAGGGGAATCCAGTTGGTGTTAAGACTGCTCTCTATGCTATGGGGCTTATCAACAACAAGATGCGTTTGCCGTTGGTCTCAGGAACACCTGAGTTGGAGTCTCGATTCCGTGAATTAATAAAAAAGTATGACCTACACTAAAATGAAGTATCTATTAATATCATGTATGCTACTACTAGCACCCATTGTGGCTCAATCAAAGAGCCCCAATGAGGATGATATTATTGATAAAACAACCGATGCAACCTCTCAGAACTACTACCCCAATCTCTATTTGCGTTTTTTGATGGGAGACACCACTTTGACCTTGGATAACTACCACTACCTATACTACGGTTACATCTATCAAAATGGATATCGTCCCTTGGAGGTTGATAACTCGATGAATAAGGTTTTGATGTTAGCCTCGGCGATAAATCCAGCAGAGCCAAATGTAGCAGCGCTCGATAACCTAATCCTTGCGGCAAATGAGGCGGTGGATTTCAATCCGTTTAGTGCACAGCTGTGGAATCTACTATCGTTTGCTTATGGAGCACTTGGCGACACTACTCGCGAGGCGGCAGCTTATGATAAGGTGACAAAAATTCTACAAACTATCGACGATTCGGGTGATGGATTGAAGAAGGATTCACCAAAACATATCATTATGTTTGACCATGCGATAGATTACCTTGCATCGCTATCTATACCCCACTCCGCAGCTCAGGTTGTCGATAGAGCAGTTGAGTATATCCCATTCGAGGAGAAGCAGGAGATAGATGGACGTGATAGAAAAGGTATGTTTTTTGACTATTCGCGCATCTATCGCAATAAACCCGAAGGTTATGAGTACCAGAGAGAGCGTAGCTGGCAGCTTAATAACCTTAAACCCTGGAAGAAGAGGGATTAATCACTCTCTGATGCCAAGTCAAATTGATAGCTCGCAATGACGTCAAGTTAGTTTGATTTACTTTCCCCTCTTTGAGATAGAGTTGACAATCATCGAGATAGCGCCATCGCCCGTAACATTGCAGGCTGTTCCGAAACTATCCATTGCGATATATAGAGCAATCATCAATCCGCTCTGCACTTCGTCGAAACCTAGTTGAGAGCCAAGCAGAGCCAACGCAGCCATGATAGCTCCACCAGGTACTCCCGGTGCTGCAACCATCGTAATAGCCAACATAAAGATAAATCCGCTATACAAATCTATACCCAATGGCATATCTGTCATAAAGGCTATAGCCATAGCGCAAGCTACAATCTTGAGCATACTACCCGAAAGGTGGATAGTGGCACATAGCGGAACGGTAAACTCCGCAACATCATCACTCACTCCCAACTTCTTGGCACATCCCAAAGTTACTGGAATAGTTGCTGCTGAGGATTGAGTACCTAGAGCAGTGAAGTACGCTGGCATCATACCCAATAGTGATTTGAGTGGATTTTTGCGCGATACCGCTCCTGCGATGCAGAATTGGAGTAGAAGAAGTCCGATATGTAGCACAAAGATAATACCTATAACCTTGATAAATAGTGAGATGATAGGTGCAACTTGACCCTCTACGCCTAGTTTTAGGAATATTCCGTATATATATATAGGTAACATAGGGATGATTGAGCGGTTAATCAGACTCATCACAATCTCGCGAAATTCGTTCAGAAATTTCACCATTACCGACCCTTCTCGCTTGAATGAAGCGGTGGTTAATCCCACGACAAAAGCGAGAATAAGAGCTGAAGTTACGCCAAATAGCGGTGGCATATCTATCTTGAATAGAGGAGCTACTGCTACGGCGCTGTCGATATCAACGCTTTGGAACGAAGCTCCGCTAAGTATTGTAGGGTATGTCGCCGTTGCGGTGAAGAAGGATAGATATCCTGCAAAAATGGTGCTTGCATAGGCGATAAACGCTGTTATTAGAACCATTTTACCAGCTCTTGAACCAAGCTCTTGGATGCTAGGAGCAACCAATCCGACAATAATAAACGGAATTACAAAGCCAAGGTATGATGAAAATATGGCGTTGATTGTCTCGAATATTCGTGTCAGGAACATTGGCATGAAGTACGATGTTGCAATTCCCAATGCAATAGCTATTAGCACTTTGGCTAGCAGAGGTAGTTTAATGCTTTTCATCTTCACAGGCTATTTTAGTTTAAAAAGTTGTAATTAAAATTCCGCTACGTCGTTTGATAAACGTCATAGCGGAATCTGTGTTTTAGAAATCTTCTATTAGCGAATTATAGTCTCCTCACGGTCTGGGCCCACTGAGACAATCTTAATAGGGGTAGATGTAGCCTTCTCGATAAACTCGATATACTCCTTAAACTCTACTGGGAAGTCGTCGTAGTTACGGATATCGCAGATATTGCTCTTCCAACCCTTGAACTCCTTGTAGATAGGTTTAATCTCACCATCTACGCTATATGGGAACTCCTCGCTAACTACTCCATCTACCTCATAAGCCACAGCTATTTTAATGGTGTCGAAGTCGTTGAGAACATCCGCCTTCATCATAATAAGCTCGGTTACTCCATCGACCATAATAGCATACTTCAAAGCTACCATATCTAACCATCCACATCTACGCTTACGACCAGTCACCGAACCAAACTCATGTCCGATAGTACACATCGCATCACCAACCTGGTCGAACAACTCAGTTGGGAATGGGCCACTACCCACACGAGTACAGTATGCTTTGAAGATACCGTAAACCTCACCTATGCGGTTTGGAGCAACGCCCAATCCAGTACAAGCACCCGCACACACAGTGTTAGATGATGTTACAAATGGGTATGAACCAAAGTCGATATCGAGAAGTGTACCTTGTGCACCCTCAGCCAAAACTGCATTGCCATTAGCTAAATACTCATTTACACGATACTCCGAGTCGATAATCGAGAAGTTAGCTTTGATATACTCAACAGCCTCGAACCACTGCTTCTCCAACTCGTCGATGTTGTACTCATAGTCTAAACTCTTGAGAATAGCCTCATGGCGAGCTTTTGCCTCACTGTAGCGTCTCTCGAAGTCGAGCAGAGTATCACCCATACGAAGACCATTACGGCTAATCTTATCGGTGTATGTTGGGCCGATACCTTTTCCTGTTGTACCAATCTTCGAACTACCCTTAGCTGCCTCGTATGCTGCATCGAGTACTCGGTGAGTTGGTAGGATAAGGTGTGCTTTTTTAGAGATTTGTAGTCTGCTGCTTAGGTTGTGTCCGCTTTTAAGTAGTGCCTCAACCTCATCTTTAAATAGGATTGGGTCTAGCACAACGCCACCACCTATAATATTTGTTGTATCTCCTTGAAAAATTCCCGATGGGATAGAGCGAAGAATATACTTTTCGCCATTAAACTCAAGGGTGTGACCTGCGTTAGGTCCACCTTGAAAACGAGCCACTACTCTATAGTTAGGAGTCAAAACGTCGACAACCTTACCTTTGCCCTCGTCACCCCATTGAAGTCCAAGAATTACATCTACTTTTTTCATTTAAAACTAATATAAATAATTTGCCCTCAAAGATAGGAAATTTATGGGATAAAAAAAAGTATATCGTACATTTTTATCAAATCAATATTGCAAATAGCCTAAAATTTATAAGATAGAGTGAAATAAATCGACCTAGCGGAGCTATATTGATAGAGACTACCCTGCCCCTGCCACGATATAGCCAGTCCATCGACATCATAACTTTGTAGTCGAGAGGACTCTCTAGCCCATGCTACCCTACTATTATCACCCAGTAGATTGCTAACAGCTAGGCGTGCCGATATCCTATCTCCATTGCGTAGGTAGAAGAATCTAATGACCGAGACCTCGACATCGTATATGTCGCCCAATCGCTCCTGCTGGGAGTATGCAACGATATCGCTCGATAGGTTCGAGGTGTGGTTATAGACCCTCTGTGTGCGTCTAATCATCGAAGGTTCGATATATCGCATTGCCGCAATGGAGGAGTTAAGGTTGATTATGTAGCGTTTAAATCCTCTGTATGTCAGCGAACTAGTGGCGGTTATCTGCGGAGCATTACCCACAATCAACCCATCAACGAGCGCTGGCGAGGCGGAGGCTACCTCTGAGAAGTTGATATCGCTGTAGAGAGTCACTTCGGGGGTTGATGCGTATTTGTAACTAGCTGCTGTAAAGGTTGATATCCAGCTCCAATTATCTGTTATATCCCAATCCATAACCACCTCTACCCCAAATGAGTTGGTGTCGATTCCTGTGGTTTGAGCACGACACATAGTGCTAGTTAAGTCGTCGTAGTGAGCCACCATGTCGACCCCATCACGGCTTGCTGTGGCAAATAGCGTACACTCTAAGGCGAATTGATTGCGAGCGAATCGGTAACTTAACGATATATCAGCTGTGCGAAGAGGTGTGGCATTTGATAGTGTGTTAGCATCGTCGATATCGAGGAATAGGTCGTAGGTGTATGGTGCACTCTGCATATACTTTATCTCACCACGTAGATAGTGCTTCGCGCCTAGTGAGTAACCCAACAAAGCGGTGGTGTGAATAGGTGTATAGTTCCACACTTGCGACTCCCCATAGGAGGATGAACCTGGAAAACGCTCCTTCTCGTAGTATCCAATACGCAAGGTTGAAGCTGAGCCAATACGAGCAGATGCCATAAAATCGAAACGCTCCAAAGAGGCTCTAATAGCGATAATACCAGCTAATTCGAGAGTGGATATAGAGTAGTTGTAACCAAACCTATCACCCTCGACAACTTCGCGATTTGGGTCGAGTAGGTTGTTCTGTAGCTCATTCGAGACATTGTAGCTATCTCCGATTAAGTAGTCCATATCGAGATGATACTCTGCGCCTAATAAATCATCTAGTTGCTTATAATTGAGCGAATTATCGAACAGGCTCTCAACTCCCCACTCTATATCAACACCTTTGAATGGAGTGTGTTTAACCATACCTTTGAAGTGGGAGTCGAGATATCGTTCAACCCTTGATTCAACGATATAGTAGGCATCTCCATCGGGCGAGGCTTGGTTGTAACGAACCAAATCATCCCATGCAATCTGTGTGTAGGTTGTGTCGCCACTCTGCCAAACGGCTGTGGTGTAGTTGCGGATATATCCATAATCCATCGCTGAAGGGAGCTTACGATAGTAGTTTGGGTATGGATTAGTTGAGTTGTAGTAACCAAGTGAACCTCGTTTTAGCTCACCTAAGTCGACTCCACCCTCTAGCGACAGAGTCGCTCCACCAGAGAGCGGAAGCTGATAGCGGATATCTAAATTGGGCTGAAATGAGCTATTTACTCTAGCACTGCGAACCTCACCATCGTAGTAACCCCATGCTGGATTGTAGAAGTTATTTCCAGTTAAATCGAATGTCTCCTGAGTTGATGCGCTATGTTGAGAGCGGATAATATAGTCGAAATCAATGTTGAAGGTTAGGTAGTGTCCCATCCCAAATTCGCGAGCAATAACTATGTCCGAGCGAGCCTCATTGCGGAAGAGTCCATCAATTGATGCATCACGTCCGCTTTTAAAGTCAAAACGTGAGGCGATACTCCACTGATTATCAAATGTTTGATTAAAGATAAAAGCTCCTCCTATACGGTATTGTGCATGTGCTGCGTGGAGCGATAGAGTTGTCTCATCTTCAGCTACGGAGAACTCTCTTTCAGCCCCTTTGTACTGCTCCATAAGTGAGTTTAACACCCAGTAGTTCAGACCTCTACGCTTTACACCCTCGGCACGATAGTAGCGAGTGGCTTTGGTGTAGCTATCGCTTTCGATATTGCTAGGAAGTCGAAAAAGAAGAGTATCTGTCTCTAGGAGTTGAATCTGGTCTGTTGATTCACTCCACAGGATTGTTCGCTCAGGATTTATACTCTGAGCCAATGTTTTAACACCGCTCACACTAATAATAATTATAAGTAGCGTGACGACTCTTTTCATCTATAGCCTGCGTAGAAGTTGAGTCAAGAGTACCCAGAATTTACCTACCGATTCGATATTAAGCCTCTCGTCTGGAGAGTGAACTCCGCGGATTGTTGGGCCAAAAGATATCATATCAAGTCCAGGGAACTGTTCGAGGAAGAGTCCACACTCCAACCCTGCGTGCACTGCCTTGACCTTTGGTTCATATCCAAATAGCTCGGTGTAGCACTCTTTTGTCTTGGCTAGAATCTTTGAGTTAAGATTTGGAATCCACCCTGGGTAACCATCCGAGTGGGTTACATCACCTCCCGCTAACCAGAATATCGACTCAATCATCTGCATAGCGTAGAGTTTCGAACTTTCGCTAGGTGAGCGTTGAGATGTTGTTATAATAATAGAGTCGTTGTTAACGAATTTGATTGATGCTAGATTTGTCGAGGTGTCAACCAACCCTTCAACGCTTTGAGACATTGTTATAACACCATTTGAAGCACCAATTATCGCAACGATAAATCGTCTTTGAGTCTCGACATCCATCACGGTGTCTATCTCAGGCATCTCATTTATTGTGATATGCATATCGGGTTCTCTTGTCGAGTACTCCTCGCTTATCTCATCGAGAAGAATGTTGTAGCTATGCATAAATTCGTCGATATACTTAGATGGAATACCAAATATCGCATACGCCTCACGAGGTATAGCGTTACGTATATTTCCACCATCTACATAGCTCAAACGTAGATTATAGAGCTGTTGACCCTGTAACAGAAGTCGACATATAACCTTATTAGCATTTGCTAGACCTTTGTTAATATCGTCGCCAGAGTGCCCTCCGCGTAGGCCATTAACGTCGATACGGAAAAAAGTGTAGGCAGCCGGAGCACTCTCTGCCTTATATTTAAATGTTGCAACGCTATCTATTCCACCAGCACACCCGATAAATAGTTCACCCTCATCCTCGGAGTCAAGGTTGATTAGTAGCTGTCCGCTTATCATATCACTCTCTAGCTCGAATGCGCCAGTTAGCCCACTCTCCTCGTCGACTGTGAATAGAACCTCTACCCTGCCATGCTCAAGTGTCGGGTCGATAAGCACCGCTAGAGCTGCTGCCATTCCAATTCCACAATCAGCACCAAGAGTTGTTCCATCAGCTGTGACCCAACCATCTTTGATATAGGTTTTTATAGAGTCCGTGTTGAAGTCAAAATCAACATCCGAGTTCTTCTCACAGACCATATCCATGTGTGCTTGAAGTACAACGGTGGCTCTATCTTCATAGCCCTGAGATGCTGGTTTGTATATTGCGACATTGCCAATTGAGTCACGCTTCCACTCTAGTGAGTGCTCTTTTGCAAAATCAACTAACCACGCAGCTATCCTCTCCTCGCCTTTTGAGGGGCGTGGAATCTTGGTTATCTCTTCAAAAATAGACCAAATACTCTGAGGCTCAAGTTGTGAAATTTCTGACATTATGCTTAAATTTTGTGCAAATATAGATAATTTACCCCGAAATAGCTCTATCTTTGAGATAAAATATGTAATTTTGCAGCCGATATGAGATTTAGAATAGGACACGGATATGACGTTCACGCCCTTGCCGAGGGGTTGCCTCTGATTTTGGGAGGCGTTGCTATACCCCATTATAAAGGGTGTGTGGCTCACTCTGATGGGGATGTATTGGTTCATGCTATATGTGATTCACTGCTGGGAGCTGCCGCATTAGGTGATATTGGCTTACACTTTCCCGATACAGACCAGAGCTATAAAGGGGTGGACTCGATGACTCTATTGGCGCGATGTGTCGAGTTGGTTGCCCAGAGTGGGTATTCGATTAGCAATATCGACTCAACAATCAGTGCTCAACGTCCTAAATTGAGAGGATATATCGACACAATGCGCACTCGTCTAGCCGAGGTTACGGGGCTGGATATCAGCGCAGTATCAGTTAAAGCGACAACCACCGAAAAGCTCGGATTTGAGGGTCGTGAAGAGGGTATTTCAGCCACAGCTGTAACCCTTATTTATAAATAATAAAAATCCTATAATTATATTATGTCAGGTTCGAATTTCGTAGATTATGTAAAGATATTTGCACGCTCAGGTAGCGGAGGCCCAGGTTCAACTCACTTTCGTCGTGAGAAGTTTGTTGCCTTTGGAGGTCCCGATGGCGGAGATGGTGGCAAAGGTGGTAGTATTATATTGAAGGGTGATAAGCAGTATTGGACTCTTATCCACCTTAAATTCCAACGCCACCAATATGCCGAGAATGGAGCGAGTGGCTCTGGTGCACGTTCATCGGGTAAGGATGCTAAGGATATCATTATCCCTGTGCCACTGGGAACTGTTGCGCGCGATGCCGAAACTGGCGAGATAATGGGCGAAGTCACCGAGCATGATGAGGAGTTCGTACTACTTCCAGGAGGACGTGGTGGATTGGGTAACTGGCACTTCAAAACTGCGACCAATCAAGTTCCTCGATATGCTCAACCTGGCGAGGATGGTGCTGAAGGTACATTTATCCTTGAGTTAAAGGTGTTGGCGGATGTTGGATTAGTTGGTTTCCCAAATGCTGGAAATAGCA
>JBCQSY010000005.1:0-90168 GCA_047178865.1 Rikenellaceae bacterium
ATCGTCCTCGTAAAAGACTCGGATACCTCACACCAAATGAAAAATTTAAACAAATTATTAATATGAATTCAGTTGCATTTGCAGGTTGAATTCAGCTGCTATAAAATCTAAAAAAACAAATTTTATATACCTGATTTTAATATTCCACGTCGCAATGACGTGAATGGGGGCATTTTCCTTTACATACCTCAATCATAAAACGCAGCTTGCTGTGTGGCGCGGATTTTGTACAGATGATAATTGAATTTTAAAAGTTTAAGACCATGAATGATAACTGTACAAATGGGGAGGATTGCCCAACATGTGAGCAGGCTTTCGAGGAGAATATCCAGGAGATTATCAGCGATGCTACGCCTCCGACGATGAATCAACACTCTGAGCGTGAGGATGAGGTTCGAGATGCCTTTATTGAGTAGTGGAGATGCGAGGGGGCGAGCTTTTTAGCCTTTAGTTCGGACTCTTTAGCAATCCACGGGTTATATTGCATCTCATGCGTATAAGCCACACGCTCTTGGCTGGTCGTAGTGTGACGATGAAAAATAGCGCTATGAGCAGTGTTGCGCACCACTTTACCCCTTCGGCAATAAGCAGGCGGTAGAGTGGTGATGTTGAGCGTAGGCGTTGTCCCACTCCGATATTATAGGTGAGACGTTGGAAGTGTTCGGGCGTTAATTTATAGGAGAGAGCGTAGTGTAGCACCTCGGAGTAGGGGTTATACCATATCTGTTCGCCATGGGATTTAGCTCGTTGCAGGAACTCGACCTCCTCGCCTCCAATAAGGCTATCGCCACTACGACCTAAGTGGGGTAGGAATGCTCCATATTTATCGAATAGAGACCTTTTCACCGCTACATTACCTCCGCATGGCACCATGTGGTTGGGGAATTGTCGTGGCTTTTTACCGTAGTTTATCGGGTAGAGGATTGGTAGTTCGGTGTAGTATGACATCCATTTAGGGCGTTCGCCAATATATCGTGGAGTCATCACTCCACCTGCGATATTGACCTCTGGCAGCTCTTCGAATAGTCGGATATAGCCTGAGATAAAGCCAGGTAGCAGCTCCTCGTCATCATCGACCATTATGATAATTTCGCCTTGGCTATGAGCGATACCACAATTCAGAGCTGACGAGCGACCCTGCACACCCTCGAAAAGGAGGTGGATATCGAGTGATGGATGCGTCTCGATAAATGTTTCGACACACTCTGAGGTGTTGTCACGGGAGTTGTTATTCACCACAACACACTCCCATTGACAGGGAGGAGAGTCCTGCCCTGCGATGGAGTTAAGTGTGAGTTGTAGAGACTCTGCTCGGTTGTAGGTTGGTATGAGAAGTGTTACCTTTTTCATTATACAAATCTAATAAATTAATTGGATATCTGCAAAAAAAAAGATACTTTTGTCTTTATGACATTAGTTATTAGCTTCTCAAGGAGTTTTAGCTCTCTTAAAGGAGGGTGACTAACAAGTCGCAAAAATAACATATTTCGCACAGCAAGCCCTGTTTTACGTTTTGATGATTGTGGTAAGATAAATATCTACTTGCCACTCCTCTTTCATAAAGCCAAGCTAGCTTGGCGTCATTGCGGCCTCCGAGCCGCAATCTCAATATATTGACAATTAAGAGATTGCGGGTCAAGCCCGCAATGACGTAGTTTCAAACCTTAATTATTTAGTTTATGATACGACACCTATTTCTCGCGATTTTAACCCTTATGGCAAGTGTTGGGATTGCCTCAGCACAGCAGGAAAATATCACATGGGAGGCTTCGCTCCACTCACTCGACGACGAAAATTACGAGCTGCGACTCATGGCGGATATCGACGAGGGGTATCATATCTATGGATTTGGCGAGTATGAGTGGGTTCCTGCCACATCGGTTACTTTTACCCTCTCCAATGGGGTTGAACTCTCTGGTGGAAAGACAGTTACGGGCGATAAAAAGAGCTACTTCGATGAGGTATTCAGCGAGAATGTCGAGACATTCAGTGGGCAAATGAGAATAACACAACCCTTGAAAGTAGATGGCGGTGGTGAAGTTAACGTAGTGGTTGAGTGGATGTTGTGTAGCGATACCACCTGCTCACCTCCACAAGAGCAGGAGTTCACCTTCCAAGTTGGCAAAGCGAGTAGTGGGGTAGCCTCTTCGGGGCTGTGGCGACTACTTATCGAGGCTATTATTTGGGGCTTTGCAGCGTTGTTGACACCTTGTGTTTTCCCGATGATACCAATGACCGTGTCGTTCTTCTTGAAGGGCGAGGGGGGAGTCAAACGTGGACGCATTGCAGCGGTGTTGTATGGACTCTTTATAGTGTTGTTATACACCCTGCCTATCGCTGCGATAATATTGATTACCAGGGTAGTAGGTGGCGATGCTGTGACTTCGGATATATTCAATTGGTTGGCGACGCATTGGCTGCCAAACATCATATTCTTTGTTGTCTTTATGCTATTTGCAGCCTCATTCTTGGGAGCTTTCGAGATAACTCTACCCAGCTCGATAGTCAATAAGAGCGACAGCAGGGGAGGTCGAGAGTCCGTTGTGGGTATCCTATTTTTGGCTCTGACTCTGGTGTTGGTCTCGTTTTCGTGTACGGGCCCAATTATCGGCTCGGTTATTATCAAATCTATATCGGGTGAGTTCTGGACTCCAATCCTCACTATGTTGGTATTCTCAGTGGCTTTTGCTCTGCCGTTTACCCTCTTTGCGCTATTCCCATCAATGCTCAAAAAGCTACCTAAGAGCGGAGGGTGGTTAAACTCGGTTAAGGTGGTGTTGGGATTTGTTGAGATAGCTCTGGGGTTGAAGTTCCTCAGCGTTGCAGACCAAACCTACCACTGGGGGATTCTCAATCGTGAAGTTTACCTTGCTATATGGATAGTTACATTCACCCTCTTGGGGCTATATCTACTCGGTAAGTTGCGATTCAAGCATGACTCACCTGCGGAGTATATTAGTGTTGGGCGGTTGGCTCTCGCTATTGCTACCTTGTCGTTTGTTGTCTACCTTATTCCAGGTATGTGGGGAGCACCTTTAAAGGCAGTTTCGGGATATCTTCCACCACTCCACACCCAGGAGTTCGTTATAGGGCAGGGAGTCGGTTCGCAGGGTCGTAGTGAGGTAAACTCAAGCGGTGTGAAGTATGGAGATATGCTCCATCTACCACACAACCTCGATGGTTTCTTCGATATGGAGCAGGCACGCAGCTACGCCAAGAGCGTGAATAAACCTATGCTTGTGATACTCACTGGGCATGGATGTGTCAACTGTCGTGAGATGGAGTCAAGGGTGCTTTCTGATGCTCAGGTGCTGGATATTTTGCGAGATGACTACGTTATCGTTGCGCTCTATATGGATGATAAACTGACCCTCGATAGCTCAGAGTGGGTTACCACCTCGTCGGGGCGAACCCTTAAGAGCCTAGGGCGAATTAATGCTCACTACGCACTTGAGAAGTATGGAGTCAATGCCCAGCCATACTACATTATCGAGAGCGCAGATGGCCTACTGTTAGCTCCACCACGTGGATACGACCTCAATATCGACTCGTTTATCAACTTCTTGACATTAGGCATTGAGGCGTTTAATCAGGTTGACTAAAAAATATCACTGCATCCTTTCCAAAACGTCATTGCGGGTCGACCAGCAATCTCTTGGGTTTCTGAGAATTTCTGAGTCTTACTGAGTCTTACTGAGAAAAGAACAATTCATAACTCTTAATTCTTAACTCTTACTTCTCCATCAGGTACTCGATAACCCTCTGCTTGGGGTGGTATGGTTTAAGTTCGCTGAGGTTCATCCGCTCCACTGCGATATCCACTAGAGCCTGTTCGCTAAGAGACTTCTCTCCATCATCGGCGAAGTGACGACCTGCATCGAGCAGCACTCTTTTGGGAACTAGAGCTATAATCTCGGTGCCCGTAACGCGCGTTCCATGTTTGAGAGCCAGGCGTGATATCGCCTCGAAGGCTATGTGTAGCGGAGTAGTCGATATATTGGTGAGGTTGGTCGAGACCTGCGCTTTATCGTACTCCTCGATAAACCAACCTATCGCCTTGCAACACTTCAGAGATGTGGCACGGTGGCTACTCTCTCTTACATCTTTGGCTATGGCATCGGCTATGGAGCTATCTTTGGTGTCGAGGTTGAAGTTTACCGCTACCAGAAAATCACGTGCTCCAACATTCGTCGCTCCACTGCGAGCTATTACTTCGTCGAACTCTCTAGCTCCAAAGTCGGGTGCGTCGTCTGAAGTAACCCTCTGTGGTAGAGCTTCATACTCTCCCATCCGACATCGAGCCAAATTTCTGCGCTCTTCTCGAAAAGCAGCATGCTCGTAGCAATATGTTGGGATAAGTAACTCCTGAGATATCCTTTGAGCCAATTCACGAGCCAACTGTGCACACTCCTCCATGCTCACCCCTTCGAGCGGGATTAGTGGTAGCACATCGGTTGCTCCGAGTCGAGGATGCTCACCATGGTGCTCACGCATATCGATAAGCTGAGCTGCGGTTTTAACCCCCTGAAATGCCGCTTGGCATAGAGCCTCAGCCTCGCCAGCAAATGTCACAACGGTTCTGTTTGTCGCATATCCAGGGTCGTAGTTGAGCACCTTGACACCATCCACGCTCTCGATAGAGTGGCATATCTGCTCGATAACTGCCTCGTCACGTCCACAGCTGAAGTTGGTGACGCACTCTAAAATTCGTCTCATTGAAGTTGGTTTTATATGGCAAAAAGCTACTTCTGCTCCATTTTGGCGTAGAGTTGTTGGATGATACCATCGCCTAGACCCACTCGTGGAACAAGGATTTCGTTGATACGACACGCCTTGGCGACAGTGAGGAATATCTTCATCGCAGGCTCGATAACATCCGCACGATAGAGGTTCAGACCCATATTGCGAACCCTCTCGTCGTAGCTCATATCTTTGATTTGGTTGTAGAGAATCTTCAACTCGACATAGTTGATACTATCCCCTTCGTGCTTACCCAGCAGCTTATAGACCTTATTGATATTACCGCCCGAACCGATTATAGCGATAGGTTTAAGAGGTCGAGCCTCATCTTCGAGCCACTTCTTGAACCTTTCGGGAGTCGCTTTATCCACCGCATCGCTGATGGTACGCACAGTACCTAGTGGGAACGATTCGGATATCACCCTTTTATGGTTTGAGTAGATGGTGATTTCGGTGCTACCTCCACCCACATCGACATAGATATAGCTACCATCACGCCCCATAAGGTTGGCAGCACCTCCTGAATTGAAGATGGTTTCAGCCTCCTCTTGACCCGTTATTATCTCGATATTGATACCGCTACACTCCGCGATTTGAGCCACAACCTCAGCTCCATTACTCGCCTCACGCATAGCACTTGTGGCACATGCACGATAACTCTTAACCGAGAAGGTGCGCATAAGACCCATAAACGACTTCATCGCCTCGATGAGTTTGGTGAGTTTCTTCTCGCCGATATAGCCCTGGGTAAAGACATCCTCACCCAAGCGGATAGGCACTCGAATAAATGCTGCCTTCTTGAATGTTACCTTGCCCGACGAGCTATGTTCGACGTAGTTGATAAATAGTCGTATCGCATTTGAGCCTATATCTATCGCTCCAAGTGTTGTTCGCTCCATAGTCTTAACGATTCATTTTATTATATATCTCATCTTGGCTACGGTAGGGCGTATCCTCCGATGTGTGGTATCTATTGTTGAAAGGCGGAGCTATCTCACGAGCCTTAACGTTATCCCTCCACTGCATCTGGAAGTAGTCGACAAGTGTGTTGTGAATCTTGGTATCTTTAATTGGGATACCCACCTCGACACGTCTATCCAGGTTTCGAGTCATCAAATCTGCGCTGAGGATATACGAGGTAGGTTTGCCACCATTGCAGAATATCATCAAACGAGCATGTTCGAGATATTTATCCACAATACTACGCACCGTGATATTCTCGCTCAATCCCTCAACTCCAGCCTTTAGACAACAAGCACCACGCACTATAAGCTCTATTTTAACACCCGCTTGCGATGCTTTGTAGAGGAGTTTAATCATCGCCTCGTCGGTGAGAGAGTTGAATTTACCCTTAAAATATGCCTCCAATCCACGCTTGGCGTTACGTATCTCACGCTCGATAAGCGAGCTAATGGTATCACGCATATAGTATGGCGAGGCTATCAACTCACGACACTTAGGGTGTTTGTGTGTATTCTCCAAAAACTCGAAGATTTTGCGTGCATCATCCGCCACAACCGGGTTAGCGGTGAGTAGTCCAAAATCGCTATATATCGCACTAGTATTCTCGTTGAAGTTACCCGTACCAACATAGACATAACCACGTGTTGAGTTACCCTCACGTCGCTCGATAAGTACCAACTTGCTGTGAACTTTCAGAGCCTCCTGGCTAGTGAGTACCTTGACTCCGCCCTGTTGCAGGATTTCGGTGCTGTCGATATTACGCTCCTCGTCGAAACGAGCTTTAAGCTCGATTAACACGGTGACTCTCTTGCCATTACTTGCGGCGTTGAGCAGTGCATTAATCACCTTCGAACTAGATGCCGTGCGGTAGAGTGTGATATATATCGATTGAACCATCGGGTCGATAGCCGCCTCACGCAGCAGGTCGATAAAGTGGTTGAATGTTTGGTATGGATATGCTAAGAGCAGGTCTTGGCGTTTAATCACCTTCAACACGCTCTCGCAGGGGTCAATCTGGGGGTGGAGTAGTGGTTTAGGGCTCTTACTCTCCAATTCGGGACGCACCTTAGGGAATTTCATCAAATCTCGCATAAGGTGGTATCGTCCACCTGAGTGGAGCGATTGACGGCTGAGTCGGAATTTATGCATCAGCAGTTCGATAATATCGTCGGGCATCTGCGAGTCATAGATTAACCTTACGGCCTTGCCCCTATGGCGCATATTGATACCCTCGAACATCTTCTCGGCGATACTCTTCGAGACATCGTCGTCGAGAGCTAGCTCGGCATCACGCATGATTTTGAAGGTGTAGGCTGAGATTTTATCGTAGCTAAACATAAAGAATATATCGTCGAGGAATAGTCGAATAATATCGTCGAGGAATATTATCTCGGTGCGACCCTGCGCAGATGGTAGCTTGACAAATCGAGGTGAAGCATCACTCACAGGTATCTGGATTATGGCGTAACGAACCGTGCTGCCACTCTCCATCTTGATGGCTAGATACCCCTTTCCATCGGGTAGGAATGGGATAGGCTCACGTTTGCGAATAATTATCGGACTAAGACGAACGCTTATCACCGAGAGGAAATATTCGTGGCAGAAGAGAGCTTGCTCCTCACTGAGAGAGTTGTAGTCAGCCATAAATATCCCCTCACCCTCCATCTCGCAGATGATATTGTTGTAGGCACTACGGAACTGCTCCTGCGAGCTGTCGATATGGGCGTTGACTTTAGGAAGAAGCTCAGCGGGGTCATATCCACCAGTCATAGTTATTCTATTACGCCCCTTCATGGCACTGTAGCGCATAAGGTTGGCTACACGAACCTTGATAAATTCGTCTTGATTATTCGAGAAGATTCCTAAAAAACGTAGACGTTGAAGTAGAGGAACGCTCTTATCTTTGGCCTCTTGAAGTACTCTATCGTTGAACTCTAGCCAGCTAATCTCTCTGCTGTAAATTGGATTCATATTATGGGTGTAACTATATGGATGTTAATATTTTGATATAAATCTCTTTTGCTGAATCGACCCACTTGCGGAACTCCTCATTTGGGTGGTCGTGGTGGGGGATATACTCTATTAATCTCTCTAAATCGAACCTCTCGGACTCGATTCCAACCCTCGCCTTGGCAGCATCCGCAGCATTGAGTTGTTGTTCGATGTGGGAAGGAATCATTACAATAGGCTTGCCAAGATATGCCGCCTCGCAGACCGATTCGAACCCTGCGGTGGTGATATATCCGCTACATCTCGACATCATATCGAGAAAGAGAGAGTCATTGATGCGATGCATCCACAACCCTTTACAGTGCTCTTTAAGCTCAGGTTCATCCTTCTTGTCCCAGAATAGATGCACCTGGGTTTCAGGGCAGCTCTTCTTCCACTCAAGGATATCATCGATATATGCAGGGTTGAGCATGTAGCCCAATATAAACTTCTCGTCGGTGGGGCGGAGCGAGAAAATCTCGCTACGCAGTAGTGGTGGCACAACCTCGACCCTCTCGTTGCGACACGACTGCAAAGGGTAGAGCGATAGAGCCAATATTTTGCGTGAGCGGAACGAGCACATCCTATTCATCATAGCGAGCGTCGCCCTCTCGGAGCGATAAGAGCCCCTCAAAGGGTAGTCGGAGTGGTGGATAAGGTATTGGTGTGCGATATTGATAATTGGCTTACGAACTTGCCCCAGAAGAGCCGAGACCCCAAGCAACATATCGTAGAAGTTGATAACAACATCCGCCTCGCTACGCTTTACGGTGCGTGAAATGGTCGAGATACTCCTCATCCACTTCACCACCTTGGATGGTGCGGCATTGAGCAGAACACTACGCATCATATTACCCTTTTTACCCTTACGACCGTAGTCGATAGCTGGTGAGTCGAAGGTGGTAATCTCTGCGCCAATTTTCTCGATAAAGAATTGAGGTAGCTCCCTATTCGAACACTTGCCCACCATAACATGCTCGACTAAGTGTCCCGCTTCACGCAGGATATTAGCCATAGTTATAGCCTGGGTCATGTGGCCTCGCCCCTCACCCTGTATTACGAAAAGATACCTCATCGCTTCATCACTTTTAGTAGGTGAGCCTCACGTTTAGGGTCGCGATATAACGACCAGTTACCATCCCAATCCTCGGTGAGAGCTGAGAGTGACTCTAGCCAATCGCCTGAGTTGAGGTAGGTTACGTCCTCTATCATCTTGATTTCGGGACGGTGGATATGTCCACAAATCACACCACTACACCAATTCTCCTTTGCGCTATGGATGATTCGCTTATCGTGGCTCGATAGGCGTGAAACCATCCTCTTGGTGAAATCTTTCGCCGCTGCGGCAATCGAACGATAGGGTAGACCCCGATTAAGGCGATATCTATTGTAGTACTTATTGAGCCATAACATCATCGAGTAGGCGGCATCGCCCATCTTCGAGAGCCAGCTGGTGTAGGTGGTGATACTATCAAACCTATCGCCATGTGTTACCAGGTAACGCTTACCAAAGCTGGTGTAGACATACTCTCGTTTGATATCTATATTGAAGATGGATGTCGGGATAATCCTATCGAGAAAATCGTCGTGGTTTCCCCTCAGGTAGATTATGTCGGTATCCAGAGATAGGTCGAGAATAAGTTTAACAAAATTACTCTCCTTACGCCCCCAGACATTACCTTTACGTCCACGCATTATAGCCCAACCATCAATTATATCGCCACAGAGGATAAGTTTCTGGCAGCTATTCTCTCTGAGGTAGTCGCAAACCTCCTCCACAGCACTCCACTTAGAGCCCATGTGTAGGTCTGAGATAACGATGGTTTTATACTTCTTACCCCAACGTGACTCAGAGGGTACATTTGTCTGTTGCGTACTCTGTTCGTTTGTTGTTATATTGCTACTCTGCGTACTCATCTGTTAATGGCAATAATATTGTAGAGTACAAATATAATATTTTTTTCTCTATTAAAAAAGCCCTTAGGTAAATATTAATGGTTTTTTAATAGTGAATTTAATGGGACACTAGTGACTCAGTATTTCTAAGAAGTTCCATAAATTATTTTTGTATCATAATTACAATGTATGTAGAAAAATTTTATATCTTTGCAAAAGTATTGAAAGAGTTATCGATGAGAAGTACGAAACTCTTGATACTGTAACTATTTGTTTATTTACGTCATAAATCGCCAGTTTATAACACAGCAGATAGACAAGGAAAGGTTGCTTATCCACATAGGATTAGGCAGCCCGACTTGTTTGTTGTGTGGGTGTCTGGCGGTACCTTTGACGTAGACTTGTCGGTGCTGCCTTTTTTGTGGCTTGACAAGAAGTCTAACCTAAACGTCAAGCAAGATGCAAAGAGGAGAGTTATTAGATGGAACGTGGGAGTTTATAGGTAAAGAGGTCTACCTACTCTCTGCCAAAGAGTGGGTCAACCATGAGGATTATGTCGAGGGTATGAGGTGGCAATTTTGCCTAAACTTTGCCGCCAATAGATATGAGCAGGGGGTGATAATAGAGACCTCTCCAAATGGTGAGAGGGTCGAGATGGAGTATATCTATAACAATGAACGCCAGCGTCTTACCGTTGATATTGAAATCCAAGATATCTATAAGGTGATACCCTCTCTCTATAATACATCGCTGAACTCTATTATTCGTCTTAAACTCCTCAGTGATGATGCCTCTGCTTCATCCATGCGATATATTCTGCGTAGGGTAAATAATTAATACCATTAATTAAGAGTTATTAATTAAGAGTTAAGAATTAAGAATTATTTTATTATACGCAATGACGTAAAGGTTAATCGCTCTACTGAGCTCGCAGTTCGTTTGCCGAGGTGTTGTAGTAGTTGCGGGCTGTGGCGGTCTCGATATTGTCAGCTAAAGCGTTGAGTGCATCCGCTTTGAGTAGTTTATGCTCTCTACTCTCTGGCTCTAAGACAATTAGCCTATCGCACAGCTCTGCGCACCACTGCCACTCACCTTGCTTAAAAGCTCTGCGTGCTGCCTTAGATAACCCCTCAACTCCACCCGCCAGCTGAGCCATCTTCTCAGCCTGGTCGCGAGGTGAGAGTGGACGAAGCGAGGTGGCATTGCCATCGAACCAACCTAGGTATCCATTGAAAATATTGCGTATAGCCCACTCTTGACGACCATAGTACTGCACCAAATTGGGGTGTGAAGCCAACGGTTCAGGGAGTGCTGCGTACTCGACCAACTCGTCGGGAGTCAGACCCTTGTTCATCCCCTCGATAGTTTTGTCGAATGTATATCGGATAGCATCACGCATCGCTGTAACAGCCTCTTTGACAGCTTCCTTACCAACTATTGGGCGAGTGTGACCTTGTGCCATAATCTCAGCATCGTAGCTCAAAATGGTGTCGAGTGCCTCAATCCACTTCAGTACATCACGATACTCCGTGCCACGAATAGCATATAGGTTGGGGAACGACTTGTAGAACTGGTCGCCAGGGAAGATAATCCCCTTTTCAGGGTAGTAGATTAGAAGGTGGTCGTTTGTCTCGCCATAGGTTTTTTCCAACTCTAGAGTCACTCCTGAGATGGTAATGCTCTGCTTTGGCTCGCTCACGAAGTTGGTTATTACGCTCTTATTAAATGGTACGTATTGAGCCTTGGCTTGCTTAGCCTGCTCGTCGCCACCGACAAACTTTCCACCAGGATAGACCAACGGTGCAACACCATTATTAATACGCACTTCGGGCGATAGAGTCATGCCATTTTGACGATGCCCACGAGGGTTGATAAATCCCGCCTTGGTCGGAAACTCATTCTCGCGTCCAAATCCATCAGCTGCCCATATTTGAGGGGTGTTATCCGCTAAAAACGCAGGGACTCCTTGGGTGTGGTCGCCATGTCCATGGGTGAAGATTATGCCCGTGATGGGTTTGTCGGTGATTTTACGGAACTCAGCGTAGACCTCGGCGCTATTATCTGCGAACTTTCCAGCGTCGATAAGTATCACCCCATCATCACCGATAATCATGGTGATATTCGAGGCGTCGTAACCCGATGCGGTGTAGACATTCTCGGCAAGTTGTATAATCTCATGGCGGAACTCCTCGTTGCGCTCAATCATCTGACGAGTCTGTGGAGTCTGCTCCTCGGAGGGGGTGTTGATTGTCTGCTGAGCAGAGGCTAAATTTACCGTTACTAGAAGCGTTGCTAGTAGTGATGTTAGATTTTTCATGCTATTTTGTTTTTAAGTTGTTATCCTATCAATTATAGTGCAAAGATAAACTGTTACTACTTAAAAAACAAGAAGTTACATAAACGAAAGTTAGTTACCTCAAGGTAACTAATGCTGAAACAGAGAGTGTTGAGCAGTGTTTTTTTTATAAAAAAAAACACTGCTCAAGAATTAATTCTTAACTCTTAAATATGCATTATTACTTAATCGGTGTGTACTTCACCGAGATAGAGCCGCTCTTTAGAGGCTCGGTAAAATCAACGCCTATGCGGTATGATTTACGTCCGCTGCGAAGTTTCTCGACTGGTACTATCTCATCTTTAAGTGCGATTTTACCACCCTGGGCTGTAATCTCGACCTTGACCTTGTAGTTGTCCGAGGTGAGGATGATGTCGTTACCCACGATTTTGTAGTCGACATTAACCATAACGGCTGTTCCGAATGTAACATCCTCTCTAGCGGTGAAGCTATCAGTGATGGTAATCGCGCCATTACCACTCTTGTCGTTAACCATCACACGCTCCAAGGTTCGCAATGCAGGGATTTCATACGCATCTTTAAGGTTGAATGTTGCGCTATCTTGACCCTCGCTAAATGCACTACCTAGAACCTCGCCCTTGAAGTCGATACCTACCGACTGTAGGGTGTTGTTGATACGTGGTACGGGGTGTCCCCATGAGCTACGAGCAGGATTATCTGGGTGGAAAGCTCCCGCAACGTATGATGGAGCACCAATATCACCCGCTATGAAGTCTGACTCTAGGAGTATATTGTAGCTACCAACATCGCAGTGGTTGTGGTTCTCGCCATTGTGTCCCGCTTTGATAGCAACTGAGAATTTATCCGCTTGGTTACCTCTTGAGATGATGATTCCTTGGGCATCGAAGTAGGTGTAGGCAGGTAGTGGAGCAGGAACTCCCGACTCGTCGATATACTCCGCAGAGTCTGCTCTCCAGCCAATCATATTCTGAACCGACTCGTCGCCACGGAAGTAGGTTGGTTTACGTGAGCCATACTCGCGTGCTGCCATAAGGTATGCGAAGTTGTCGCCACCCTTGGTAACGAATGTGCTACCATCCGAGAATGCTGCGAAGAATCCATTCTGAATTTCGAACTTTTCGGGGAAGTTAGCCACCTTAACCATCTTCTCAGGGTTGTCGAAGGCGAATAGGTCGATAGCCCCATCGGTATATTCGTGGAGAATCTCCGCTAGGAATAGGTAGTGTCCGAAACCGTAGTTCCAGTAACCTACACCCTCCGAGCAGTAACCATCTGCGCCAAATCCTGCCATGTAGATAGCCATGCTATTAAGAGCAGAGCCGATAGCTGCAACTCTCCTGTCGCGGTTAGGCTCTGAGATAAGAGAGGTGAGTATAGTTCCGCTGGTACATACTGAGTTCCAGTTGTTTGTGTTTCTAATCCAATTATTATTCTCAGGTCTTAGAGTATCCTCCTGGCAGCTTTCGAGATATGTGTTGATAACTCTTCTTTGAATCTGCTCGTTGATATCGTCGCTAAGTTGAGAGTCGATTTTATCACCAAGGATAACATCCACCAACGCTAGCACGAAGCTAAATTTACGAGCGCTCAAATCGATATGATATCTACGACCCTCCAACACTCCATTATCCTTATCATCATGGTTGGGGTGTACCCACGACTTCATCGCCAAGATAGCACGGCTATATGTCTCGATTTGTGGGATGAAAGTTCCATCGTTGAGCATACACTCCGCCAATAGGAAGTACTCCAACCTATCCATCGTGCGGTAGTAGCGAGGTTTGTAGATGCCTCTATTACCCTCTAAGTTGGCACGGCGATATGTCTCATCCGAGATAGGAACTTCTGGCTCTAGCTCCAGGAGTCCATAAGCTGTTCTCAGAGCCTGCTCGCCATTTGGGCTCTGAGCAAAAGCGTCCCAGAACTCACGATTCTCAGCCTTTTCGAATGGTGTGTAGTTCCCTTCAGGGATAACCTTGTCGAGTAGGGCAATCTGCTCTGCTGTTGGGTAGATTTGTCCCTCTTGGGATAGAGCCAGGTAGCTCTCAATGGTAAATTTCTCCTGCTGCGCACAGCCAACCATCACTACTGCAAGGGCTAAAATGGATAGAGCCTTGCTAAATAAATTTTTCATTGTTTTCGCTATTAGGTTATTAGTTTTTTACTCTATTATCTCAATCTCATCTTGATTTTCGATTGAGTATCCACCGACATTTTTTAAGATGATTTGGCTTTTATCCTCACCCTTTGGCATCGAAACATCGCTTAGGGTAACTTCGCCTACGTTGTGGAGCACAAACGCTGGGCGGAAGTCTTCATCTTTTAGGCGAAGAGTGACATTTTTCATGGTGATATTATCAACATTCTTGATGTAGAAACCCCATGATGGAAGCTCACCAAAGACTGAGAACTCAGGGTAGTTCTTCGCCTTCTCGTCGATAGAGTCTAGGCGATTAAGTGGCACGTAAGCCATTCCCTTAGTGGCTCTACCAGGGTAGACAATCTCGATATCCTCCAATGTTACATCCTCGATATTGTAGCCTGTGATACCTGTGATAGGTGCAGGGTGGATGTTGTGGACATAAGTCACACTTGGGCCACGAAGGTCGTAGTTGCTATCTGGGCGGTCGAATGGAACTTCGACATACATTCTGCTGATATGGATATTCTTCACAACGCCTGGAGCTTCGCCCGCACGATGTCCACGACGGATAAATAGTGCGTTACCAGTGTTGTAAGCCTCGATATCACGAACTACGATATTCTCGATATCACCTCCATCAACCGACTCGATAGCGATAGCTGAGCGATAGGTGTCGATAACTTTGATACGCTCGATGGTTACATTCTTGAAACCTCCCCATGATGCAGTACCAAATTTGATAGCACTAGCGCTCGAACGGATAGTACAGTCGGCGATATATATCTGGTCGTTGAAGGCGTCGGTGTGGTATGATTTTAGACATATTCCATCATCGGCAGCGTTGATATTTGAGTTGGTGATACGCACGTTGTACGAATCTGTAACGTCGATACCATCATTGTTCCAATATGCACGATTCAACATATCAATTCTGTTGATTGTCAAGTTACGACACAAATCGAAGGTTAAACCCCAACATGCGCTATTGCGAAGATGTACACCCTCGATTTCAATATTCTCACACTCCGAGAAAAAGAACAACTTAGGGCGCATAGTCTCGTTAGGACGCATTCTAAACATATTGTATCTAGGGTCGATCATCTCGCCAGCGTGGTGGAGGCTATCAACGGTAAGGGCTAGTTTTAGACCCTGTCCATCGATAGTTCCTTCGCCTTTGATTGCGATATTCTTGCAGTCGTGAGCTGCGATAAGTGCCATCTTTGAGTTGTCGTTTCTCTGCTCCTCACCGTCACCAGCTGCCTGTTTCGATTCGAGGTTCTGGTAGTGACGAGGGTTGGTGCTGCCCAAGATTGTAGCTCCCTTCTTTAGATAGATTTCAACGTTGGATTTCAACATAAGCATACCTGTTAGGTAGTCGCCCGAATCGAATACGACTTGACCGCCACCCTTTTTGCTCGCCTTGTCGATAAGGGATTGGATAGATGTGGTGTTGAGCGTTGTGCCATCGGCAACCACTCCATAGTCGCTAACGTTGTAGACTTTTCTGCTTTGAGCAGTAGCTGCTAAGGATAGTAACATCACTGCCGTAAGTAGTAAATTCTTGAAATTCATAGTGTTTGTGTATTAATGGTTGAAAATATTTCTCTATCTGATATTGACACCTCGGATTGTTCCGATATTACAACCCTTTACGCCTCTTGCGACAACCTTTTTGGTATAGTATGGTTGGATATCATCGCCCCAGTTTACCGATGAGTTGTCGATGGTGACATCGGTTGCGTTGTCGATAAAGAATCCAGCGGTGAAACCCGTGATAAACTCCTCGCCATTACATGGACGTTTGTCATATATTCCACCCTGGAAGTCGGTGGTTTTGTTGATATTTAGCTCCACTCTGTCGAGCACAATGCCGCTTACTCTGCTCTGAGTGTCACCACCGATAAATACGCCATTCTCCGAGTTGCAGATAATGTTGCTGAATGTGATATTTTTAACTTCGCCAACAGTTCCGTGAGTTGCACCCTTAGGGAATCTCCAACCTGCATCCTTATGGTCTCCCGAACGACGTGGATATGCCGTAACATAGATTGGCTCTGATTTACCCCACCACACATCCGAGAAGTAGTTGCAGTTGACAATCATATTCGAGAAGATAACATTCTCGACAGTCCCCTCGTCGCGGTTCTGGATACCAATTCCACGGTTACTCTCATAGACGATACAGTCGTTGAATATCACATTTGCGATACGGTCGACATTCTCCGAGCCTATCTTAATAGCACACGAGCGTGATGCCATAACACAATTTGTTACAACGATATTCTCACATGGCCCGAACTCCTCATACTCCCTGCGGTTCTTCAAACAGACACAGTCGTCACCCGACTCGATGTAGCAGTCGCTGATTCTAACATTCTTGCAGTGGTCTAGGTCAATACCATCGCCATTTCTCACCTTTAGGTTGTTCAACAGAGTTATACCCTGAATCGAGACATCATTACATCCAACAAGGTGCACAGTCCAGTAGGCTGAGTTTCCAATCTTAACATCCTGAATGGTGATATGTCGACCACCTATGATTGTTAGTAGGTGTGGACGAGGGTCAAATTCGTGGACTGGTTTGAGAACAAAAGAGTCCTCCAACTCCTCGCCCATAAACGAGACTCCATTACCATCTATCTCGCCCTTGCCAGTTATTGAGAAGTTGTCGAGGTCGTAGCCATATAACCACATCATACCCTCACCCTGGTTCTCTTTAAATGCACTGAGGGTGTATATCGCCTCATCGGGATTAGCTATCAATTTAGAGCCAACACCCATGTGTAGTTCCACCTCGGATGCCAACTCTAGTGGTCCTGACATAAACTCACCCTTTGGGAAATAGACCCTACCACCTCCATTCGAGTGGCACTCGTTGATGGCGCTCTGTATCGCCTCTGCATTATCTGTTACCCCATCACCAACAGCTCCGAACTCTGTGATGTCGTAGATTTTGTCACCTCCGCCGCTCGAACACGAACAGAGCGAGAGGATAGCTGTCACAATTAATAGGTTTTTGAGAAGATTCTTCATAGTTTTTGTTTATTTTAGATTGGTTAAGTACTCTTGAATATCGTCGTGTAGCATCAAGTATAGAGGTGAATCGGTGTAGTTCACATTATCGAGAAGAACATCGCGGATAGAGCGTTGTGTATTTTTGTAGTTGCTAATCTCATTCTGTAGAGCTGTTCCCTCTTTCGACGATGAGGCTATGCGCGAGATGGCTATCTGGCGAAGTTTCTCGCAGACACTATTCAGACAGACCATCACCACATTATCCATCAGGGTGTGTCCATGCATAAACATATAGGTTTGACATGGTGTTATACCTATCATCATCAACTCCTGGGCGTGTGGCTCTATCTTCTCCGTGTGTTCTGGGTAGTCGCTCTCCAACCTCGATACCGCTCTGTTGACATTACGCTCGACCCATTGCAGGGTGCTCTCGCCATTACCCTCAATTTCGAGGTAGTTGAGCTTTACGTGGTTTTTGAACTCTTGCAGCGTGACGAGATGTTCATCCTGGGAGTACTTCGCCGAGTAGGTGTACCACAGGAATAGAGGGTATATAATCTGGGAGTATCGAGCCATAAAGCTCTCGAAATCAAATATTTTGTAGTCGACCTTTGTCGCCTTGACACAGACATTATGCAGCGATGGAGCGTAGCATAGGTAGTTCTCCGTGGCGTAGGTGTAGGTGTGGAACATATAGGGCGAGAAGTTCACCTCACACGATTGAGGCGTGGTATCACCGAAGATATAGTCGAAGTCCGAGTCGACACACAATAGCAGCGTTGGCGAGGAGTTGGATATCATATTAAGCAGGACCTTCTTACCCTTTGGCAAATCACGCCTGGTTGGTACAGATATCTCAAAACGAGCTTTCGGAGAGGTGAAGTGGTCGAAGATAGAGCGCCAAAATGCCACATCCTCATACCCCTCAACAAACACCTGCACTAGCAGTTGCCCATCATTTGTAGGTATCGACGAGGGGAGACTCTTCTGCTCAATGCGCTTTAATCGCCCTTTTGTGATACGTTGCGCTTTGCCTTTAGACTTCATCACTTTCGGTTTAGTTTTATGGTTATGTCAAGAGAGCGACTATTAAGTATAAATCTCACCTATATACGTTATTGCGGGTCGAGCCCGCAATGACGAAACATACTGTTTTTACAACTTATTAGTAATCCGCTTCGTATTGGTTACAAACTTACGTAAAAAATATCGATTTATAGATAATTCACACCTATTTTATATAGATAAATTTTATTCCTCACTAAAAATTCATACTTTTGTGGGTAAATGAATTTGTTATGAACGATTGGAAAGATAGATTGGGTGTGGTTTTCTCGACCGCCTCAGATTTTGAGTATGAACATCAGGGGCACGAGGAGCAATCCACACTTTCTCCCTCGCAGCAGAATCTTCGCGTATGGCTCGATAGCAAACATAGAGCAGGCAAGAGCGTTACGATAGTGCGTGGTTTTATGGGTAGCGAGGCTGACCTTAAGGAGTTGGGTAAGCTACTCAAGAGCCGTTGTGGTGTGGGTGGTTCTGTCAAGGATGGCGAGGTGATTATCCAGGGTAACCACCGCGATAAGGTGGTCGATATTCTAACCAAGAGCGGCTATCGCTGTAAAAGAGCAGGAGGGTAGAGCGTTGATATTGCGTGGGTTGATACTCCTTGTTGCTGTGATATGTTGGGGCTGCGAAGCCTCAGCTCAATACTACTCGTGGGGTTCAGACCACCCTTCATTGAGGTGGCAGAGCATCGAGGCGGACGATTTCAAGGTGATATCACCCGATAGCTGCGATGTTATTGCTCGCAATGTACTACACTACCTAACCACCCTCGAAGAGTCCTACGGTGTTGGTTTCACCCACTCCGATTTGCGTTTTCCGGTGGTTATCCACCCCGAAAATTTTATCTCTAACGGTATGGCGATGTGGATGCCTGGGCGTGTTGAGTTTCTCTCGACACCCAGTGAAGATAACCACTCCTCGCTCTGGATTAAACATCTCGCAGCACACGAATATCGACATGTGGTGCACTACAATAACCTCAATCAAGGCTTTATCAAGTGGCTCAGCTACCTACTCGGTGAGCAGGGTGCAGCAGCTGGCTACGCATTTATGCCACTCTACGCTATTGAGGGTGATGCGGTGATGTTCGAGACCCAGGCGGTTAGTTTCGGGCGAGCTTTGCAACCATCCTTTTCGATGGCGTATCGTGCTATTGGGGATGATATCCTGAAGGGTGGAAAGTATCATCAAAAGTGGTTTGCTGGCTCATACAGAGAGCATATCCCCGACCACTATGAGCTTGGTTATCAGCTCACTTCGTATGGTTACACCAAGTATGGGATAGATATGTGGGATAGGGTCTTTGCCTACGCCGTGAGACACCCTTATGTCGTGGCGACGACTCGTCGAGCTATGAAAAAGTACTACGATACGACTATCCCTGAGCTATTCGACGAGACATTCGAGAATCTAAATCAACATTGGGATTCGCTACCGAAAGCTGAGAATTATGCGCAGGTAATATCCGAGCCTAAAGAGAAAAATTACACGATATACTCCCACCCTTTGTTCGTTGATTCAACGAGAGTTATAGCCTTGAAAAAGGATTTTGACAACCCATCGCACTTCGTCCTGTTTGACACAGAGAGCGGTGAGGAGCAGAGGGTTAAATACACTGGTTATCTCTCCTCACGACCCGATTTTGCAGCTGGTAGAGTGTGGTGGAGTGAGTATCGTCGTTCGCTTCTTTTCGACGAGAAGTGGAACTCACGACTCTGTTATCTCGATGTTGAGAGTGGCAAAAGCGGCACCGTTTCATCGCTATATAACGCACTCTATCCCACAGCGATAGGCGATTCAAGAGAGCATTATGCCTATGTTGAGTATCACTATTCGGGGCGGTATTCGATTGTTGAGGTCGTTGATGGTAAGGAGGTTATGCGAATTAATTCTCCGCTGCTTAGCGAGATTCATGGCTTGGCGTGGGATGATACGACCCGAAGCCTCTACGCTATCCTCACCACTGAGGATGGTATGTGGTTGGGTAGGTGTCAAAGCGATGATATTCAACCAATTACAGAGGCTGCATATATCACACTGAGCGACTTGAGAGCTGGCGGTGGATACCTCTATTTTGGTTCGATAGCATCGGGACGAGATGAGATTCATCGCCTCGATATCGCCACTGGCGAGCAGGTACAGTTGACATCCTCCTCTTATGGAGCATTCGATAGTTCGACTCCATCATCAACGGGTAAAATCGCTCTAACTACCTACGACCGACTAGGTTACCACCTATCAACTCAGAGCGAAGATGATATGCACGGAGTCGTTGCCAAATCGAAACTTCCGCTCAACATCGTAAATCCTACAAGGGCAAAGCTCGATGTAGTGAACCTCGACACGGTGCGATTTACCGCAGCTGACTCGCTGCTCTCAGTTGAAAAATCACCCTCGAAGAAGTTCCGTAAGGGTGCAAATGCTATAAACCTACATAGCTGGGCACCAATCAAATACAACCCATTCTCGCTCTCGACCAGCGATGTGGGATTGGGTGCTACACTGCTATCTCAGAACCTACTATCGACCGCCAGTAGCTATCTCGCTTATGGGTGGAATAGCGAGGATAAGTCGACCGTTGAGGCGGGTGCAACATTTTCGGGATTGGGTCTACAATTTGACTTTTCGGCTCTATGGGGTGGTTACCAAGATATATATAGCTACTACTCTGTTCCTGCCTCGATTACCGGAGGTGTCGACACGCCAGTGATACCCGATGCCAAACATCGCTATAAATTTAGTGGTGCGGTGACTCTCCCGCTCTACTTTAGTGGCGGATATTTCAACTCGTCGCTCTATCTGAGCAGTGGGTTTAGCTACTCCAACGATATGGTGCAGAGCTTTAGTGGATATGAGAACTATGTTGAATTGGCTGATATATACAACGCCTCTAACGGAGCAGTTCCCCAACAACTTCTTAGCTCACTACTCTCTGAGGTTGAGCAGGGTGATTACAATCAAGGTCTCTCGTCGCTGAGCTTTACGGCGAGCCATAGCAGGCTTTCGCGTATGGGATATCGTGATAGTTATCCTCGATTGGGTTACTCTCTTGCTGCTTCCTATATGATGAATCCGATGAATAGCGACTTTAGTTCGTTATTCGTATCTTTAGCTACGATATATCTTCCGGGTGTGGCGAAGAATCATTCACTCAGATTATCAGCGAGTTACCAGAATAATATAGGTGGATATAAGATAAACGGATATTCAGTTTTGGGGTATCAATCCTCGGCAGGTATCCCTGTGGGATATACAACCTCGGACTTTTCGAGTCGAAACTTTACCTCGACCACCATCAACTACTCGCTCCCGATATGCTACCCGAATATAGGTATCCCCTCGACGATATTCCTCAAAAGGGTAAGAGCTAATCTAGGTGCTGGATATGGACGCTACGACTCCGCCACATCGAACAGCGGCGCAGAGCAGATATACTCATACGGAGGTGATTTAAGCTTGGATTTTACACCATTACGACTCCCCGATGCAGCAACTACAACCGTTACATTCTCACTCTACAAGCCACACGGCAAGTCGCTATACTTCGCCTTTGGTATGAGCCTACCCCTTTAGTGCGTCGATAAATTCGGGATGCTCCGACCAGAGGTGCTCGGTCTGTAACCACAACTCACGAGCCTGAGCCTCTTTAGATGGGCGTTCGCTCTCAATATCAATAAGATACTTCTCGTCGACTGGGTGTTCGTCCGATGTGAACTCATTGTAGAATTGGTTGTAACGACTCTTGAAGGCCATCAACTCACGTAGTGCGATAGCTCCATCACGCAGATGCGACGACCAGAGAAGAAGCAACATACGCGAGGGGTGTTTGTCGGATATATCATTGATAATCTCGTCGAATAGCTCAAACTCACCCAATGCTAAGTAGTTGTATGCTAACAGATTTGTCGCCTCGTAGTGATCCTCAGGGTCGAGGTCTAGACACATCTCCAACAGCGCTGACGAGAGTTCGTAATCTGCCACAAGGAAGTTGTCGATACCCGAAAGGTATAACACTTCGAGCGCAGCACGTGAGTTCTCATCACCCCATTCTAAGATAACCTCCTCATCTTCGGGAAGTGCCTCTTGTAGGGTTTGAGCTGCATGAAAACGAACCTCACAGGCTTGCTCTAACTCGCCGCTATTCTGCAACTTAATAGCTCGATTAATTATAGCCCTGAAGTTTAAATCGGGGCGTGATTGCGATGATATCTCGTATGTCTGCTCAGCGGTTGGGCGTAAGTAGGAGCGTTCCATTAATAAAATTACCAATTATAAGTGGTGAAAAATTTGCGCAAAGATAACCACAAATTATATTATAGACAATAGTTAGGCATATTTTTATGCCTAACTATCCCCTTAAATTATAGCGCTGAGTACTCAGTTGAGTAACCAAGCATCTGCTCAACATAGCTAGATGGGTATTTTATAACCACATCCACAACCTCACCATCCTTTGTAACTAGCTCATACTCAGGGTTGATAAATCCGCTATATGGCTCGATACCCAACTTAGAGTATCGCTCCAAAACCTCGGCATGTAACCCATGGTCAATCTTGACTGCGTAGCTCTCGATTAGTTCACGACCAGCCTCGAAGTCGCCCTCGCTCTTGATGCGTTGAACCTCGTAGAGTAGCTCACCGAATAGGGTGCGTAGCTTGTCGAAATCGTTAACTACGATGTAGCGTTTTCCATCTTCGATAACCCACTCTATAACGTTATCTTCCAACCCTTTAGCGTAGCACCATTCAGCTATCAGCTTACGGTTGCGCATGTGTGCTTGCTCAACATTTTTACCCAACTCAACACGTGTGAATTGAGTCATCATTCCATTCATGATATACTTAGAGTATTGAGCCTTTGCAGCATCCAAATTAGGGAGTAGACCCAACTCAACCATCTTCTCGTCACCCATATAGTATAGTGCGAATAGGTCTGCACGTGCCTCCTCTAATGGTGCGCTATAACTCTTTAGCTCTGTGCCTGTTACACCAGCTCGCAGTTGACCTGAACCATGTCCTAAACACTCGTGCATATCGGTGTGAAGGTCGTCGCTTAATTTGCCATAGAGCTTCATGCGCTCGCGATCCTCTGCTCTGAGAACAAACTCCTCGCTAAAGCCCGAACCCTCAGCCGCCTTGTGGTAAGCGGCTGTGATATTGTCGATTGTAACCGATTTCGAACCATGGTCTCGACGTATCCAATCTGCATTTGGGAGGTTGATTCCGATAGGTGTCGCAGGGTAGCAGTCGCCACCCAACATCGCCACAGTGATAACTTTAGCCGAGACTCCCTTCACCTTATCCTTGCGGTAGGCAGGGTTGATAGGTGAGTGATTCTCAAACCATTGAGCATTCTCCGAGATGATATCTGTGCGCTCACTCGCCTCGCGATTCTTGAAGTTCACAACACTCTCCCACGAAGCCTTAATACCCATCGGGTCGCCATAGGTCTCGGTGAAACCATTCACAAAGTCGACATTCGAGAGACTATCCTTAACCCATGCGATATTGAACTTGTCGAATAGCTCCAAATCGCCACTCTTGTAGTACTCTATCAGGGTCGAGATATTGCTACTTTGAGGCTCAGAGGCAACTTGTGCTGCAAGCTCCAAATTCTCGACAATACGCTCAATAGCAGCTGAATACATGCCACCAACACGCCATACTTGCTCGTATATTTTGCCACTTTTGTCCTTAACCAAACGAGAGTTCAATCCGTGTGAGATAGGAGTTTTATCTTCGGGATTAAACAGCGCACCGTAGAAGGTCTCGACCTCACTCTGCGTAACACCTTGGTAGTAGTTATTCGCCGAGGTTGAGACCTTATCTTCGCCCGATGTGTCGATGCCCGAAGCGTAGAGCGTAGCATCGAAGATTATCGGAGTGATAAGCTCCAAAAGTGCCTCGCGCTGCTCTGGAAGAGCCTCTTGAGGTGTCGAATTTACCGCCTCAACGAAGAACTCCTCGCTGAATTGAGGGGTGAATTTATCCTTAGAGTAGTGGTGGTGTATGCCATTGGCGAACCACACTTTTTTAAGATATATCTCCAGAGCCTTCCAATCTGCGCTCTGCTTATCACCTGCGTAGTTTTGGTAGATAGCCTCCAAAGTCTTGCGGATAACCAAGTTGTGTTTGAAATTTTGGTCGAATAAGATATCACGTCCCCAAGCGGCAGACTCCGCTAGATGATATATTAGAACCTTCTCCTCTAAGGGAAGCTCCTCAAAACCAGGTACTTCATACCTTAGTACCTTGACATCGTCGAAACTGTCAACTACCCAGCCCTGCTCCGAAGGCTGTTCACCGCAAGAGGCGGCTAAAAATAAACTACTTGCCATTATAAAAATTCTACCTTTCATTTTTTTACTCTATTTTGTGATGTCGGCCTTTCGCGATGAGGATTCTCTTTTAGGAACTTCTCCCACGAGGAGCTGCCCCCTTTGCTCTGGGATTTAAATCCTCCGCCTAACCCCTTGCTGCGTTCACCTCTTACCACTCCGGCGACTCTGCTCGATGTGGCGTAGTAGTGACACAGCGCGACAGCCATACCATCCGTTGCATCCAATTTGTCGACTGGCGTCTCTATCTTCAAAATGCTTTTAACCATCGTCGCCAGTTGCTCTTTACTCGCTGAGCCACTGCCTACGACAGCCTGCTTAACTCGTGTTGGAGCATACTCAAAAACATCGACATTGTGGCTCAAAGCTGCTGCCATTGCCACACCTTGTGCTCGTCCCAATTTGAGCATCGACTGAACATTTTCGCCAAAAAATGGCGACTCCAGAGCCACCTCACGTGGAGCGTACTCCTCGATAAGCGAAGATACTCGCTTGAAGATATGGCTCAATTTAGCATACGGGTCGTCGATTTTGTGCATGTCAATATAGCCCAACATCAGCGAGGTGAGCTTGCGTCCATCCACCTCAAGTATCCCATATCCAGTGTAGTTAGTTCCAGGATCGATACCAATTATACGATATCTCTCACTCTCCATTCTACTCTTGAGGCGTTAGTTTATCCACCTTTTTAACAACCTCACGTACCGTGCGAGCTATCTGAGGTAGATCCTTGAGTGCTGCCGTCGAGCGGTGGAACTGAATACCTGGTAGAGCAGGATATCCCATTCGAACCTCTCCGTCGGGAACACTCTTGTCGAGTCCACTCTTCGAGCCAATACGGCAGTTGTTGCCTATAGCGACGTGGTCGGCGATACCTACCTGACCTCCAACCATACATCCACTTCCCATGCTAGACGAACCTGCGATACCCAGCTGAGCAGACGAAACGGTATTCTCACCGATAAAGACGTTGTGTCCCACCTGGCAGAGGTTATCCAACTTCACTCCTCGGCTAATTATCGTCGAGTCAATCTTGGCTCTGTCGATACAGCTATTTGCGCCAATCTCGACAAAATCTTCGATTATAACGCAGCCTAGCTGAGGAATCTTGTCAAATGAACCATCCGCTTTTGGTGCAAATCCGAATCCATCAGCACCAATAACACAGCCTGAATGGATAATGCACTCTGCTCCGATTCGAGTTCCGTAGTATATCTTAACCCCAGCGTAGAGAGTGGTTTGGCTACCTATCTTCGAGCCACGACCAACGTAACATTGAGGATATATTTGTGCTCCTGCGCCTACCTCGACACCCTCCTCGATGACCGTGAAGTCGCCAACATAAGCGTCGTCGGGGATAACTACCCCCTCGGCTACTGAGGCTAATTTGCTCACTCCCGTTCTACGTTGCGAGATTGCAGCGTTGTACATCTCTAACAACTTCAGGAATGCAGCTGTCGAGTCCTCGACCTTTATAAGGGTTGGTTTAACCTCTCTCTTTGGTTGGAACTCCGAGCCAACGATTACAATCGAGGCGTTTGACGAGTAGATATACTCCTCATATTTAGGGTTAGTGAGATAGGATAGAGAGCCCTCTTCACCCCCTTCGATTGATGAGAGCTTGCTCACCTCGATACTCTTATCTCCGACAATCTCGCCACCTATGAACGAGGATATCATCTCTGCTGAAAACTTTAATTCCATGTCATATATCTATTAATGTCTACCCCCTCAGGCATCAACTCACTAACGTCTGCTCCGAAGTTGAATAGCTCGCGGATAATGCTCGACGAGATATCAGCAACCGAGGTTGGTGAGAGTAGAACTACAGTTATTAAATCGGGGTTAAGCCTACGATTAACCGACTCGATAGAGCGTTCATACTCAAAATCGTGAACATTTCTCACACCTCTAATCAGGGCGGTTGCCCCAACCTGTTTAGCAAATTCGCTTGTTAATCCCGAATATGATAGAACCTCCACTCGCTCCTCATCACGATAAAGCTCCTCGACCAGGGCAAAACGACTCTCGACTGGTAGAAATCCACACTTCAAACTATTATTACCAACACCAATTACAACCTTATCAAAGAGGAGAAGAGCCTGCTCAACAATGGCGGCATGTCCTCGTGTAAATGGGTCAAATGAACCAGGGAAAATTGCAATTCGCTCCATAATTTTTCTTAGATTAATAATAGACTGGGGGAGATTCTAGAATTTGTCTCTCTATGAAAAAACAAATTCTAAAATACCCCCCTATAAGAGTCTTGTTAACGTAGACCCTATTGGGCAATACCTAACTTAGTTTTAACCGCAGGCATTAGGTCTAGAGTCTGTGCTGGGTCGTTGTAGATAACCGAGCCACTAGACATATCCATCACGATAGCTATGCTCTGCTCAGCAGCTACTGCTGTGATAGCCTCACGTGCTTTCGTTACGATAGGGCTAAGAAGTTGCTCTTGTCTGAGTTGAAGTTCCTGCATTGCATTCTGCTCAAATTCGCTGATACGAGTTCTCAAATCTTGCAAATCCTTCTCTTTAAGGCTTCTAGCAGACTCTGTCATAGTAGCGACGTTGTTCTGATAGTCTGTAAGTTTGGTGTTCCACTCAACCTGCATAGTCTCAGATGTAGATTGCAAGTCAGTCTGTAGAGCTGTAAGGTTGTTTTGCATCTCAGTGGTCTCAGGCATCAACATAATTAGCTCCTGAGTGTTGATAACAGCAATCTGCTGAGCGTAAAGCTGAGTCGAGCAGATTGAGAACGCTATAAGTAGCGCACATTGTAGTAGATTTTTCATTAGTTTTTTATTGTTAGTTCTTTAAAAGTTCAATTATCGCCTCGGTTCTATTGATTGAGGTTGATATATAAAGCATAGTAGGATTCGATGCTAAATCCATTACTGCATCAAATCCATTAGCTACTGCATAGCTCTCGATTGCTGAAAAAACACGCTGCTGAATTGGGGCTATAAGCTCTACTCGCTTTTTGAATAGTTCGCCCTGCTCGGAGAAGATGCTCTCCTGGAACTCAACAGCTTGAGCCTCCTTTTTCAAAATTTCACTCTCGACACTCTGGCGCATATCCTGCGAGAGAGATGCTTTTCGAGCCATGTAGCTCTGGTACAAAGACTCAACCTCCTCGAATTTGCTATCGACCTGGCTCTGATACTCATCCGCCAGAGTATCGATAGAGGCTAAAGCGCTGTTGTAAGCATCCAACGATTTGAATATCTGCTCGCTGTCAACAACTATATAGTTTTGTGCTACTGCTGCTGTCGCAGTAAAAAGCACCATTGCTAGAAAAAGTGTTATACGTCTCATTAGTTATCAATTTTTAAATTAATATTCACTCACCTTTCACTCAAAAACATTGCCACCGAAGTGAGTATTGCTAGATATTTAACGTGAGGTGCAAAAAATATTTACACCTCACGCCTTATCTATATTAGAACTGCTGACCTAGGACAAAGTGGAATTGGCTACCACTGACAGTCGAGCTACCAACGGTCTTGTCAAATCCATAACCCCAGTCCACTCCAAGCATACCAATCATCGGTAGGTTCAATCTGATACCGATACCTGCGGAACGCTTCACATCGAATGGTGAGAAGTTAGCCCAAGAGTCAAATCCATTACCAGCTTCAGCAAATACAAGAGCGTAAATCTGAGTAGTCTGCTCCATCACCACTGGGTAACGCAACTCCATACAGTATTTATTGTAACCTTGTGAATAAGATGAAGTTGATGGGTTAAGTGCTCCATCTTCGTAACCACGTAGCGAGATGATATCCACACCATACATCGAGTATCCAGTCATACCGTCACCACCCACATCATATAGCTCAAATGGTGAGACTTTATTCTCGTTGTAGTAACCCACATAACCCAAATCTGCACTAAGCATTAATACTAAATCCTCGTTGCGAGAGAGGGTTTGATACCACTTAAATCCTGCTTGCCACTTGTGGAACTCAATCCATTTGTAACGTTGTGCATCAGAGAGGTCATCATCTTCGTAGTCGACACCATCCATAAGTGAGAATGGAGGGGTAATCTGGAGAGATACGGTAAACTCTGAACCACGACGTGGATAGGTCTGTTGGTCGACTGAGTTACGCGAGAAGACACTCTTGAAAGAGACCATGTTCGCAGTACCCGAACCATCACTAAATAGGTAGCTACCACCCCAAGACCAATCTTTTAGTCGGTATTGAGTGTACGATAACTCATTATATATTGAGAAGTAAGGGTCTGGAATACTCAAACGTTGTCCGATACCCGCTGCAACACCGACTGTTCTAAAGTAACATGTTGGGGTCTGGTAGATGTAGTATGCATCATTCTGGTCGGAGTAGTGCATAGATACTGTAAGTGAGTTTGGCTTCTCGCCTCCGAACCAAGGGTCTGTAAAGCCGATAGATGCCGCCTTGTAGTATGTACCATTGGTTTGAGCCGAGATAGATAGTTTCTGATTCTGTCCCATTGGGTATGGTCTCCAAGCTCCCTTATCGAAGAAGTTCTTAACCGATAGGTTGTTAAGAGTCAGACCCACCGAACCGATAAAGGTGCTAGAACCCCAACCTCCTGATATGTTAACCTGGTCGCTGGCAACCTCTTCAAGGGCGAAACCTATATCAACCAACTCATTATTTACAGGGTTGATATTTGGCGATAGAGTCTCAGGGTTGAAGTGTCCCATTGTACCCAACACCTGAAGAGTCTGCATCAAGAGAGCTTGATTATAGAGCTCACCTGGGCGAGTATATAGCTCACGGCGGATAACCTCATCGTCGATACGGTTATTGCCCGTAATAGTGATATTGTTGACAGTAAATGGACGACCCTCGAAGATTTTAACCTCCATATCGATAGAGTCTGCTCCGATGATAATCTCCGAAGGCTCGATTCGCGATGCGAGGTATCCACTATTTTGGTATAGAGTCGACACGGAGGTCTCCTGAGGATTATTCTCACGACCTACACCCAATCTGCGGTGCATGCTCTTTTTGTCGTAGGTGTCGCCTGGTTTAACTCCAAACATCGCTTCGAGCTGCTCGGTTGTGTAGATTGAGTTACCAACCCACGATACGTTGCGGATATAGAATTTGTTACCCTCATCGACATCGAGCGTGATTCCGATATTCTTCTCGTCGATTTGGTAGATAGAGTCGCGGAGAACCACTGCGTTACGATAACCCTTCGAGTTGTAGAAGTCGAGAAGTAGGAGTTTATCCTCCTCATACTCATCATCTTTTAGCTTTTTACTTTTGAAAATATTCCAACTCTTCTGGCTAGTGCCTTTGAATGTTTTGCGCAGGCGTTTATCTTCGAACGCATCATTACCCTCGAATACAATCTCTTTGATTTTTAGCTTCTCTTTTTGGTCGATTACAAAGGTTACGTTAACCATATGCTCGCGGATAGTGTCGTTGGTTACACGGATTGAGACATCAGTATTACGATAACCCTTTTTAATCATGAAATCCTTGATATGCTTGGTGTTCTTGTCGATAACATAGTCCGATAGCTCGGTGTTACGCTTAAGAGCAAGGTCGTCGGTCAACGCACGTATTCTACTGCGAGATACACCCTCAAATGCCCAGTTCAAAACACGAGGACGCTCAGATAGGAATAGGTCGATAGCTACCTCCTGTCCATCGATAACCGCACCAACCTCGATATCGTCGTAGAGGCGTTGTGCCCACAACTTAGAGATAACCGAAGAGACAAAGTCGCTAGATAGATATATCGAATCACCCACGATAAGACCCGACGAAGAGCGGATAAGCTCGTGGTAGATGTTAGTTGCTCCATGAACGTCAACTTTTGAAATCTTATATGGTTTAGGCTCGCCCTTTAACATCGGGTCGTCGCTCTTCAACATCGGTGCATCTTGGTATATCTTACGTAGTGAGTCAACCCCCTCCGCGCTAAGTTCTTGTGCTTGCGCCTTTGCTCCTACCATCGGTAGTATAACAAACAACGCACTCAGTGTAAAAAATCTAAACAAACTCATTAATATCTCTATTTATTCTAAATATATCTTTCTCTCTTATCTCTACTTCTCCTCTTTAACCAAACCAAAGCGCCTATCCCTTGAGGAGTAAACCTCGATGGCTTTGATAAACTCACCCCTATCGAAATCTGGCCACAACACCTGCGGGAAGTACATCTCCGCATAGGATGATTGCCACAATAGGAAGTTACTTAGTCGAGACTCGCCGCTAGTTCTAACTATTAGGTCGGGGTCGGGTATTCCAGCCGTGTCTAAACTCTCCGTTATCAGGGAGTCATCTATCTCGACTGAGGTAATCTCACCCCTCTCTACCTTGCCTGCTATCTTACGAACAGCCCTTGTTATCTCATCACGTGAGGAGTAGTTCAAAGCTATCACGAAGGTTAACTTCTCGCCACTCTGTGTCTGAGTCTCGATATGCGAGAGAGCCTCTCTTACCTTTGACGATAGAGCCTCACGCTTGCCAATTATCTTAACTCTCACCCCCTGCTCACACAGCTCAGGAGTCTCACTAGCGACACTCGAAGCGAATAGCTCCATTAGAGCGTTAACCTCCTCTATGGGTCGACCCCAATTCTCGGTAGAGAATGCATATATGGTCAAATACTCCACACCCACCTCAAGGGCAGACTCGATAGCTCGACGTACAGACTTAACACCTGCAACATGTCCTTCGACACGCTCCTTGCCCTGCTCTTGTGCCCATCTGCCATTACCATCCATGATGATGGCGATGTGACGTGGAATCTTGTTTTTACCATTCATAAGGTGCAAATGTAGTAAATTTAATTGATTCACGCTATAGAAAATCAAAAAAAATGAACAGATTATCAAAGGGAGTTGACTCTATCTTAGGTCGAGTCCCCACATCATCTTATCTCGTAACGTGTCGTAAAATGATTTATTGCCCCAACGTGATAAATAGAGGCTACCTTTAGCTCGATTTATCTCAATTACCGCACTCTGCCCTATCGGGTAGGTGCGATTATCTATCGATACGTTGGCATCACCATCGCGACTAGATACGCGAAGGACTATATTGGCTGTGGCTGGAATAACAAGTGGACGTAGTGCCATATTGTGGGGAGCGAGAGGAGTCACCACAAAGCTACTACATGCAGGAACTAGAATTGGACCTCCCGCACTTAGAGAGTAAGCCGTTGAACCAGTGGGCGTTGCAATAACTACTCCATCGCCATGGTAGGTCGCCACCAACTCGCCATTGAGTAGTAGTTCGGTAGCTATCATCGTAGCACCAAAACGGTGAACCGAGAGCTCATTTGCTGCAAGTAGGGGTTTGTCAACATCCAGAAAATCGCCACTAATAGAGAGCATATCCCTCTGTTCAACAGATAAATCGCCCTCGACAATAGCCTTGAATAGTTGTTCGATATCGGAGCTAATAGCACACGCCAAAAAACCAACCCTGCCAGAGTTGATACCAACGATAGGAATCTGCTGTCCCTCCAATCGATTTACAGCATCGAGGATAGTGCCATCGCCTCCATAACAGAGTATAACAGCCTCTTTATCAACCACAGGGAAGCTCTCGCCATAAACCTCATGGTCGCTAAAACGACGAGAAAGAATATTTTCGATTTTATCCTTAACCTCAAAATTTATACAGCAAGATAGCCCGTAATGCTCTATCTGTGTGAAGATTCGCTCTATATCTTGCGGAGAGTGATTAACCCTCTCACGAGAAAAAAATATTATTTTCATCCGAAATTGATAAATTATGAGTAACTTTACCCCTGCAAATATAATAAAAAGATGACTAAACTGAGTGTAAATATAAATAAAATTGCGGTAATTCGCAACTCAAGAGGTGGAGATATGCCAAATATTGAGCAATTTGCACATCTTATCGAGGAGTATGGAGCTGATGGAATCACTGTTCATCCACGTCCCGACGCTAGACACATTAGATATGACGATGTCACACTGCTGAAAAAGGTGATAAAGAGCGAACTTAATGTCGAGGGTAACCCAACGCCTAGTTTCTGCTCGCTTATCGAGCAGGTCTGCCCAGCTCAGGTGACTCTAGTTCCCGATGCCGAGGATGCGATAACTTCGTCGAGCGGATGGGATACTTTGACTCACCGTGAGTTTCTGACAGATATCTGCGCTAGGTTTAAATCTTTGGGTATTCGTACCTCAATCTTTGTCGATCCATCCCCTGAGATGGTGGTAGGTGCAGCTGCGTGTGGAGTAGATAGAGTTGAACTATATACCGAGAGCTACGCTGCTAAATATCAAGAGGATAGGGAGGCGGCAATAGCTCCCTACGTCGCTGCTGCTGCCGCTGCCGCTGAGTGTGGATTAGGGCTCAATGCAGGGCACGACCTAAGCCTCGAAAATCTGGAGTATTATCTTAGTGAAATACCCTCAACCGACGAGGTCTCGATAGGTCACGCTCTGGTGTGTGATGCACTCCACTACGGAATGGAGCAGACGGTAAAAAAATATGTCTCGATAGTTGAGTCGATAAAGTAATTTAGTGGCTTAAAACACTTTAACTATTACAAAAACCTCATACGTGAGGAGGAAGAACCACGTTTTGTGGTCTCGCGTTCGACCACTCCGGTGAGTGTGTCGGGGGCATCGTGCCATCTATTCGAGCGGAATAGGCGACGATATGTTGTCATGTGGGCGTAGAGCTCAGGCCAACGGCTACTCCACCCTTCGGGCATGCGTAGTGTGTGGATAAGAGTTGCGGAGTTCGAGAGGATACGAGCCTCTTTATTAGCACTTTGGTAGAACCACTCAATCTTAACACCTGGGGCTAGTCGCTGTACGGCTCTGGCAAAACCACGACCTCCATTATTACTCTCGATATATGCCACGCTAACCCTGTTGTCGAGTAGCATTGACGCCACTAATGGCTCGCTTATCTCCATAGGTTCGCGTGTGTAGACCACATCTGTGACATATATTATCCCCTCGGAGTCGACCACATACGCGACGGAGCATAGGTAGTCATCACCCGTGTCGGCGGTGTCGGTGTAGCTGGCTATGCGATGAATTTTGTTGGGTAGTGAGGAGTAACACTTTATCGACGAGCCATAGAGTAGTCCCTCGCGCGAGGAGGGGTGTCCTTGGTACATACACTCAAATCGTAGAGGGTCGAGTGAGCGTTTCTCTAGGAGTAGCTCGCGATTTTGACGAGTAGGCCATAGTGCTTCACCCTTTTCGCGGGTGTCAAGCTCACTCTTGTCGCCACTCATTATCGCCTCGAAATTGAGATATAACCAGCCATTGCCGCTATGCTCCTCGATTTGAGACCACTCCGTGAGCATGGTATAACTCTCTTTGGCACAAATAGTTCCAATTAAATCCTCTTCGTGCCAGCGGGTGAATACTATCAACTCTTGTGAGGCGTTGTGTGTGCGTGTTCTCACCACCGAAGTGTACCACTCAAGGCAATTTTCGCGAATAGTCGGGGAGTTAGCCTCCATTGCATCTTTGTAGAGGTCGTCGAGGATAAAACAGTCGACTCTATTGCCAGTAAGCGAGCCTTCACGCCCAACAGCTAGTAGTGAGCCTTCGTGTCCGATTATCTCGACCTCCTCGGCTGTGCGTAGATATGTTGCGGGCTTGCCACCTTTTTTGATGGTTGTTTGAGGAAATATCTCCTCATACTCGCAGCTCTCGATAAGCCTCTGCACTCGACGATTAAACTTGCCAGCTAGCGAGGCAGAGTATGATGCTATGGCGATTCTCATATCGGGGTTTAACCCCAACATATATGCTGGCAGCAGGGTAGTCGAGGCTAAACTCTTGCCATGTTGAGGTGGCATGGTGACGATTAATCGCTTAATTTTGCCACGTGCAAACTCCTCCAACACACGATAGTAGATGGTGTGGAATGACTCCATCTCGATAAATGGACAGAGCTGCTGGGCGAACGAGGTTATTGTGATATGTTCATCGTGATTTAGTTGTGACATAAACTGTTTTTTAATAGTTGAAAATCGAAATCGTTCAGTCGTAGCTCTCCATCTACTACGGTTGTGAACTCCCACCAAACGGGGACTATATCGACAATAGAGCTAAAATTGAACTGCTCGATAGAGTCGCTTTGACGATAGATAATAATTGTGGTGAGAAGCTCACACTCGATGTTCTCTATCTGGTAATTGATTGACCCTGAGAAGAAATCCTCCTCCTCAATCCTGTCATATAGCAGGGTTGAGAGGGTAGAATAGTGATTATTTTTTAGTATCAGCATAAAAAAAGAGGTTAAAAAAATAGATTTATTGAATTTTATTGTAACTTTGCAGGTACAAATATATAATTACAAAATTGAACTTTTGTTTTTATAGAGTAAAAAATTTAACTTAAATTAGGTAGATTATGATAAGGGAGCGGTTAAAATTGATTAGAAAAGAGTTAGGATTAACTCAGGAACAGCTATCTCAAAGGCTTGGAATAGGCAAGGCTGCACTGTCGATGATTGAGACTGGAAAGGCTGGTCTATCGAACAGAAATTTAAACATTCTCATTCAGGAGTTTAGCGTCAATCCAGAGTGGATTGAGACGGGCAAGGGTAAGATGTTTAACACCTCACCTAATATGCAGAAGTTCCTCTTGAAGAGTGATAATTCGGTGGCGCTACAGAGTGTTCCGCTCTACTCTATCGAGGGTACGGCTGGGCTTGTTCCTCTCTTCTCGAACGAGTCGCAGAGTATGCCAACCAACTATATTCATATCCCCAACCTGCCCAAGTGCGATGGTGCTATATATATAGTAGGTGACTCGATGTATCCTCTGTTGAAGAGTGGAGATATTGTGCTCTATAAGCAGATTTCCGACTTTAGCGATATCTTTTGGGGTGATATGTATCTTCTCTCGATTGATATGGATGGCGAGGAGTATGTAACGGTGAAGTATATCCAGAAGTCCGACGATGAGGAGTACGTGAAGTTAGTGAGCCAGAATCCACACCATGCAGATAAAGATATTCCTAAAAGCCGCATTAGAGCTATGGCTATAGTTAAGGCTAGTGTGCGTATGAACTCAATGAAGTAAAAAAGAGCGGCTAACAAGGCGATTTTTAGCACTTTGTTAGTCGCTCTCAATTTTAAAAAACGTCATTGCGGCCTACGAGCCGCAATCTCTTCATCATCAGTGTGTTGAGATTGCGGGTCTGAAGCCCGCAATGACGTGTATGGGTGAGATTAGTCACCCAAGTGAAAAATAGTCTATTTCAAATCTGTGATTTTGCTAAAATCTTGGTCTGAGTAGTCGAGGTTCTCACCCGCCATACCCCAGATAAAGGTGTAGTTGCTAGTGCCACATCCTGAATGGATACTCCATGTTGGTGAGATGATAGCCTCATCGCCCTTCAACCATAGGTGGCGAGTCTGGTCGACCTCACCCATAAAGTGGCAAACAGCCTGCTCCTGTGGCACTTCGAAGTAGAAGTAAGCCTCCATGCGTCTATCGTGGGTGTGTGCTGGCATGGTGTTCCATACGCTACCTGCTCGAAGTTCGGTCATACCCATCTGTATCTGGCATGTTGGTAGCACCTGGTTCACCAACATCTTATTTATAACCCTGTCGTTAGCACCCTCCATCGAACCCATCTCGGCGATAATAGCCTCGGATTTAGTCACCTTCTTGTCGGGATATGAGGTGTGTGCAGTGGCTGAGTTGAAGTAGAACTTAGCAGGTGAGGTGTTATCTTTCGATGCAAAAACAACATCTCTATCCCCACGTCCGAGATACAAAGCCTCCTTGTAGGCTAGCTCGTAGCTCACACCATCGACTGTAACCGTACCATCGCCACCAACATTAAAGATACCCAACTCCCTGCGCTCCAAGAATGTTTGCGACTTTAGCGGTGGAATCGTGGTTAGAGTCAACTCCTCGTTGACTGGAACAGCTCCTCCTACAATCAGCCTGTCGAAGAGCGAGTAGACCATATTAATCTCATCTTGAACCATTACTCCCTCGAATAGGAACTCCTGGCGGATACGCTCGGTATCATAATTTTTAGCATCGCGAGGGTTTGATGCCTCTCTAACTTGATAATTTATTACACTCATTTCACATCTGGTTTTAGTTATTCTATTAGCACAAAGGTAGTAATAAAATAGAAAAACCCATAAGAATCTGTTTAAATTCTTCTCGCTTAATCTATAATCGCCTCTTGTGTTTCGGGCATTGCGCCCTTTTGAGTGCAGACGTAGGCTGCAACTTTAACGGCAAGTGCATGAGCCTTTTCGACACTCTCGCCGCGTAGCATTGATGTGGCGAAAGTTGCTGTGAACGAGTCGCCTGCTCCAACCGTGTCGGCAACCTCGACTTTAGGTGTCGGGATGCGTGAAGTGCCACCTTGGTGGAAGATATAGCTCTCGGTGTCGCCACAAGTTAGAATCAACATATCGAGTGAGTAATCCTCGATTATCTTGCGACAACGCTCTTCGAGTGTACCACTCTCCATCGAGAATAGCGAGCAGAATACAACCAGCTCCTCGTCGTTGATTTTGAGTATGTTACACAATCTAAGCGACTCGGCAATCATCTCGCGATTGTAGTACTTTTGGCGCAGGTTGATATCGAAGATACGCATCGTGCCGCTGCGTTGGGCGATACACTCCACAAAGTTGTGAATGGTCGAGCGGGATGGTTCGTTGCGTTGAGCTAGCGAACCAAAGACAACGCATAGAGCCTTTTGAGCCAGCGCCTCGACTTCGGGTGTGTAGTTGATATTATCCCAAGCGACACCTTGACAAATCTCGTAGTGGGGGATACCCTCTCCGCTTAGTGTCACTTGAACCGTTCCTGTTGGTTGTGAGGTTCTCTGGATAAGAGTTTTAACACCCTTTGAGTTGAGTGTTGTGATAATCTCATCGCCTAGAGAATCTGCTCCCACTGCGCTAACTGCCCACCCCTCGAAGCCCATATGTGAGGCGTGGAATGCGAAGTTTGCAGGTGCTCCGCCTATCTGTTTGCCGTCAGGAAGCAGATCCCATAAGGCCTCACCAACTCCAACAATTATACCTTTAGTCTCCATTTTCTACTATTTTTGAACCCCATAGGGCGTAATACAATAATACTCCTTCACAAATAACAACCATAAACCAGCTCCATCTCCAACCGCCTAATATATCGGCTAGACCACCCTGAAGCAGCGAGAAGATTGCTCCACCAAAGACACCCATCATAAATACTCCTGAGGCTTTAGATGTGTACTCGCCAAGTCCCTCGACCGCTAGAGTAAAGGTCGCACCCCACATCACCGAGTGGCACAATCCCACCGAGATTAGAACCCATAGGTTGTTCGATGCTATGGCCGCAAGTGTCAGGATAATAGCTCCTACGGCAACCGAGGCGAGCAGAATCTTTGGCGATATATTATTAAATAGACTAAATATTAGTCGTCCGACCATCAATCCACCCCAATATAGCGAGGCGAGGAGTGCTGGAATACCCAAATCAAGTCCTGCCAGGATAAATCCTTCGTGTCCGAATAGAGTGAGTTTCTCGCCCTGCTCTATCATCTCCATAGCGTGGAGGTTGACATTAACTCCGATAGCAACCTCAGCTCCGACATAGAAGAAGATAGCTACGACGCCCAGCCTCAAGTGGCGGAATGACCATATACTACGCTCCGCCTTTGAGCCCCCTTGATTACGCGTAGAGGCGATATCGGGAAGAGATAGTCGAGAGGTGACGAGTGTAACCACCGCAATAGCTGCAGCGATAACTATGAGCGGGGTAATCAGCTGCTCGGAGGTAACACTTGCGAAGTGAACTCCTGCAAACATCACACCAGTTACAAATAGCGGAGCGATGGTTGTGCCCAGTGAGTTAATCGCGCCATTGATGTTCATACGCTGCACGGCATTAGTTCCGCGCAGTTGGTATGAAGCGATGTAGGGGTTAACAACAACTTGGAGAATTGCAGCAGAGGTACCTGTTTGAAACGAGCCTAATAGAAATAGGAGATAGCCTACAGGTACGAAGTTATCTCCGATGAAGATACCTCCGCTCCAATTCGTCACTAGCCAAGCTGAAAGAGCGTATGTTGCCACTCCGCTGACCATAAAACCAAGTCCGCGTAGCATGGTCGACTTATAACCTAGAGTGTCGACCCAACGCCCTCCCAGTGAGCTGTTGATAAGATAACCTAAAAAGAACGAAAACGAAATTAACGTTGTGAGAGTGTTGCGCAAATCTGTTGTTTGCGAGAGAAACGAGACCTGAAGAGGTCCTTGTAACTGTCCATTTATCGTTGTGATGAAACCAACAATAAAGTAGATAAAGGTTAGCATCATAAATGGTGCTAGTGCCCATCTATTTTCCTTATCCATAGCTTTAGAGTTTAGAGGATTGACTTCAATGTAGCCTCGACTCCCCACTCCTTAATCTGGTTGCAGGCGTTGGCGTAGAGTCCCATAAAGCTGATGTTGCTGTCGAAATCAACGCCATCGAATGGGGTGATTTTAAGGAATGTAGCCACATCATCCGAACCTATCTTCTCGATGTCGGAAGGTGTAATCCATGGCTCAGCGTAGTCAAATTCGTTACCCTTATCATCACACTGATACTTCAAGTAGTGGCGATATGCTGCAAGCAGGAATGCCATGCGGATAAGTGAACCATCTCCCTGGAGCATCTTCACTAGGTTAGGAACGATATATGTTGGGAACTTCGAGATACCATCGAAACAGAGGCGTGCAACTTGGTCGCTCACTGAGTGGTTAGCAAAACGCTCGATAAGTGTCTTTTTGTATAGCTCTAAATCGACCGAAACAGGTGTGTTGAGTAGTGGAGTGATGTCGATATCCATAAATTGACGAACCAACTCTACGATTAACTTATCGCCCATCGCCAAATCAACATTGCGGTAACCCATCAAGAATGAAGGGTAGCTAAGTAGTGTGTGTGAGGCGTTGAGTAGGCTTAGCTTCATATCCTCGTATAGCTTAACATTGTCGCAGAACTCAACTCCGACGCTCTCCCATGCAGGGCGACCCGCCGCAAAGTTATCCTCGATAACCCACTGTAGGAAATCCTCGGCGTAGATAGGAGCTTGGTCTGGATAGTCGTTGACGTTGTTCAAACGCTCGACGTCCTCTGGCTTTGTAGCAGGAGTGATTCTATCGACCATCGAGTTAGGGAATGTGATATTCTGCTCAGCCCAACGGTACAACTCCTCGTCTTGAGCCTTGAAGAATGTCATAAAGGCGTTGCGTGTGATGTTTCCATTACCCTGCAAGTTGTCGCACGATAGTATGGTGATAGCACCTGCGCCGCTCTTGATTCTCTCGCGGAGTCCTTTGGCTACATATCCAAATACGCTCTGTGGGTTCTCAGGATTATTGATATCACTAGCGATGGCTGGAGTGCATAGCATAAAGTCGCCTGTTGCACGGTCGATATTGTAGCCACCCTCGGTGATTGTAAGTGTTATAATTTTGATATTCTCATCGGCAATCTTATCGATGACGGCTTGGCTATTCTCACCACTCCACAAAAGCTCGACGATTGAACCAACCTCGAATGCTTCGTTCACTCCGTCGCGTCCGCATACCGTTAGCGAGTAGAGGCAATCTTGACTCTTGAGTGTTTTGTACAACTTCTCGTCGGAGGGCATAAGCATCACTCCGCAGATTCCCCATGATGATTGCGAAGGGTCGCTCTCAAGAAGTAGATTTGTGTAGAATGCTTGGTGGGCACGGTGGAAGTTACCAACACCGATGTGAATAATTCCGCTCTTTACGTTTGTGCGGTCGAAATCTGAGATTTTAACTTGATTTTTCATAATAGGTTTAGTTTTTAGTTTTCACAAATGTAAGCTGCGTTAATAAAAAAGACAAGCAAAAATCGGACAAATTCTAAAAAAGGCATTTTGCAAACGTTCCCAAAATCTGCAAACGTTCCCTTTTTGTGTTAAATACCACTTTTAGGGCTGTTTAGAGCTGATTTGCCTATAAAATAAGATATTTAAACTGCTTTTTGTTGCAGGGTTGCAATAGGTAATTAATCAATATTGCCAACTAGTTACATCTTTTTTATAGAAATATTAATCATTATATTGTATGTTAATATAAATTTTATTATATTTGTGTTATGAAAAAGCGTGTAACAATAAAAGATATAGCTCGTGAGCTAGATCTCTCGACTTCGACGGTATCAAGAGCCTTGGCTAATGATAAGAATATTCGTTCTCAGACTCAGAGTAGAGTGCTCTCTAAAGCCAAGGAGCTGGGTTACTCGCCAAATCCTATTGCGACAAATCTGAAGTTCGGATGTACTAATAGTATCGGGGTTATTGTCCCTGAGATGGTTACTCCATTCGCATCGGCTGTTATCGAGGGTATCCAGAGTGTACTACACGAAAAGGGACTTCGTGTGATGATAGCCAACTCAAACGAGAGTAGTGAGCAGGAGGCTGAGAACCTCAACCTTATGCAGCAGTTCATGGTCGATGGTGTGATTATTTCGCTCTGTGACTACTCCGCAAATCGGGAGCTATTCGATAAATTTCGTGAGTCGGGGATTCCTCTACTATTCTACGACCGTATCCCACACGGTATCGAGGAGAGCACCCAGGTGGTGATAAACGACTACACTAGCGCATTCTTCCTAGTCGAGGAGCTTATCCGCTCAGGTCGCAAGAGGATAGCATATTTAGCAGGTCCAAAATATATATACAACTCAAAAGAGAGAGAGAGAGGTTATCGTGATGCCATGCGTAAGTTCTCACTAGAGGTTGAACCATCGATGGTTGTAACCGCTGGTGTGAGCTTCGATGATGGTGCAGCGGCAGTGGATAGAGTAGAGGGGTGTGATGCAATCTTCGCATTCACCGATACTCTAGCTATTGGTGCTATGAATCGATTGGTTCGTAATGGGGTTAGAGTGCCTCAAGATGTCGCTGTAGCGGGATTTTCAGGGACTGAACTCTCAACAATCGTCACTCCAGAGTTGACCTCGGTGGTAGCTCCTCTCTTTCAGATGGGAGTGCGCTCTGCGGAGATTATTCTCGATATGATAGCTGACTACAACGCCAAGCCATATATCGAGACCCTAGAGTCGGAGATAACCCTACGCCGCTCTACCCATCCAGATAGCTAGACCCTATCTGTTTATGTGAATTAAGGTTTGAAAAAATATTCGTTGTTTGAGCTGCTACGGAGTGGAAAACTACTGGTTTTTCCTTCTGTTTTCTTACCCCACCCCTAATCCCCTCCCTCAGGGAGGGGACTTTGGGTCGCTTTGCTCCTTATTTGGTGCGAATTTAAGGTTTAATTCTCAAACCTTAATTCGCATTATTTATTGCCTCCTGGATTTGGGCGATGCGTTCGCTCATCTCATCACACATCAAGTGTCTAACAAGTGAGAGATTCTTAGCCCCGGCGGCAGTTACAGTTGCTATATTTTCGGGGAATATTCCACCTATTGCAACAACCGGGCAGGTTGCGATAGTGAGCACCTCGCGCAGCAGATTCACACCCACTACAGGGTCGGGGTTGGCCTTGGTTGTTGTTGGATATACGGGTCCAAAACCGATATATGCAGGGTTGTGCAGCAGTGCCTTTTGAGCCTGTTCGATTGAGTGGGTAGATAGTCCGATGGGCATATCTCCGATAATTTTGCGAGCATCCTCGACCGACAAATCATCCTGCCCTAGATGGAGAAGATCTGCATCCGATAGCACAGCGATATCTGCTCTATCGTTTATCACAAATTGGGTCTGTGAACCCTTAGTCACGCTACTCATTTCGCGCGCTGCTGCGAGCAGTTCCTTGTCGCTAAGGTGTTTTTCGCGCAGTTGTAGGTATTTAATGCCTCTTTCGACACAAATCTCCGCAACTCGACCGTAGCTAAGAGTTGGGCGTGTGGCTATAACGTATAGTCCAAAATTCTCCATTGTATTTTGTTAATTGATTATTTACGAGAAAGTTACATAAACATTCATAAAGTAGTTCCACGCTGTTACGATAGTCATAGCTCCCAGTTTCGAGACGTAGAAGTTACCACGCAACCTCTCGTGGAAGAGGTAAATCATCGAGTTGCTAAGCAGCAATCCGATGGTGGCTATCACCATAAATTTAACATATTGAATGGCGATATGAGGGTCGTTGCTTAGGAATGTCCAACGTCGATTGAAGATGTAGTTGAAGGTAGCACCAAGAACAAATCCCACGGAGTTAGCGAGGTATTTATTCAGCTTTAAAACACTCTTAAGGAGGTATGTAGCAGCGAGGTCTATTAACAGACCGCCTGCCCCAACTATACAAAACTTCAAAATTCTACTCATTTTATCTTCTTTTATGACTACAAATATACTATTTTTTTTCATCTTTTCCGCCTATAATCCATTTTTTTATGTACATTTGTAGTTAAACCAAAAACAGATAATTAATATGAAACACAAATTTTACTATACTCTAATTGCGATGCTCGCCGCTGCTTGTGCGCAGAATAGCTCAACTATAAATATGGATAGCTGGATAGTGAACGGTGAGCAAGCTATTGAAACGGAGTATTTTACTCTGAATCAAGGTGATAGAGCTTTACTCTCCGAGAGGGTCAGCGAATTTGATAACTTTGAGTTGGAGGGTGAATTTATGCTCTCGGATGGTGCTCAGGCGGCATTGATGTTCCACACCGAGCAGGATATGGCGAAGGGGTATGAGATATTCTTGGGTAATGGTGCAATCGACAGCGAGATAAAGAGCGGTTCGCTGACTGGCGTGAGAAACCTATTTAAGAGCCTTGCTAAGGATGGCGAGTGGTCTAATTTTGCGGTTAAGGTGTCGGGGCAGCGTATCATAGTCGAGATGAGGGGTAATGTGGTTGTTGATTATATCGAGCCAGATTCACCATATCGCAGCGAAAAGTTTGCTCAAAGGGTGTTGTCGAGTGGTAACTTTGCGCTCCTTTGCAGCAGAGGCGAGGTGGAGTTCAAGGGGTTGAAGGTGACTCCAATCAACGACGCCCAGATGATAGACTCCTCTCGTCTAGAGAGTGAGGATTCAACCAGAATGGCTCTGCAACAGGAGCTATTTCCACTTATCGACTACCACGTCCACCTCAAGGGTCTATCTAAAGAGGAGGCTTATCAACGCTCGTTAAGGAGTGGAATCAACTACGGTATCGCTCCAAATTGCGGTATCGGATTCCCCATCACCACAGATGCCCACGTTAAGCAATATTGCGACTCGACTCGCACTATGCCATTTATGTTTGGTATGCAGGGTGAAGGTCGAGAGTGGCACACAACATTCTCGAAGGAGAGCCGCGAGCTTTTCGACTATGTATTCTCGGATGCTCTAACCTTTCACGACCATCGTGGTCGCAGGAGTCAGCTATGGATTGATAGCTTGGTACATGTCGATATTCCCGTTGAGAGGTATATGGATATGTTGGTCGATAGGGCGGTGATGGTGATAAATAGCGAGCCTATAGATTTTTTTGTCAACCCTACGCTGCTACCAGTCAAGATACGAGCTCAATATGATAAGTTGTGGACAACACCACGCATGGATAGGGTTATCAAGGCGCTCAAAGATAACAATGTCGCTCTGGAGATAAACGATAGGTATGAGATACCTAGTGTCGAGTTCTTGAAGAGAGCCAAGGCGGCGGGTTTGAAGTTTACCTTCGGAACAAATAACAACTCAGCGGAGAGCCTGCGAGATTTGGACTACGCCATAATGGCGGCAATCGAAGTTGGATTGACAAAGGATGATATGTGGAGTCCAGCGATGAAACAAGATAAGTAAATAAGTAAATATACAACCCATGAAAAAACTACTACTGTCGACCCTTATAGTGCTTAGTTTCACGGCAAACCTATCAGCAAAGAGGAGCAAAACCCTGTCGCAAGATGACACCTACACCAACCCAATTATTCATGCCGACTACTCCGACCCCGATGTGATACGAGTGGAGGATGACTACTATATGATTGCGTCGAGCTTCAACTGTTTGCCAGGCATCCCTGTGCTACACTCGACCGACCTTGTTCATTGGGAGATAATCAACCATGTTATCGACTCTTTGCCATTCGATAGGTTCAACCTTCCGGTACATGGACGAGGTGCGTGGGCACCCTGCCTTAGATATCACGATGGTAAGTTCTATGTCTATGTCTGTACACCCGATGAGGGTCTCTTCGTGGCTATAACCGATGATATATTGGGTAAGTGGGAGTTGACACATGTGGCAAAGGTGCAGCTCTGGGAAGACCCTTCACCTCTATGGGATGATGATGGAGATGCATATTTGGTTCGTAGTAAGCTGGGCGGAAGTCTTCTCTACCTCCACAAGATGAGCCCCGATGGAAAGAGTCTGCTCGATGATGGAGTTGTAATCTTCGACGACCCAGCACACAAAACCATCGAAGGACCTAAGTTTATGAAACACAATGGCTACTACTATATCAACGCCCCAGCGGGTGGAGTGGTGGAGGGTTGGCAGACCTCACTACGCTCGAAGAGTATCTATGGTCCATACGAGGCGAAGATTGTTCTCGAACAGGGTTCGACCGAGGTTAATGGACCTCACCAGGGTGGTCTGGTCGATACCAAGAGCGGAGAGTGGTGGTTTATCCACTTCCAAGCTAAGGGTGCTTATGGACGTATCGCACACCTGCAACCTGTCGAGTGGGTCGATGGTTGGCCTATGATGGGTGTTGAAAAGGATGGAGTCCAAGAGCCTGTTATGAGCTATAAAAAGCCTAATATCCCAGGTCGACACACCATAACCAAGCCTCAAACAAGTGATGAGTTCGATGCATCAACTCTTGCATTGCAGTGGCAGTGGCACGCTAATCCACAAGCGGAGTGGTACTCACTCTCTGCAAACCCAGGTAAGATGCGCCTCTACTCAGCACCAGTGCCAACACATCGTGGAAATCTGCACTACGCTCCAAATCTGCTACTTCAGAAGTTCCCAACCGAGGAGTTTAGTGCAACAACCTCTGTGGAGTTTACCCCTGAGCTTCAGGGTGAGAAGTGTGGTTTGGTGGTGATGGGTAATACCCACTGGTATCTATCGCTGCAAAAGAGTGGTGAGTGTGTGAAACTTCGCCTCTATACGGGTCGAGGCAATAATATAGATGACCCAACCGAGCTGCTCCAAGAGGTCGATTTAGATATGAATAGCTGCCACCTGCGTGTTGATGTTACCAAGGGTGCGGAGTGTCAATTTAGCTATAGTCTCGATGGTGAGACGTTCACCACCATAGGCGATAGTTTCGCCGCTAAGCAGGGTGGTTGGATTGGTGCGAAGGTTGGAATCTTCTCAGTTAGCCCAAGCCTCGTTCTAAGTGGTGGGTATGCTGATTTTGAGAACTTTATAATCGATTAAGAGAGCGATTATAAAGGCGTAAAAACAATATATTATACGTCATTGCGGCCTCCGAGCCGCAATCTCAACACACTAATAATGAAGAGATTGCGAATCAAGCCCGCAATGACGTGTATGGGTAAGAAATGACGTATATGGATGAGAATTTACTTCCCCTAAATTTATCGCGATATTATCGTCTCACGAGTTTCACGACGTTCTCAACGTGGTGTGTGTGTGGGAACATGTCAACCGGTTGAATATCAACTACTTTATAGTCGCAGTCGAATAGTGCAAGGTCGCGAGCCTGAGTTGCTGGATTACAGCTAACGTAGACTATACGCTCTGGTGCGGCACGCAGAATAACCTCGATAACCGGAGCATCGACTCCAGCACGTGGTGGGTCGAGGATTATAACATCGGGCTGTCCGTTCTGGGCTATGAAATCATCCGAGAGCACTCGTTTCATATCGCCTGCGTAGAATGTAGTGTTGGTTATACCATTAATCTCGGAGTTAACCTTTGCGTCGGCTATAGCCTCCTCGACATACTCGATACCCACAACTTTAGCGCACTCTCTAGCGCAGAAGTTGGCGATAGTTCCAGTTCCTGTGTAGAGGTCGTAGAGGACGTCGTCGCTCTTCAAATCTGCGAAGTTACGCGCCACACGATATAGCTCTAGAGCCTGCTCCGAGTTGGTTTGGTAGAATGATTTAGCTCCAACCTTGAAGTTCAAATCCTCCATACGCTCCATGATGTGGTCTTTACCACGATAGAGTAGAGGCTGTTGGTCGCTAATCGAGTCGTTCCACTTCTCGTTGATGATATACATAAGCGAGGTAATCTGGGGGAACTGCTCACCGATATGGTCGAGTAGCTTGGTTATGCGCTCTTGGTCATTAGAGCCAAAGATAACTATAAGCATCACCTCGCCAGTGGTCGAGGTGCGGATGATGATATTACGCATCAACCCCTCATGCTCACGGACGTTGTGGAATGAGTAACCACTCTCTTGACAGAATTTCTTAATCTCTAGACGTATGCTGTTCGAGGGGTCATCCTGCAACCAACACTTCTTAATTTCGAGAATCTTATCGAACATGCCAGGGATATGGAAACCTAGAGCTGGCTCAGAGTCGATATCTCCACCTTGGGCAATCTCCTCGTAGGTGAACCATCTGCGAGGCGAGAAGGTGTACTCCAACTTATTACGGTAGAATTGGGTCTTTTCAGAGGGGAGAGTACTCCTCACCTCAGGTAGCTCAATGCCTCCGATTCGAGTGAGTTGGTCGTAGACCTGTTCGGTCTTGAAACGTAGCTGCTCGCTATATGGGAGGTTCTGCCATTTACAGCCACCACACACCCCGAAGTGCTCACAAAAAGGCTCTTCACGCAGAGGTGATTTGGTGATGAACTCAACAATTTCACCCTCCATAAAACGACGACGTTTGCGCTTTAACTTAACATTCACCACATCGCCAGGGATGGCTAGTGGAACAAATACCACCACATCATTATGTCGCCCCATAGCTTTGCCTTCGGCTGCGAGAGTTGTTATCTCCAACCCTTCGATTATTACCTGTTCGCCTCTTCTTTTACCCATTTCAGTATATTTTTGAGCCACAAAAGTAGTGAATTTGTTTTATAAAAACAAGTTGCGAAACTTTTCAAATATAGTCAAGGGCAGCTAATTTTTCTACAAAAAGGTTGGATTCTCAAATATTTTGATACCTTTGCCACATTAAAGAGTCTTTATAGACAAATTAAAATGTATATAAATTTAAACAAAATTTAAAAGATGAAACCATTCAAAATTGGCGACGCGATTGCACAACTACCTATCGTACAGGGCGGTATGGGAGTTGGTATATCACTCTCTGGTTTGGCCTCAGCTGTGGCTAACCAAGGTGGTGTAGGTGTTATCTCGGCCGTAGGGTTGGGTGTAATATACAACCACCACTCTAAAGATTATAATATAGCTAGTGTTTTTGGGCTAAAAGAGGAGTTGCGTAAAGCTCGTGAAGCCTCAAAGGGTATTATTGGTGTTAATATCATGGTGGCTATGTCCAACTTTGCGGAGATGGTAACAACGGCTATCGCAGAGAAGGCTGATGTTATCTTTTCTGGAGCAGGTCTACCGCTTAATCTTCCATCGTTCCTCAAGGAGGATAGCATAACTAAGATTGTGCCTATCGTCTCTTCAGCCAGAGCTGCTAAGTTGCTTTGCGACAAGTGGTTTGCTAACTACAACTATGTGCCCGATGCGATAGTTGTTGAAGGACCTATGGCGGGAGGTCACCTTGGTTACTCTATCGAGCAGATAGACGATGAGGCGTACTCGCTTGAGAGCATCGTGCCTCAGGTTGTTCGTACAGTTAATGAGTTTGCAGCGCAGCACAACTGCTCAATCCCTGTAATTGCGGGTGGTGGTGTCTACACAGGCGCAGATATCCATAAGATTCTATCTCTTGGCGCTTCGGCAGTTCAGATGGGAACTAGATTTGTCACAACAGATGAGTGTGACGCAGATATCGAGTTCAAAAAGAGCTATGTCGCATCTAAAGAGGAGGATATCGAGATTATCAAGAGTCCTGTGGGTATGCCAGGAAGAGCTATCCACAACGAGTTTCTAGAGAGAGTTGCACGTGGTGAGACTCGTCCATCGAGCTGTCCGTATAACTGTATCAAGACATGTAATGTCGAGACCACCCCATACTGCATTATGAGGGTTCTATATAGTGCATTTAAGGGTAAGTTAAGCAACGGCTACGCCTTTGCTGGCGCTAACGCATGGCGAACAACTAAAATCGAGAGTGTCGCTGATATGATTGCCTCACTCAAGAGCGAATATGCCATTGCGGTAGGGTAAAAACTGTGAATTAAGAATTAAGAAATTAAGAGTTAAGGGTTAGTGATATAATTCTTAACTCTTAATTTTTTTAATTTCATCTAACGAGTGAAATTGTAGGTGTGTGTGGTGGTGTTATCGCAGCTGTCGGTGGCGGTGATGACTATCTGGTGGTGTTCGCCATCGACCTCTTCGCGGAAGTTATAGCGCAGCACCCTGCCTGTTAGCTCTAGTGGAATCCACTCTCCATCAAGGGTTGCGTTGTAGCTACGTGTGCCCGAAAGATTATCCGAGATATTGAAACTAACGTAGTTATAGCCCGAAAGGTTAGCTCCGCTCTTGAATCGAGAGCGGATAACTGGAGGTGCGGTATCGGTGACGATAAAGTAGTCGCCAAGTGTGCGTACCTTTGCTGTGACTGCGCCGTTTTTCCACTCCCCACCAAGGTATAGCGTAGCTCCGCTTTTGGTTGTGGTGGCGATGGCGCACTTAGATTGCAGATATTCAGGGATATCTTCCGCCTGAATCGAGACGGTGATATATGAGTGGAGTGGGGTGGTGCGCTCCATAACGGTGTAGATATCGCTCAGCGATGATAGCTTAGGGCGTGATGAGGCACTATCCTTTTTGTAGGTGAAGTAGTCCGACTCGTAGAGAGAGCCTTTTGGGATATATACGCTCAGACCATCCCCCTTGAAGGAGTAGTTGCGATTGTAGTAGACGGGTTCGCTCAGCGGGGGAGCTGTAGCTTCAAAATTTTGAGCCTCTGCTTTAAGGTTAACTTTTAGCGTTGAGGTGTTACCCATATCATCCTCGACTGTGATACGCAGATGGCGAAGTGAGTCGGGTGTTGAGCGGATAACTCCGCTATTTATCATACGGTAGTAGTGCTCTTTGGTCGAACCCTCAATCTGCGCTAGGCGGATAACCTCGTAGCGGCTCTTATCTTTAAGTTGGTAGTGTGCAACACCATTGCGGTAGCGAGTCCTCTCGAACGAGAAACCATCCATAATATATGAGAAGTAGTGCTCGTCGTCGATATAGCCATCAACCTTTGTCAGAGCGAAGATATTACTCACTCCATTCTTAATATCGACTCCCTCGATTGAGAAGTAACCCTTTTCGCCAATAGCAATAGCGCCCTCTGGGGTGTTGATGGAGTAGTTTTTACCATCACTACTTGTTAGCGAGTAGCTCTTAATCGCTGAGTGATGAGGCACACCTGCTAGGGTATCGACCTGGATATAGTGGAGCTTGGTGAGTCGTGGTGGGAGATTATCATAAGCCTCCAACATACGGTTCAAAAGTGGGTTTAGTGGTCGCTGTGCAGCATCTCTTACCTCGAAGTGGAGGTGAGGACCACCCGACGAACCTGTATTACCCGAAAGAGCTATAACTTCGCCCTTTTTCACTGGGAACATATTCATTGGCGGATAGATGTTGATATTGTGGAGCTTCTGACGACGACGCTCTCCATCGACATAGTCGGATATCTCATCTTTGAAACGCTGCAAATGGGCATAGACCGCCGTTGTGCCATCCTTATGGGTTACGTATAGAGCCAACCCGTAGCCTGAGGATTGGTGTGATATACGGCTTACGTATCCATCATCGACCGATATAATCCTCTTACCCTCAACCTCCTCGGTTTTGATATCGACACCTGCGTGGAAGTGAGACGCTCTCAACTCTCCGAAGTTAGCGGTGTAGTATATATTCTTGATATCCAGAACTGGGAATGGATATTTGGGGGTGTAGTCCAAGGTTTGTGCTATGGTGATGGTTTGCAACATAAACACCGCTGCAAAAAAAGTTATTAATCGTCTCATTCTTTTATACTCTTTGTTATCTCATCTATCGCTTGTGTTGCCATCGAGTAGTTATAACCCTGCGAGGCGGCATAGCGTAGAAGTTTACCCTTTAATTCATATATATTGCTGTACTTCACATGCGTAAGTCGTCGTTGGAGCTTTGTAAGGAGCTTCTCGTAGAGGGTATCCATATCAATATCTTGAAGTGTCTGCTCGATAATTTCTCGGCTCACCCCTTTATTATATAGCCCCGACGATATCTTGCTCAGACCCCAACCGTTGAGGTTAATCTTCTCGCGAGAATAGAGGGTTGCATATCTGCTATCGTCGATAAAACGCTCCTCGACGAGCCTCTTTAAGACCCTCTCGGCACTGCTGCTGTCAACACCCCAACCCCTCATCAAACGACGTGCATCACCCGACGAACGCTCCGCCTTGGCACATAGTGCCATAAGTGAGCTCAACGCTTGTGACTCGCTCTTGACTCTAGGTTTTAGCTCCTTCTGCCCCATACAATACGCTCTTTATCGTTAATGTCCTTGACTATTTTAACCTCTTGATAACCCATTCCTTGCATCATCTGCACCACCTGGTCGGCAAGCAACTCGTAGACCTCGAAGTAGAGCGCACCATCCGCTTTAAGTAGTGAGAGTGATGATTCGGCAATTCTGCGATAGAATATCAAAGGGTCGCTATCCTCAACAAATAGTGCGATGTGAGGCTCATAATCGACCACATTACTGCGCATCGAGGAGATATCACTCTGAGGGATATATGGCGGATTCGAGACCACTACATCGAACTCACCCTCAACAAAACCCTCAACTCCGCTCAATGCATCACCCTTAATAATCTCAATTTCGACCCCTATCAGCTCGCTATTTTCACGAACTACCTCTAGCGCCTTTTCTGAGATATCGAGAGCCGTAACCTGGCTCTTTGGCAGGGTGTGAGCTATCGAAATAGCTATAGCTCCGCTACCTGTGCCAATATCCAGAACCCTTGGCTGTTCGCCACTCTGAGCTATGATGAGCGAGACCAACTCTTCAGTCTCGTTTCGAGGTATCAACACCCCTTCACGTACTCTAAAGCGCAGGTTGAAGAACTCCGCACTGCCCAATATATACTGCATCGGGCGTGAGGAAGATAGTCCATTGAGTATGTCGTCTAGATTCTCGACCTCGACCTGGGCGTTAGGCTCTAGGAGCTGTTTCACGGGAGATGCTCCACACAACTCCTCGACCATAATGCGAGAGATTTGCGAGGCTTCACGCTCTCCATATATATCCACACAAGCCCCTTTCAGAGCTATATACAACTCCCCAACTCGCATATATTAACCGCGTGGTTTTACTCTCGATAGTGTCAAATCGGCTAGTGCGATAGCTACCGCAGCCTCGACCACAACCGTTGCACGTAAGGCGATGCAGGCATCATGGCGACCAACTACCTTTAGCGGTTCAATGCTCCCAGTCTCGAAATTGTAGCTCATCTGCTCGGCTGAGATGCTTGGTGTAGGTTTTATAGCAGCTCTCACCACGATGGGGTTTCCATTGGCAATACCTCCGTTAACTCCTCCATCGTTGTTGGTTAGGGTGTGACCCTGCTCGTCGAGGATTGTATCGTTGTTCTGAGTGCCAAAAGAGGATGTAACCTTGAACCCTGCACCAAACTCAACACCCTTGACCGCTGGCACCGAGAAGAGAAGGTGTGCGATTTTGCTCTCTACCGAGTTGAAGAATGGCTCGCCAATACCCGCCTCGACTCCCTCGATACGGCTCTCGATAACTCCACCAACAGAGTCGTGAGCAGCTAGTGCACGGTCGATAACCTCGCTGAACTTCTCGCTATCACGCTCGCCACCTATCTCGATAATCTGTGAGGTGAAGTTGTAATTATTGCCAAGAATCCTCTTTGCCACAACTCCTGCGGCAACCAACGGTAGAGTCAATCTTCCCGAAAAGTGACCTCCGCCTCGATAATCTGAGTAGCCACCCCACTTAATCTGAGCAACACGGTCGGCATGCGATGGACGTGGATGACGCACAAGGTTTGAGTAATCTTTCGATTTGGTGTTTGAGTTGGCAAACATTACAGTAAGCGGTGCTCCTGTGGTGTAACCATTAAAAACGCCCGATAGAATCTGTGGCACATCACCCTCCTTGCGAGGAGTCGTACCCCTAGCTCCACTCTGACGACGTTTCAAGTCACTCTCGAAGTCGCCATCGCTTAGTGGAATACCCGCAGGGACTCCACCCAAAGTTATACCAACTGCCTCACCATGGGACTCACCCCATATTGTCACCTTAAATATATCTCCAAAAACATTCATCTATATAAATTTTATTTCATTATTGAAAATAGGTCGTCGTAGAAGTTAGGGTAGCTCTTAGCTACACACTCCGCACCCTCGATTATGATATCCTCCTTGGCTATCAACGCCGCAACGGCCAGCGACATTGCGATACGATGGTCGTTGTGGCTATATACTCTGCCTCCCGACATCTCGCCACCTTTAACCACCATAATATCCTCACCCTCGAAACCTATCTCGATACCCAACTTTGCATACTCCGCTTGTAGAGTGAGTCCACGATGGCTCTCCTTATGAACCAAGCGCTCAGCTCCCGATATACGCGATTCGCCTTGACACGCCGCAGCTAGTGCCACCAACGCTGGAAAGAGGTCGGGACACTGCGTTGCATCGAAACTAAACCCTTTGAGGGAGGATTTCGATACCTCGATGCCACCATCCCTCTCTTGGAGGTGTGCTCCAGCTGAGATTATCGCATCACATATAGCTACATCCGCCTGCTTGCTGCTTCTCGATAGATTCTCTAACCTCACCGAGCCTGCGATAGCTCCTGCGACCAATAGCGTCGATGCTGCACTCCAATCACCCTCGACTTGGTAAGAGGTTGCTCTATACTGTTGAGGTGCTTTCACCTCGAACTCTTGATAAGCTGTATGTTTCACCTCAACCCCGAAAGATTGGAGGCAATCGATAGTCATATCTATATATGGTTTCGAGACTGCCCTATCGACATGGATTGTGGTATCTTTGTTAGCTGATGGTAGTGCAATCAACAATCCTGTAAGGAACTGCGAAGAGAGCGAACCATCAACATTAACCTCGCCACCCTCGATGGGGCCCGACACGGTGATTGGAAGATAGCCATTATTAGATTCAATCTTCACGCCCAACTCCTTGAGCGGATTGAGCATTAAATCCATCGGACGAGTGAGGATTGAACCATGCCCCTCGATTGTGATAGCAGAGCTGCTCAGTGAGGCTAAAGGTGTAAATATACGAGACGATAGCCCCGACTCACCTATATTTAAAACGCCACCATTCGCACTCATTCCACCCTCAACCTTGAGCGTTGTCTCATCTATCTTTGTCACCTTAGCTCCCAATGCCTCAATGCAACTCATCGCAGCAAGAGTGTCGTTACACATCTCAATATTTGTGATGGTCGACTCCCCTTGAGATAGCAGTGCTATAGCTAGTGCCCTCTGAGCATAGCTCTTCGAACTAGGGGGTGTGATTGAACCATTTACCGCTGAGCGGACTACTTTCATATCCATTTGTTACTATTTTTCGGTGTTAAATTTTGGTGAGCGTTTCAACTCGAAGTGCTCACCCAGGTAAACTTTACGAACAACTTCGTCGGATGCCAGCTCCTCGGCTGAACCCGCACGTAGTATCTTACCCTCGAAGAGTAGGTATGTTCTATCTGTGATTGCTAGAGTCTCGTCGACATTGTGGTCGGTGATGATAACTCCAATATTTTTATTCTTGAGAGTTGCCACGATACTCTGGATATCCTCGACAGCGATAGGGTCGACTCCCGCGAATGGCTCATCGAGCAGGATAAACGATGGATTAATCGCTACAGCACGTGCTATCTCGGTACGACGACGCTCACCTCCCGATAGCTGAATACCGAAACTCTTGCGCACCTTTTGCAGACGGAACTCCTCGATTAGCGACTCCAACCTATCGCGCTGATACTCCTTGGTGAAATCAGTCATCTCCAAAACCGCACGGATATTATCCTCGACCGAGAGGTGACGAAACACAGAAGCCTCCTGAGCAAGGTAACCCACACCCAACTGCGCCCTCTTATAGACAGGCAATTTTGTGATGTCGGTGCTCACTCCTTGGTCGTCTTCGAGGTAAATCGAACCCTCATTTGGCTTAATTAGCCCCACTATCATATAAAATGTAGTGGTTTTTCCAGCTCCATTAGGTCCTAATAAACCCACAATCTCACCCTGTTCTACGTTGATAGTCACATGGTTAACCACTGTGCGGCTCTTGTATTTCTTGACAAGTTCACTTGTGTAGAGTCTCATAGAATTAAATATTTTTCCACAAAGTTAGGATTTTTTCCAAAACTTTTTTTATCTTTACATAAATTTATTTAGGTTAAGTAAAGAAACTGTTTAAGTAATGGTGAAGAATAACGAGATGGATTTACATGCAAAGTTGAAGGAACATTTCGGATTTTCAACTTTTAAAGGCAACCAAGAGGCGGTTATCCGCAATATTCTTAGTGGCAAGGATACCTTTGCACTTATGCCAACTGGCGGTGGAAAGTCTCTTTGCTATCAACTCCCAGCATTGATGATGGATGGGGTGGCTATTGTTATATCTCCTCTAATCGCTTTGATGAAGAATCAAGTCGATGCAATGCGTGCGTTCTCGGATAATAGCGACGTTGCCCACTTCTTAAACTCTTCGCTTACTAAATCTGCTGTGAATCAGGTGCGTAGTGATGTGCTTAGTGGTAAAACTAAGCTGCTCTACTTTGCGCCAGAGTCTCTAACCAAGGAGGATAATGTAGCTTTCCTGCGTAAGATTAAGATATCATTCTACGCAATCGACGAGGCACACTGTATCTCGGAGTGGGGACACGATTTCCGACCTGAGTATCGACGAATCAGACCTATTATTAATGATATAGGTCAAGCTCCGCTGATTGCTCTAACGGCAACAGCAACTCCAAAGGTGCAGCTCGATATCCAGAAGAACCTAGGTATGAGTGATGCGGTGACTTTTAAGTCGTCGTTTAACCGTCCGAACCTCTACTATGAGATTCGTCCAAAGAATAATGTAGACCACGATATCATCCGCTTTGTAAAGCAGAATGAGGGTAAGAGTGGTATTATATATTGTCTCTCGCGCAAACAGGTCGAGGAGCTAGCCGCTCTGTTGGAGGTTAACGGATTCAAAGCTCGACCATATCACGCTGGTATGGATGCGCAGACTCGTGTGGCAAACCAGGATGACTTTATTATGGAGAGGGTCGATGTTATCGTTGCGACCATCGCATTTGGTATGGGTATCGATAAACCCGACGTAAGGTATGTGATACACTATGATATCCCTAAATCGCTCGAAGGTTACTACCAGGAGACTGGTCGTGCTGGCCGTGATGGTGGCGAGGGTCACTGCTTGACGTTCTATAGTAATAAAGATATCCAACGCCTCAGGAAGTTTATGCAGGGTAAGCCAGTTGCCGAGCAGGAGATTGGTAACCTATTGCTTCAAGAGACCGTGTCGTTTGTCGAGAGTTCGCTATGTCGTCGTCAGACCCTGCTACACTACTTCGGTGAGAAGTATGATGAGCAGTGTGGTAACTGCGACAACTGTCAAAATCCACGACCTAAGTTGGCGGCAACCGAGCTTATCTCACGAGCGTTGGAGATTTTGATAAAGATTGGCGATAAATTCAAGAGCGACTACCTTATCTCTGTTTTGGTTGGAAAGGTGACTCTGCTCAATAAGAGCTACGGGCACAACTCAGCCGATTGGTTTGGTATTGGTGCCGACCACGATAGTAATGTCTGGGTTGCGGTGATTCGTCAAGCCCTTATTATGGGTCTTATCGATAAGAATATTGAGAACTACGGACTTATTTCAATCAATGAGAAGGGGCACGAATATCTCAAAAAACCGCAACATGTTATCATAACTCTCGACCACGACTACTCAGATATGGAGAAGGTAGGCGAGATTACTGCCCCTATCGGTAAGGGTGGTGCGGCAGACGAGGAGCTATTCTCGATGCTTAAAGATTTGCTTAAAAAGGTGGCTAAACAGCACGACCTACCTCCATTTGTGGTCTTCCAAGACCCATCGCTTGAAGATATGTCGGTGCAGTACCCCATAACCATCGAGGAGATGCAGAATATCACTGGCGTTGGTGTAGGTAAGGCTAAGAAGTTTGGCGAACCATTTATCAAACTTATCAAGGCGTATGTCGAGGAGCGTGATATAACACGCCCTAACGATATGATTGTTAAGGGTGTAGCTAACAAGGCTGGAAACAAAATATATATAATCCAATCTATCGACCGCAAGATGGATCTCGAAGATATAGCCAATGCCAAAAATCTCGATTTCGATGAGGTACTCACCGAGATTGAGGGTATTGTGAAGTCGGGAACTAAACTCGATATCTCCTACTATATCAACGAGATAATGGACGAGGAGAAGGTTGAGGATATATACCTCTACTTCAAAGAGGATGCCGAGAGTGACTCTTTAGACGAAGCTGTTGAGGAGTTGGGCGCAGACCATACTGAGGAGGAGATACGCCTTGTAAGAATCAAATTCATGTGCGAGGCAGGAAATTAAATCATTTTCATGAGAGTAAGAGCTAAAAAATCGCTGGGTCAGCACTTCCTAATAGACCAAAATATAGCACATAAAATTGCAAATTCAATTAGCGGAGGCTCTGTGGAGAGTCCCGACACTATCCTTGAGGTGGGTTGTGGAATGGGTGTATTAACTAATTATCTACTTCAGCGTGAGGATATTACAACCTACGGAGCGGAGATAGATAGCGAGAGTGTAGCCTACCTTAAAGTTAACTATCCTCAATTTACCCTTCGACTTATCGAGGGTGATTTTTTGAAGATGGATATCTCAAAGAGTTTCCCCGATGGTGTGAAAGTTATCGGAAATTTCCCATATAATATCTCGTCACAGATATTTTTTCATATCCTAAAATATCGTGATTTAGTCCCCGAATCGGTGGGCATGATACAGAAAGAGGTTGCCGTGAGAATGGCAGAACCTCCTGGCTCTAAGGAGTATGGAATACTTAGCGTTCTGATGCAGGCGTGGTACGATATTGAGTACCTATTCACTGTGAATGAGACCGTTTTCGACCCGCCGCCAAAGGTTAAGAGTGCGGTTATTCGCCTAACACGCAACAAAACGATGAAGTTGGAGTGCGATGAGGCTCTCTTTGTAAGGGTCGTAAAGGCGTGTTTTAATCAACGTCGTAAGATGATACGCAACTCCTTGCGTGCTCAGTTTGGCGATTTTGGTGGTGAGACCCACCCATTCTTCACCGATAGAGCCGAGAAGTTATCCGTAGCTGATTTCGTTGAGCTTACCCAATGGGTTGCCCAACGTCTTTAAGGATTATCCCCTACTTAGCAATGAAATTTTTGACAGCCTCAGCTATGCGTTCGCCATCGATGGCAGCAGAGATTATACCTCCGGCATAACCTGCACCCTCACCACTTGGGAATAGAGCCTCTAGCTCTGGATGCATAAGAGTCTGCTCGTCGCGTGGAATACGCACAGGCGATGATGTACGAGACTCGACACCTGCAACCAACCCCTCTGCTGTGACAAAACCACGCATTTTATCCCCAAAGGCGGCGATACCTCCACGTAGTGAGTCGCTGATAAATTGAGGCATCCACCTATCTAGTCGTGAGGTGGTTAGGCCTGGAATATATGAGCTTTTAGGTAGTGAACAGCTCGCTCTACCCGCCACGAAGTCGTTGATACGCTGAGCTGGTGCAATCTGAGCATCACCTCCATTTTGAGCCGCCATCACCTCCAACTCCTGCTGGAATTTAAGACCTGCCAGCTCGCCCCACTTATCACGCAGATGTGCGAAGTCGTCGAGACGTATCTCCGTTACCAACCCCGAATTTGCATATTTCGAGCCTCGATTACTTGGCGACATACCATTAACCACACTCTCATTACCCGATGTCATCGCCGGAACGATAAATCCGCCTGGGCACATACAGAATGAGTAGACTCCGCGTCCTTTGACTTGTGTAACTAGCGAGTAAGCCGCTGCTGGAAGATATTCACCACGTGGTGTGCCATGGTATTGAATCGAGTCGATAAGCTCCTGTGGGTGTTCGATACGCACTCCCATTGCGAAGGGTTTAGCCTCGATTCGAACCCCTTTGGAGTGTAGTAGCTCATAGATATCACGTGCTGAGTGCCCCGTAGCTAAGACCACCGCAGCACATTCGTAGAGCGTATCGCCACAATAGACCCCCTTAACTCGACCATTTTTAATCAAGATATCACTCACCTTAGCGTTGAAGTGGTACTCGCCGCCAGAGGATAGGATACTCTCGCGCATGCGTGTCATAATTCGAGGTAGTTTGTCGGTTCCGATATGCGGGTGTGCATCGTAGAGTATCTCCTCGCCTGCGCCGTGGAAGTGGAATACCTCCAACGCTTTGCGCCAGTTGCCTCGTTTTTTACTTCGGGTGTAGAGTTTTCCATCCGAGAAAGTTCCTGCGCCACCCTCACCAAATGAGTAGTTCGAGTCGGGGTTGACCTCGCCATTACGATTTATCTGGGCAATATCTACCTTGCGCTGTGCCACCTCTGCACCACGCTCCAACACGATGGGTTTCAGTCCCAGCTCGATGAGTCGGAGTGCTGCGAATAGACCAGCAGGGCCAGCACCAACCACCACCACCTCCTCTTTGTGTGTTATGTCGGGGTACTCGAAGTTGATTGGTTCGGGTGCGGTGTCGCTATCGAGGTATATCTCCAGTGTGAGGTTAACCTTGATGTTTCTCTGTCGAGCATCGACACTTCGCTTGATAACCCTTGCAAGAGCGATATTTTGCTCCTTAATCATGAGTTTATTAGCTGCAATAGAGGTATATAGGCTCTTGTTAGCAGACTCTTTAGGGGTTAGCGAGAGGGTGATTTTTTGTGGCATCAATAAAATATTTTGCACAAAAGTAGTAATTTTTTGCCAAAAAATTTTGCATTTCAATATTTTTCATTACCTTTGCACCACTTAACCACTGAAAAGGTGGTGAGTAAAATTCCTAAGCGCGGATATGGTGTAATTGGTAGCCACGTTAGACTTAGGATCTAATGCCGAGAGGCGTGGGGGTTCGAGTCCCTTTATCCGCACGAAAGCTGCTTTGAGTAACCTCAGGGCAGTTTTTTTTTTGGGTGTGGTGAACGATGTAGCTTGTTAGTTTATGATGGTTATGGTGTGGGATACCCTGTTTTGTGGGGTATGGTGAACTGTTACAGCGAGAAGATACTGAAGAGGTATTGTCGGCTATCCATAGTGAGGAGTTTGCCTGCGAGGGTGTTGGGGTAGCCAATGGCTATTTTAATCGCCTCATTTGCCTCGATAGCCCCGATAATGGCAGGGGTTGTGGCTATAACAGAGTTTGAGGGTGCTCTCATCTCATCGGTAGCTTCAGCCGGGTATAATTGGCTATATGAGCCTGCCCCCATATAGTTGAATATCGAGACCTGTCCCGTAAAGCCACTAATCGCACCATAAATATAAGGAAGGGATAGTTTGCGTGATACGCTATCCATCAGGTATCGAGTCTCGATATTGTCACACGCATCGACAATTATATCATACTTCGAGGCGATATCCTCCGCAGAGTTGATATCTAGACGCATGTTGTAAGCCTCAATCTCGACCTGAGGGTTGAGCTGTGAGAGTCTACGTTTGGCACACTCGACCTTGGGTTGTCCGATATCGAGCGTGGTGTAGAGGGTTTGGCGAGGTAGGTTGCTCAGGCTAACGACGTCTGAGTCAACGATTCCGATACGTCCAAATCCCGACGAGGTGAGTAGGGTGGCGATAGGTGAGCCTAATCCACCAACTCCTACGATAAGCACAGAGCTATCTTTGAGACGTTGCTGTCCGCTCTCGCCTAATTCGTCGAGAGTGATTTGACGCGTATAACGCTCTAGTTCGCTGCTGTTTAACATCTCTTTTACCTTAAGTCAAGTGAGCAATCCCAATCTTTCCACACCGCTTCGCGACCTTTCGATTTGAGAGCTTGTGCCACCTGCGAAGCTGTTCGCTCGTCGCTGACGTGGAACTGCTCTAGAGTTTTTGGGTAGCTATAATATCCTCCTGGCTCGGTGCGGCTCTCAGCACTCATTGTCGTCACTCCAAGCGATGCTAGGTTGTCACGAAGTGAGGCTGTCTCGCGAGTCGAGACCGATATATCGACATCATGGTCGAAGATACGTGTTGCGAATATCAGCTGAGCATACTCCCTATCCGAGATAACCACATTGGGTTGGAATCCTCCATTCTCGGATGGTCGCATACGTGGGAAGTTAACGCTATATTTCGTGCGCCAGTAGTTGCGTTGAAGGTAGCGTAGATGCTCCATCATCATCGTCACATCGACCCTCCAATCTTCGAGACCTATCAGAACTCCCATTCCGATTTTGTGTACTCCAGCTTGCCCCATTCTGTCGAATCCGTTGACTCTCCACTCGAAATTGCTCTTCATGCCACGTGGATGGTAGATGGGATATCGCTCACGATGGTAGGTCTCTTGGAAACAGATTACTCCATTGAGTCCATGCTCGGTGAGGGTTGAGTACTCCTCAGCTGAGAGTGGCATAACCTCGATTTGTAGATTGCTGAAGTACTTTTTGGCTAGCTCTAGCGCATCGGATAGATACTCCACACCTGCTCTTTCGGGGTTTTCGCCCGTAACAAGTAGGATATTATCAAATGGAGCTAGCTTCTTTATCGCCTTGAACTCGTTCTCAATCTCTTCGAGGGTTAGGATGGTTCTCTTGTTCCTGTTCGAGGAGTTGAATCCGCAATATATACACCCATTCTTGCATGAGTTGGTGAGGTATAGAGGGATAAATAGCGAGATGGTTTTACCATATCTTTCGAGTGTGTATCGCTGGCTCATTGCTGCCATCTGTTCGATGAATGGAGCAGCCGCAGGTGATATAAGAGTCATAAAGTCTCTCGTGGTGAGGCGACCTCTCTTGGCGAGGGTACGTTTCACATCCTCGGCTGTGGTGCTCATTATAGTATCGTGGTATCCATCCCACGATAAAGTATCTAAATAGTTGCTAAACATGGTGTTAGTCGTTCAAAAAGGATGTGAGTGGAGATGTTGCCTGAGCTGTGTATTGCTCGGCTGCAACTCCCGATAGATATGCCATGCGTCCCGCCTCGACAGCCATCTTGAACGCTTTTGCCATCTGGATAGGCTCTCCCGCTACGGCGATAGCTGTATTTACCAGAACAGCATCTGCGCCCATCTCCATTGCGGCAGCAGCGTGGCTCGGAGCACCGATACCTGCATCGACCACCACTGGGATGTTCGACTGCTCGATAATTATCCTTAGGAAATCTTTGGTTCTAAGACCCATATTTGTTCCAATTGGAGCACCTAGTGGCATAACTGTAGCGGCACCCGCCTCCTCTAACCTTTTGCACAACACTGGGTCAGCTTGGCAGTAGGGCAGAACAACAAAACCCATCTTCGCCAACTCCTCGGTCGCCTTTAGGGTCTCGATTGGGTCGGGTAGAAGATATCGTGGATCGGGGTGAATCTCCAACTTCAAGAAGTTGGTGTTGAACGCCTCACGTGTTAGTTGAGCTGCGAAGATAGCCTCCTGGGCATTTCGCGCACCCGACGTGTTTGGCAGTAGTTGCACTCCATCGAGGGTGATATGTTGTAGCATATCATCCTCTTGGTTCTGGGTATCTATACGTTTAATTGCCATTGTAACCATCTGTGTTCCAGATGCAATAAGCGACTCCTTCATTAAATCATTTGATGGGAATTTACCTGTTCCCAAAAAGAGTCGTGAGTCGAACTCAACGCCTCCAATTACCAATTTATCCATAGTTTAAAACATTCGTCTTTGTTAAATATGAAGAGGTTACTCTTGCTGATGACAAGCCCTCTAATCTCGACACTTTGATGACAAGCCTCTAATCGCCACACTCCGCCTATTCTCTTTACTTTGATGACAGACCTTAATCGCTACACTTTGTTATTCTCTTCTAAAAAGCGAACTTGTTCACCCCCCGAAAACGGCAGAGACAACGACGATTTGGTCGCCCTCGACTACTTGCTGTGTGCTCCATTGAGTGCGTGGTATAACCCTGCTGTTTAGACCAATAGCGATGCCTTTGCTCTCGATAGAGAGCTCCTCTAAAAGTTCTGAGATATGAGTGGAGTTGATATCCGTTTGCTCACCATTAAATATTATCTTCATAGTATCTATACTAAAACTACAACTAGGCAAAGATACTATTTTTTTGACAAAATAACGAAGAGAGGCTAACAAATCTTATTGTTAGCCTCTCTTAAACTGATGAAAGAGCCTCTACTCCTCGATTATCACGCGGAAACCAACGTTGAAAATCTGTTGGTGTGGGAAGTAAGCCTTGCGATAGTGTGACGATGCAACCTTTGGTCTATCGTAAGCTGAACCACCACGAACCACCTTATATTCGCTCGATGACTTGCTCTTTGGGTTGTAAGGGTAAGGGGTGTAGTCGGAGCGAGTCCACTCGGCAACATTTCCATGCATATCGTACAATCCGAATGGGTTGGCATCGTAGCCTGCACCCTCAACTTGGATTAGGTTGCCATCATCGACACTCTCAATCTTAGGTAGGAATGTGTAGTATTTGTAGGCTGCACTTGCTGGATTCATCGGTTTAGGGTCGATACCCGATACAGCGAATAAGTTAGTGGTCTTATCTGCCATATTCTCCTTTTTGCCAAAGTCGGCATTAAGGTCGCCATACCACATATCCTCTGCGCTACCTGCACGACAAGCCCACTCCCATTGCGCCTCGGTTGGAAGGGTAATCTTGAGACCACTCTTGCGGCTCAACTCCTCACAGAACGCCATGGCTGACTCCCAACTAACACGAACCACTGGTTGCTCAGGTAGGAACGCAGGGTAACCTGGGTCGACGTGGTCTTTCCACTGCTCATCCATATAGAGGCTTGAGTGCTCAGGGTAGAATACATTGAACTGCTCGTTAGTCACCTCAATCTCTGCCATCCAGAAATCCTCGCCAATCTTAACCTTCGAGGCTGGTTTAGCGTCGTTGCAACCATTGTTGCTACCCATTACGAACTCTCCGGCTGGGATACGAACAAATCGCATAGTGACACCATTGCCCAGTTCGACGCTCTTATATTCGCGCCCGCCTTGTAGCTCAGCACCATCAAAAGGCCAACCTTTAGCCTTAGCCTCTTTGACCTTGACTGGTTTCACGGGTTCTGGCATTACGGCTGTAATCTCACCTTGAGCCTCTAGGTAGGCTTTGTAGTCGGCTAGCTCTTTCTGCCAATCAACACCCGCTCCCAGACCATATTTATTAGCTAGGTAGATACGTCGCTCAATCTGGTTTTGACCCTTTACAGGAACCTTTTTAGGGGTTTCAGCGTTGAAGTAGCCTTTATCTGGAGCGTTGAAATCAATCCAGTTGTAGAGCGTTCTCCACTCCTTGTCGGTTAGCTCGACATTGTGGTGACCCTTTTTGAGCACTCTAACAAGTTCACTAGTGTTAGGGTGATACTCGTAAGGTTTCAACACGGTCTGGTTACCCTCGCCACCTTGACGGTGGATATATGGGTGGAAGTTGAGATATGATTTACCGTAGTTATTATACCCCTCGTCCTTGCTATTGTCGCTCAAATCGAACGCTTTACTACCATTGTGACACGCCACGCAAGCTCTATCGAGGATAGGTTGTATCTCCAAATCGAATGTGAATGAGCGAGTGCCTCCAGCGGGTGGAGTCAACTTTCTAGGTTGCATATTTGATGCTATAACACGCTTAGGTATAACTACTTGGTTCAAATCCTCGTGGCAACCGATACACGACACCACCTCACCAGGCATCGCCGTAAACCAGCTACGCATCCACTGTATCGCTGCGCCATCTTTACCAACAGGCTGAATAGCGATTGGGGTATTGGCAGGAATTTTAAAGATAGCTGAACCATCCGCCTCGACTGGGACTGTACCCAAGAGTCGTTTGATATCCCAACCCGACTGAATACCTTGCCAGTTGTGGTCTGATTTGGTCTCAAGATATGCATACTCGTAGGCGAAGATACGTAGCTCCTTAACCTCGCCACGAGGTACTCCAGGCAGACCCTCACCCTCGTAGATATCTTGGATGAAGATTGTAGACTCCTTGTCGTCAAGGTCGACTTTGTCTGGGATTGATGGTGGGGTTACAGTTTTGCGAATAGCTACTGGTGAGATATAACCTTCACCCTCAGCCTCGTAGAGGCAGGTTACGTTGTCGAATACATCGACTAGATATACTCCCCAAAGTGACTCTGGTGATAGCTTAGCTGCAACCAAGAAGTACTTATCGTTGAGTGGTGATGGTTTGATAAATTGAGGCCATACATTATCAACCAATCTATCTTTAACCTCCTCGACAATCTCTCTATCGCGGTAAGGAATCTCTTGAAGCATACCCGCTGCGCCCTTGCGTGATTTACGTGGATCGAATAGGATAAGACGACCCGAACGAGCAACACCATGGTGTCCTGAGATGACACCAACAAAAGCTGATGAACTTTCGGGTAGAACCTGCATATCGAACACGCTATTTGGGAACATATAACCACTTCCGTACAGAGCACGCTGCTCAGTTCCATCGGGGTTCATCGTCATTACGATACGTGAGTAGTAGTGGGTAAGGTCGGTGTACTCCCAACGGGTGTAGATAACCTTTCCATCGTTTGTGATGCTAGGATTCCAGTTTGCATCCTGGTCGAATGTGAGACGACGATAGCTATTGTCAGAGGGGTCGTAGAGAATCATATTACCCACTGGGTCTGAACCATTTACACATGGAACACCTTGATAGCCAATATTTGAGGTTACGATAACTCGTCCATCTGGAAGGTATGTTCCATCGTATAGCTCGATATCTGGTTCGGGAATCTCGACCAACTTCTTAGCTCCACCATTCTCGATGTCAGCCTCGAATACAGTCCAACGACCATCCTCCTGAATCGAGGTAAACATCGCTCTGTCGCCATCCCAGTGAAGTCGCAAGTCAGATACTGGTGAATCACCCTCTGGTGCATAAACTGTGCGAGTCTCAACCTCGCCTCGAAGGTTCGAGAGCACTGCGATTTCAGAGTTGAAACCTGTGCGCTTTGCAGACTCCTGGTTACTCCAGTTATTGCTCTGAGTTCCTAGGTGTGGAGCCATCACCTTTCTAGAGTCTGCACCTAGCTTAAATTTAGATACGAGGATATCGTTCTCCAAAAGTGGGTTCGATAGGATAATCTCATCACGCATTGAGAGTAACTCTTGACCCCTCTGCGCGTATGATATATCACCTGTGCTGAGTGCAGCTTTCACCTCAGAAAGTTGAGCGCATAGCTCATCATACTTGGCTCTATATTTTGCGTAGTCGAACTCTGGGTTTGACCTCATATCGTCGAGATATAGAGCAATAGCTGCTGGGTTGATACACGCAAATTTGGTGTTTAACTCATTGATAGTTATAATCTCGTTGGCTAACTCTACGTACGCTACGAGCTTTTTATCGCCGCTTAGCTCGTCACACTCCGCAAGTTTTGATTTGAAAAGCTCTTTGTTAGGAGTGTTCTCCAGAGATAGAACCTCCTCGATGATATCTCGCTCGATAGATTTGCTTGTGGCATTGAATAGGAATCCATCGATTGTTGTGTTCAATACGCTCAACTTCGATCTGTAGAGGAAGTCGATAATCTCTTTAGAGAACTCAGGGGCATACTTCTTGATAAGATGCTCACCATCAACCTCGCCATCTCTGAATATAAAGATAACGCTCGATACATTGCGTCCCATTCGCTCGATACCTATCTCGGTGTCGAGTTGGGTATATTTACCATCGAGTTGATACACTACCTGGGCTCTTGTGTGACCCATGATACCCTTCTCGTAGGTTTTGCCGTTAACCTCAATCTTATCGCCATATAGGTTCTCGTTGAATCGAACGTAGCTATGCTCGGAGTATGATGATAGCGGAGTGAGGTCGAGAAGTGAGATTTTGTTACCTTTAACGTCGGTAAGCATCGGGTTGCAGAGTGTTCCGTGATCCCAAGAAGTACCATCGCTGGTTGGGTCTATATCGATGATTAACTCATTGATACCTGTCACATCGTAGGTGACCTGCTCGGTGGCATCTCCATATCTTTTGATATCACTGTAGAATGGGGCTTTCACCTCTATCTTCCCACTGGCTATCTGAGATTTAAGTTCGATGATAGCCTCCTGCCATGACGTAGCTTTACTCTTAGCGTTGAGTGAGATGACACTCATAAGCATAAAGCATACGATTAATTTTGTAGTTAAGCGCATTATAGATTTTGTTTTAAGTTAACTTGTAGATACAAAGGTAAGAATATTCTCTGGAAAAGAGAATATTCTGCTATAAATTTTCCGCTCTGATAACAGAAAGTAGCTCAGATAGAGCATAGTTGGTGGCTCTTGCGATAATTTGAGAGCGCTCTGTGCCGCAATTTTTCAAGATAGCGTAGCTGCGCTGAGGTGTTGCAACGCCTATCCAAACTGTGCCCACAGGCTTCTCTTCGCTGCCTCCCGTAGGGCCTGCGATGCCAGTGGTCGAGATGGCGTAGTGACTTGCGCTTACTCTGCGAACTCCCTGAGCCATCTGGATTGCAACCTGCTCGCTCACTGCGCCATACTGCTCGATTGCCGACTCCTCGACCCCTAAAATGTTGACCTTGGAGTGGTTGCTATAGCTTACCACTCCGCTCAAAAAGTGGAGTGATGCCCCACCACGAGCCGTAAAGCGTGAGGCGATAGCTCCTCCCGTGCAGCTCTCCGCTGCGGAGAGTGTTAACCCCTTCTCTGTTAATATGTTTTGAATTAGCTCCTCCTCGCTCACTCCCTCCCATCCGAGGATATTATCGGGGATAATAAGCGCCAAGGCGTTGAACGCATCGTCAATGAGTTTTGCGGTCTGCTCACCCTCGACTTCGTAGGCCGAGAGGCGTAGTCTAACTCGGTTTGCGTTGGGTAGATATGCCAACTTTACACCTTCGGGAAGCGAGTTCTCCCACTCCTCGATACGCTCTGCGAGAATCGACTCTGCGATACCGTAGGTGACGAGTGTGCGGTGAATTGAACCACGTAGCTTGAACCCCTTTTTTAGGCGTGGAATAACCTCGTTTTGCATCAACTCCTTCATCTCGAATGGGACTCCTGGTAGTGAAACCACCACCTTTTCACCCTGCTCGAACCACATTCCAGGGGCTGTGCCACATGCGTTATGGAGCACCGTGCAGTTGTCGGGAACAAGAGCTTGCTCTCGATTGAGGCGGTTGAATGCGACACCTCGTTTTGCCAACATACTCTCGACATGGAGTGCCACTTCGTGATTCTCGACAAGTGTGGAGTTGAACATCTGAACGAGCGATAGTTTTGTTACGTCGTCGTTTGTTGGGCCCAATCCACCTGTTATAACTACCAAATCAGAGGACTCCATAGCCCTGCGGATAGTTCCTTGGATTACCTCTTGACTATCTGATATTGAGCACTTTTCGCTTACGGTGAAGCCTATATCGCTCAGCGCTTTTGCTATGAATGTTGAGTTGGTGTCGACTATCTGTCCGATTAGAATCTCGTCGCCGATGGTGATTATTGTGCTAGTCATTACTGGGGTTGTTTCTCGCTGATTAAGGCGTTGCTGATTCTCTTAACCGCTTGTGGTCCTTGGTAGACAAATGAGCTATATATCTGAACAAGAGATGCTCCTGCATCCAACATCTTCTGTGCATCTTCGCCCGAAGATACCCCTCCAACACCAATAATAGGGTAGTGACCGCCGCTAGCTTGGTGTAGATATTTTACAACCTCCAAAGCACGCTCCTTTAGCGGTTCGCCACATAGTCGTCCGCTGCCTATCTTATCGAGAGTCGAGGCGGATGTTTTCAACCCTTCACGAGATGTTGAACCAAGCACCGCGACCAAACCATCGAGCGGTGTATTTATCAATATTTCAACAATCTCGTCGAGCTGTTCGTTGCTCAAATCGGGCGATACCTTAATAAGTATCGGGCGATACTCGCTCTGTCCGCGTCGGAATTCGAAGAGAGGTTTGATAATACGATTTATACGCTCAGCGGAGTATAGATACTCCTTGTTCGAGGTGCTGACGTGTGTTAGATTGACGGTGAAGTAGTCGCTGTATTGGTACAGATTGCGGAAAGTAGTTAGGTAGCTACTCTCTAAATCATCGTCGCTCACGTCGCTAATTGCGGAGATATTACACCCCACGACAATCTCTTTGCGTTTTTTACGTAGTGATGATATAACGCTCTTCCATCCAGCATTTGGGTTTCCGTTGCGTTGGATGATAGCGTTATCCTGTTTTAGACGGAATACACGAGGTCGTTGATTTCCCACTTGAGGCTCGGAGGTTACCGTGCCTATCTCGACAAAACCAAAACCTATCGCTTCCAGAGGCGAGATGATGTCGCCATTGCGGTCAAATCCCGCAGCAAGACCAATCGGGTTGTTGAATTTCATCCCCAAAACCTCTCTTTCGAGCGATGGATGCTTCACACGGTAGATGCTCTTTAGAAGGGCATTTCCACCAGGAATAGCACCAACGATTCGTAATAACCATATTACGAATGTGTGCGCACGCTCCATGTTGAACCAGAAAAGTAGCGGATGTATTATCAGTTTATACATATTTTAATCAAAAATCGAAAGGCAAATATAGAGCTTTTTTTTCTATTATTCCAAAAAAAATAGTACTTTTGTTCTCCAAACAGACCTTTATGAGACAATTTACATTACTATTTTTCGCCCTATTTACGCTCTCATTATCAGCTGCTGAGGGTGGTGATAACAGCCAAGAAGTTTACGACAGAGTATATGCCCAGTTGAGCTATTGCGGCAACTGCGAAAGCTCCCCGGCTAATGATTTGGTGCTTACGGCGCAGGAACTTCTCGCAACTCCCTATGTTGCGGGGTTGTTGGAGGGTGAACGTGAGGAACTTATTGTTGACCTCACTCAGACGGACTGTATCCTCTTTGTTGAGAGCTGTTTAGCTGCTGTGGCGGATGCGCAGATGGAGTTTCCATCCTATGATAATTTCAAGGATAATGTGCGTCGTCTAAGGTATCGTAACGGTCGAGTCGATGGCTACGCTAGTCGCATCCACTACACCAGTGAGTGGATTGCCCAAGGCGAGAGGATGGGTTGTTTCGAGGAGGTGACAGCGAGGCTTTCAGGCGAGAAGTTCAATCAGGAGTTCTCGTTTATGAGCGAGAACTACACCCTATATCCTAAGCTCAAGGAGAGTCCGCAATTAAGAGCCGAGATAGAGAAAATTGAGGAGCGTCTAAACTCCGCACAGGAGTACTATATGATACCTTCGCAGCGAGTGGCGCAGGTGTTGTCTCAAATCGAGGATGGCGATATTGTGGCCTTTGTAACTTCGGTTAAGGGGTTGGATATTAGCCACATAGGTATAATCAATAGGCTAGGCGAGAGGGTGACCTTTATCCACGCCTCATCTTTGGCGGGTGAGGTGGTGATTCACCCCACAGATTTGGTCGATTATATCAATAGTAGCAGTAAAATCAGAGGAATACGACTTATTAGGCTGCGCTAATTTTGTGAATTAATTTTTTTGCACTATATTTGTAATATCAAAAAAGAAAACAGTAATAAAGATGTCAGATAATAACTACAAAGATTACGACTACGAGTCGCAGTATGAGGATGAGAACTATGATTGGGAGCAGATGGATGAGCAGCAGCCCGATGATATGGATAAATCTGTAAAGGGGTATCGTGTTGCCATTATAATTTTAACGGTGATTTTAGCGGCTCTATCTGTTCTATACTTCAGCATCTACCATCAGCAGCGTGATAGTATGGCTTTTCTAGCTACCCAGAAGGAGGCAGTCGAGGAGAGTCTTACCGATTTGATGTATGACTTCTCGGAGTTGGAGGTTGAGAATAGCGCTATTGCCGACTCGCTGAATATGGAGCGTATGCGTGCTGATTCGATAATCACACAGCTCAAACGTGAGCGCACGTTCAACTACAATAAACTGCGCCAGTACGAGAAACAGGTTGGTGTGATGCGTACTCTTATGCAGGGTTATCTGCGCCAGATTGACTCGCTAAACACTCTCAACGAGAAACTTATCTCGGAGAATGTATCATATCGCAAGGAGATAACCTCAGCTCAGCTGCGTGCTGAGATGGCCGAAGAGCGTGTCGATGAACTGGATGTTCAGATTCGTCAAGGTTCGATTATCCGAGCTACGACCATCTCTATCTCTATGCTCAACGAGCGAGGTAATGAGGTCTCACGAGCACGACGTGCAGCGACTCTACGAACTAACTTTGTCCTAGCGGCTAATGAGCTATCAGACCCAGGAAACCGAGTTATATACCTTCGATTAATCTCGCCAGATGGCTTTGTTATCACAACAGAGTCTCTACCGACATTCTCTTTCGAGGGTGAGCTGATGACATACACCGCCTCGCGTGAGGTTGATTTCCAAGGTGTTGAGTTGCCTGTAAGCATCTTCTTTGGTGGCGAAGGTTTCAACGAAGGACTCTACAAGGTAGAGTTGTATAGCGGAGGATACCTAATCGGTCAAGGTGAGGTCGAATTGAGATAGAGAACTAAATTTAAATAAAGTGATGAAAATTATTAGAGTACTGCTTGTTGTAGTGCAGATTCTTATCTGCGCAAACCTATACGCCGCACAGGTCGATACGGTTAATGTATATAGTCCATCAATGGAGCGTGAGATTCGTTGTGCGATAGTTCTGCCAGAGGATGCCTCCTCTAGCGAGCAACTCCCTGCGGTATATCTACTTCATGGTTATAGCGGAAATTATAAGGCGTGGCTTTCGGGTTTCGACACCGAGGAGTTGGTCGACAAATATAGGGTGGTAGCGGTTATTCCCGATGGCAACTTTGATAGTTGGTATCTCGACTCGCCAATCAACCCTAAGATGCAGTTCGAGACCTTTATCTCGAAGGAGTTGGTCGCCTTTGTCGACTCTAAATACCCAACCATCCCATCTAGAGAGGGGCGTGCAATTTCGGGTCTAAGCATGGGCGGACATGGCGCACTATACAATGCAATTCGCCACCAAGATGTGTTTGGTGCGGTGGGTAGTATGAGCGGAGGTGTCGATATTCGACCATTCCCACACAGATGGAACATCGCAAAACATATCGGTTCAAGGGCTGAATATCCCGAAAATTGGGAGAAGTTCACCGTTATCAATCAGCTACATCTTCTTGACCCAAGTAAGCCTCTGGCTATGACTATAGATTGTGGTGTTGATGATTTCTTCTACGAGGCGAATCAAGCTCTACACCAAGAGCTGCTCTATATGAACTATCCACATCGCTACACCACTGACCAGGGTACACACACCAAGGCGTATTGGAAAAAGTCGCAGCACTACCACTTCCTATTCTTCAACGATTTCTTCCGCTCATCCACCGCCAAATAACTGGTGGGGGTGGCTATGTTTGATGTAGTTGGGCTTACTTAGTGTGGTGGAATTGCTCTGTGCCGAAATCTTTTACAGCTCCTCAATCACCAAGCCATCATAGGCTGGGATGACTCCTGCGGGGAGTTTCTTTGCAAAATCGCAATAGAGACCAGCGTCGTGTGATATATGCGTTAGGTAGGCTCGCTCAGGAGCTACCCTCTTGATAAGCTCCAGTGCCTCATCGACATTGAAGTGAGAGTGGTGAGGTGTGAATCTCAAAGCATTTACAATCAAAGTTTTAACCCCACTAAGTTTTGCTGTCTCCCTATCGTCAATAGTTTTGAAATCGGTGAGGTAAGCCAAATCTCCAAAGCGATATCCCGTAACTTCGAACCTATCGGAGTGTCCACCTTTTATTGGGGTGATGCTCACATCGTTGATGGTGAAATCCTCCTCGTGGTTGATTTTGTGGAGTATAATTTCGGGGACTCCCTGATACTTCTGGCTGCCAAATGCGTAGTCGAAATCTTTGCGCACACACTCCAAGGTTCTATGTGTGGCGTAGATATTGGTTGGGCGAATAGTGGGGTAGTCCACAAAGTTGAGGGCACGGACATCGTCGATACCTCCGATATGGTCCTTGTGTTCGTGGGTGAGGAGTATTCCATCCACCTTTCTCACCCCTTCGCGCAACATCTGTGCTCGAAAATCGGGGCCAGCATCGATAACGATAGTTGTACCATCGACCTCAACCAAAGCAGAGGTGCGTAGTCGCTTATCGCGGCTATCCGTGGAGCTACAAACCTCGCATCGGCACCCGATAGTCGGGATGCCCTGCGAAGTTCCTGTGCCCAAAAAAATCAATTTCATTTAATCTATGTGAATTAAAGATGTGTTAATTTTAGCTGGTTTGAGTGATGATGCTAGTGGTTTTCTCTTTTTATACTCTTACCCCACCCCTAATCCCCTCCCTGAGGGAGGGGATTAGGGGTCGCTTTGCTCCTTAATTCACCTAATCTATTAACCTATACACTGTCGCTGTGCGCGAAGTGTTGTATATCTGTATAAATTGTGCACACGCCTCACCTTCGAATGAGAAGTGCTCCTCTCCAACTTCAACTCTGCCAAAGCCGCCGAATCTCTCCTCGTCACTCGACATCACAACCTCGTACTTGCCGGCTCTGCCAACATGCAAGAAGTAGTCGGGCAGAGAGTTCTCGCTATGCCAGTTAAAGACAAAGAGTAGGTCTCGATGGTAGAAAGCTATGGTCTTAGCCTCCTGGTCGAGGTGTACTTTGTAGGGGTATCCTGACGAGAGTATCTTACCCTCTTTAACTAGCTCAATCATCGCTTTGTCGAACTCGCCAAGGAAGGAGTATCTAAGGAATCCATCCTCTGAGAGCGACCATAGTCGACGAGCATGGTCGTAGCTCCAGTCGTTGCCCTCGCGTGGGAAGTCAATCCATTCGGGGTGTCCAAACTCATTACCCATAAAGTTGAGGTATGCATCACCACCCGTTGCGATGGTGAATAGGCGTATCATCTTATGCAGAGCGATACCTCTATCGACAATAAGGCTCTGCGACTCACGATTCATCGAGAAGTACATCTCCTTATCCATCAAGCGGAATGCGATGGTCTGGTCGCCAACCATAGCTTGGTCGTGAGACTCAGCATACGCCACGGTCTTTACCCCTGGAAGTCGTGTAGTCATTACGCTCCACATCTCATCCATATTCCACTCCTCGTCGGGAATCTCCTTGAGTAGCTTAATCCAAAAATCGGGCAGTGCCATACCTAGACGATAGTCAAAACCGACTCCTCCATCACTGGTTGGGGCACACATACCGGGCATGCCACTAACATCCTCGGCGATAGATATAGCCTTGGGGTTAAACTCGTGGATTAGGTCATTGGCTAGCGAGAGGTAGGTTAATGCATCGCGGCTAACTCCTTCGTCGAAGAACTTCTCACGTGAGTCGAAATCGACATATCCATGGTGGTGGTATATCATCGAGGTGACTCCATCAAAGCGATATCCATCGAAGTGGAACTCATCGAGCCAATACTTAACATTCGATAGCAGGAAGTGCTGCACTTCACGCTTGCCGTAGTCGAAAATCATCGAGTCCCAATATTGTTGATACCCCGCCTCACCTTCGAGTGAGTAGTGCGAAGAGCTACCATCAAGCTCGTTGATTCCCTCGTTTATATTGCGAACATAGTGGGCATGAACCAAATCCATAATTACGGCGATACCCAGCTTATGTGCCTCTCTAATAAGCTCTTTCAACTCTTCGGGTGTTCCGAACCTCGAAGATGGAGCGAAGAAACTCGATACATGATATCCAAATGAGCCGTAGTATGGGTGCTCAGCTATAGCCATAAGCTGCACTGCGTTGTATCCATCCTCTTTGATTCGAGGTAGAACATTCTCGGTAAATTCACGGTATGTAGCCACTCTCGACTCCTCACCTGCCATTCCAACGTGAGCCTCATAGATTAGCAGCTGCCCATCGGGAAGTGGAGTAAACTCTGCATCATCCTCCCAGTCGAATGGTTGAGGGATGTAGAATTGAGCGGAGTAGTTCTTGGTGATATCATCCTGCACCACACGTGTAGCGTAGGCTGGGATTCTATCCCTCCAACCATTGTCTCCATTTATATGTAGCTTGTAGAGTGAGTTGTGTTGCAGCCTCCATCCATACATAGCATCGGGTAGGAATATGCTCCACACTCCATTTGAGTCCCTATTTAGGCGTAGTTCGGTACGAGCCCAGCTGTTGAATTCGCCACAGATATAGACATCATGTGCACGTGGTAGCCACTCGCGAAACCACCACCCCTGCATCATATCGTCGTGCTGCCATCCGAAGTATCGATAGCCATTTGCGTAGTCCGCAAGCGAACCAGCCGCTGTTTTGATAATGTCGAGCTGCTCTTTATAGAGTTTGTGTCGTAGCTCAATCTCCTCTTCTACGGGTTGCAACCATTCGTCCGATGCAACCAATGCTAATCTTTCACTCATACCGTTTACTTTTTTCTCCTTGGTTACAAATATACAAAAATAATTTAGTATTTTTGCGTAAAATTAGAAATTATGAGTAAAAAAAAATCTCTTTTAGATAGATTCTTAACAACTATCGAGCGTGTGGGTAATGCCCTACCTACTCCAGCATTCCTATTTGCGCTGCTAGCTCTACTTATTTTGGTTATATCTGCTCTGGGTGGAGTGCTAGGTTGGGGTGGTGTTAACCCAAGTAGTGGCGAGGAGGTTTTTGTCAAGAGCCTACTCACCAGAGAGGGGATTCATCGGATACTCCTTACGATGGTTACCAACTTTACGGGGTTTGCTCCGCTGGGTGTGGTCTTTGTCTCGGTGCTGGGTGTGGGTCTAGCTGAGGGTAGTGGTCTGATTAGGGCGGCAATTGTTGCTCTGTTGTCGAGAATTAATGGTCGAGGTGTCACCTTTATGGTGGTGATGACGGGTATCCTCTCGAATCTGGCTTCGGATGTTGGTTACATATTAGTTATACCAATCGGAGGTGCGATATTTCACTCTTTGGGGCGTAATCCTATCGCTGGTATGGCTGCGGCATTTGCGGGTGTATCGGGAGGTTTTTCTGCTAATCTGCTCATTTCGAGTGTCGATGTGATGTTGGCGGCAATATCGACTACCGCAGCAAATATTATCAACCCCGACTATGTTGTCGGTGCGTTGTCGAACTACTACTTTATGTTCGCCTCGACGGTGATTATCTCAATTGTGGGTACGTTGGTAACCGATAAAATCATCGAGCCTCGACTGGGAAGATATAGCGGTGAGGTTGAGGTAGAGCCTCTGAAACCTCTAAGCAGAGTGGAGAACCGTGCTCTGTTATATGCTACTCTATCCGTAGTTGCGTGGATTGTGGTGTTGGCTTATGGTGTGATTCCTCAGGATGGATATCTGCGTGATATAGCTAGTAACTCGGCTCTCAAATCGGTGGTGTTTACCGGGTTTGTCGCACTGCTATTCTTGGTTACAGCGACAGCAGGTTTGATATACGGATTTATGACTAAGCGATTCTCCTCGGCAGATGATGTGTTGGAGTCGTTGAATAGTAGTGCTGCCAGTCTCACCTCATACTTCGTTTTGGTATTCTTCGCGGCGCAGTTTGTCTCGTGGTTCAACGATAGTAACCTGGGGATGGTCTTGGCGGTGAATGGAGTGGAGCTTATCAAGAGTATGAATCTAGGGTTTATCCCTTTGGTGTTGATAACCGTGCTATTCTCTGCGCTGATTAATCTGGTGGTTGGTTCAGCCTCGGCGAAGTGGCTCTTGTTAGCTCCGATTATTATACCTATGTTTATGATGCTCGGCTACTCGCCCGAATTGGCGCAGTGTGCATATCGAATTGGTGATAGCTCAACGAATATCATCACTCCGCTGCTCTACTACTTTCCGCTGATAATCGTCTACTTCCAGAGGTATAAGGCGGATTCGGGTATCGGCACGATAATTTCGGTGATGTTGCCATACTCGGTGGCGTTCCTGCTTGTCTGGACTATCTTTGTTGTGGTGTGGTTGTGGCTAGGTATTCCGCTCGGCCCATCTGCTCCGATACTCTACTCTATTTAGAATCTGTTTAAACAGATTCTTGGAGCTACTCTTCGAGTAGTTTCGAGTAGCTCATGTCGATACCTGCTGCACCCAGTGGCGCTGTGATAAGTATCGCTAAGACCGCAACGGTTAGAACTATCTCGCCACAATCAAGACCCATCGCCAGGGGTAGCGAGCCAATCGCTGCCTGAACTGTCGCCTTGGGGGTGTAGGCTATCATGCAGAATAGTCGCTCTTTGAGGGTTAGTTTGCTTGGAATCATCGAGACGAAGACCCCTCCCATGCGGAATATAAGAGCAAATAGAATCACTCCAAAGGCTGCAAATCCTGCTGCTGTGGCGTAAGAGATATCCACCGATGCCCCGACAAGTGTGAAGAGGAGAATCTCCGCTCCGACCCATAACTTCCCAAATTTAGGCGATATACGTTGCGAAAGGGTAGGGTATCTCATATTGATGGTAGCACCCATAGCCATCACAGCCAAGAGCCCCGATAGTGGAAGTGTACCTTTGAGCCACTGCTCCGTTGTGAGGAGTAGAAATGCAACGCTTAATAGTAGCAACAGTTTGATGGAGTCTCGCATGTGGAACTTCTTGAAATAGAGCGAGATACCCCATCCAAGGAGCACTCCCAATCCCAACCCCGACAGGATAGATATTGGAATCTCCACAAAGCTCATCCCCGACACTTCGCCACCCATCGCAAGTGATGTGAATGCTGTAAATAGCACAATAACAAAGATATCGTCGACAGAGCCTGCTGCCATAATCATCTGAGGAATACCCTTTTTAGTGCCAATTTTACGCTCCATAAGGTTGAGCATCTTTGGCACTACAACCGCAGGCGATACCGCTGCAACGACAGCTCCGATAACCGCCGCCTCGATAAGTGTAACACCCAGTAGGATAGGGGCTATGAGCATAACTCCGAGAATCTCGAATAGAGCAGGGGTGAAACACATAAGCGTCGCAGCTTGCCCAACCTGTCTCAACTCACCGAGGTTTAGCGAGAGACCGGCACGAAGTAGAATTATAACCAGAGCAATCTGGCGCAACTCGATTGATATACTCAGAATCGAGATGTCGATAAGGTCTAATCCGTGAGGCCCTAATATAATACCTGCGAGCAACATACCCACAAGCGCAGGTAGTTTGATAAGGTTGAAAAAATATCCTAACGCAAGGGCTAGGATAAATATAAAGGCTAAACTGCTTAGCATCGTTGTTTGAAATTAATGTAAACCTACTCTTGTGGTTGATTCCAGAGGCGATATGGGTCGCCAACCTCTATCATCTGCTCAAGGAGTAGAGCCTCCATCTCGGCCAATTTCTTAGCGTATTTAGGGTTGTCGGCGAGGTTAACCTGCTTTGCTTTTGGTTTGTTGCCTGTGAGTTTTACAACCTCCTGGGCATGGTGCTCAATCATCAACTCATTTGGATTATCCTTCAAGTTGAATAGTAGAGTCTCACGAACCGTACCATCGAGTACGTCATACTTAATAAGTTTCCAATCACCCTTTACAACAGTTCTAATGCCAGGTTTAGTTCCTCCGCAGTATGTTCCATACATAACATCACGGATAATCTTCTCATCACCCTCAAGAACTCCCTTAAAGCTCTTTCCATCAATTACATCAGGGGTCTCGATTCCTGCCAAGTCAAGAACGGTTGGGAGCATATCCATCAAGTAGATATTACCCTCGCGATACTTATTCTTAAGCACACCAGGTCCCGACACGATAAATGGCACACGGAAACAGTGGTTGAATAGATTCTGCTTGCCCATGTAGGCGTGTTTACCAACGGCGATACCGTGGTCTGCGGTGTAGATGATGTAGGTATTATCCAACTCACCAGTGGCCTCTAACGCTTCGAGCACACGGCCAACTTGAGTGTCGATATCCTCGATACATGCCGCCTCTTTACCCTTCTCGTTGCGGATTGTAGCCTCATCGCGACGAGTCATAACGCCCTTTACAGCAACCTCATCACGTAGATTGGGGTGTCCGTCGTGGAACTGTTTTTCGGGTAGGTAGTTGATTGGTAGTGGTGGCATCTTATCGTTAACCTCGGTTGGCTCGGCGATGTTTGATGCACCATACTTCTCTAAGAGTTCTGGTTTTCCGTTACGTGGGTCGTGAGGATATGAGAAACCGAAGTAGACAAAGAATGGTTTTTTATCCTCGCTAGAGTCTGCTGCACGCTCCTCGAAGTAGCGGATAACATGGTCTGCATGCCATTTGCTACCATTTTCGTCGGTGTCGCCACGGTTGGTCTTATCGTAACGCTCGTCGAATAGAACATTTGCCGCATTGTAGCTATTACCCATCTTGCATGTTCTGAAAGTATGGTATCCAGCACGGTGGAATAGCGCAGGGAGTGAGTTATACTCAGGAGCATCTTCGCTCACGATATCGGCATTACCACATGGATTCTCATACTTGTTCTGATTCTTCTGCACCTGCATGGCTTGCCACACATTACGACCTGTCATCATCATAGTTCGCGAAGCGGTACTCACAGCACCTACATACGAGCCCATCTGATGTGCTCTGGTTAGAGTTACGCCATTTTTAGCGAGTTCATCAAGGTTTGGAGTATCGACATAGGTGTCGCCATAAGCGCCCAATGTCGCAGCATCCTGGTCGTCGGCTAGGATAAATAGGAAGTTTGGACGTTTTGCCTCTTGAGCAATAGCTGCCCCTGCAATCATCGTGAGAGATGAAGTCAGAAGGATAGAACGAAGTAGAGAGTTGTGGCTCATTGTTTTAGGTTATTTGTTTTTATACATATCAGCGTAGTACTTCTCGTACTCACCAGAGGTGATGTTATCCATCCACTCTTGGTTCTCTAAGTACCAAGCTACGGTCTTTTCGATACCCTCCTCGAATTGAAGGCTTGGCTCCCAACCTAGCTCTGCTTTGAGTTTGTTTGAGTCAATAGCGTAGCGTAAATCGTGACCTGCACGGTCTGTTACGTAGGTGATTAGGCTCTCGCTGTGTCCCTCTGGATTGCCTAGGAGTCTATCTACCGTGGCGATGATTACCTTGATTAGGTCGATGTTTTTCCACTCGTTGAATCCGCCAATGTTGTAGGTATCAGATAGTTTGCCCTCGTGGAAGATTACGTCGATTGCACGTGCGTGGTCTACCACGTATAACCAGTCTCTTACGTTCTCACCCTTTCCGTAGACTGGAAGTGGCTTGCCGTGGCGGATATTGTTGATAAATAGTGGAATCAACTTCTCAGGGAATTGATAAGGTCCATAGTTGTTCGAGCAGTTTGTCACAACTGTTGGCATTCCGTATGTGTCAGCAAAGGCACGCACGAAGTGGTCTGAACTCGCTTTCGATGCTGAGTATGGAGAGTGTGGGTCGTAAGATGTCTCCTCGGTGAAGAATGTGCCATCGAACTCCAAAGTTCCATAAACCTCATCGGTTGAGATGTGGTAGAAACGCTTGCCCTCGTAGTCGCCATTCCACTGGTTCTTAGCTGCTTGTAGCAATGAAAGAGTACCCATTACGTTTGTCTGTGCAAAGGTAAATGGGTCTTTGATTGAGCGGTCTACGTGGCTCTCAGCCGCTAGGTGGATTACTCCATCTACCTCATATTTTGTAAATAGCTCAACCATCGCATCGAAGTCGCAGATATCAGCCTTAACGAAGGTGTAGTTAGGTGCGTTCTCGATATCTACAAGGTTCGCAAGGTTACCTGCGTAAGTTAACTTATCCAGGTTAATAATGTGATACTCAGGGTATTTATTAACGAATAGACGTACTACGTGGCTACCGATAAATCCTGCGCCACCTGTGATGATAATATTTCTTTTGAATGACATAATCTTAATTTTTTATAAGGTTTACTTTTACACATCATTATGAACTTGATTCAGAATCTCATCCCTTTTGGTTAGAGATTGCGGGTCGAGCCCGCAATGACGCACAGCAAGCTGTGTTTTATTATTATCTAAATAATCGTCATTCTGAACTTGATTCAGAATCTCTCATCCCTTTTGGTTCGAGATTGCGGGTCGAGCCCGCAATGACGCACAGCAAGCTGTGTTTTATTATTATCTAAATAATCGTCATTCTGAACTTGATTCAGAATCTCATCCCTTTTGGTTCGAGATTGCGGGTCAAGCCCGCAATGACGCACAGCAAGCTGTGTTTTATTATTATCTAAATAATCGTCATTATGAACTTGATTCAGAATCTCATCCCTTTTGGTTCGAGATTGCGGGTCGAGCCCGCAATGACGCATTAGGGTCTAGTTTTTTAGTTCGTTGATACATTTGTCGAGGCTCACTGTCCAGTATGGGATTTTCACCCCGAAGGTTGTCTTGAACTTCGTTTTGTCAAGCACGGAGTAGTGTGGGCGTGTCACCTTTGCGGGGAACTCGTCGGAGTGGATTGGGATGATATCGCACTGATTACCACTCTTCTCGGCGATAACTGTTGCGAAGTCGTACCACGAGCATACCCCCTCATTGCTGAAGTGGTATGTGCCGCTCTTATCGAGTTGGTCGGTTGAGATGATTACACCTATCGCATCCGCCAAATCACCTGCGTGAGTTGGAGTTCCCACCTGGTCGAAGATAACACTCAACGTATCTCTTTCAGCTGTCAAGCGTTGCATCGTCTTGACGAAGTTGCCTCCCCACTGTGAGTACAACCACGAGGTTCTTATTATAATATAGGTACATCCCGACTCGGCAACTGAAACCTCACCCGCCAACTTGGTCTTACCATAGACCCCGATAGGCTTTGTTGGTTGCTCCTCGGTATAGGGAATATGAGCTGAACCATCGAAAACATAATCGGTCGAGATGTGTATCAGTGTCGCCTCTGCCTCTTTGGCCGCCTTTGCAAGATATTCCGCTGCGGTGTTGTTCAACAGGTTCGCAAATGCCTCATCATCCTCAGCTTTGTCGACATTGGTGTAGGCAGCGCAGTTGACTATAACATCAACCTTCTCGCTTGTTGCCATCGCCAAAATTGCCTGGTAGTCGGTAATATCCAACTCCGCCACATCGGTAAAGATATATCTATCGCTGCTTGTTGTAGCTACTCGACGCATCTCGTTGCCAAGTTGCCCGTTAGCTCCCGTTACTAATATTGTCTTACTCATAATAGTTGATGTCGTAGCTAAAAGGTGAGACAAAATCTTTAAATAGGCTATTGAGTTTATCCTTGTCCGATAAAATCGCATCCGCCTCTGCAATACCCCAATCGACTCCTAAATCGGGGTCGTTCCACATAATTGCACCCTCACTCTCCTTTGAGTAGAAGTTGTCGCACTTATATTGGAAGATAGCCTCCTGGGATAGAACCACAAAGCCGTGAGCAAATCCACGTGGGATAAATAGCTGACGGTGGTTCTCCTCGCTCAGCTCCACAGCGACATATTTGCCATAGGTCGGTGAGCCAGTTCTGATATCTACCGCAACATCAACCACTCGACCCTTGGTTACACGAACCAACTTGCTCTGTGCGTAGGGTGCTTTCTGGAAGTGTAGACCTCGTAGAACGCCATAAGTTGAGAAACTTTGGTTATCTTGAATAAAGGTTGTTTTGCAAACCTTCTCCTCGAACTCTCGCTGAGAGAACGACTCGTAGAAGTAGCCCCTATCATCGCCAAATACCCTTGGCTCGATTATTACTACCCCCTCGATGGCTGTCTTTATCGCCTCCATTATAGTTTATTGTTTTGTTTGTCGTCAATGAGCTTCAAGAGATATTGACCATATTGGTTTTTAATCATTGGTTGTGCTAACTCTCGCATCTTGTCGTCGTCAATCCAACCATTTCTATAGGCTATACCCTCTAGGCAAGCCACCTTCAAACCCTGTCTTTTCTCGATAACTTCGATAAATGTCGATGCTTCAGATAGAGAGTCGTGAGTACCTGTGTCGAGCCATGCAAAACCACGACCTAGAGTCTTTACCTTAAGCTCTCCATCGTTCAAGAACTCCTGGTTTACGGTGGTTATCTCATACTCACCACGTGCTGAAGGTTTGATATTGTGCGCTACATCCACCACCTTGTTTGGGTAGAAGTATAGACCCACAACGGCGTAGTTTGATTTTGGCTTTTCTGGCTTCTCCTCAATCGAGAGACAGTTGCCATCTTTGTCAAATTCAGCCACTCCATATCGCTCTGGGTCTGACACCCAGTAGCCAAAGACTGTTGCTTTGCCATCCTGCTCTGCGGTGGCAACAGACTCTTTGAGCTGGGCAGAGAAGCCTGCTCCGTAGAAGATATTGTCTCCCAAGACCAAACAAGCTGCATCGTTGCCAATAAACTCAGCTCCGAGCGTAAATGCCTGAGCCAACCCATCAGGTGAGGGTTGCTCTTTATACTCAAAACGTACTCCATAGTCGGAGCCATCGCCCAAAAGTCTCTTGAATCCTGGTAGATCAGTAGGTGTCGAGATAATCAATATCTCGCGAATCCCTGCCAACATCAAAACCGAGATTGGGTAGTAGACCATAGGTTTGTCATAGATAGGTATTAGCTGTTTACTAACACCTTTAGTGATGGGATAGAGTCGAGTTCCCGACCCACCAGCTAGTACGATTCCTTTCATATTGTTGTGTTTATTAATTCTCCTTTAATTAATCCACAAATATAATAATAAATTAAGTAAGTAACAAAATTGTAGGCAAAAAAAACGTGAATAATAGTGATTTAGGAATCAATTATTATCCACGCTTACTCTGAGGCGTTTAGCGTTTACTTCTGTTTAGCTTTGTCGATTTGGTTTTTGATAGCGTCGATAGCGTCGTCTACAGCCTCCTCGAATGTCTTAGCTCTGCGTTCGGCGAATAGATCCTCGCCAGGAACTTTCACTATTATACTCACAACCTTATTGCCCTTTTCGTGGTCTTTATCTAACTTTAGAGTAACTTCTGAGCCTGTCGAGTTATCTGCAAACCTCTCTAGCTTAGACATCTTATTTTCAATAAATTCGATTAATTTCTTGTCGGCGTCGAATTTTACCGATTGAATTTGAATGTTCATACCTTTTAGTTTTTAGATATAGATATTTGCGATATCTATATGGTTAATAAAATTACTATCACTCTGCTCACACAATATGTGCCCTTTTACCTTTTACTTTCTGCTTTTATCCTCTCTTGTTCTCTTATCTCGCCCCCTGGGATGGGAGTTTTTGTAGGAGGCTTGCAGGTGGTCGATTGAGCTGTGGGTGTATATCTGAGTCGCTTGTAGCGATGAGTGTCCCAATAGCTCCTCAATCTCGCGCATGTCAGCCCCTGAACTGAGTAGGTGTGTTGCAAAAGTGTGTCGTAGAACGTGTGGGCTCTTTTTACCCTCAACTCCCCCCTTTTCAAGCTCCTTTCTTACGATTCGGTAGATCATGTTGGTGGAGAGTTGACTACCTTTGGAAGATAAAAATAGTGGAAAAAAATGACTTGTGCAAATAAATTGGGGTAAAAATTTGTTGATGTATGATTTTATTTGGAGCGATAGAGACTCGACGATAGGGACGATGCGCTCTTTGTTGCCTTTACCTACGACCTTCAAAGTAGAGTAGTCGTGGTTGAAACTCTCTGAATTTAAGGATGCTAGCTCGCTGAGGCGCAATCCTGTGGAGTAGAAAAATTTTATGATTAGAGCGTTGCGCACGGTTGTGAAGTTGTCGCTGTCGGAGCTGTCGGCACACTCCTCTAAAAGGGTGTTCATGCGGCTCTTGGCGATGAATGTTGGTAGTACATGTTCTGTTTTTAGAGCACGTAACCCATTCAAAGGGTTGGTGGTGGTTAGACCCTGGGATTGTGCCCAGCGGAAGAGAGATTTGATTGATGATATCTCGCGATTGAGCGATGAACTCTTCACCCTGCCCGATTCGGAGCGTGAAATAATCCACTCACGGAGCTGCTGTAGGGTGACCGTCGATGGGTCGAACTCCTCGATTGAGGGTGCTACATATAGTGCAAATTGCTCTACATCGCGACGATAGTTGCGAATTGTGAGAGGTGAGTAGCGTCTCTCAACTTCGAGGTATTGGATGAAACGCGCAATCATAATTGATGTCGATTTTTAATCTCCTATCTTCTTTTTAGTCCCCTCTCTGCTGCCAGCTCCTCCATTAGAGCAAACGCCTGGTCGTAGTCGTTGGATATCTTACCATCGAGGATGGCGTTCTTTATCACCTCCTTAATCTCGCCAATTACAGCGCAGGGGTTGATATCGTACTCTCGCATGATAATCTCGCCAGTGATTGGGGGTTGGAAGTTGCGTACCTTATCACGTTCTTCCAGGTCGACCATCTTCCGCTCGACTAGGTCGAATTGATGGAGGTAACGACGCACCTTAGAGTCATTCTTCGAGGTTATATCCGCACGACAAAGCAACATCAGTGAGTCGATATTATCACCCGCATCAAACAGCAGACGACGCACCGCCGAGTCTGTTACTTCGCTGTCGGATAGCGATATAGGGCGTAGATGTAGTAGAACCAACTGCTCGACGAACTTCATAGGTTCGCCTAGTGGCAGCTTCATGCGGCGGAATATCTTGGGAATCATCTTAGCTCCGACGAACTCGTGAGCATGAAATGTCCACCCCTGTTTCGGGTCGTATGCTTTGGTTGTAGCCTTGCCAATATCGTGGAGGATTGCCGACCAACGTAGGTATAGGTTGTCGCTCTTTTGAGCTATATTATCCAACACTTCGAGGGTGTGTTCGAAGTTATCTTTATGTCCATGTTTACCCCTCTTTTCGACCCCTTTCAAGGCGGATAGTTCGGGGAATATGAGCTTCAGTAGACCCGTTAAGTCGAGCAACTCGAAACCCATTGAGGGCTTAGGTGAGGCGATTATCTTGTTGATCTCGACCAAGATGCGCTCCATCGATACTATCGAGATACGCTCTGCATTGCGCACTATAGCGTCGAAGGTCTCTTCGGCTATATCGAACCCTAATTGCGTGGCGAACCTCACGGCACGCATCATCCTTAAAGGGTCGTCCGAGAAGGTTATATCGGGGTCGCAGGGTGTTATAATAACTCTATCTTCCAGGTCGTAGACACCTTGAAATGGGTCGACTAACTCGCCAAATCTCTCTCCATTCAACGACCACGCCATGGCGTTTATGGTGAAGTCGCGTCGACGTTGGTCATCCTCTAGAGTACCCTCTTCGATGGAGGGTTTACGTGAGTCGGGAGAGTATGATTCGCGCCTTGCTCCGACGAACTCAATCTCGACTCCATGTGAGCGGAGCATCGCCGTTCCGAAACGTTTGAATATCGAGACGTTGGTTTTAAGCTCTTGCCCAATCCTCTCGGCTAACTCTACTCCGCTACCCACAACCACGATGTCGATATCGGTGGATGGACGATGGAGGTAGTAATCCCTGACATATCCACCCACAACATACGCCTCGACACCCATGCTGTCGGCTATGCGAGACACTTGTGAGAATATTGGTAGAGAGAGAGCTTTTATTTCTGACATAGAGATTAGATGTCGTCTATATTAAAATCGAAGTCGAGACGTTTGCCATTGATAAACTTCGAGTTATCCATCTTCGAGTTGAACTGATCGACGGTAACCCTTTTATGTGCATCGTATGGTGGAACTAGAGGGTCGAAGTTGAGCGCATAGTTTAGTGCCGCCTCTAGGATATCGACTAGCTCGGTGCGGTTTAGCTCCTTCTCGCCAAATTTATCGTGGCGCATAAGGAACTGTCGCTTACCCTCAACAAAGTAGAATCTGTCGCCATTCACAAAGATACGACCAATAAGATACCCCTCGTCGGAGTTACGGTTCAGCTTGAACGAGTCTGCCAGGAAGTTGTAGATATTAATCACTCCGCAGTAGGCATTAGTTCTATCCATCGCCACATATTCGTTACTCCATATCGGATGGTTAGACTCGAATTGGAACACATCGCTCTGCATCTGGAACAGAAGTAGGTCGTTTGCCACCTGTAGCTGAGTCTCGAACTTACCACGGTCACGATACTCCAGACGAACCCTGCGGTCGAGTTTGCCTTCGAGCTCGTCGTCAAGCTCGGATGCCATCTCCAAGAGGGTCTCCTTTAGTAGGTTGAATATTGCAAAGGTGTTGTCGTAGATTCTCTGTTTGAGATTCGACTTAAATATTATTGTCTTGATAATGCTTTCGCGTAGAGTCTCCATGATTATCGTAATTTAATTGTAGAACCCTCGGTGAGAGTGTGGGTGCTCTTTTTCAACTTGTTGAGTCGGCGTAGTGACTTCTCCTTGACGCCATACATCTGTGATAGCGATGCTAAGGTCTCGCCTTGGGTTGCGGTGTGTGTTGCATTTTCACCACGCCATGCGCTCTGTTTCGCATTGATATATATCCTCTCACCCTTGATGAGTTGGCTATCTTTATCCAAATCGTTGAAACGACGTAGAGTACCCTTTCCGATATTGAATTTGTCGGATATATTCTCGATTGAGTCATCCTCTTTAGCCTCGATGTAGAAGATGCCGTTTGTTCTGAATATCTTATACCCCTCGTGTGAATTTATCGTAACCCAGTGGTTGTCGGGGTCTATCTTCTCGCTTTTGGAAGAGGTAGCGCCTGTTGAGGCGTCGGGTTTTGAGTCGTTGACTCTTGATGCTGGAGTGCCATCGAACTTCTCGATTGAGTAGTTTTCACGTTGAGCATACATATCAGCTCCATCCTGATAGTCGAGCAGGAATAACTTCTCATCCTCGATTATCTTGATAAGTAGATTTGCGTAGTGGGGTGCTGTGGCGTATCCCGCAGCCTTTAGACCATGTGCCCAACTCTTATAGTCGGTGTGTGAGTGTCGGAATAGAGAGTCGTAACGCTGCCCTGTATCGAGAAACTCGGCGTGGTCGCGATATGACTCCTCCACCGAGTCGTAGGCTCTGAAACATTCATTTGGAGCATCATCATCGTAGCGCACCGAACGACCTGTCCAGCCCGTTTTGCACTTTATACCGAAGTGGTTATTTGAACTCTTAGAGAGGGAACTATTGCCACAATCTGACTCTAGAATACCCTGAGCCATAGTTATACTGGCAGGTATTCCATACCTCTCCATATGCTTGATAGCTATCTCTTTATATCTGTTTACATACTCCGCTCTAGTCTGCCTCGTCTGGGCTGCGGCAACTATAACAACACTTATAATGGCAACAAGTGCCATAAATCGTTTAATCATCCTTCAACGTATGAAAAGTTTAGAATCTGTTTAAGTTTTTCTGCTTAAAAATAGTATAAGCTATTTTGCTTACAAAGAGCAAAGGTAGTGTTTTTTGTAAACTTTTCGAAGAAAAAATAGGATTTTTTCACAATACGCCCTACTATAAGGTGCAGAGAGGAGAGCGAGCCGTAAACCAAGGGTTCTCTAAATTCTCCTTATTATAGAGGATTGCCTCTCCATCGGGGAATGAGCGGGTCTCTCCACCAGCCTCAGCGAGGATTAACTCACCTGCTGCGGTGTCCCACTCGTATGTTGTTGAGGTGCGGATATAGTAGTCGGCACTACCCTCGGCTAGCATACAGAACTTAAACGAACTACCCTGCTCGACAATGGTTAAATCGGGATGTTTCTCCCTTAGCGACTCGATATGAGTGAAGGTTTCGGGGGTGTTGTGTAGACGTGAAATAGCAACTATTGGGGCTTTGCGCTCGGCTCTTTTAAGCGGGAGCGACTGCGAAGCGTTTTGTATCTGTTCGAAGGTGTAGGCTGCATCGTGAGATGGTTCAACGTCGCAACAGAGTGAAGCGCCAGTGTCCCGACTTGCGATATATAGCTTCTTGGTGCAAGGTACATATATCGCCGCACCAACACACTTCTTGTTATACATCAGAGCGATGTTTATAGTGAACTCGTCGGTTCTCTCGATAAACTCGTGAGTACCATCCAGAGGGTCGACCAACCAGAAAAGCTCCCAGTTGCGCCTCTCATCATAGAGCATCTCGCGACCCTCTTCGCTTAAAATAGGGATTCGCGTAGCACCAAGATACTCCTTGATTGTCTTGTGAGCCATACGATCAGCCTCGGTCAGAGGGCTTTTATCGCTCTTTAGACTCACATCAATTGGCTCTCTGCTGCGGTAGATATCCATTGCGGCTGCACCTGCTCGAATCGAAGCGTTGACAAGGTTCTCCATCAACCACTCACTAATTGCTTTCTCTGTCATATATAATGCCTGCTTAAGGTTTGAATTATTATTCGTTTTTTGAGCAATTACGGAGTGGAAAACTAGAGGTTTTTCTCTTTTATTTTCTTACCCTACCCCTAATCCCTCCCTTAGGGAGGGATTAGAAGTCGCTAAAGCTCCTTATTTGGTGCGAATTTAAGGTTTAATTCTTAATTTCTAATTCGCATATAATCTTTATATGTTAACGATGTAAAGATAGGAAATATTTATAGATTAAACAACTATTTTTGGTTACATATATATAATAATAGTGTGATGGTGTTGATAATGAGACATTAAGAATCTGTTTAAATTCTTCTCACTTAATCTACTATGGCTCTTTTAGAATCTGTTTAAATTTCTCTCACTTAATCTAGTATGGCTCTTTTAGAATCTGTTTAAATTCTTCTCACTTAATCTACTATGGCTCTTTTACTTCGCTTTTTAATTTTACTATCTTGCTAATAGAATCACTATTAGCTTCGATATCAAAATCAAAAATCAAAGCAAAATGTCTCATACTATTTTTAAGCAGAAAAACTTAAACAGATTCTTACTTCGCTTTTTAATTTTACTATCTTGCTAATAGAATAACTATTAGCTTCGATATCAAAATCAAAAATCAAGGCAAAATAGCTCATACTATTTTTAAGCAGAAAAACTTAAACAGATTCTCAGCAAAGGTAGTAATTTTATTCAAAAAACATCTGTTATATAGCCCTGTAATGGAACTTTTTTCAGGCAAAAAGTTGAATAAGTCATATTTTATGTTTAATTTTGTACTCAAACTATAGAAATTTATGGTAAGTAGTATCGATTCTGCTCGTAAGGGTGCTCAAGCTAGGGCTATCTTCGAGCAAGGTTATAATTGTGCGCAATCTGTGGCGATGGCGTATGCTGAGGATTTGGGGTGTGATGAGGCTCTTTTGTCGACTGTAGCGTCGAGTTTCGGAGGTGGTTTTGCAAGGTGTCGTGAGGTGTGTGGAGCTGTGAGCGGAATGGGTGTGATATCGGGTTTTGTAATCCCTGCCACCGACCCTAAAGATAGGGCGAGCAAAGCGGCTAACTATGCTCTGGTTCAGAGCGCCATTGAGAGGTTTCGCCAGGAGAATGGTTCGATAGTGTGTCGTGAGCTGTTGGGGCTTACGGCAAATCCCAATGTCAGGAGTCCAAAGAGGAGCTGCGCGGAGCTGGTCGAGATGGCGGCGCAGCTTATCGGTGAGGCGATAAATAGTAGAGAACAAAAATAATCAAAGCTGAATTCAACCTGCAAATGCAACTGAATTGAGGTCAAGAAACTATAGGGACATAAGAAAAGGCGAAACAAATCGGAGCCAGGCTCAAATTTATTCCGCCTAAGCGATAAAA
>JBCQSY010000006.1:0-77017 GCA_047178865.1 Rikenellaceae bacterium
GTATTAGTACCAATTTCTCAGTGTTATCCCCCTGTTATAGGTAGGTTGCATACGCGTTACGCACCCGTGCGCCGGTCGCCATCAAATCCACCCGAAAGTTTCATTATGCTGCCCCTCGACTTGCATGTGTTAGGCCTGCCGCTAGCGTTCATCCTGAGCCAGGATCAAACTCTCCATTGTATTTAAATGTTTTGTTGTTTAGAGTCCTGACTTCTTATTAATTCTTCAAAAGAATTGACAGATATTATACTACATTTTTTCTCTCAAAATTTACCAGTAAATCAAAGAACAAATTCTTATAAAAATGTTTCGGTTTTAAAGCTCTTAGCATATTTTATTATGCTAACTCTTCTCTTGAAAAGACCGAACCTTTTACTATTTCCCAACCGTTTTCATTAGTCGGGACTGCAAAGGTAATGCTTTTTTTTTAACCTACAAACTTTTTTAGAACTTTTTTGAAACTTTCTTTACAACTTCAAATCTTGTTAAGGATTCGTTATTGTTAAGAACTTGTTTGTTTCGTATTGCGGATGCAAAGGTAGCGACTTTTTCGAAACCTGCAAATATTTTTCAATCTTTTTTCAAAGAAAATTGAAAGTTTTTTCAGCCTACTCTGATTTTCAATGAATTACATTTTGAATAAAATCACCCCTTCAGCACCCTTAATAGGGCATATCCGCCATTACAGCGCAACTGCGATGGGGATAAGTGGTATGTTATCGTTATGAAAAATCGCTAAAAAGAGTTGAAAATTGCCATTTCCGCCCCAATTTTTCCGAAAAATAAATTGAATTAAATTACACTTCCCTATTATATATATAGGTATAGTATATAGGGGGTTAAAAACGCATTAAAAAATATACCCGACGAGCAGGTTCATCGACTTGCTTTTGAGCTGATACCCCTCCTCTCGAAGTTTGCCAGAGAATAGATTCACCATGCCCAATGAGACGTTGAAGTTAAATTCGACCCTAGACAAGCAGAACGAGAAGCCATATCTTATACCAGAATCGAAACGATGAAAGATAGTTGTCGGCTCTGCGGCATTATAACTTCGAGTTAAAACCACACTCTCTCGATATGGGTCAAAGGTGAAATTAGAACTATCCACACGTCCAGCGACAGCGACACTCAGATAGCCTCCGAAGTTTAGCAACATAGCTGCACGGTGTGTCAAGTTGACTCGACACAACAGAGAGAATGGTATATCGACACTATAACTCTGCATCTGGTAGACCATATCATCGCCTCCGATATATCCATAATCATCGCCTCCACGGCGTGAAAAGCCCAATCCACTCTCGAAATAAAATGGCGCCTGCGTTGATATCGCCAAAGCATAATTTACACCCAGCGAGAAACCTGTGTGGTATGCTGTGAGATAATCATCACTCGCCATACGCGACATAGCCACCCCACCTCGCACACTCCAGTAACTCTCACCTGCAGGTGGAAGCTGCGCTCGTGCCATAGAGGTTGCCGCTAAACAGAAGATAGAGAGTAAAATATATCGCAACATCAAAGAGTCTAATTTTTAATTATAATAGTTTTTCAAAACTAAGGCTGCAACCAACCTACTCTCCTACGACAAAGAGCAACCATAACTGATACAAAAACCCTACCTAATTCGAATTATACCCAAATCAAGCAAATTCACATGTGAATCAAATAACAGTTGAATAAAGTAATAATTCTATATAAATAGTCATTTTTTTTGTTATAATCGGTAAAAAAAAGTGCTTTTTTATGCGAAACTGATTAAAACAACCAATATGTAGAGAAAAGTGACGTGAGATATCATTGTATAACCGCGTAAACTTCGTACCTTTGTGACATCAAGCCGTAAGGAAAAAACGAAGAGTAATTAGTATATATATTTATAAACCAAATTTAAACAAACAAATTATGTCGAGTTTAAGATTCAAGATGGTCGAAGCAGCCATCAACCACAACGCAGTCGAGGTGAAAGCACCATCGAACAACCCATCGGAGTACTTTGCAGAGAAGGTTTTTGACAAACCTAAAATGCGCAAGTACCTTAACAAAGATACATACAAAGCTCTTCTTAACACAATGGAGAATGATATACCTCTAACACGTGAGGTTGCTGATGCTGTTGCATCGGGTATGTGTCAATGGGCTATCGAGAATGGTGCAGACCACTATACTCACTGGTTCCAACCTCTTACAGGTGGTACTGCTGAGAAGCATGATAGCTTTGGTGATCCAGATGGTGCTGGTGGTGTTATCGAGGATTTCTCTGGTAAACTACTTCTTCAACAGGAGCCAGATGCATCTTCATTCCCAAGTGGTGGTATCCGTAACACTTTCGAGGCTCGTGGTTACTCAGCATGGGATCCAACATCTCCAGCGTTTATCGTAGGTACTACTCTTTGTATCCCTACAATCTTCGTGTCATACACTGGTGAGGCTCTTGACTACAAAACTCCACTTCTTCGCTCTATCACTGCAATCAACAAAGCAGCAGTTGATGTGTGTCAATACTTCGACAAGAATGTAACTAAGGTGTTCCCATTCCTAGGTTGGGAGCAGGAGTACTTCCTAGTAGATGAGTCACTTTGGGCTGCACGTCCAGACTTGATGCTTACAGGTCGTACACTTATGGGTCACGATTCAGCTAAGAACCAACAGCTTGACGACCACTACTTCGGAGCAATTCCAGAGCGCGTAATGGCATTCATGAAGGATCTTGAGTATGAGTCACTTAAAGTTGGTATTCCAGTAAAAACTCGTCACAACGAGGTTGCTCCAAATCAGTTTGAGCTTGCTCCAGTTTACGAGCCACTTAATATCGCTAACGACCACAACCAACTTGTTATGACAATCATGGAGATTGTTGCTCGTCGTCACAACTTCCATGTACTTCTTCACGAGAAACCATTCAAGGGAATCAACGGTTCAGGTAAGCACAACAACTGGTCACTTGGTACAAACACTGGCGTAGGTCTACTAGGCCCTGGTAAGAATGACACTGAGAACTTGCAGTTCATCACATTCCTTGTTAATACTATCAGCGCAGTTTACAAATATAACGGTCTTTTGAAGGCTTCTATCATGAGTGCAACAAATGCACACCGTCTTGGAGCTAACGAGGCACCTCCAGCAATCATCTCTACATTCCTTGGTAGCCAAGTGAACGCAGTACTTGACAAATTGGAGGCTAGCGACGAAGATGATATCATCCGTTTCGATGCTAAGACAGTGTTCAAGATGAGCGGAATCGATCATATCCCATCACTTCTTTTGGATAACACAGACCGTAACCGTACTTCACCATTCGCATTCACTGGAAACCGTTTCGAGTTCCGTGCAGTAGGTTCTTCTGAGAACTGTGCAAATACAATGATTGTTCTTAACACAGCTGTTGCTGAGTCACTTACTGAGTTCAAGAGCAAGGTTGACGCTAAAATCGAGGCTGGTTCGAAGAAAGATAAGGCTATCTACGATGTTCTTAAGGAGCTTATCAAAGAGTGTAAAGCTATCCGTTTCGATGGTAATGGCTACTCTGATGAGTGGAAAGTTGAGGCTGCAAAACGTGGTCTAGACTGTGAGACATCTACTCCACTTCTTTACGATTTGTACCTAACTGATAAGAACATCGCTCTATTCGAGAAGTTCGGTGTACTTAACAAGATTGAGATTGAGGGTCGTACAGAGGTTAAGTGGGAGACTTACACTAAGAAGATTCAAATCGAGGGTCGTGTATTGGGTGATTTGGCGATGAACCACATCGTACCTATCGCATCTAAGTATGAGGCACAGCTTCTTGACAAGGTTTACCGTATGGCTCAAATCGAGGGTCTTAACGCAAGCGCAGATATCGCACTTATCAAGAAGATTCAGGCTCACACCGCAGCTATCCAGACTTTGACTATCGAGATGGTTGATGCTCGTAAAGCAGCTAACAAAATCGAGAGCGAGAGAGAGAAAGCCCTTGCTTACCACGATACTGTTGCAACATACTTCGATCAGATTCGTTACCACATCGACCGCCTTGAGGAGGTTGTTGACAACCAAATCTGGCCTCTTCCAAAGTATCGCGAGCTACTTTTCATCCGATAATTTGAGAGAAAAGCCAACCAAAGAGGAGAACTCCTCTATAAGAAAAGAGAGCAATGCAGCCGCATTGCTCTCTTTTTGTGTGACATCTCACCACTATTGAGCTAATCGCGTCTGCTCTTTGTAATGCTCTGACAATCCTTTCAAGTACTTACAATGCATCTCGAAAAAGGCTCTCATCTTGTTAAGTGTTAAATTATTGGGGTCTTGCTTAGTCAGAGTAAGCATCTCTTGATAAAACCTCCTAAAATCCCTCTCTAAAGCCTCAATCAGAGGTCGCTCTGGGTAGTTGGGAATCCGCATATAACGGTGTTGAAAAAGTGATAGATAGATGTAGAGTTGTTTAATCTCTGATTGTTCTAGCTCGAACGAGGTTGAAGTTGTTAACTTCACATTGTGTCTTTTCTCCATAGCCTTAGTTTTAATTGGTTAAACTCAATTGAGACAGGAGAAAAAAAGGGTGATTTCACCTGACCCATTGCATTACACCAACAAAGGCAGTAGGTACATTAATAGCCTACATGGGAGGTAAAACCACCCATGTATATAGTGAGCTACGAGCATAAAAATGCCCGCCTCGCTATGAAAGGCAGGTTTCCCAGCCTTTGTTGAAAATGTAATGCACTACAAATATAAAGATAATTATTTAGATAACCAAATTTAAGTTTTTTTTATGCTATTTAGGATATAATAGTAAGGAGTCAGAAGGACTCAGCGGAGACTCAGAATCTGTTTAAGTTTTTCTGCTTAAAAATAGTATGAGCCATTTTGCTTTGATTTTTGATTTTGATATCGAAGCTAATAGTGATTCTATTAGCAAGATAGTAAAATTAAAAAGCGAAGTGAAAGAGCCATACTAGATTAAGTGAGAGAAATTTAAACAGATTCTAAAAGAGCCATAGTAGATTAAGTGAGAAGAATTTAAACAGATTCTCAGTTATGTCACAAAAAAAATCCAACCCTGAAAGGATTGGATTTTTGCTTAGCGTCTAAGCTGTTGCGGAGGATGGGGGATTCGAACCCCCGGTACAGTTGCCCGTACGTCAGTTTAGCAAACTGGTGGTTTCAGCCACTCACCCAACCCTCCTGACTTTTGTATCAAACGAACGAAAACCCGTTCTTGACTTTTAAATCATCGAGTAGACACTTGTAAATCCACCCTCCTGACTCAGCATTGGGGATAAACCCTGAATGCGAATGCAAAGATAGATGTTTTTTTTGTATTGGCAAATTTTTTGGGTAAAATTTTTGTAATCGGAAATTATTTTTTACATTTGCAGAGCAAGCTAGGCAGTTAACATCTCGATTTTAGAGTCGAGCAAATTATTTACAGAAAAGATAATGAAGTCGTTACATATAATCACACCAGTTAAGGATTCGATAGATTCGACACTTGAGAGTGCTCGCGCTATTATGAACTCGAAACTAACCACACCCTATATTTATACTATATATAACGACTTTAGCCTACCCGAAAGCAGGGCTAGGTTGGAGGCTGCATCCGCAGAGATGGGCTTCGAGCTGGTTAATTTGGAGGATATCACGACCAATCCATCACCGAACTACCTCCTTGTCTTGAAGATGGCTCAGAAGAGAGCTATCGAGGCTGAGGCTGGAGTATTGATTGTGGAGTCGGATGTTGTAGTTAAGGAGGATACGCTACAATCGCTCTTTGATGGTGCGATGCAGAGGGAGGATTGCGGTATCGCTGCGACGGTTACGGTAGACGACCAGGGCGAGATTAACTACCCTTACCTCTATGCTAAAGGTCGCCAAGCCGAGGTCTATGATGAGAGCAAACACCTTAGTTTCTGCTGCTCGTTGTTGACACTTCGCCTGCTCAAAGCATTTGATTTCAACAAGCTAGACCCTACTAAAAATTGGCACGATGTCACTATCTCGCACAAATCGCTAGAGGTAGGATGCAAGAATTATCTCTTTGTTAATCAAGGAGTTATTCATCGTCCACATGGTAGCAGACCGTGGAAACAGTTAAAATATAGTAATCCGTTAAAGTACTATTGGTTGAGATTCACCAAGGGACTTGACAAAATATAATATTCGTAAAATCTATGGAGACACAACCATTAGTTTCGATTATAATCCCTGTCTATAATATGGAGAGGTTTCTTTGTGAGACCTTGGACTCTGTATTGGCGAGCGACTACCCCAATTTGGAGGTTGTTCTAGTCGATGATGGCTCGAAGGATAGTTCGCTATCTATTGCCAAGAGCTACTCCGAGAAGGACTCTCGTTTGAGGATATATTGCCAGAGCAATGCAGGTGCGTGTGCGGCACGTAACCACGCTATCAGAGAGGCAAAGGGGGAGTTTATACTACCCGTAGATGGTGATAATCTGATAACTACCGACTTTGTATCACTTGCTGTGGCTGAAATCATGAGCGATAGCGAGGTTAAGGTGGTCTGTCCGAGAACTAACTTTATCGGGGATAGAGAGGGTGAGTGGATTCTACCTCCATTCTCGTTAAACCTGTTGGCTCGTCGAAATGTGATGGACACAACGGCTCTATATCGCAGAAGCGATTGGCAGAGAGTTGGTGGATATTGCGATGAACTGATGACACGTGAGGATTGGGATTTCTGGATTTCGATGCTCAAAGATGGTGGCAAAGTAGTCAGACTCAACAAGTTGACATTCTTCTATCGTCGACGTGGCGACTCAAAGAGGGTTAAGGGTCGTAAACTCCACAAACATGTTATCGACACACTAAACCAACGCCACAGCGACTTCTTCGAGCGAGAACTGGGTGGTAAACTCCACTACCGTCGCTCGTGGTCGAAAGCGATAAATCGTTTCAACAAACTCTTCCGCCTTCGCAAAATTAGTTAGAATCTGTTTAAACAGATTCTTAACTACTCGACCATCTGCGAGAAGTAGGCGTGGATGGTGGGGTGGATGAATTTGTAGCCCATCTGTTGCAGGCGCATGGGGCGTGTGTAGTTGCTATGCATTATCACATTTGCGGCTCGTCCGTACAGGATTTTCAGGAGTAGAATAGGCAGTTGGATTATAAATCTCACTCCCTTGGCTCGTTTGGCACTATCCAAGAATTGCTCCTGGGTGGTTGGTTCTGGAGTGACGAAATTCACTGCGCCTTCGACCTCTTTACGCTTGATAATATGCTCTATAGCGTGCGCCACATCATCGACTGCTATCCACGAGAGAAGCCTCTCGCCACTACCTATCCTCGCTAAGAAACCCCATCCGCTACTCTCCAACATCTTAGGCAGAGCACCACGCGAGGCATCAAAGACGACACTAAACCGAGTAATAACAAGACGTGTCTTGGAGTTGATTCTACGTGCCTGACCCTCCCACTCGTCGATTAATTTAGTGAGGATGGTGTCGCTCTTGATATTTGGTTTTAGCAACATCTCCGAGGAGTGATACCCCGCAGCGGAGGCTGAGATAAATAGCGAAGGACGCTGTGAGCGGTTGATAATATCGACCAATCGTTTAGTCACCTCGATACGGCTATTGAATATTTTATCCAGATTCGCCCTACTCCACCGCTTCGAGATTGGTGCACCTGAGAGGTTAATCACCACGTCTGAATTATCTATAATAGTCTGAAGATTACCCATTTGAGGCATGGTAAGGAGTACTCTAGTGATTGGAGTGACGGTGTGACCTACTCCTTTAAGATATGCGCTAAGGTGATGCCCAACGCATCCCGTCGCACCACATATAGCGATATTCATAGTTAGAATCTGGTTTAAAACTTTCTCTCTAGGCAATCGCAATCATAGTGCCAATAATGATAAGTTAAGAATTAAGAGTTAAGAATTTATTTATAGCTCAGGCAGTCCCAATAGATAGAAAAAAAATCACTGCAACTCTTTCGAGTTACAGTGATGTAAACTAGGTGAATATCCCCTACAAATCAAGCACTACTACTTAATACGCTCGTAGTACTCTCTGGTGCGAGTGTCAACGCGGATTTTATCGCCTGTGTTGATAAACAAAGGAACACGAACTGTCGCTCCAGTATTTACGGTAGCTGGTTTCAACGAGCTAGATGATGCAGTATCGCCCTTGATTCCTGGCTCGGTGTACTCAACCTCCATATCAACGATTGGAGGAAGCTCAGCTGAAAGCACTGTCTCCTTCTCGGTGTGGAACATAACCTCAACAATCTGACCATCAGCCATCAAATCGAAGTTAGTGATAAGTTCTTTCTCGATATTAATCTCCTCGAAGGTCTCAGTATGCATAAAGTGAACACCCAAGTCATCCTCGTAAGTGAATTGGTATGGACGACGCTCTACACGTACAACCTCAATCTTCGCACCCGACGAAAAGGTGTTATCAACCACACGACCATTCTCTAGATTTTTAAGTTTTGTACGTACGAAAGCTGGACCTTTACCAGGCTTAACGTGCAAAAATTCAACGATTTGGAAAGTCTTGCCATCCATCTCGATACATAGACCATTTTTAATGTCAGCTGTTGTAGCCATTTTATTATTTTTATTTAAAGTTTGAAAATTCTAGGCACAAATGTAGTAATTATAAATTACTAGAGCAAATTTTTACCCCTCCATCTTGCAATATCTCCTTGACACCCCGCCATATCGACACCTCGACTCGATACCGTTAGAGCCAACTCCTCAATATTCTCAGGGTGCATATAGTATGATGGAGAGGCAGGGAGTATCACAGCACCAGCCTGGGTGAGGGTTGTCATATTACGCAGATGAACGAGCGACAAGGGGGTCTCTCGAAGAACTATAACCAACCGACGACGCTCCTTGAGCATCACATCCGCAGCACGTGTAAGCAGTGAATCACACACTCCACTCGCCACTCTCGACATTGTTCCCGTAGTGCACGGAGCAATAATCATCGCATCGTATCCGCTCGAACCACTAGCTGGTGGCGAGAACATATCATCCACATCGTAACGAACAATCTTATCCGAAGCAGGCAACGACTCACCCTCATACTCCATAACCTCCTGAGCTTTCGAGCTAAGTATCAGAGCAACCTCCCCCACTTGAGGGTCGGCTATAAGTAGCTGAGCTATCTGTCGAGCGTATATCGCACCACTCGCTGCGGTTATTGCAAGAATAATTCTCTTTTCCATCACTACAAAACCTCACATTTAAGACCCTTCTGCTTAGCTAGTTCCAAGACTCTCGGCAGAGCGTAGCTCATATTACGAAACGACTTCTCGCTATCGTGGAACACCACAATAGAGCCATCCGTAAGGTAGTTAGCCACATTTTTATAGCAATCCCTTGGCGATATCTTCGACTCGTAATCTAGCGAGAGGATATCCCACATTATAATCTTATATCTCTTGGAAAGATACCTCGACTGTGAGGGTGTAATCTGCCCATAAGGTGGACGAAACAGATTCGAGTCCAACAAACCATTAGCAAAGTCGACATCCTCGACATATCTCTCCAACGACATCCTCCACCCCTTCTGATGGGAGTAGGTGTGGTTACCCAACTTATGCCCCTCCTCCTCGATTCTATCACGCAAATCGGGATACAACTCGGCATTCTTACCCAGCACAAAGAATGTAGCCTTCGCCTCATACTTGCGCAGAGTGTGGAGTATCCACTTAGTTATGCCTGGAGTTGGCCCATCATCAAAGGTTAGGTAAATAGCCCCTTGCGAGGGCATCTCCCAGATAAGGTCTGGCATAATTCGACGTAGAAACTTTGGTGGTTTTAATCTCATCTGATTTACTTTCTGGCACAAAAATAGTAATTAATTAGTAATTACTAAAAATAATATCTACATTTGTATAAATAATACCTATATAAAAATTAAAATAGCATGATTAAGAACTTTTTCACAGTCGCTCTCACTGCCGCATTTCTACTTCTAACAGGGTGTGATGCTCTAAGAACAGTAACCGAAAATAGGGTCTCGTCACAAGGTGCTCCTTACGAGCTTATCGTGGTGTGTAATCAACCTGAGTGGGAATCTTCACTGGGTGACTCCCTAAGCATGGCTCTTTCGTCAGATATACCCTACTTAGCTCAGAGCGAACCATATTTTAATGTGCTACGTGTAACCTCAGCGAGCTACAATAATCTCGTGGCGAAACATCGTAACATATTGGTCTGTGTGGTAGAGCCAACCCTTGCCCAGAGCACAATGGTTGTCGAGTGGGATGTCGATGCAGAGCCTCAGATAGTGGCAACTCTGCAAGGTCCTTCGACTCAATCCATGGCGGAGTATGTCGGTGAGAATCAAGCAAATATACGCAACCTATTCGAAGCCGCTGAAAGAGACCGTTCGATATACTTTGCAGAGAACTTCTCGGTGGAGTCCTTAGACCGTCTTATCGAGGAGAAGTTCTCGATTAAGATGCATATCCCAAAAGGCTACACCCTGCGCGCTGATAGTGAGGATTTCCTCTGGTTATCACACGAATACCCCACCGCAAGTCAGGGTCTAATCATCTACAGCTATCCTCTCGAAGGCAGTGTTACATCGGCTCTTAGAGAGAGGTCGTTGGTGGAGGCTCGCAACAAATTCGTTTCACGAGTGCCAGGACCTAGCGATGGTTCATTTATGACAACCTACACCGAGATTGAGCCTGAGCATCGAGCTATCAGAATAGATGGTCGACTATGGGTTGAGATGCGTGGTTTATGGTGTGTAGAGAATGATTTTATGGGTGGTCCTTATGTCAGCTACTCAACCATCGACACCGAGTCAAATAGCGTATTTACCCTCGATATGTATGTCTACTCTCCTAAGTTAGGCAAGCGTAACTTCCTACGTTCACTAGAGCATCTCCTCCACACGACACAAATACCTGCCAATTAAAGAATATTCGTTGTTTAAGCAATTACGGAGTATAAAACTACCGAATCTGCGATTTAATCCTTAAACTAAACACCAAATTTTAGTTGTGAAAATTTGGTGTTTAGTTTTTTTTTACCTACTTTTGTCATCGCAAAGTAAAAAACGCTGTTGTAGCTCAGTGGTAGAGCACTTCCTTGGTAAGGAAGAGGTCGTGAGTTCAATCCTCATCAACAGCTCAATTTGGTGATACCAATATCAAAACTAGACTCTTGTGAGTCGCACTCCAATCCTCAACATATCTTAGGCACTATAATTGCCCTAACCATAATCGAATTTTAAACTAAAATCTAAGATTATGGAAAAACATGTTTGCAACGTATGTAACTACATCTACGACCCTGCAGTGGGTGACACAGAGAATGGCATTGAGGCAGGAACATCCTTCGAAGATATACCTCAGTCGTGGCGATGCCCAGTGTGTGGCGAGAGTAAAGCCGCTTTTGATATGGTCGAGAGCGCAGAGAGTGTAATCTAATAACTAATTGCACATGACAAAATGGAGATTCAAGGCTAAACCACTGCCTTACAAATACACCGCTCTTGAACCAACCATCTCGGAGCAGACTCTCAAATTCCATCACGACCGCCACTACATAGGCTATATCAACAAACTCCAAGATTTGATATGTGATACCAAATTTGAGGAGTGCTCTCTTTGGGAGATTGTGATGGAGTCGGATGACGCAATATTTAATAATGCAGCTCAGGCACTCAACCACGAAATCTACTTCGAACAGTTCTCACCACACCCTCAAGATGCACCAGAGGGGGTGTTGCTCAAGACCATAGAGCGTGATTTTGGCACTCTCGGAGCATTCAAAGAGGCTATGGATAGAGCTGGTGCTGCACTTTTTGGTTCGGGTTGGGTTTGGCTCGTTAAGGATATTGGCGATAGATTGACTATTATCAACACCAGCAACGCAGAGACTCCTATACGCGATGGTGCTGAGCCACTTATAGTTATCGATGTCTGGGAGCACGCCTACTATCTCGACTATCAGAACAATCGAGGGGAGTATCTCTCCGCCTTTTGGAAGGTTCTCGACTGGAGAGTGGTTCAAAAACGATGGGCAGAGATTCCTATAACCGAAAATCAGGAGGCACTTTAATACTATTGTGTTACATATAAACAAGTTACCTATATTAACAAACCATAGAGAGAGGTGAACTCTCTCTTTTTTATGGTAGGATTTGTTGTATTCCCATTTTTTTTATACATTTGCCACGTATAAAACAGAAATATTATTATGGCTTGCAATTTACTTAAAGGGAAAAAAGGTTTGATTTTCGGAGCTTTAAACGATCAATCAATCGCTTGGAAAGTGGCACAACGTGCCGTAGAAGAGGGTGCAGAAATTGTCTTAACAAATACTCCTCTCTCTATCCGTATGGGTACGATAAACTCTCTAGCCCAAGAGTGTGGCTCAATAGTTATCCCAGCAGATGCTACTAGTGTTGAGGATTTGGAAATCTTGATAGATAAAACGATGGAACATTTCGGTGGAAAATTCGATTTTATTCTACACTCTATCGGCATGTCTCCAAACGTTCGTAAAGGTTATTCATACGACGATTTGAACTACGATTTCTTCTCTAAAACATTAGATATCTCTGCTCTGTCATTCCACAAGGTGATGCAGGTAGCCTACAAAAAAGATGCTATCAACGAGTGGGGTTCAGTTGTGGCTCTTAGCTACTTAGCCGCACAGCGTACTCTATATGGTTATGGAGATATGGCAGAGGCCAAGGCGATGTTGGAGTCGATAGCTCGTAGCTTTGGATATAAATATGGAGTCGAGCGAAATGTTCGTGTCAACACAGTATCTCAATCACCAACTCCAACCACCGCAGGTAGCGGAGTGCTTGGTCTTGGCAAGTTGATTGATTTGGCTGAGAAGATGTCGCCTCTAGGCAACGCATCAGCTGAGGATTGTGCGGACTATATCCTCACTCTATTCTCAGACTTCACTCGTAAGGTTACCATGCAGAATCTATTCCACGACGGAGGTTACTCTTCGGTTGGAATCTCAGAGGAGGCTATGAATATCTTTATCGAGGGTCTTGAGGTTAAGGCGTCAGAGACAAACGATTAAAGAGTATTTAAGTTCTCAAAAAAAGAGGTTATTCAAGGTATCTATTTCCATGAATAACCTCTCCTCTTTTTGATATAGGTGGAATAGATAAAAAAAATGAAAAATATAAAAAAATTATCTGAAAATTTGTTCTATTCTAAATAAAAATTCCTAACTTTGAGTGCTTAAAAATTCGCAAAAAATTATTTACTACACATAATACAAAAATCATGAAGTTATCACACATTGAGCACCTCGGTATCGCAGTGAATAGCCTTGAGGAGGCAATCCCATACTGGGAGAATGTCATGGGACTTAAGTGCTATGCCATTGAAGAGGTTGCAGAACAAAAAGTTAAAACAGCATTTCTCATGCTAGGTCAAACTAAAATCGAGCTTTTAGAGGCTACATCTGAGGACTCTCCTATCGCTAAATTCATCGCGAACAAAGGCATCGGTATCCACCACGTAGCATTTGCTTGTGAGGGAATCGAGGAGCAACTCGCCGACGCTGAGGCTAAAGGCATTCGTCTAATCGACAAAACACCTCGTAAAGGTGCTGAGGGCATGACTATCGCATTCCTTCACCCAAAATCAACTCAGGGTATCCTATCTGAGCTTTGCGAAAAAAAATAATTAAACTATAAAGATATTATAATAAGATGAGTGAAATTCAAAAGAAGATTAACGAACTTGTTGAGAATCGTCAAACTGCACGCCTAGGTGGTGGACAAAAACGCATTGACGCTCAACACGATAAGGGCAAATACACAGCTCGTGAGAGAATTGACATGCTTCTCGACGAGGGTTCTTTCGAGGAGTTCGACATGTTTGTAACACACCGTTGTACTGACTTCGGAATGGATAAAAGCCACACCTTTGGTGATGGTGTTGTTACTGGTTATGGTACTGTAGATGGACGTTTGGTCTATATCTTTGCTCAGGACTTTACCGTTTCAGCTGGCTCTCTATCTATCACAATGGCAGAGAAAATCTGCAAGGTGCAAGATATGGCCCTCCGCAATGGTGCGCCTTGTATCGGTATCAACGACTCAGGAGGTGCTCGTATCCAAGAGGGTGTTAACGCACTAGCTGGATATGCTAACATCTTCCAACGTAACGTAATGTCGTCGGGTGTTATTCCTCAAATCTCGGCTATCTTTGGCCCATGTGCAGGAGGTGCAGTTTACTCACCAGCTCTTACCGACTTCATCATCATGAAGAACCAAACATCGAATATGTTCCTAACTGGCCCTAAGGTTGTTAAGACCGTAACTGGCGAGGATGTAACTCAGGAGCAGTTGGGTGGTGCTTTGATGCACAACACCAAGTCTGGAGTATCTCAGTTCGCAGTCGACACCGAGGAGGAGGGTATCTCTCTTATCCGCAAGTTGCTTTCATACCTCCCATCGAACAATATGGAGGAGGCTCCACTTGCAGTATGTACCGATAAAATCACTCGTTTGGAGGACTCTTTGAACGAAATTATCCCTGACAATCCAAACAAACCATACGATATGACCGAAGTTATCTCGGCAATTGTCGATGATGGAGAGTTCTTGGAGCAAGCAGCAGGTTACGCTAAGAATATCATCACTTGCTTCGCTCGTTTCAACGGTCAGAGTGTAGGTATCGTTGCCAACCAACCTAAGTTCATGGCTGGTGTATTGGATATCAACGCTTCACGTAAAGCGGCTCGTTTTATCCGTTTCTGCGACGCATTCAACATCCCTATCGTAACGCTTGTTGACGTACCTGGATTCCTTCCTGGAACAACTCAGGAGTATGGTGGTGTTATCACACACGGAGCAAAACTTCTATTCGCATATTGCGAGGCTACCGTACCTAAGGTAACAGTAACTCTTCGTAAGGCTTACGGAGGTGCATATATCGTAATGGCATCTAAGCACATTCGTGGCGATATCAACTACGCTTGGCCAACAGCTGAAATCGCGGTAATGGGTGCAAGTGGCGCAGTTGAGGTACTACAAGGACGTGCAGCTGCGGCTATCGAGGATGCTGAGGAGCGTGCTAAGTTCATCGCAGAGAAGGAGCAAGAGTACAACGACAAGTTCTCAAACCCTTACAACGCAGCTCGTTACGGATATATCGATGATGTAATCGAACCACGTAACACTCGTTTCCGTGTAATTCGTGCATTGCAGTCGCTCACTAACAAGCGTCTACAAAACCCAGCTAAGAAACACTCAAATATCCCATTATAAACTTTAAGTGAATATGGAACAACAGATGGAATTAAGCGAGGTGTTGTGGATTGCTCTAATCGGCTTTCTATTTGTCGCTGCCCTACTCTTTGCCCTAGTACTAATCATACGTGTATTTGGTCTAATCTTTACTCAGCAAGCTAAAATGGCAGCTAAGAAAGATGAGGCAGATGGCAAGGATGTAGTTAAAAAACAGATGGTTAGCCCTGAAGAGATTGCCGCTATTGCTGTGGCTCTACGTCTACACACACTCGAACTGCATGATAGAGAGTCTACGATTCTCACTATTCAAAGCATCAAAAAGGCATACTCGCCTTGGAGTGCTAAGGTACACATGCTAAGAGAGTTGCCTCAACGAGGAATTAAGAGTAATAAAATCAATGCGTAAAAAAGAATGAAAGATTACATTATAACAATTAACGGACACAAACACGAGGTTCAAATCAACAAGATTAATGAGGATTCAAAGTCAGCTCGTGTAATAGTCAATGGAGTGGAGTTCGAAGTTGGTGTAGAGGGAATGATTAGAGCACCTAAAAAGAGCAAACCTCAGGTGGCTAGTATTCCAACAATCGCTGCATCAGGCGACTTGGTAAAACCAGTAATTAAACAAGTAGCTCACTCAGGAGCAGGAAGTCCTATCTATTGTCCACTTCCTGGAACAGTTGTCGACATTAAGGTTAAAGTTGGCGACGCTGTCTCTGTAGGTCAGACCCTTCTTATCTTGGAGGCGATGAAGATGGAGAACAATATCGATGCTACTATTGGCGGAACTATCAAGGAGATTTTGGTGGCAAACGGAGCTACTGTAATGGAGGGTGAAACATTAATCGTCATTGAGTAACCATGTTTAATCTACTATCATCAACTTCAGTGCTAGATCGCCTCTCGACCTTCTTCGCCTCATCGGGCGTTGCAGGTATGCAGTGGGGTAATCTAGCTATGATATGTGTAGCCGTGCTGCTACTATATCTAGCTATACGCCATAAGTTCGAACCTTTGTTGCTTATGACTATAGCATTTGGTATGCTACTAACAAACCTGCCAGGAGCTAACATGTACCATGCTGAGCTTTTTGCAGGTGGACACATACATTGGGGTAATTTTGTCGACGATGCAGGTCTGCTCGACTACCTCTACCTCGGTGTTAAATTGGGTATCTATCCTTGTCTTATATTTATAGGTGTAGGTGCGATGACTGACTTTGGTCCACTTATCGCCAATCCACGTAGTTTCCTACTAGGTGCTGCGGCTCAGGTAGGTATCTTCGGAACATTTATCGGTGCTTCGCTATTGGGTTTTGCACCAAACGAGGCTGGTTCAATCGCTATTATCGGAGGTGCTGATGGCCCAACTGCTATCTTCCTCACAGCACAACTTGCACCACACTTGCTTGGTCCTATCGCCGTTGCTGCCTACTCATACATGGCTCTTGTACCACTTATTCAGCCACCTATTATGAAGGCGTTGACTACACCCGAAGAGCGTAAAATCAAGATGAAGCAGCTTCGTTCTGTCTCTCCGACCGAGCGTATTATCTTCCCTGTAACCATCGCTGTGATTATCTCGCTTATTATCCCTAGCGCAGCGCCACTTGTTGGTTCGTTGATGTTGGGTAACTTGATGAAGGTATCGGGTGTTACTGAACGACTTAGCAAAACCGTACAGAATGAGTTGATGAATATCGTAACGATATTCCTTGGTCTAACGGTTGGTGCTACTGCTACCGCAGAGGCTTACCTTAACCTTCAGACTCTTCTTATCATGGGTCTTGGAGTTATCGCTTTTGCTGTAGGTTCAGCGGGTGGAGTACTCTTTGCTAAGTTGATGAATCTATTCTCGAAAGAGGAGAACAAAATCAACCCACTTATTGGTTCGGCTGGTGTTTCGGCTGTTCCGATGGCGGCACGTGTATCGCAAAATGAGGGTCAAAAGGCTGATCCATCTAACTTCCTATTGATGCACGCAATGGGTCCAAATGTTGCAGGAGTTGTAGGTTCAGCTGTTGCAGCGGGTCTTTTGCTATCGTTCTTGGGATAGTTAAGAGCTAAACATAAAGTTCAAAAATAGGTAGTCTCGTGGCTACCTATTTTTGAATAACTTAACCTAAATAGCTAACCCGTATGAAACTTAAATTTTCCGCCCTACTACTTCTACTCTTTGTAGCACATAACCTCACCGCCCAAGTGCGCCTTCCCGAACTTATTGGTGATGGCATGGTTCTACAACGCAATAGCGACGCAACACTATGGGGTTGGAGCGATGCCAACAAAAAAATTACGGTCACCACCTCGTGGAGCAAGGAGAAGTTCACAACCCTCAGTGATGAGCAGGGGCGATGGTTCATCGATATCCCAACGGGAGAGGCTAAGTGGGCTCAGAGTATCACAATTAGCGATGGCAAAAAGGCCACTCTCAATAATGTTATGGTTGGCGAGGTGTGGATATGCACCGGTCAATCCAATATGGCGATGCCCATAATGGGTCTTAGTAACCAGCAGATGGAGGGTGCAATGGAGGTGTTATCTACAGCTAACAACTACCCCAATATCAAACTATTCCGTGTTCGTATGGCAGATGCTGATGAACCCATTGAGGAGTTTAGCTCGTATGGTGGATGGCAGGATGCGACCAGTGAAAATATAGCACCTTTCAGCGCTCTAGCCAACCAATTTGCACGCACTCTCACCGACTTTATGGGTCGTGATATACCTATCGCACTGATACAAAACACATGGGTTGGAACTCGTATCGAGGCTTGGATGAGCAAAGAGTCTATCGACAATATCGAGGGAATCGACCAGGAGTACACCTATGATATTGAGCGCACACGTCGTCATCGCTCACGACTCTACAACGCTATGATTCACCCCACTCGCCACTATACAGCCAAGGGATTCTTGTGGTATCAAGGTGAGTCAAACTGGTTAAAACCAGAAGATTACCACCTCCTTATGGAGTCGATGGTGAAGCTATGGCGCAAGGATTGGGGTGATGATACAATGCCCTTCTACTTTGTTCAACTTGCTCCGTACAAGCTCCATGGCTCAGCAGATGGTATCAATATTCCACTAACGGTCGAGGCGCAGGTCAAGGCTCTCGACTTAATCCCATATTCGGGCATGGTCGGAACAACAGATATCGGACATGCAACCAATATCCACCCACCATGCAAGAAGCAGATAGGTGAGAGGATGGCATATATTGCTCTACGCAACGACTATGGATTCAAGGCTATCCCCGAAGATGCACCTCGATTCAAGGAGATGACAATCTCGGAAGGAACTGCACTTCTTAGCTTCCATAATACAACACGTCAAGGCTCTAACAACTCATTCAAAAAGCACGATAACTATCAGCTCTTCGAGATTAAAGGTTTCGAGATGGCGGGCGAGGATAGAGTTTTCTACCCAGCTGAGGCTAAAATTGAGGCGAGCCAGATAAGCGTTACCTGCGACAAGGTGGCAAACCCAGTGGCTGTACGCTATGCATTCTACAACCTCTGTGAGGGTAATGTGGTAACTGTCTTGGGGCAACCACTCATCCCTTTTAGAACAGATAATTGGTAAATTACAAACTAAAAAAATACCTAAAATGAAGAAATTTACACTACTACTGCTAGCTATGATTGCGATGTCGTCACTTCAAGCTGAGGTGCGACTACCCGCTATACTTGGCGATGGAATGGTCCTACAGCGCAACTCCGAGGTGAACATCTGGGGATGGGCTGAGGCTGGAGCTAAAATTAAAGTAACAACTTCGTGGAACAGCGAGAAATTCACCACAACCGCCTCTGAGGATGGCGAGTGGTTGGTTAAAGTCCCAACGCGCGAGGTGATGTGGGAGCAGTCGATTACAATTAGCGATGGCGACAAAACAACCCTCAACAACGTTATGATTGGTGAGGTGTGGGTCTGTTCGGGGCAATCTAATATGGAGATGCCGCTAACTGGTTACAACTGCCAACCAAGCGAGAATCCAACTCAGGCTCTTATCGAGGCTAAACGCTACCCTAACATAAGACTATTCACAGTCGAGAAGTGTTCAAAGGGCGAACCTTTAGAGGATTGTGAGGAGTATAAAGCGTGGAGCGACGCTTCGGCAGATAATATCGCAACATTCAGTGCTACGGCATACTACTTTGGACGCACCCTCGCCTCGTTTCTCGATGATGTACCTATCGGATTAGTTCACTCTTCATGGGGAGGAACTCGTATCGAGGTATGGTTAAGCGAGAAGAGCTACGACAACCTCCACGAAGATGTCGACAGAGATGCTATCACAAAAAAAGGCAATCAAGAGAAGTCCGCTAGCAGGCTCTACAACGGCATGATTCACCCTATCAAGAACTTCACCGCACGAGGTTTTATCTGGTATCAAGGCGAAGCTAATAGATTCCACTACAAATACTACCACCACATGATGGATGCAATGGTTAGTGGTTGGAGAGAGGATTGGGGAGATGATACAATGCCATTCTACTTTGTTCAGATTGCACCATACCACTACAATGGCGATGATAAGAGTATCCTACCTCTGCTTATCGAGTCGCAGAGCAAAGCCGCTGAGATGATACCTCACTCAGCTATGGCTGCGACAACCGATATCGGGCATAAAGTGACTATACACCCAACCAAAAAGCGTGAAGTTGGCGAGCGTCTAGCCTACCTTGCTCTACGCAATGATTATGGAGTAAAGTATGTACCTATGCCTGCTCTAACCCTCAAGCAGATGGAGATTAAGGGTGACACGGTGACAATCAGCCTCAACAATGTAACCAGAGATTTTGAAGGTGGTAACAACTCACTCGTACCATATAACGATGAGGGCAACCTCAAAATCAAAGGATTCGAGGTTGCAGGCGAAGACCAAGTATATCACACAGCCAAAGCGTGGATTAACCGCGCCACCAACACCATCTCGATGAAATGCGGCGATGTTCCTGAACCAGTAGCCGTGCGATATGCATTCTACAACCTACACGAGGGTAATGTTGTAACCTGCCTAGGGCAACCACTCGTTCCATTCAGAACCGATGATTGGGATATTATCGAGGTGAAAAAATAGATAATTTTTCAAATTTTAATGCATATACTATGAACAACAAACTACTTACTCTGCCCCTAGCGATGCTAGCTATGGCATGTTCGCAAAGCGAGGAGAAGAAGCCTAATATCATATTCATCCTTGCGGATGATATGGGTTATGGTGATGTTGCTGCTCTAAATGAAGATTGCAAACTCCTAACACCCCAACTCGACAGGATGGTCGAGCGAGGTGTAACCTTTACCGATGCTCACACCTCATCATCGGTGAGTACTCCAACACGTTACGGCGTTGTGACGGGACGTTACAACTGGCGTTCAACCCTCAAACAGTATGTCTACAATGGCTACTCGAAGGCTCTTATCCCAACATCACGCGAGACTGTAGCCTCGGCACTTAAGAAAGGTGGCTACACCACTGGATGTGTCGGAAAGTGGCACATGGGTTGGGATTGGCATGTGACCCAGGAGGGAACTAACCATGGTATCACAAACGAGGTTAACCCCGAAGTTGTCGACTTTAGCCAGCCTATCACCAATGGACCTTGCGACCTTGGTTTCGACTACTTCTATGGATTCTGCGCATCGTTGGATATGCCTCCGTATGTCTATGTTGAGAACAATATGGCAACAACTCAAAACTTCCACACCACAGTACACAAACACCGTTACGGATGGTGGCGTGAGGGTGTAACAGGCGAGGATTTCGTACACGAACAGACCCTACCTCACTGCACCGATAAAGCTATCGAGTTTATCCAACGCGAGGGTAAAGGGGATAATCCTTTCTTCCTATACCTACCCTACCCAGCACCACACACGCCTATTCTTCCAACTGGCGAGTGGGATGGAATATCAGGCACAAACCCTTATGGCGACTTCGTAATGATGGTCGACAATGAGGTTGGTCGTCTTATGGCAGCTCTCGAAGAGATGGGTATCGACGACAACACAATCGTAGTATTCACAGCAGATAACGGATGCTCTCCAGCCGCTAAACTCGAAGAGCTACACGAGAAGGGACACTACCCTAACTACGTCTATCGCGGACACAAAGCTGACCTATTCGAGGGTGGACATCATGTTCCATGTATCGTTCAATGGCCTAATGGTTTCGCACCAGGCAAGAGCTCTCAGACAGTCTGTTTGACCGATTTCTACGCTACATTTGCAAAGATTGCAGGTGTTGAGCTCTCAGACTCCGAGGCGGAGGATAGTTTCGATTTGACACCTGCGCTCTACGATACTGAGTATAGCGAGCCAATTCGTCAATCGACAATCCACCACTCTATCGCTGGTGAGTTTGCTATCCGTATGGGTGATTGGAAACTTCTAGCCTCACCTTCATCGGGTGGTTGGAGCTATCCTCAACCAAAAAATGTAGAGGCTCTTAAAAAGTTACCTCCAATGCAACTCTACAATCTTGCTGATGATATTCGCGAGGAGAAGAACCTATACAACGAATATCCTGAGATTGCAGCTCAACTTCTCGAACAACTTCGCTTTGAGATTAAAGAGGGTCGTAGCACACCTGGTGCAGCGCAATTCAACGACGTAATCGGACGTTGGCATCAACTTGAGACTATATTTGAATAGGTTCTGAATGGTTCAAATAGAGCATATATCTAAATCGTTTGGCGACCTCACCCTCTATGATAACTTATCGTTATATATTCAGGAGGGTGAGCGTATCGCTCTTTTAGCAAGGAATGGAGCAGGTAAAAGCACACTGCTCGACATTATCGCAGGAGTCACCTCGCCCGATTCGGGTGATGTGACTATGCGTCGTGACCTAAAGGTAGGATACCTCTCTCAAACCCCTTATTTTCAACAGGGTGCAAATGTGATTGAAACTATCTACAACTCAAATCCTGCGATAAGTCGCGCTATCGAGGCGTACTACTCTGCTATGGATAGTGGCGATGAGGCTCTTATCGCTGAGGCTATATCCCAGATGGAGGTGGTCGAGGCGTGGGATATCGAGCAGCGAGCTAAAACAATCCTCACTAAGCTCAATATCACCAACTTCAAACAGAGCGTTTCGTCAATGTCGGGAGGTGAGCAAAGGCGTGTTGCGCTAGCTCAGGTGTTAACCTTAAATCCCGATTTTCTTATCCTCGATGAGCCAACCAACCACCTCGACCTTGAGATGTCGGCATGGTTGGAGGATTACCTTGTAAAGTGTGGTAAGACGCTCTTGATGGTGACCCACGATCGCTACTTCCTGGATAGGGTCTGTACGAATATCTACGAGATAGACCAGCGTGAAATCTACTCATACAAAGGCAATTACAGCGACTACGTAATGCGCCGTTCAGAGAGAATAGAGCAGGGTGCAACCGAGCGCGAACGTGCTCAAAACCTCTACCGCAAAGAGTTGGAGTGGATGCGACGTATGCCCAAAGCACGTGGCACGAAGGCTAAATATCGCAAAGATTCATTCGAAACTCTCAAAGATAAAGCGTTCGCCTCACGTGATGATAGAGGTGTCGAGATTGGGGTGGGTTCAGCTCGTCTGGGTAACAAAATCTTCGAGGCTAAATCACTATCGAAATCATTTGGCGAAAAGAGGGTTCTCGACAACTTCTCCTACACCTTCTCGCGTGGTGAGAAGTTGGGAGTAATCGGAGGAAATGGCACAGGAAAGAGCACCCTACTCAAAATGTTGACGGGTATCATACCGCCCGATTCGGGAGTTATCGACCTAGGTAGTAGCGTTAAATTTGGCTACTATCGCCAGGAGGGAATCAGTTACAACGAGAGTAGCAAGGTGATAGATGTAGCACGTGAAGTAGCTGAGGTAGTGACACTTGGCGATGGTTCGACCATTGGAGTTTCGCAATTCTTGACTCGTTTCAACTTCGAGCCACCTACGCAACACTCATTTATCTCAAAGCTATCGGGAGGCGAGCGACGTAGATTGTATCTTCTCACGATATTGATGCAATCGCCCAACTTCTTGATTCTCGATGAGCCAACCAACGACCTCGACATAGCAACGCTCAACACATTGGAGAGTTATCTCGAAAATTTCGCAGGGTGTCTAATCGTGGTATCCCACGACCGTTACTTTATGGATAAGGTGGTCGACCATCTACTTATCTTCGAAGATGGAGGCAAGACACAACTATTCGAGGGTAACTACACCCAATATCGTAACTGGGTCGAGGAGAGAGATGAGGCTAAAGCTAAGGAGAGCAGCAACTCAACCACAGCAGCACCAACCCCCAAACGCAGCCAAAATCGAGAGCGAAGGTTAAGCTACAAGGAGCAGCGTGAATTGGAGGAGCTAGAGACTCAAATTGCCCTACTCGAAGAGGAGAAGAGCCGTATCGAGAGTGAGCTAAACTCTGGCACGCTCGACAGTGACTCTCTTATAAAGCTATCGCAACGTCATGGCGAAGTGGAGAGTGAACTCGACGAGAAGAGTATGCGATGGTTAACCCTAGAGGAGCTAAGGTAACACCCTATCTTTCAGAGCAGTAATACGTTTATAAGCCTCATCTATTCGGCTCTGAGGGATAGTTCCATCTTTAACCATCTCGTAGATATACTTCATGCTACGCTCTGGCAGGTCGGATTCATATTTAGCTCCGTTATTGCCAATAATAACCATATCAACCCCTGCATTTATCGCTAATTGCAGGGCTTTTTTGTAGGTATAGTGGTCGGTTATCGCCCTCATATTCATATCATCGGTGGCAACAACTCCATCATATCTCAACTCACAACGCAGGATACTATCAATGGTTACGCGCGAAAGCGATGCAGGGTATAGCGAGTCGATATTTCGATTAAAGAGGTGTCCCACCATCACTATCCTCGCCCTATCCTCCTCGATAAGTTGACGATATGGCTCTAGCTCGCTTGACGAGAAACTATCGGTAATATCGGTAAATCCAAGGTGTGAATCGCTCACCGAGCTACCATGCCCTGGGAAGTGTTTCAATGATGTGATGATGCCTCGCTTGTCGAACTCCTCGATAACAACCTCAGCATGACGCACAACCACATCTCTATCATCCGAAATAGCTCGTCCGCGTGCTCCAATTACAGGATTTTCGGGGTTGAGATTCAAATCGACACATGGCACAAAGTTGACATTTATCCCCAACTCCACCAGCTGCTCAGCGCTAATCGCAGAGTAGTGGCGAGTCGAGTCGAGGTCGTCCACTTCACCTAGATATTGTGGTGATGGGGTCTCAACAAAACCCCTATCCGCTCTTAATCGCTGCACCGCACCGCCCTCTTGGTCGATGGAGATAAGCAGTCGATTATCGCTCGCCTCTTGAAGGGTTCGAGTAAGCCCGGTGAGCTGCTCCATATTAATTACATTGCGCTCAGCCAAACCCTCACTCACATCCTGACTAAAGAGGATAACACCTCCCACGCCCTGTTGTGAGACCAAATCCAGAAGCCTCTCATCCGCCTCGCTACCCTTGAAGCCAACAACTAGCATCTGGGCTATCTTAAACTTCAACTCGCTATCATTACCCTCTCGATTGCAGCAACAAAACAAACTAGTCAAAAACACGACTGCAACAATAGATAAAATTTTATTCATATCAAATTAGATTAAAATTATACCTTTTTTACGAACTCAAGGATTGCATCTGCGCACTCCTGCGCCTGCTCGATAAATGGGTTGTGTCCCGACTCTGCGAACCAGACAAACTTAGCCTGAGGATGTGCTTGAGCTAACTCCTGCGACACCTCCAAGGGGATATATTCATCCTTTTCGCCAAATAAAAATAGCTGTGGGACGGGACTCTTTTGCAACACTTCATTCAAATCCTCACGCTCCGCCATTCCTCGAAGTAGAGCTATAATTCCCTCATCTTCGGTTAACATAACGATATCCTGCAACTCCTCGATGTAGGAGTTGAAACGTCGAAGATTATCCACTGCAAAACCCATTTTAGGCGCTGTACGAGCCAATAGCTCACGCTTTCCAGCCTTAATAAGCTCAATTTCGCGTTGACGGTTTTCGCGTTTTTCATCACTATCGGCGTGTGGTCTCGATGCCATCATAACCAGCGAAGATAACATTTCGGGGTATAATTTAGTAAATGCCACCGCAACATAGCCACCCATCGAGTGACCAACAAGATGACACTTCTCAACACCCAACGCCACCAACATATCACGCACAACCGATGCCAACCACTCCATCGAGTGAGTCTCACCACAAACCTCCGAGATACCATGACCTGGCAAATCCAAAGTTATAACTCTCACATCTTTATATAGATAGGGGACAAAATCATCCCATACCAAAATCGACTCCAAATAACCATGCAACAGAACAACAACCTCATCACCACTCTCCGAGTCACATATATGCAGAGCGGTATCACCCGCCATTAAAAATTTCTCTACCATAGACCTTGTTTAATTTTACTACAATTTTACCCATTTTATTTGATATTATCAACAGATTCCACAAAAAATTTGCGTTTTACTCTAATATTGCCTACTTTTGAAGTTGAAAATTATAACATGGAAAATATCGAATATATACTTTGTCACGGTTCGGGCAACCGATTTGTGATGATTGATGGAGTAAAGAGCGGCTTTGACTTGACTAAAGCCTCTGAGCTTATGTTGGGCATAGCTAAAAATATTGAGTGCGATGGGCTGTTAATCCTCGACAGAGAGGGCAAGAGTGACTACGCAATGCGTATGTACAACACAGATGGCACATCGGCTGCCATGTGTGGTAATGGCATGAGGTGTATAGCTAGGTTAGCTGATGAATTATATATCCATAGCGAGAAGTTCAACCTCTACTCAGGTGGTGGACTCTACCCTATTGAGCGTAGCGAACCACTCAGTGAAGGGGTTGCAACTTATGGCGTTGATATCTCGGTGAGCCTCACAGGCGAGGAGTTACCGCTAGCTAATGGAGAATTTATCGCAAAAGAGATAGAGGAGCTGCATCCTGGCATGAAATTTACTCTGCTAAACTTAGGAAACCCACACGTTATAGCCAAAGTTGATGAGATTGATTACGAGCTACTTAGCTCGCTAGGTGAGAGGGTTAAATCTCTAAAGGAGATATTCCCGAATGGAGTCAACGTTAGCTTTGTAAAGCAAGAGGCTGAGAACCAGATATTTGTCGCAACCTACGAGAGAGGAGTCGGACTTACCGCTTCGTGTGGAACGGCGATGACTGCATCGACCACGACCATGGCTCTGATGGGCTGTGTTGCATGGGGCGAGGTGGTTCAGGTACGTAACAGAGGTGGTTTTGTGAGGTGTCGTCCATCACGAGATGGTGGCAAAATTACCACTCAACTACTTGGTAATGCGACATATATCGAGACTGGGGTGATAACTCCCGATTTTAAAGTCGTCCCTCAGAGAGAGTGCTCAGATGATATGGCAGCGTGGGAGAGGTTGATTTCAGAGTAAGAGTTAAAATTTAAACGATTTATAGTTATGGTAAAGGAGATTTTTGAACATAGAACAATACGTAAATTCACCGACGAGAAGGTATCTAAAGAGGATATTTTAGCTATCTGCTCGGCAGCATCTCGTGCCTCGACATGTGGTAATATGCAGTGTTACAGCTTGGTAGTGTCGCAAGACGAGCAGATGGTTAAGTCACTCTCGCCTCTTCACTTCGGACAGGTCGAGAGGATGAATATGCAGTGCGTTGTGACTATCTGTGCAGACGTTAACCGCTTCTCGCTATGGTGTAAACATCGTGGTGCAGAGCCTTCATACGACAATTTTTTGTGGTTTGTCAATAGCTCTATCGATGCGCTACTAGCTGCTCAGAATCTAATTCTCGAAGCTGAAAGTCGTGGGTTAGGCATCTGTATATTGGGTACTACACTCTACACCGCAGAGGCTATATCTAAACTTTTAGAGCTTCCAACGGGAGTTATCCCAATCACGACAATCGGTGTTGGACACCCCGCTGAGCAGGTCGAGTTGACAGATAGATTGCCAGTTGAGGCGGTGGTTCACTTCGAGAAGTACCAACAATATAGCAACGAGCGAATCGATGAATTGTGGGCAGAGAAGGAGGCTCTACCTCTTACAGCAGAGCTTATCAAGGAGAATAATCTCCCAACTCTCGCACATATCTTCACCGAAAATAGATATAAAAAATCTGATAATTTAGGTGTCTCAAACTCATATTTTGAGCTACTTAAGAGCCAAGGTTTCTTCAATAACTAACCCGTGACGATGCCCAAGGGAGTATATAGAGTATTTATCCTAGCTGCGCTTGCGTGGATAGCGACTTCGTGTGGTGTAACACGTAATATTCCCCAGGGAGAGTACCTTCTTCAGAAGGTTAAAATCGAGAGTGATAGCACCCTACATCGCAATCCACATCAGATAAGCTCCTCGGTGCTCGATAGGTATGTTCGTCAAAGCCCCAACAAGAAGTTCTTCGGAACAAACCTCTATGTCTGGATATACAACTCGGCTAAACCCGACAAGAACAACGCTTGGAATCGACTCAAACGTCGCATGGGTGAAGCTCCTGTTATCTATAATGAGTCTCTCACGGAGCGAAGTGTCGATAATATCGAGACATTTATGCGTTCGCAGGGTTACTACTCAAATAGTGTTAGCTACTCGGTAGACACCACAAGTCGCGATAAACGTGCATACGTAACCTATAGAGTAACGCAGGGTGAACCATATATCATTAGCGACTACAGCTACCTCTATCGAGACTCGACTCTTCGCAACATTATCGAGGCTGACACCGCTAATTCGCTGGTTCGAGTCGGAGAGCTATTCAACGCCACAATCCTTGATGCTGAGCGAGATAGAGTTGCTACAATCTTGAGAAATAAGGGATACTTCAACTTCACGGTTAATAATATCGAGTATATCGCTGACACCCTCTCGCAGGGTAATAGGGTGAAACTTCAGATGGTTGTAAAGCGTCATGTCGATGGATATGACTCGCAAGGTCGAGCCATAATCTCCGACAATAAAGCCTACGCTATCAATAGCGTCAATATCATCCCCAACTTCGACCCCACTGTCATAATGAGCGATACATCATATCTTAGTCGTATCGACACGCTACAGTTCCGAGGTATGAATATTATCTACGAGGGGGATAAACCAAATATTAGCGAGAATCTTCTACGTAAAATTGTCCCCATCAAGGAGCAGAGCCTCTACGATGCATCGACCGTAGAGCAGACATACAAAAACCTTATGTCGTTGGGATATTTCCGTAGCGCGCGTATCTCTTTTGTCGAAGATAAGGAGGTTGCGGCGGACTCGTTGACATTTCTTGGGGTGGAGTCGCCTCATGGAGGGTTGGCTTGTAATATAATGTGTACTCCATCTCTTCGCCAAAGTTTCAATGTCGAGTTGGAGGGAAGTACAACATCTACATTCTACGGACTCTCTGCCACCATCGGTTACCAAAACAGAAACATATTCCGACGAGCTGAACTATTCGACGCCTCGGCGACCATCAGTAATGAGTTTATCAAGAGTTCATCATCCTCTCGAAACGCATATGAGTATGGATTCTCAACAGGACTATCCTTCCCTCGATTTATCATTCCATTTATGGATACCCAAAAGTTGGATGTTTCGCAACCTCAGTCTCGATTGGGTCTCTCGATAAACTACCAGGATAAACCATACTATAGGCGAACCCTGTCGAGTATCACATGGGACTACTCTTGGCGTAACAAATACTCCAGCTTTAGCCTGGCTCCGTTCAACATTAACTTTGTGAATATGGGCTACCTGAGCGAGGAGTTCGCAGAGTCACTTGAGAATATATATCTACAGGAGAGTTACCAGAGTCAGCTTATCACGGGTCTATCTTTTGCCTATATCTACAACAATCAACCTGCGGACATTATGGGTAACGCCACAATGTTGCGTATCGGAGTCGAGAGTTCGGGTAACTTGGTCGATGGAGTGAGCAGGCTGGTGGCTCAAACACCTGAGAGTGGATATTACGATATATGGGGAGTGGAGTATGCACAATATATCCGTGCGGACTTCTCGCTGAGCCAGAAGATTATGCTCTCATCTAAAACCTCGCTAGCAGGTCGACTCTACGCAGGTTTGGGATGTACCTATGGTAACTCACAGGACAAACTTATGCCAGTCGATAGGCTCTTCTATGTGGGTGGTAGTAATAGTATGCGCGGTTGGGCTGCACGTACTCTAGGCCCTGGTTCAACTCCTGAACCCGAAGATGTAGTATATCCATCACAGTTGGGAGATATGCGACTTGAAGCCAACCTCGAACTACGATTCCCAATATGGAACATACTCAATGGAACGGTATTCTTCGACGCTGGTAATGTCTGGTATATACGCGATAGTGAGGATATCGACTCTAGCGGAGTCTTTAAATTCAATGAGTTCTACAAGCAGCTAGGATTCAACACAGGAGTTGGTCTAAGACTCGATGTTCAATTTGTTATCCTCCGCCTCGACTGGGGATTACAACTCTACAATCCTAACCTAGAGGCGAGTCAACGATGGATTGGATTCCCAAAATGGAAGTATAGCGCACTGAATTTCGGTGTGGGATATCCGTTCTAAATCAACAACAACTTATCGCATTGCTGAGAACTACTGAGAATTGCTGAGAAATAATTCTTAATTCTTAACTTATAATTCTTAATTCTCAATCACCTATCCCACAACAAAATAGGCTATCCTTATGGATAGCCTATTTACTTATTTCAAACTAGAGAACCTCCCCCCCAGAGTTGCCTCTAGATTGGTGACTCGGTCTCAGCTTTCAAACCTACAACCAAGTTGTCATACTCGCGAAGTCCTGTTCCACCTGGGATAAGGTGTCCACAGATAACATTCTCCTTCAAGTTTGCCAATGGGTCAACCTTACCTTGGATTGCCGCCTCGTTAAGAACCTTAGTGGTCTCCTGGAACGATGCCGCAGAGATAAAGCTCGATGTCTGAAGTGCTGCACGTGTGATACCCTGAAGTATCTGGTTGCTTGTCGCTGGGACAATATCACGTACCTCAACCTCTCTCATATCACGACGTTTAAGTGAAGAGTTCTCATCACGAAGTTTACGAAGTGAGATAATCTGACCTGGCTCAACAGTTGTCGAGTCACCCGCATCGGTAACAACTACCTTATCGTACAAATCATCATTTATATCAATGAACTCCCACTTGTCGATAATCTGATCCTCGAAGAAACGAGTATCACCTGGGTCGTTAATCTTCACACGATTCATCATCTGACGAACGATAACCTCGAAGTGTTTATCATTAATCTTCACACCCTGCATACGATATACCTCCTGCACCTCATTTACGATATGCTCTTGGACACGTGTTGGGCCTAAGATATTTAGGATATCGGTAGGAGTGATTGCACCATCCGATAGTGGGTTACCCGCACGAACATAGTCATTCTCCTGAACGATAATCTGACGTGAAAGTGGCACTAGATATCTACGTACATCCCCATCTTTACTTGTGATGATAATCTCGCGATTACCACGCTTAATCTTACCGAATGATACCTCTCCATCAATCTCCGAAACGATAGCTGGGTTCGATGGGTTACGAGCCTCGAATAGCTCAGTCACACGAGGAAGACCTCCGGTGATATCGCCTCCCGACTTACCTACGCTACGTGGAATCTTGATAATGATATCTCCCGCCTTAATCTTAGCTTTGTTATCAACGATAACGTGAGCCGTAACTGGAAGGTTATATGAGTTAATCTCGTCGCCATCCTTGGTTACAATCTTGATAACAGGGTTCTTAGTTCTATCCTTGCTCTCGATTACCACACGCTCCGAAAGACCAGTCTGCTCATCACGCTCCTCGCGATATGTGATACCCTCGATGATATTATCATACTGGATAACACCCGCGCTCTCGGCGATAATTACTGCGTTATATGGATCCCACTCGCAAATCAAATCGCCCTTCTTGATAGCTGCTCCATCGTTAACGAATAGAGTCGTACCGTAAGGTAGCTGATGTGTGAATAGAACGATATTTGTCTTTGGATCAACGATACGGAACTCCGACTGACGTGACACAACCAATGTTACACCACTCTTAGTCTGGATTGTACGCAAGTCATCAATCTCGATAGTACCCTCATATTTAGAGATAACGTTAGTCTCGATAGTTGAACCACCCGCAACACCACCGACGTGGAAGGTACGAAGAGTAAGCTGAGTTCCTGGCTCACCAATTGACTGAGCAGCGATAACTCCAACAACCTCACCCTTTTGAACCATACGAGCTGTTGCTAGGTTACGTCCGTAACATTTAGCACACACTCCACGACGAGACTCACAAGTAAGTACCGAACGAATCTCAACTGACTCCAATGGAGACTCCTCGATTACTGCCGCGATATCCTCGGTAATCTCATCACCTGCACCACATATCAACTCACCTGTGATTGGGTGAATTACATCTAGAAGTGAGGTACGACCTACGATTCTATCGAATAGAGTCTGAACAACATCATCATTACGTTTGATAGCTGTAGCAGTCAAACCACGAAGTGTTCCACAATCCTCCTCGTTGATAATCACATCCTGAGCCACATCAACCAAACGACGTGTCAAGTAACCTGCATCGGCAGTTTTAAGTGCGGTATCGGCAAGACCCTTACGAGCACCGTGGGTTGAGATAAAGTACTCAAGCACCGATAGACCCTCCTTAAAGTTAGAAAGGATAGGGTTCTCGATAACCTGCTGTCCACCTTCAACACCCGACTTCTGAGGTTTCGCCATAAGACCACGCATACCCGATAGCTGACGAATCTGCTCTTTAGATCCACGTGCTCCAGAGTCGAGCATCATATATACTGGGTTAAATCCATCCTGATCTGCAATCAGAGTGTCGATAACCGTCTTTGTTAGCTTAGAGTTGATATTTGTCCAAACATCAATAATCTGGTTGTAACGCTCATTATTGGTGATAAGACCCATATTGTAATCATCCATGATGGCATCGGCACGCTCGTAACCCTCGGCTACAAGTTTCTCCTTCTCATCTGGGATAATCACAGCATCAAGGTTAAATGACAAACCACCCTTAAAGGCCATAAGATAACCCATTCCCTTGATATCATCGAGGAACTTAGCAACCTTAGCCGCTCCCGCACGATTCATCACAACTGAGATGATATCACGCAATGAACGCTTAGTCAACACCTCATTGATATATCCTACCTCTTCAGGTACGAACTCGTTGAATAGGATACGTCCTACGGTTGTATCTTTAAGAACAGTTACTCTCTCACCTTCGCCGTTGATATCCTCTACCAAACACTTGATGTTGGCATGGAGAGCAACTTGCTTCTCGTTGTATGCAATGATAGCCTCTTCAGCTCCGTAGAATACAAGACCCTCACCCTTAGCTCCTGGGCGTGGTTTGGTGATATAGTATAGACCCAAGACCATATCCTGTGATGGTACGGTGATAGGTGCTCCATTGGCTGGGTTGAGGATATTGTGCGAACCCAACATCAACATCTGAGCCTCAAGGATAGCAGCATTACCCAATGGTAAGTGAACCGCCATCTGGTCACCATCAAAGTCGGCATTAAATGCGGTACATGCAAGTGGATGTAGCTGCATTGCTTTACCCTCGATGAGCTTAGGTTGGAACGCCTGGATACCCAAACGGTGAAGAGTTGGGGCACGGTTCATCAACACTGGGTGACCCTTGATTACATTCTCCAAAATACCCCAGATAACTGGCTCTTTTCTATCTATAATCTTCTTAGCACTCTTTACAGTCTTAACGATTCCACGCTCGATTAGCTTGCGGATAACGAAAGGTTTGTACAACTCAGCCGCCATATCCTTAGGGATACCCATCTCGTGCATCTTCAGCTCAGGACCAACGACAATTACCGAACGAGCTGAGTAGTCAACACGCTTACCTAGAAGGTTTTGACGGAAACGACCCTGCTTACCCTTCAACGAGTCAGAGAGCGACTTCAAAGGACGATTACTCTCGTTCTTCACCGCATTGCTCTTTCTTGAGTTGTCGAATAGTGAATCGACCGCCTCCTGCAACATACGCTTCTCGTTACGAAGGATAACCTCAGGAGCTTTAATCTCGATAAGGCGTTTTAGACGGTTGTTACGTATAATAACACGACGATACAAATCGTTCAAGTCCGAAGTTGCAAAACGACCTCCATCTAGAGGTACAAGTGGACGCAACTCAGGTGGAATAACTGGAAGAACAGTCAATACCATCCACTCAGGTTTATTACAACCATTCGATGCACGGAACGACTCGATTACGTTCAAACACTTCAAAGCCTCACTCTTACGCTGTTGCGAGGTCTCGGTTGATGCTTTATGACGAAGTGAGTATGACATCTTGTCGAGCTGAACCTTCTGCAATAGAGCATAGACAGCCTCAGCACCCATCATCGCTACAAACTTCTCTGGGTCATCATCCGAAAGAGATTGATTACCCTTTGGAAGTGCATCTACGATATCTAGATACTCCTTCTCGGATAGTATCTGCAAAGGCTCAACACCCGAAAGAGCTGCTGCTCCAACGTTTACAACAACATATCTCTCGTAATATACGATAGACTCCAACTTCTTTGATGGAATACCCAAAAGGTAACCAATCTTAGAAGGAAGTGAGCGGAAATACCAGATGTGAACAACTGGTACAACAAGTGAAATGTGCCCCATACGCTCTCTACGTACCTTCTTCTCGGTAACCTCCACACCACATCTATCACAAACAATACCCTTATAACGAATGCGTTTATACTTACCACAGTGGCACTCGAAATCCTTGATAGGACCAAAAATGCGCTCGCAGAATAGTCCATCCCTTTCAGGTTTGTACGTACGGTAGTTGATAGTCTCTGGCTTTAGAACCTCACCACTAGATTGTGCCTTAATCTCCTCTGGAGAGGCCAAACCTATTGATATATTGCTATAACCACCCGTTGGTTTATTATCTCTATTAAATGACATAATATATATTTTTTTATCTCTAATAATCTGTTAAGCTACACTCTCCAGAGAGGCGAAACACCTACTCCGAATGAGTATATTGGAGTTATTAACGCCTATCTCTTACTCAAGTTTTACCGAAAGTGCCAAACCGCGCAACTCATGAAGAAGTACATTCATCGCCTCAGGGATACCTGGTTTTGGTAGGTTATCTCCCTTAACGATAGCCTCATAAGCCTTCGCACGACCTGTTACATCATCACTCTTGATTGTCAAAATCTCCTGTAGGATGTTGGCTGCACCGAAACCTTCGAGTGCCCAAACCTCCATCTCTCCGAAACGCTGACCACCGAACTGAGCCTTACCACCGAGTGGCTGCTGAGTAATAAGCGAGTATGGTCCAATAGAACGAGCATGCATCTTATCGTCAATCATGTGACCGAGTTTAAGCATATATGTCACACCCACTGTCGCAGGTTGATCAAAACGCTCTCCCGTTCCTCCATCATAGAGATAAGTACGTCCACTACGTGGGATACCTGCCTCCTTGGTGAGTTCGTTAATCTGCTCTAGAGATGCTCCGTCGAAGATAGGTGTAGCGAACTTAACGCCCAACTCACGACCTGCCCATCCAAGAACAGCCTCATATATCTGACCCAAGTTCATACGCGATGGTACACCTAGTGGGTTCAAACAGATATCAACGATTGATCCATCCTCCAAGAATGGCATATCCTCATCACGTACGATTTTGGCAACGATACCCTTATTTCCGTGTCGTCCCGCCATCTTATCTCCAACCTTGAGCTTACGTTTCTTAGCGATATATACCTTAGCTAGCTTGATAACGCCGCTCTGAAGCAACTCATCACCATTAGTTAAGTTATACTTCTCACGCTTGATTAGAGCATCGGCACGTTTCCACTCCATCGAGTAGTTATTGATTGTACGAGTGATAAGGACATTTGTCGCCTCATCCTTAGTCCAATTATACTCTGTTAGGTTAAGGTAACCAATCGCAGCTCCCGTCTTTTCGTCAACGGCGATGCGTGAAATCTCTTCGAGAACCTTACGTGTGATTTTTGTTCCTGGTGCGAATAGCTCAACTCCGAAGTAGTCGTAGATACCCTCCGAGATAGTGTCGCCCAACAACTCCTCCAACTTATCAACAAGAAGAGTAGTTAAAGAGGCTGCCTGCTCGGCAAATTTCATATCCATCTTTTCGAGTAGAGCATTCTCGGCACTCTTACCTCTCTTACCATCCTTAATAGCACGGCTGTAGAGTTTAGTGTCAACAACAACTCCGTGTAGAGATGGTTGAGCCTTCATTGAGGCATCCTTAACATCTCCCGCTTTATCACCGAAGATAGCACGCAAGAGTTTCTCTTCTGGTGAAGGATCGCTCTCTCCCTTAGGGGTGATTTTACCTATAAGTATATCTCCAGGGTGGATATTAGCTCCAACTCTAACGATTCCATTCTCATCAAGGTCGCGTGTTGCCTCCTCGCTAACGTTAGGGATATCACTTGTTAGCTCCTCAACACCACGTTTAGTGTCACGAACCTCCATGATATACTCATCAACGTGAACAGATGTGAATACATCCTCGCGTTGAATACGCTCCGAGATAACAATCGCATCCTCGAAGTTGTAACCCTTCCAAGGCATATATGCAACCTTAAGGTTCTTACCCAATGCCAACTCACCAGCTTGTGTTGAGTAACCCTCGGTTAGAATCTGTCCCTTAGTGACTCTCTCACCTGCGAATACGATAGGTTTCAAAGTCACCGAAGTGTTCTGGTTGGTACGACGGTAACGTGGTAGTTTATATGTTGTAACCTCTGGTGAGAATGAAGAGATAATATCCTCACGTGTGCGGTCATACTTAACCTCGACAGTGAAGGCATCAGAGTAAACAACCTCTCCATCACCTTCTGCCACAACCTGAATACGGCTATCGATAATCAAATCCTTCTCGATACCTGTTCCAACGATTGGTGCTTCGGTCACTACCAATGGTACTGCCTGGCGCATCATGTTAGAACCCATCAACGCACGGTTGGCATCATCATGCTCCAAGAATGGAATAAGCGATGCGGCAATCGACGCAATCTGGTTTGGGGCAACATCCATCAAATCAAGTCCTGTGGCACTAACCACCGGAACATCAGCTCCTTGACGAGCCTTGATACGCTCTGGGTTGACAAAGTTACCAGCATCGTCGATGCTCATATTTGCCTGAGCTACAACCATATCCTCCTCCTCTTCGGCTGAGTAATATTTGATGTGGCTATTATCCATATCGATAACTCCCTCATTTACCTTACGGTAAGGAGTCTCGATGAATCCCATAGGTGAAATCTTTGCGTACATACACAACGACGAAATAAGACCGATGTTTGGTCCCTCAGGAGACTCAATCGGACATAGACGACCGTAGTGTGTGTAGTGTACGTCACGAACCTCGAAACCTGCTCTATCACGTGAAAGACCACCAGGACCAAGTGCCGATAGACGACGCTTGTGGGTAATCTCCGCTAGAGGGTTAATTTGGTCCATAAACTGTGATAGCTGAGAAGTTCCGAAGAATGAGTTGATAACGCTCGACAAGGTCTTCGCATTAATCAAATCAATTGGAGTAAATATCTCATTATCACGAACATTCATTCTCTCACGAATAGTTCGTGCCATACGAACAAATCCAACAGAGAATTGATTCGACAACTGCTCACCAACTGTACGAACACGACGATTCGAAAGGTGGTCGATATCATCTACCTCCGCCTTTGAGTTGATAAGTTGTATCAAATACTTTATGATAGCGATGATATCCTCACGTGTTAGCGTGCGAACCTCATCGGATGTATCCAATTCAAGTTTTTTGTTAATTCGGTAACGACCTACGCCGCCCAAATCATAACGCTTATCAGAGAAGAACAACTTGTCGATTACGTCACGAGCCGTAGCCTCATCTGGTGGCTCAGACGCACGTAGCTGTCTATAGATATAGACCACAGCCTCCTTCTCGGAGTTACATGGGTCCTTCTGAAGCGTGTTATATATAATAGAGTAGTCGATACCCGACAAATTCTCGTTATGTAGAAGAATTGTCTTAACACCACTCTCCAAGATAGCCTCAATATGGCTCTCTTCAAGAATAGTCTCACGATCTACAATTATATTGTTACGCTCAATAGATACTACCTCACCGGTATCCTCATCCACAAAGTCCTCGACCCAAGTAGATAGAACACGCGCAGCAAGAGTGCGACCTATTGATTTTTTAAGGTTTGTCTTGTTAACCTTTAGCTCATCTGCAAGATTAAAAATCTCTAAAATCTGCTGGTCTGCCTCATATCCAATAGCACGTAGAAGAGTAGTTACAGGTAACTTCTTCTTACGGTCGATGTAGGCATACATCACATTGTTGATATCCGTTGCAAACTCAATCCATGAACCCTTGAATGGGATGATACGAGCTGAGTATAACTTAGTACCATTGGTGTGGGTACTCTGTCCGAAGAATACACCTGGTGAACGGTGAAGCTGAGAGACGATAACACGCTCCGCTCCATTGATCACAAATGTACCTCGCTCGGTCATGTATGGTATGGTTCCAAAGTAGACATCCTGAACAACTACATCGAAATCTTCGTGCTCAGCATCTGTACAATAGAGCTTAAGTTTAGCCTTCAATGGCACACTATATGTCAAACCCCTATCCAAACACTCATCAATGGTGTAGCGAGGTGGATCGATATAGTAGTCAATGAACTCTAGAACGAAGTTGTTTCGGGTATCTGTAATTGGGAAATTCTCCTGAAAAACACGATATAGCCCCTCGTTTCTACGCTTTTCAGCGGTTGTATCCATCTGAAAGAAGTCTCTAAAAGATTTCAACTGAATCTCCAAGAGATCAGGATATGGCACCTGATTTTTTATCGTAGAGAAGCTCTCTCTGTTATTTTTGATTATTGTGGACATCGGCTTAATCCAGTATTTAGTTGATCTTGTTTTATGCTCACGCAACTCACATTTGAGATAGTTATTTGTCGACTACTCCACTCCTTTCCCTCCTCCACGAGTCCCTATAACAGAAGCTCACATCACCCTCACAGTAAGGAGTTTACACAGAATAGTCACCCATCAACAAGCCCAGAACTATCTCAGTTTCTGAACCCTCTGGGTGTGTGGTAAATACCACTAAATACACTTAGACGACAAAAGGCATAGAGCTTAAATAAGCTCTATACCTGCTTGTCGAAGTGCTATAAGAATTACTTAAGCTCAACCTCAGCTCCAGCCTCTTCCAAAGACGCTTTAAGTGCCTCAGCCTCCTCTTTAGATACTCCCTCTTTAACTGCTTTAGGAGCACCATCAACCAATGCCTTAGCATCGCCTAGAGATAGACCAGCTGCCTCTTTAACAGCCTTGATTACTTGAAGCTTAGCTTGACCTGCGCTTACCAAAACTACATCGAATGAAGTCTTCTCTGCTGCTGCTGCCTCGCCTGCTGCTGGAGCTGCTGCTACAGCTACTGCTGCTGCTGCTGGCTCGATACCATACTCATCTTTAAGAATTGTTGCCAACTCGCTAACTTCCTTAACTGTCAAATTTACTAATTCTTCAGCCAATTTCTTTACATCTGCCATAGTTGTAATTGTATTTTAAAATTTTGTTTTTGTTTTTGTTTTTCCTTACTCTTCAACCTATCCACTCAATTCTAAGGGATGAGGTCTCTAAGCAGTTCTACTTAATTGCGCTCTTCGAGTGCTTTTACGATACCAGCAACCTTCTGACCAGCTGATCCCTGAAGTGCAGAGATAACATTCTTGGCTGGAGATTGAAGCAACGAAATAACGTCTCCGATAAGCTCCTCTTTGCTCTTGATTGCACATAGAGCATCGAGTTGATTGTCACCTACGTAAACCGCACCCTCAGCGAAAGCCGCCTTGATGATTGGTTTGTCGCATCCCTTGCGGAACTCCTTGATAAGTACCGCTGGAGCTTTTGCATTTTGTGACAACATAATTGATGTTGGACCCTCCAACACCGCTAGTAAATCAGCATCTGCTAACTCAACCTTCTCAAGAGCCTTTGTCAAAAGTGTGTTCTTAACGACGATAAGTTTAACGTCACTCTCGAAACACTTACGACGAAGTGATGCAGTTTGATCTGCATTCAACGCCTCGATATTAGTGATATAGAAGTGGGGATATGCAGTGAGTTCACCAGCAAGAACCTCAATGAGGGCTGTTTTTTCCTGTTTTGTCATCTTTATCCTCCTACTTATTTAGTTTCTACTGATTTTACATCAATCTGCAAACCTGGGCTCATAGATGTTGAGAGGAATACACTCTTAACATAAGTTCCCTTAGCTGCAGAAGGTTTCAACTTGATGATTGTACCCAACACCTCTTTTACGTTGTCGAGAATCTGCTCTGGTGAGAACGAGATACGACCAACGGTAGTGTGTACAATACCATACTTGTCAACCTTGAAGTCAATCTTACCTGCCTTAACCTCTTCAACAGCCTTAGCTACATCCATTGTAACTGTACCTGTCTTAGGGTTTGGCATCAAACCTCTAGGACCTAGAATACGTCCTAGTGCTCCTACTTTACCCATAACGTTTGGTGTAGTGATGATAACATCAACATCAGTCCATCCTGATTTGATTTTATCAACATACTCATCCAACCCTACAAAGTCTGCGCCTGCAGCCTTTGCCTCAGCCTCCTTCTCAGGTGTACAAAGTACAAGAACTCTTGTAACTTTACCTGTACCGTGAGGAAGTGTCACAACGCCACGAACCATCTGGTTCGCTTTACGTGGATCAACACCTAGACGTACATCGACATCTACCGATGCGTCGAACTTCGTAAAGGTAATCTCCTTGAGAAGAGCTGCTGCCTCTGATAGTTTGTACGCCTTGTCAGACTCAACTTTCGAGAGTGCAATTTTCTGATTTTTTGTCAACTTACTCATCTTGTTAATTACGCTTTTGGAAATTCGCCAACTACGTTGATACCCATACTGCGAGCAGTACCAGCTACCATCTTCATCGCCGCCTCTATTGTGAAACAGTTCATATCAGACATCTTGTCTTGGGCGATAGCTTGTACCTGCTCCCAAGTCACCTCACCAACCTTTGTACGGTTTGGTTGAGCTGAACCAGACTTGATTTTCGCTGCATCCTTGAGTTGAATGGCTACGGGTGGTTGTTTAATTACAAAGTCGAAAGACTTATCGCTGTAAACTGTGATGATGACCGGAAGAACCTTACCTGCCTTATCCTGTGTGCGAGCATTGAACTGCTTACAGAAGTCCATAATATTGACTCCTTTAGAACCCAACGCTGGACCCACTGGGGGTGAAGGATTGGCGGCACCACCTTTGATCTGCAATTTAATAAATGCAGCAACCTCTTTTGCCATAATTTTCCTTGGTTAATTATTCTTTTTCTACTTGTGTAAAACTTAACTCCATTGGAGTCTTGCGCCCGAATATCTTTACAGATACCGTAAGTTTTCTGCGCTCATTGTCGACACTCTCTATAGTACCTTGGAAGCTAGAGAAAGGACCGTCTGTAACTTTGACAGTCTCGTCAACAAAGAATGGTATCTCGTTCTCCTCCTCTTGTGCACTTAGCTCATCAACGCGACCCAAGATTCTTGCCACCTCAGCCTCACGCAGTGGTGTGGCAATCATTTTGCGGCTCTCCTCTTTGGTGTCACCCAAGAAACCTAGCACATTAGGGATATTACGAATTATCGTAGGAATACGACCAACAAAGGCCGCCTCGATTAGTACATAGCCTGGATAAGAGACCTTCTCTTTGGTATATTTCTTACCGTTGCGAATCATATAGACCTTCTCGGTTGGAATCAATACCTGCGAGATATAATCCTCAAGGTTATTCTGGCGAATCTCAATCTCGATATACTCTTTGACCTTATTCTCCTTGCCACCTATTGCGCGGACTACATACCACTGTTTTTCAATATTGCTCATTATCGTAAACTTTTAAGCAATTATGAATTTAAGTTTCCAAGAGCTCTATATACAACCTCCATAAGACCCTCAAACGAAAGGTCCATTACAAGGACAATAACAGAGAAAATCACTGTTGCAACTATCACTACGATAGCTGAGCTTTGAAGTTGCGAAAATGATGGCCATGCCACCTTGTTCACCAACTCATTGTATGACTCTTTAAAGTACTTAATCATTGTTTTATATATTATGAGGAGATACACCCCTCAGCTGTATATTATAAAGAGGAGACTCCTCCCCACTTGGGCAGGAGCAGAGAGATTCGAACTCCCATCAACGGTTTTGGAGACCGCTATTCTACCCTTGAACTATGCTCCTAAAAAAATCAGAGCGGTGTGAGTGACACACCACTCTGACGAATTATATTGTGAAATTACTCAACAATCTCCAATACCTGACCTGCACCTACTGTACGACCACCCTCACGGATAGCGAAACGTAGACCCTTGTTCAATGCTACTGGGTAGATAAGACCTACAGTGATTGTTACGTTATCACCTGGCATTACCATATCTACTCCCTCTGGAAGAGTCACCTCACCGGTGATATCCATTGTACGAAGGTAGAACTGTGGACGATATTTGTTGTGGAATGGAGTGTGACGACCACCCTCCTCTTTCTTAAGGATATAAACCTCAGCCTTGAACTTAGTGTGAGGAGTGATTGTGTTTGGTTTAGCTACAACCATACCACGCTTAACATCCTTCTTATCAACACCACGAACTAGAAGACCTACGTTGTCACCAGCCTCACCTTGGTCAAGAAGTTTACGGAACATCTCAACACCTGTACAAACTGTAGAGATTGGTTTCTCACCAAGACCGATAATCTCAACTGGCTCACCTACTGTAACAATACCTGTCTCGATACGACCTGTGATAACAGTACCACGACCTGTGATAGAGAATACGTCCTCAACTGGCATCAAGAATGGTTTCTCGTTCTCACGTGGAGGGATTGGGATATATGTATCAACTGCCTCCATAAGCTCCATGATTTTATCCTCCCAAGTTGGCTCACCGTTCAATCCACCAAGTGCAGATCCACGGATAACTGGTGCATTGTCACCATCGAACTCATACTTAGAAAGTAGATCACGAACCTCCATCTCAACTAGGTCAAGCATCTCAGGATCGTCAACCATATCACATTTGTTAAGGAAAACAACGATCTTAGGAACGTTTACCTGACGTGCAAGAAGAACGTGCTCGTTAGTTTGTGGCATAGGACCATCAGTTGCAGCAACTACCAAGATAGCACCGTCCATCTGAGCAGCACCAGTAACCATGTTCTTTACGTAGTCGGCGTGACCTGGACAGTCAACGTGAGCGTAGTGACGGTTAGCAGTTTGATACTCAACGTGAGCAGTGTTGATAGTGATACCACGCTCTTTCTCCTCAGGAGCATTGTCGATAGAGTCGAATGAACGAAGCTCTGAAAGACCCTTATTAGCCAATACAGTTGTAATAGCTGCAGTAAGAGTAGTCTTACCGTGGTCAACGTGACCGATAGTACCTACGTTTACGTGAGGTTTCGAACGGTCGAATTTTTCTTTAGCCATAGCAGTAAAAAAATTTAATTTAGTATAATTAAAAAATATTTTCTATTCTCTTCGATAATCATGTTACTCTCTACGTAGAGGCAAGTAAAACTTGCCAACCTTTCGGTCAGCAAGTCATTACCAACTGCGTTGAGCGGAAGACGAGGCTCAAACTCGCGACCCTTAGCTTGGAAGGCTAATGCTCTATCAACTGAGCTACTTCCGCATTAACTCTGCAATCATCGATTTGTGTGGGAAGTGATGGATTCGAACCACCGAAGGCGAAGCCAGCAGATTTACAGTCTGCCCCATTTGGCCACTCTGGTAACTTCCCGAATGTTACTCTACAGATTTCATCTCTTTCAAATCTCTCATCGCTGAGAACTCTTCTAAAGCTGTTCACTGTGAGCCGATGGAGGGATTCGAACCCCCGACCAGCTGATTACAAATCAGCTGCTCTGGCCAACTGAGCTACATCGGCAAAACTAATCGTTTCGGATTGCAAAGGTAGTAATAATTTTTTATTCTCCAAATTTTCAGGAGTAAAAAATCACACTTTTTATCAAAGAACTACTCAACTACCTCTGCTACATTCTATTACATAGAAGTGACTTTTTTACTCACCACCAACTTTACAGTTTGTTAGCTATTAGTAGTTGAAATCGGGTGCAAATATAGGATAGTTATTTGAATAAAAAAAGATATTGGCTACTTTTTTTCACTAAAAAGCAAAAAAAAGTCTACTTACAGCCACACCTATATATATAAATATTAGGGCATCTTCTAAAACATCACCCAAAACACTCCCCAATAGCTAGCTAACATACGCACTTGGTTACAGCAAAAAGAGCATCTAATCAATCTCCACCATAGACTAAACAACAACACAAATAGTAAAAAATTTTAAAGATATATTTACTCCTTATACCTACATATAGCTATAAACAGTTACTAACTCCGCTACAACCCCTTTAAAATACCCATTTTTAGCTATTGTTCATACCCACTATCTGGGATAACTTTGCAGGAGAAATAATCAAAGAGAAAAATATGAAAAAAATTTTACTATTATCCCTCTGTTTTGTTGTGCTCACAACTCAAGCACAAACTCAAGAGGATTACAAACTACTACTCGAAAGAGTCGAGGCGATGGAGCAGTTGCTCTCTGAGAACCAAGAGGAGTCTAAGAGTGAAGAGCTTAAAGAGTCGATAGACAAAAAGTCACGTCTAACATTTGGTGGTTATGGTGAGATTACCATGAGTCGCCACTTCTACAGCGACAACTACAAGCGTTACTCAGCCCCAGCATACTACGCCGACGACGAGGGTTACGGACGAGTAGATATTCCACATGCGGTATTCTTCGTGGGTTACGATTTTGGTAAAGGCTGGTCATTCGGAACAGAGATTGAGTTCGAACATGGTGGATTAGAGGTCGCCGTAGAGTTGGAGCAGGAGGAGAATGGTGAATACGAGACCGAGGTTGAGAATGGTGGAGAGATTATCCTCGAACAGTTCTGGATTAATAAGGAGTGGAGCAAGGCTATGAATCTAAAGATGGGACACATAGTTCTACCAGTTGGTCAGACCAACAAGTATCACATGCCAAATGAGTACTTCGGGGTATTCCGCCCTGAGGGTGAGTCGACAATTATCCCATGTACTTGGCACGAGACGGGCGTTAGTTTCTGGGGTAGTGCTGGCGATTGGTCTTACGAGGCGATGTTTGTTGCAGGATTAGATGCTGAGCGTTTTGATAGTTGGGGATGGGTCGCTTCGAGTGCTGGTTCACCCTACGAGTTCACCATATCTAACACCTATGCAGGAGCTTTCCGTGTCGATAATCACAGCGTCAAGAACCTTACGTTAAGCGTGAGTGGATATTACGGACATAGTGCATCAAACTCACTGAAAGATAAATACTCGGAGGATATCAGCGGAGCGGTGAAAATCATCTCTTTCGATGGAGTCTATCGCTCGAATATAGTGGTTGCAAGGGCTAACGTGCTCTACGGACACCTCAGCGATTCGGACGTTATCACCACTGGAAACAAAAGTTCTGGTACATCATCTATGTCGTCGGGACTACCCGTTGCTGAGAGTGCATTGACCTATGGCGCAGAGGTTGGTTACAATATTCTATCACCATTCAAAAGAGCCGAGAGCCAGAGCCTATTCCTATTTGGTCGCTACGAGTTCTACGACTCGATGTACACCGTAGCCGAAGGTGTAACAACCAAGGGTTACTACTCACGTAACTGTGTGTCGGGCGGTGTTAACTATAGCCCAATACCTGCAATCACAATCAAGGCGGAGTACCAAAGCCGTATGTTCTCAGCACCTTACAATACCGAGAACACCGTGATGATTGGTTTCACCTACACAGGTCTATTTAGATAGCACACATATTATTTATTAACATATAAAAAAACAGTTATGAAAAATTTATTCAATTTAGTTATCACCGCTTGCGCTACAGCAACATTGGCTCTAGCAGGTGCATGTTCAACAAACGACGCAGATGCGGGAAACTTCTTCCTCTTCGAGGCTAGTGGCGACGTTGATGGAGTAGATGTTCTTGAGTCTTACGCTAAGGATGTCGTTATCACACGCTACGAGAATCTTGCTGACAAAGCTCAGGCTCTCTACCACGCAACTCAGGAGATTACTTTTGGTGCATCGGATGAGTCTACTAAAATCGCTGCTGCCGCTGCTGCATGGGTTGAGGCTCGTTTGGCATGGGAGCGTACTGAGGCTTACCTATTTGGTCCAGTAGACCTCTACAAAATCGACCCAGGTATCGACTCTTGGCCTTTGGCTCTTGCCGACCTTGCAGTCTTTATGACAGGTTACGCTGCAGGAACATACTCAGACTACCACATCGCAAATGATAATGGTGAGAGAAAAGGTTTCCACGCAGTTGAGTTCCTTCTATTCGAGGATGGCAACTCTAAGAAGGCTCTTACTGACTTCAACAGCGCAGAGATCTCTTCATCTTATGGATTGAGCAGCGTTGCAGGAGCTGATGTTCAGAAGTATCTAGTAGCTATCGCAAAGGAGCTATACTACAACACAGTTCTTTTGGTTGCCGAGTGGGAGGATATCGACGCAGTAGCTTCATACGAGGCAGCTGATGCACTTAGCGTTAAGACTAACAATGGTGGTGGTTACTACGACGACTTCACAACAGCTGGCGACGACGAGAGCTCTTACTCATCTATCTCTGATGCACTTAGCGTAATCCTTGAGAACGCAGCAGGTATCGCCGAAGAGGTTGGTGATGTTAAAATCTCAGACCCATACACTTCAAAAGATGTTCTTGATGTAGAGTCTTGGTTTAGCTGGAACTCAGTTTATGACTTCACCGACAATATTATCGGTATCAAGGAGGCATACTACGGAAAACTTTACAGCGGTCTATCTGACGACTACACTGCAACAGCTTTCGGAAGTGCAGCAGCTAACTCAATCAGTGCTTATGTAGCATCTGGTAGCTCAAATTTGGACACTCTAGTAAAAGAGGCTATCGAGGAGGCTATCGAGAAGGTGGCAGCTCTACCTTATCCATTCAGAAGCTACCTTAGCGATTCGAGCAAATCAGCTGATATCGAGGCTGCAATGGATGCTTGTCTAGAGTTGGTTGACGCACTAGCTATGGCACAGAGTGCTGTAAACGATGGTTACTATATAACTGAGTAACACACAACACAATAACTACAAAAAAAATGAGAAAAGTTTTAAACACAAAACTCTCTCTACTTATCATAGCTACATCTCTTCTTGGAGCATGTAGCTATGATACGTCGTTGAGTGAAGAGGAGTTATTAGAGCAGGAGCTTAATCCACTTGGATTGGCGGATGAGTACTTCACAGGAGGACTTATGGGAACAACAACAATTAATGGAGTGTTCTGTTTCGAACAGGCGACATATTCAGTCTCGTCGATGGGATTGGATAGTGATTTCCTACATGGAGAGGCGTTCTTCGAGGATTACTTCTCCTCAGAGAGAAACGAAGGTTACCCAATGTCGGGACGTGGACCTCTATACATTCGTGAATCATGTATTGGTTGCCACCCAGGCTACGGACATGGTAAACGTATGGGAAACCTCGGTGAGGATGTAACATTCGACACCTCGAATAGCGGAAATGGATATCTTCTAGTTGTCTACAATAGTGGTGCTGATAAAGACTTTGGTGATGCATCAAGCACAATTACTGATGGTCGTATCGATGGCCCAACTTGGACAGATGCAACATCTGATAACGCCTATGTTGCCGAGCTTACTGGTATGCCACAGACAAGGAGCGCAACTCCATTCCCAGAGCCAATTGACGAGAGCCAAATCCAAATCAAATGGGTGAAGTATGTCGACGAGCATGATAATAAGTATAGCGATGGCGAGAGCTACGAGTTGATATACCCCGAAGTTACAATCCCATCGGATGCTATCTATGGAGTCAACTCAGGTTACTTCGACAACCTCAACAGCGAATCGAAGTATGAGGTTCGCCTAGAGGCAACTATCGGAATCTACGGAACTGGTCTTATCGATGCTATCACCGAGGAGGATATCGACGCTGAGTCTGAGGCTCAAGCAGATAAGTCATGGGGAGGTCGTCGTGGTGCATCAATCACACAGCTCGATGGTTCAACTCGCAAGGGTCGTTACACCTATGGTCTAACACGTGGTACATTGCAACATGGCCCTGGTTCAAACGCACTATGGAACATCACAAACGTCACTCGTGAGACATCCAACAAGCTATATCGTAGCAACTACGTCACTGCTGCCTATGCTAATGCAGTGTGTGAGGATGTTGATGTTATGACCTCACTTATGAACGATAGCCACTACGGCGAGTTCTTGGTGAGCGATGACGACCCATCATCGACCGCCTCGAAGAATGAGGTCTACAACTACTTGTTATGGAACAATGCATATCCAACCGAGAAGCTAACCTCGACTACCTACCTCGACCATCTCGACGATGCAACACAGCGTGATGCAGAGCTTGATTTGGACTCTTACACTCAGTTTATGGTGTGGCATCGTGGTTTGGCTGTTCCTTCAGCTCGTAATATCGACGATGAAGATTTTATCCGCGGTAAAGAGCTATTCTATAGCGAAGAGTTAGCTTGTACGGCGTGTCACCGTCCATCATGGACAACAGGCTCGGATGATTATGTTGGTGATGCGGATATGGCGGGTAAACTTCCGAAGTATCCAAACCAGAAAATTTGGCCTTACTCTGACTTCCTACAGCACAACTTGGGAATGGTTAACAATATCCGCACAGGGTGGTGTCGTACCACTCCACTATGGGGTCGCTACCTCAACTTGGTAGCTAATGGCGAGAGTAGCCACCTTCACGACATGCGTGCTCGTGACTACTACGAGGCGATAATGTGGCACAATGGTCAAGCTAAATACTCTAGTGATGCATTTAGAGAGCTTATCAAGAGTGATCGCGACGCAGTGGTTAAATTCCTGAAGTCTATCTAATCAAAACCTATTTATAGAGGCGAACTAACAAGTCGAAAAAACACCATACTTCGTCATTGCGGACTTGATCCGCAATCTCATAATAAGCAGATAATCAATACTGTTTAGAGATTGCGGATCAAGTCCGCAATGACGTATATGGGTAAGAGTTATCCTTAATAGTCATCCTTTTTGTTTTATAATAGTGTCATAGATAGCCTATACTGTGAAAATTATAGTTCCATTGAATAAACCCATATTTTTATAGAATTGGCGTTGTTTTTTCGTTAAAATAGTTAATCTTTGTAGTAGAAAAAAACTATTAAAGAGTTAATATGAGCCACTTAAGTAGTATAATATCTAAGTTTCAAGGCATCTCTCTGGGTGAGATGGACGAAGTGAAATTGATGAATAGAACCGATAAAAAGTATTGGTTTTGTCAAGATATGCTCACCCCAATTTTAGAGGATATCGCTCAAGATTACTTTATTCTAGAGGTCAGCGGTGAGCGTAACCTACCCTACTCCACTACATACTACGACACCGAAAGTAATGAGATGTTCCAAAACCACCATCGTGGCAAACTCAATCGTTACAAGATACGTCGTCGCAACTACATCTCCACGCAGAGTAGTTTTCTGGAGGTTAAATTCAAAAGCAACAAAGGTCGAACCATCAAGACCCGACAGACATGTGACTACAACATCAGCGGATTTAGCGATTCGGAGCGAGAATTTATTGCAAAAAACACACCCTATTCATGTGATAAACTACGCAAGGTTTTAGAGAATAGATTCTACCGTTTGATGTTGGTGAGTCGGAGTATGGATGAGCGTTGCACTATCGACAGCTCGCTGAGTTTTAGTGGTGAAGGTGGCTCATCGAGCCTTGATAATATGGTTATCGTCGAGGTAAAAAGAGATGGAAAGAGCCCAAGCAGAATCATTGATGCGCTCAATGCTCGACGCATTAAACCCTCAGGATTTAGCAAATACTGCATCTGTCGCAGCTATATCGACCAGGGATTAAAGAGGAATAATTTCAAAGGCAAGCTCCGTGAAATAGGGCGGAAAACAGGTAACTAAAATATGTACAAATTATGATTGAATGGATGGAGTCTCTCCGTTTTCTGGGGATTAGACTTATTGATTTTGAGGACTTTTTCGAGTTGATTTTTAGATTTCTACTCAACACTGGTATGCTGCTGCTGATAGTTAGGTTTCCATATCTAAAACATAGCGAGAGCCGCAACTATACCTTTAGCTTCTTGGCTGTAGGAACAACCGTGTTCCTACTCTGTTTCCTACTCAACAGCGTTAAATTAGAGCTAGGTTTTGCACTGGGTCTATTCGCTATATTTGGAATAATCCGCTATCGCACCGATGCTATACCCTTCAAACAGATGACATACCTCTTTGTGGTGATTGGACTCTCGGTGATGAATGCACTCGCCAACAAGAAAGTTAGCTACACCGAGATACTATTCACCAACTGTGTCATTATCGCTGGATTGTGGCTACTTGAGAAGTTCCTCAATCGTCGCAATGAGGCCTCGATGAGGATTATCTACGAAGATATCTCAAAGGTCAATATCGAGAAGTATGACGAACTTCTCGAAGATTTAAGAGCACGCACAGGCTTTGATATACACCACTTCCAGATTCAGAAGATAGACTATCTACGTGATGTGGCGAGCATTATGATATATTTCCACTGCAACGACAACAACCACTTCGTTGCGGATAACAGACCAGAAGAAGAGGAGGAGTAGTAGATGAGTTTCAAAAGATTAATTCTAACAGCTGCATTACTTATAAGCAGCATTGCAGCAGCCTTTGCCGATGGGACAAAGGATGATGTCGAGGTGCTCTATAAGTATCAATTCTCAGCCGAGGTTGAGTATAAGATAATCAAGGGGTTGAGTGTCAATTTCAGCCCAGAGTTGCGATTTTGTGAGGGGTATGACAAGCTACTTCTCAACGCAGGTGTAGAGTATAAGATGTTTGGATGTATCCACCTAGGGGCTACATATCGCCTAGATGTCGATAGAGTCGAAGGCTCTGGCAGCTCATACTCGATGTCGGGATTTGGTAATAACTACGATTCGGAGGTGTCGCATCGCTACGCTTTTGATGTGACATATAAGGAGAAATTCGGGCGTTTCACTCCATCATTTAGGGTGAGGTACAACAACTTCACCGACGAGGATATCGACGATAAGGAGTTTCTGCGCTATCGTGCAAAGGTCGATTACAACATCCGCAAGTGTAAAATCACACCATACCTATCAGTTGAGGCGTACCAAGATTTAACAGAGAATCTGCTCTACAAAATGCGCTACGCCACAGGATTTGATTTCGATATGAACAAAAAATCAGCCATCTCGCTAGATTACAAATTTGACTTCTACTGCTTGGAGTATAAGAATGCAAATATCTTTAGCGTTGGTTATAAATATAAATTCTAGTTATGAACTCAAAAATTATCACTTTCGCAGCACTATTAATAGCCATTACGGTGGTTAGCTCATGTCGTAATGATGAGTATATATATTGGGATATCTACTGGGACAACGACGATGAAGAGTACGACCCTTCGCTGGTAGACACGGAGACATTCCCCGACTGGACGGAGCTAACACATAGCAATGCAGCAGCTCCAGATTACAACACTGTTTTCGAGCAGAATAAAGTGCTACGACTCGACCTTACAATCAGCTCGTCGAACTGGAGTTCAATGCTCTCGGATTTGAGTAGCAACATCTCGTCGGGCAACAATATGATGGGCGGAAATAATATGGATAGCGACCTAGGATTTACTCCCGTGTGGAAATCATGTACTGTCACCTTCAACGACACCGATTGGTATAAGGTGGGTGTGAGATTCAAGGGTAATTCGAGCCTGAGCACAACATACTCTTCGGGAAATCGAAAACTCTCTCTGAAGTTGAGTTTCGATAAGTATGAGGATGACTACCCAGCCCTAACCAACCAACGTTTCTATGGATTCAAGCAGCTCAACCTCAACAACAACTACAACGACGAGTCGTTGATGAGAGAGAAGATTGGTACAGAGCTATTCCGCAGCTTTGGCATTGCAGCGCCTCAGACCTCTTTCTGTGAGGTATATATCGACAAGGGTTCGGGAGCGGAGTACTTCGGACTATACACGATAGTCGAGGAGGTGGACGACACGCTTATCGACGACACGGAGTGGTTCAGCGATGGAGGAGGTAACCTCTACAAACCCGAAGATGATGCCGCTTCGTTCAAATCAGGAACATACGACACCAGCGAATTTAACCTCAAAACCAACCTCACCTCACCCGACTATAGCGACGTAAAAGCTCTCTACGATGCTCTACACAGCTCTAATCGAACCTCAAATCAGAGTGATTGGTGTGAAGGAGTAGAGAGTGCGTTCGATGTCGAGACCTTCCTTAAGTGGTTGGCTGCAAATACTACTATTCAGAATTGGGACACCTACGGCAATATGACACACAACTACTTCCTCTACAACTATAACGGGCTGTTGACGTGGATTCCGTGGGATAATAACGAGGCATTTCAGAGTGGCAATGATGCCATCGAGGTTGATGAAATGAGTATCGTAGGCTACTCGTGGCCACTGATAAAGTACCTCTTCGATGTCGAGGAGTATGAGCAGATGTATAAAGATTACCTGCGCGAATTTATCAACGAGGTATTCATCACAGCTGATATGCAGAGCCTCTACACAAGCTACTACAACCTGCTCCTCGACTCGGCAAGTCGCGAGGAGAGTGGCAAAACATTCTTCGATTCGTCAAGCCCAAGTACGGAATTTAGCAGCGCAGTGTCGACCCTTAAGAGTCATGTGGTGAGCAGAACAACGGTTGTAAACAACTATTTAGATTAAGAATCCTATTTTACTAATAGAACCACTATTAGCTGCGATACCAAAATTAAAAAGCAAAATAGGACATAGCATATTTAAGCAGAAAAACTTAAACAGATTCTAAAAGGTCTCTTTAACAACATTGAATTTTTGTGTGTTTAGTGAGAAAAATATAAATAAAAAAGGTATCTTTGCAGTGATGATACATGAAAGAAAAATATTAGCCATTGAGTTTATAGTAGTAATCCTGCTATGGATATTCGTGATTATCACTCCGCTGCTATTGGTTGATGACTTCGACCAGGATTGGATAACTGTTCATATTATGTGGGCGGAGTATGCTGTTGTGGGTTTTGCATTCCTGCTCAATAGGCTTGTCTTGATGCCACGCCTTTTTTTCGCTAAAAAGTATATTAAATATGCCCTATCACTAGCGACATTATTTCTACTTCTAGGGCTATTTGTTATACGCTTTGATGGAATTAACAAGACCCTCTCACTCTTTGGCATAGAGGCGGTTGATCCTCAATCACCTCGCGCAATGGATGGAAATACCCCCAGGCCACTATCATATAGAGATGAAATTGCTCGCAGAGATGAATATCCTCGATACGAGGATGACTCTCTTCGAGATGGAGAGTATTCACGACCACCTCGCCGAAGAGGAGTTATGCGTCCAACTTCATCTCCTCACTCACTCTCAATCTTTCCACCATCATTCTCGTTACTATTCCTTGCGATGATTGTTATCGCTCTGGATATGGGTCTGAGTATCGCCGTGAAGTGGTTGATATCGGAGCAGAAACAGGCTCACAGTGAGAAAGAGAGGGTCTCAGCACAGCTCTCGAACCTTCAGAGTCAGGTGAGTCCCCACTTCTTTATGAACACGCTGAACAATATCCACGCGCTGGTCGATTTGGACTCTAAGCGTGCCAAGCAGACCATTATCGAGCTATCAAGTTTGATGGATTATCTGCTCTACGACAGCTCGACACAAGAGAGCGTATCGCTACAGAAAGAGTTGGATTTTATCTGTAGCTACGTCAACTTGATGCGTCTGAGATACTCCAACACGGTGAATATAGAGCTTATATATGGCAATAATGTACCAGTGGTTCAAGTGCCACCGCTACTATTTTTGAACTTTATCGAGAACTCGTTTAAGTATGGAATAGATTATGAACACGACTCATTCATCAAGATTGAGTTCGACTTCAACGAGAAATTTATCGAGATGAGAGCTAAAAACAGCAACCATTCGAAACTAGTTAATAGCCAACGACATGGATTGGGCATAAGCAATGCTTGCAAACGACTAGAGCTACTATATGGGGATAACTACACCCTCGATATAGATGAAAAAGAGAGTACATTTAATGTAAACCTAAAAATACCAACACTATGATAAGCTGTATAGTTATTGACGATGAGCCACTAGCGCTACAACAGATTGAGCAATATGTCACAGATACGCCCCTGCTAGAGCTACGCGGGAGCTTTAATTCAACCACCAAAGCATTGGAATATCTACGTGAGAATAGCGTGGATTTACTCTTTGTTGATATCAATATGCCACGTATTTCGGGATTGGAGTTTGTCGATGCTCTACCCTTTGATGTTAAGGTTATATTCGTCACTGCCTACCGTGAGTACGCCCTCGAAGGGTTCTCGTTAGATGCTGCGGACTATCTGCTAAAACCGCTCTCGTATGCCGCTTTTCTAAAGTCGGTTGAGAAGGTCAACAGCCGCTACTTTAATAGAGCACCTGACGATAAGAGTGATAGAGAGTACACATTCCTCCGCTCGGCTAATCGCACCGTGAGGGTCAACTTCTACGAAATACTCTATATCGAGTCGAAGCGTGAATATCTCGATATAGTACTCTCTACAGGGGATATTGTTACGGTACATGGCTCACTAAATAGCATCCTCGAAAAGCTACCGCAGGATAGATTCCTCAAGGTTCACCGCTCGTTTATTGTCAACTTAGACAAAGTGAAGATATTGGAGCGTAACTCTATAGTATTCGAAAAGTTATATATCCCGATAAACGAGCAAGCCAAAGAGCATCTAATGAACTTTATCAACAACGCAACTAAAATAGGCTAGGAGAGAGGGTTTAAAAGATATATTGGGTAACAGTTGTTTTTGTTAGAAATTATCCCTAACATTGTACTTCTAAAACCTAAACTTATGAAATTAAACCTTTGCAAATCTATTTTGCTACTATTGTCACTCGCTATCTCTAGCTGTAGCTCAACAAAAGATAGCGGGTTAGATATTGCTCAATATCTCTCTTTAGCAACCTCGGAGGATAGTATCTATCCCTCTGCGGAGCAGATTGCCCTGCTCGAAGAGTTTATCCCAGAGAGCACCTACACCCCAGCCCCAGCTATCTCGAACAGAGAGTATTGGGAGAAAATTGCTGCATCTCAGGCGGGTAAGGACGAAGTGGCAAATGCACTAGCTGTGCTCGACGAGAAACCGACAATTCCTATCTCTGACGAGATTTATCGCCAAGCAAATGCAGAGGGTAATCGTGGACTCTATAAGACACGTTACTACACCTCGATGGCTCGATTAGAGAGCTATCTTCTAGCGGAGTGTATCCAGAATCAAGGGGTTTTTATCCCACAAATTGAGACCTACACCAGAGCTATCCTCGATATGAAGTCTTGGTTGCACCCCAATCATGACGATGATGATAATGGAGTGTTAGAGGGTCGTCGTGTATCTATCGACCTGGGAGCTAGGAAGTTTGGTTCGGTGTTGACGCTAGTAAATCTACTTTTAGAGGATAAAATCTCGACAGAACTACGTGATGAGATTTCGACTCAGGTGCGTTGGCGTATTATCGAGTCATATCTTAATAGCTGTTCCGGAGAGGATAAGAGTGTTAGCAACGACTGGCTAAGAAAGGTAAACAACTGGAACTCAGTCTGTACGAGTGGTGCAATCTTCACAACTATCGCAAATAGCGAGGATAGAGACGAGCGCATCGCAGCTATCGGTTGCGCACTAAATGGTATGAGATACTACCTCACAGGATTTGGTGAGGATGGCTACTGCTCCGAAGGTTTTGGATATTGGAATTATGGATTTGGACACTACCTATACCTTGCACATATCCTCTCGGAGTACACCAATGGAGCTATCGACCTATTCACCTTCGACAACCCTGAGAAGTTGGTTAAAGTGGCTCACTTCCCACAAAAATATGAGATACAGAATAGCTTATGCTCTGCCTTCTCGGATGGTTCATTTAGGATGCCTAAGGAGGATGGCGACAACTTCGCCTCGGTGATGTGTGCCAAATATTATGGCACTCCAAAGCCCAAAAAGTTCAACCCCGACCAGGCGGTGCTAACCATTATCGGATGGGATATAGCTCCTAAATACACCGACCCTAACGCAGTCGAGGCTGAGCTACCTGAATATAGCTACTTCGACAAGTATGGAATTGTGATATCTCGTGGCAAACAAGATGTTCCATTCTCGGTTGCTATCAAGTCGGGACACAACGCTGAGAACCATAACCACTGCGATGTTGGTAGCTACTACATCCTGCTAGGTAGTGATAGGGTCGCAGGAGATATTGGCTCACCTGTCTATATCGGTCACACCCCATCTATTATCCACCCTGCACGTAACTCATGGGGACACCCAGTGCCACGTATCAACGATACGCTCCAATCAATCGGTCGTGAGTTTAAGGGTACGATAACTAAAACGGAGTTTATCGATGGTCGTGATTTTGTTGAGATGGAGCTAAAGGAGGCGTACGAGATTCCTTCGATTCAGAGCCTAACACGCACACTCACCAACGACAAATCGGGCAGTGGCAAGATTACCGTTGTCGACAAATTTGTCGCTGATGAGGCTCTGATTTTTGGCACTGCGGTGATGGTTAACACCAAGTACGAAATTAAGGGTGAGACAATTTATATCTACACCGACAACCATAAAATCAGAGTCGATATCACCGCAAATGGAGCGCCTATCAAAATCAAAGATGAGGAGGTCTTGGCTCGCATGAGTAGTGGCAAGGTGTCGTATAGAATAGGTATCGACTTCACTCAACCTCTCAAAGAGGGCTCTATCGAGGTGACATACACCCCTGAATTATAGGTAAATAGGCGGAGAGTTAATCGAATTAACTCTCCAACCAATCAAAGCGAGAGAGGGCAAAGAGTCCTCTCTCTCCTATTTTAACGTGTGGGATAACAAGCAGTGACAAAAACGCCAAAGTCATAAATGGAGCATTCAGCGTACAGCCAAGCGACTTTACCCTGCTATCCAACTCCTTATAGAGCTGAGCAACCTCACGACCAGCAAGCGGCGAGATAATACCACCTATTGGCAGAGGGAGTGTTGCGCACTCTCCATTATGAGCCACAGAGAGAGCTCCACGATGCTCAATTACGGCATTGATAGCCATTTGCAACTCCTCGTCACTACAACCCACCGCAACTATATTGTGGGAATCGTGCCCCACAGAGCTAGCAAAAGCTCCCTGAGTAATGCCACAACCCTGTAGATAGGATATTTGAGGTGTTCCATTCTGGTAACGATTAACGTAGACCACCTTGGCGATATCGGCTGAGGGTATCGACTCTAAATTATCCACTGACTCATCGACTCGATGATATAACAGATTAGTCACCAACTCATTAGGGATAATTCCAATCATAGCAAACTCACCAGACACCGCCTTCGAAAGCTCCTCGACGAGGATAGGTTCATGGTTGAAATTATTGGGGCAACTCTGCAAAGACTCCTCTTCGCATAGAACCCCATCCGCTGAGTCGAAACGCTTCTCACCCGCTACGTATAGCTGTTTCACATTGAAATCGATCAAGTTATCAACCACCATAAAGTCGGCGCTATCACCCTCTCGCAACACTCCCAAAGGGAGGTTATAGTGCTCGATAGGGTTAATCGAGGCGATACGTAGCAGCTCGAATAGGTCGAATCCATCGGCTACGCCCTGGCGCAAAAAGCGGTCGATATCTCCACTCTCCAACAAATCATCGGGGTGGAGGTCATCGGTGCAGAACATCACATCACGAGGATTTGAAGCGATAAGAGGTTTTAACGCCTGATAGTTATAAGCAGCACTACCCCATCGAATTAGAATCTTCATTCCAGAGGCTATCTTCATCTGAGCCTCATCCAAACTCACACACTCATGGTCGGTGGTGATACCCTGCGAACTATACACCTCAAGCTCCGAAGCTAAGATAAGCGGAGCGTGTCCATCTATTGGTAGCCCAAATTCACGAGCCACCTCTAGCTTTGAAATCACCTCCTTATCGCCAGACAACACACCTGGCACATTCATCACCTCGGAGAGAGCTACGAACTGCCCCGAAGCTGCCATGCGCCTAACATCCAACGAGTTAATCTCACCACCTGCAACATCAAAAGGGGTTGCAGGGACAGATGAAGGGATAGAGAAGAAGGTTCTGATTGGCGAAGATTTGCTACTCTCCACCATAAAATCGACACCCTCAACACCCATCACATTGGCTATCTCGTGGGGGTCTGTCACCACACCTATCGTACCATGCTCCACCACCAACCGACCAAACTCAGCTGGGGTAAGCATCGAGCTTTCGATATGGACATGAGCATCCACCAGCCCCACAGTGATGTAGTGAGTCTGAGTGGTTGGATGTCTCTTGATAGCTACAATACGCCCATCTTGAATATGAAGAGAACCCTCAAAAATTGAGCAACTATCTATATCGACAATACGCCCCTCTACGCTTTTAATCCCAGTTTCCATCGTTAACCTATTAAAAAAAAAGAGACCTCCCTATCAAAAAGGAGGTCTCTACACTATTCTACATAAAGACTACCAGTTCAAAATCTTATTGAAGTCGTAATCCTCTGGCGTTGCAACATACTCTTTAGCTGCTGCGTAATCCTCCTCGGTGATGTAGCTAAGGATATTATCCACAACCGAGCTAACCTTATCAGAGTTGATATCAACCAGACGTGGTGGAATTTTACCAGTTACTGCATCCTGCAAATCTTTAAGATATAAAGGTGATACATTACCCTCGCCATCAACAAAGACCATACATCCGCTCTTGCCCTCAGCGAAGAGTTTATATACACCCATACCCAACTCCGAGCAGTATGTCAAGTCGAAAGCTACTGGAGTAGTACAGCGAACCTCATATCCAATCTCAACTGGGCGGCTCTTAACCTTAAGACCCAACGCCTTAACTTTATTCTCCAACATCTCATTGAAGATGTGTGCTTTAGATACCTTACCAAGCTCTGGATGACCATGGTCGTCATACGAGAAGTTTACACCGCTCTTCTTAATCTCCTGGTCAGATAGTTCGTGGAACACACCCTCAGAGATGATTGCAGCACCATAATCCATACCCATAATCTTACGCTTGATAATCGACGAAACTACCAAGTTAACAATCTTATCCACAGTGATTTCAGTCTTGTTGAACATCTCAGGGATAACAATCATTGGATAGTGACAAGCCTCACCAATACCAAAAGCAAGGTGACCTGCCGAGCGACCCATCGCAGCTAGTACGAACCAGTTTCCGCTAGTACGTGCATCGATATAGACAGTACGTGCGATAACTGCACCCTTATCCTTAGCTGACTCATAACCAAAAGTTGGAGTTCCAGCAGGAAGTGGAAGGTCGTTATCAATAGTCTTAGGAACGTGGATATTTGAGATAGGATACTGCTTCTCCTCCAAGAATTTAGCGATGCGATTCGCAGTCGATGCGGTATCATCACCACCAACTGTAACCAATAATTTGATATTGTTCTTGATAAAGAAATCGAGGTTGAAGTTGTTCTCAAAATCTGCATCAGTTGGTTTAAAACGGCTCATCTGAAGGAACGAACCACCACGATTAAAGATATCGTCTGCCATTGGGAATGATATCTCAACAGTATTTGGAGTAGGATTGAAAAGTCCTGAATATCCGCCATTTAGACCGATTACTGTATATCCTTTTTGTAGAAAAGTCTTGGCAACACTACCAACGACTGTATTCATACCAGGTGCTGGTCCACCACCTGTAAGAATTGCTATTGCTTCTTTCATGTTTTTTTAGGTTTTATTTTGAAAAGTCTCTAATACTCCTCTTCATTAAAGAAAAAGTCATCTTTCGATGGGTAATCAGGCCAAATCTCCTCTATCGAGTCATAAGATTCTCCCTCATCCTCAATCTCCTGCAAGTTCTCAAGAACTTCAAGAGGAAGCCCCGAACGTATCGCATAGTCGATTAATTCATCCTTTGTTGCTGGCCATGGTGCATCTTCTAATTTAGAAGCAAGTTCAAGTGTCCAATACATAGTCTCTAATATTTTATTTTGTTTTTATTTTTGCACGATTCGCAAAGATATAAATAAAAATCAAAAAATCAAATTTAGAACACTATTTTTCACCCTTATTTCAATATAAATTAACTACTTTTTAATCATGGATGCCACTCTCGCTCCTCGACATTGGAGTGGAAGGTTATCGAACGACCCAGAACATAGAGGTAATCCGAGAGACGATTCATATAGCTAAGTATCACATTATCAAAGTCGTAATGCTCCGATGCGGTGATAATACGTCTCTCGCAACGTCGAGCAACTGTTCGACAAACATGACACAGTGAAACCCTAGTATCACCACCTGGGATGGTGAATTTAGTGATTTTAGGAAGTGGCTCTTGCAAGGTATCAATCCTCGATTCGAGCCAATCAATCCACTCCGCCTGAAGTTCTGGGAGCTTAAAGCTAACCTGCTCACCACTAGCCAAATGAGCCTCGATACTCATAAGCATCGAGTTAATCCTCTCTAAATCGCTACAATATTCACGATATAGAGTGATGTTACTCTGCTCACAGCCAATCTCTTGCATTATCTTATCGGTCAACAACCCGATAAAGGCTGTCAACTCATCCAGCGACCCATAAGCCTCAACTCTTAAGTCGTCTTTTCTGGCGCGCTCACCACCAACAAGTGATGTTGAGCCACTATCGCCTCCTTTAGTGTAGAGTTTCATATCTTAAATCTTTGCTTTGGTAAACCATTATTAAACAGCAGAGTATAGCCCTTAGCCTCGATAACCGTTGAGTTGTGATTAGAGGTGTCGTAGCTCTCGCCCTTCGAGAGGATTATAGCAATAGTCGCTCCACTTTTTACGCCCATCTCAACTGCTCTATCCAAATCTTCGCCTTTCGTGGTGTGACAGATAAGCATATCCAACTCGTCGAGGTTTGAAATGGTATCAACCCCCCAATTATGGTATGAACAGTGGAGGATGGTCTGCTCTAGATGAAATGCAATACGTGGAGTCAAACCTATATTAATCAGTTCACGACACACTCCGCCGTGCTCCGCCTTTCGATTCTCATAGATAGTTCGAACCAAGCTATAAACAAATGGAGAGTGGATTCCATGTCCACGCCTACGCAGAAACTTAGCTATCCTTCCTCTTATCATCGCCTACTTTAGCTCTTTTATCTATTCACTCTTGAGTTCACCTGCTAGGTGTCCTGTTGAGAATGCTATCTGCAGGTTGTAACCACCCGTATCAGCATCAAGGTCTATCACCTCACCTGCGAAGTATAACCCCTTGACTTTGAGCGACTCCATAGTGTTTGGATTAATCTCAGCGCAGCTAACTCCTCCCGCTGTGACAATGGCATACTCAAATGGAGCGTAGTCGACGATAGGGAAACGCCAGCACTTCAAAATCTCGATAAGTCGCTCGATATTCTCGTCGGTTAGACGTGATAGGTATAGAGTTGAGTAGACTCCAATCTCCTCACTTAGAGATATAATCAACGGTTTTGGCGAGAGTTTACGAATTAAATCCGCTAAGGTCGCCTTAGGGTCGCTCTCCAACTCTGCCATCTCGCGAGCAATACGCTCACGCAATATCTCAGGAGTTAGAGCAGGTTTCATATCGATAGTCAACTCGACACTCTTCTCGTCGATAAGAGCATCCACCGCCTGGCGACTAAGTCGCAGAACACCAGCACCCTCGATACCTCTATCCGAGAATGATATCTCACCAAACTCCTCACCTGCCAACTCACCATCGATATATAGGCAGATATTGACATTCTTCAACCATACACTATCCAGCCTCTTGGCTTGAGGATGTGACGAAAGAAGCGGAGTGAGCGAAGGTCGCACCTCCTCGATAGTGTGTCCCAAATCGGATGCCATAAGGTAACCATCACCCGTAGAACCAGTTGCAGGGTAGGACATTCCTCCCGTTGCCAAGATTACATTCGCGGCCTCCTCCTTGCGGATAAAGCCCCTCTTATTGCGATAGGTTACACCATAAACCTTATTCGAGATAGTCATAATCGACAACACCTCCGTATCGTAGATAATCTTAACCCCCGACTCGTAGCTATACTCCAGCAGCGCATTGGCTACATCCCACGCCTTTCCACTCTTAGGGAATACTCTATCACCCTGCTCAACGGAGAGTCGACAACCTTGACGCTCAATAAGTTTTATCGTCGCACGATTGCCAAAGTGTGCAAATGGCACAGCAAAAAAATCTACGTTACATTTAATATGGTTCTCGAACTCCTCGGCTGCACGTGCATTAGTAACGTTACATCGCCCCTTACCCGTGATTCTTACCTTTCTGCCGCTCTTCTCCATCTTCTCGATAAGAAGCACCTTTTTACCATTGCGCGCAGCAGTTCCAGCAGCCATCATTCCAGCAGCTCCTGCTCCAATAACTATCACATCATAGGGGATATGCAGCTCCTGCGATACCTCCTCAATACTATCTTTTATCTCATTCATGCAACAAAAGTAGTTATTTAAATTGAGATTGCGAAATTTTCGATGAAACAAAACTATACTCCTCGCTCGCAGCGAGGATAAGATGGTCAACCAAGTTGATATCAAAGAGTTCGGCCGCTTGGCGTATCTTCTCTGTGAGCGAGATATCCTCGTCACTTGGAGCGGCACTTCCCGATGGGTGATTATGCACCACAATTATCTGTGAGGCAAGTAGTTCCACTCCACGCTTAATGATTAATTTGGTATCTACAACAGTTGAGTTAACTCCCCCCTGGCTCACTCTTAACTTGTCGATAATCGAGTTGGAGGATGTTAGGTACAAAACCCAGAACTCCTCATGGGAGAGAGGTGAGAGAATTGGACGAAATATATCAACCACATCTCTACTCGATGTGATAACATGACACTGCTCACTCTGCTCTAGAGCCACACGACGACCCAACTCAGCTGCTGCCAACAAAGTAACAGCTCGCTTTAGACCCAACCCCTCACACATCCTCAGACGTGAAGGCGACTGCTGCGATATCACAGCAAGAGAGCCTGCATGTTGCTGCAATAGAGACTGTGCACTCCTCTCACAGAGCGCATCTTCGCCTAGCAGGAGGGTTAATAACTCCACATCACTAAGTGATTCAACACCTCGCGAGAGTACCCTATCTGCCAACGCTGCCATTACTCCTCGATATTATCAGATTTAACTTGAAGTGACTCGTTATCGACCTCTAATTTATCGACACTCTCCAAGATTGCATCGCTCTCTCTATCAGAGATACCACCCTGCGAGACTGAATATGCAGCCTGCTGCTCAGCCTCCTTCTTGGAGTCGCCCGTACCATAACCTACCTCGACTCCAGAGATTAGAACCTTCGAGCAGAAGTTATGAACAGAGAGTGATTTTTGACTATTATCTTCGGCGGTTTTAAACTCAATTGGAAGATGTTCTCGTTGTGCCCACTCGATAAGACGACTCTTATAGTCGGTCTCGACATTCTCGATTTTATCAGAGTCGAGACAGTTTGCAAAGATATCATTTATCAAAAATCTATTGACAAAATCATACCCTTGGTCGAGATATATCGCACCAATAAGCGCCTCGAAGGCGTCACCGAATATATGTTTTTGATTATGGTTGCCCGTAGATTTACAGACAACATGTTTATCCAGACCTATCTGGCGAGCTATAGCGTTGAGACTCTGGCGTGAAATTATCTTAGCACGCAGCTGAGTCAACGAACCCTCACGCAGCTCTGGGTATTCGATATAGAGAAAATCCGAGGTAACAGCATTGATTATAGCATCACCTAGATACTCCAACCTCTCGTTGTTTATACTCCCTCTACCCTCTATATGGATTGAAGCTGACTTATGAATTAAAGCCAACTTGTAAAGATCGACATTATAGGGGATAGTCCCTATAATGTCATCTATTACCTTAATAAACTCTCTATCTGCATCAAAATTGCGCCTAAAGAGACGACGTATAGCTAATCTAATTGACACGATAGTTGAGAGTTATAACTTCTTGAAAATTACAGAAGAGTTGTGTCCACCAAATCCAAAGGTGTTGCTTAGAGCCACCTTCACATCACGTTTTTGAGCCTTATCCAACGTTAAGTTCAACTTAGAGTCAATCTCTGGATCGAGATTCTCACAGTTGATTGTTGGAGGAATTACTCCGTTGGTGATAGCAAATACACAAGCCAACGCCTCAACAGCACCCGCAGCACCTAGAAGGTGACCTGTCATAGATTTTGTTGATGAGATATTGACATTGTAGGCATGCTCCCCGAACAGACCCTTAATCGCCTTCAACTCAGCTTTGTCACCAAGTGGAGTAGATGTACCGTGAACATTGACGTAATCAATATCCTCGACTGTAAGTCCAGCATCTTTAAGCGCATCGCGCATAGATTTCATCGCACCCAAACCCTCTGGATGTGGTGCAGTAAAGTGGTGAGCATCAGCAGAGTTTCCACCACCGGCAACCTCACAATAGATTTTAGCTCCACGAGCTACTGCATGCTCATACTCTTCGAGAATTAGAGCCGCAGCACCCTCGGCAATAACGAAACCGTCACGATCCTTATCAAATGGACGTGAAGCGTGCTGGAAGTCGTCGTTGCGAGTAGATAGAGCCTGCATTGAGTTGAATCCTCCAACAGCTGGCTCATTTACAGGGGCTTCAGAACCACCTGCAATCATAACATCAGCCTTACCATATCTGATGGTATTCATCGCATCAATCAAACCGTGGTTCGACGATGCACAAGCTGATACTGTAGCGTAGTTTGGACCCATTGCTCCATACTTGATAGAGATATATCCCGCTGCGATATCGGCAATCATTCGAGGAATAAAGAATGGACTAAAGCGAGGAGTATTTCCACTCTCGGCATAGTTCAAACACTCATCAAAGAAAGATTTTATACCTCCGATACCTGAACACCAGATAACACCAACCTGCTCTTTATCAACAACATCGAAATCGAGAGTTGAATCTTTAACAGCCTCATCTGCTGCCACAAGAGCATATTGTGCATATAGATCATACTTACGAACCTCTTTGCGATCGAAATGCTCCAGAGGGTCGTAGTTTTTTACTTCACAACCAAATTTAGTTTTAAATTTTTCGGTGTCAAAGTGTGTAATCAACCCACAACCACTAACACCCTTCTCCAACGATGCAAAATACTCTTTTGCGTTATTTCCTATAGGATTAATTGTTCCAATTCCTGTAACAACTACACGTCTTTCTACCATATCAAAATCTGGTTAAGTAAATACTTTACACCTAATATCTCCCACTATTAACCTCTCATAAAGAGATATTTAGTAATGGGAGATATTAGATATATCGTTTTTTTTTCGACTATTTGTGTGACTCGATATAAGACACAGCGTCACCTACAGTTGCAAGTTTCTCAGCATCCTCATCTGGAATTTGAATATCAAACGCCTTCTCAAACTCCATGATAAGCTCTACGATATCAAGTGAGTCTGCGCCTAGATCGTTAGTAAAACTTGCCCCCATCTCTGCTAGAGATTCCTTTACGCCCAATTTGTCTACAATAATCTCGACAACTTTTGATTGTACTTCTGACATAACTTTAATGTTTTAATTAATAAATTTTATTTAATAAAAATGTTGTTATCAAGTGATAAATCTGCGCAAATTTAATACTTTTTTACTAACTTTGGCTATTATTTCCAGTTTTTTATTACAAAAAATGCAGGTTACTTTTATATGTGTTTAATTTACAGTGGGTTATGAAACTGCTTTTACTTTCCAATTCTACCAATGCAGGGGAGGATTTTCTAGAATATTCACTTTTTGAGATAGAAAAACATCTCAAAAATGTGAAATCTACCCTCTTTATTCCATACGCTGCCGTCGGTTCGAGTTACGACAGTTACTTTGAGATGACCTCACAGCGACTCTCGCAGATTGGAATCAAAGTAACATCTGCACACCACTACTCATCACCTAATGAGGCAGTTATCCAAGCTGAGTCGATATGTGTAGGGGGTGGCAACACCTTTGCTCTACTCCACAAAATGCAACAATTAGGGTTAGTCGAGGCTATCAGTGAGCGAGTTATCCAAGGAGTACCCTATCTAGGGTGGTCTGCCGGAAGTAACGTCACCTCACCCACCATCGCAACAACAAACGATATGCCTATTATCGAACCAGAGTCGCTCAATTCGCTAGGGTTGATTCCATTTCAAATCAATCCACACTATATCGACACAACGATTCAAGGGCACGCTGGTGAGAGTCGCGAACAACGTATCGAGGAGTACCTATATTTAAATCGCAAGAGGTGGGTCGTAGGTCTACGTGAGGGTACGATGCTCAAAGTTGATGGAGACGACATCCACCTACTCGGTGATAAAACAGCACGAATATTTAGATATGGAGAGACTCCCCGCGAGCTATCGTCGAAGGATTCTCTACAATTTTTACTCAAATAAAACTGTCGCCTAATGGCGAAGAAAACAATAGAAAAATAGTCAAAAAACATGAACGTATTTGTTATAGGAGTTGGTCTAATCGGAGGCTCACTATGTTACGCTCTTCGTGAGCATGAAAAAGAGGTCTCGATTTCGGGTTACGACTCATCACGCGAGAACCTCGACGAGGCGATTAAGCTAGGTATTATCGACAAAGCGGTCGAGCTAAAAGAGGGAGCAGCAACAGCCGACTTGATTATCGTGGCAGCACCCGTTAGTATCTCGCCAATGATTGCCGTGAAGGTGCTCAACAATATCTCACCAAAGGCGGTGGTTATCGACGTTGGTTCAATCAAGGAGGAGTTGTGTGAGGTTATCTCACAACACACCTCACGTGGCCGTTTTGTTGCCACCCACCCTATGTGGGGTACTGAGTTTAGCGGACCTAAAGCTGCGGTCAAAGGTGGGTTCAAGGGGGCTAAGGTGGTTATCTGTGAGAAGAGTAAATCGGACAAGGACGCACTCGAATTTATCGAGAAGATATATGGTAAATTGGGTATGAATATGGTCTATATGGAGGCTGAAGAGCACGACCTACACACGGCATACGTCTCACACATCTCACATATCACCTCTTTTGCTCTGGCACTAACGGTTCTGGAAAAAGAGCGCGAGGAGCAACACATACTCGACCTTGCAGCGACAGGTTTCGCCTCGACAGTGAGGTTGGCTAAGAGCTCACCATCGACATGGGTACCTATCATCCTCAACAACCGTTTCAATGTGTTGGATGTACTTCGCGAACATATCCACCAACTTCAACTCCTGCGCAAAGCAATCGAGAGAGGCGATAGCGCTGAGCTTGGTGCGATGTTCTCAAAGGCAAACGAGATAGGTAAGATACTTAAATAAAATTATCACACGGCTATGACCTCAACAATCGATATTGGTCGACAAGCGGAACAGGCTGCTGTCGACTATCTACGTGGTAACAACTTTATGATACTTGAACGCAACTGGCGCAGTGGTCGATACGAGATAGATATCATAGCTCAAAGATGGGATACTATCCACTTTGTCGAGGTCAAAAGCCGCACACTTGGTGGATGGAGCAGCCCCGAAGATGCTATTGATAGCAGCAAAATTAGCTCGATGCAGAGGGGTGCTAGAGCCTATCTCGCACTGAAACGCTCTAAAATGCAGTACCAATTCGACCTTATCGCAGTCGAGACCCTGTGTGGGGAAATCGAGGAGTTGCGATATATCGAGCGTGTATTTGAGGATAGATGGTGATTTCGGAGAAAAATTTTGTATATTTGTAGCTCATAACTAAAGCCATAATGTTTATATATAATATAGGTATATTTCTATACGGTCTGATTATCAGCATCGTTCAGAGGTGGAACTCAAAGGCCAAATTGTGGATTGAGGGTCGAAAAGATATCTTTGAGAGGATGCACGACAAGATTAAACTCGCTGACGGAGAGAATCTTATATGGATTCATGTTGCATCACTTGGTGAGTTCGAGCAGGGTCGTCCAATTATTGAGACCATCAAACAAGACCACCCCACATCGCCTATCTTGCTCACCTTTTTCTCACCATCGGGGTATGAGATACGCAAAGATTACCAGGGTGTCGACTACATCTTCTACCTACCACTCGACACTCCAAGCAATGTGAAGCGATTCCTCGACGTAGCCAGACCGCAAAAGGCGATATTCGTTAAGTATGAGTATTGGTTAAATATGCTATTCGAGCTACACAGACGCTCGATTGACACATACGTTGTATCTGCTAACTTCAGAGCAAACTCCATCTTCTTCAAACCATGGGGTGCTCTGCATCGCAAAGCGTTGGCTACCTTCAAGACCATCTTCGTGCAGAGTGAGAGCTCTAAAAAACTACTGCGCACAATCGGAGTGGAGAGAGTTGTAGTGGCGGGAGATACCCGATTTGATAGAGTTGTCGAGATTGCTCGCACCCTCACCCCTATCGAGAAGATTGAGGCTTTTGCCCAGGGCGAGAAGATATTCGTCGCAGGTTCGGCATGGGAGCCAGATATCGAGATTATCGCACCTCTAATCAAGGAGTATAAGGAGCTGAAATTCCTGCTCGTACCTCACGAGGTCGACTCGGCACATATGCACAAAATAACCGAGATACTAACCGCTCAAGGTGTCGACTACTCACTATACAGCAACTTCGACCCAACGGAGAACTCTCAAGTGCTTATCGTCGATAGCATCGGCATCCTATCTAAAGCGTACCAATATGCACGCTGTGCATACGTAGGCGGTGGTTTCGGAGTTGGAATACACAACACGCTAGAGCCAGCGGTCTATGGAATACCTATCTCATTTGGCGATAATTATGGTAAATTCAAGGAGGCTATCGACCTAATCGACAGGGGCATTGCTCGCAGCGTATCGACCTCGCAGGAGTTGTCGCAGTGGCTCTCTGAGCTACTATCTAACCCCGCAAAGGTGGAGTATATCGCACAACAAGCGGAGCAATATACCGCAGAGCAGAGCGGCGCAACAGAGCTTATTCTCAAGGAGATTATGGGTGGTAACGAGTAGTTACGCTGTTAACCATGAAAAAAATTGAATAATTCAAACCATTTTTTTTTGGTTTGAATTATTTTTTTTATACCTTTGCACAACCATTGAGCTATGGTGTAATGGTAACACAACAGATTCTGATCCTGTTATTCTTGGTTCGAGCCCAGGTAGCTCAACAAAGAGGCTCTCCGCAAATGCGGAGAGCCTCTTTTGTGTAAAGAATCTTTTTGTTGTGTAAAGAGCGGAAGAACTCTTTCATCTCAAAGAAAAAAAGCCGCAGTCCACCCATGAACTGCAACTTTTAAATCCATTATATGTCAAAACTCTGCTTAGAGCCTCTTCTCCTTTGCCTCGATGCACTCAGTAGCGTGAGGAACTCTCAAAAGTCGAGCCTTTGGGATAAGGTTTCCTGTAGTTTTACAGATACCATAAGTCTTATTCTCGATACGTATTAGAGCCATCTCTAGATTGCGGATAAACTTCATCTGGTGTGCTGCCAAACGACCACTCTCCTCCTTCGATAGGGTCATTGCACCCTCCTCCAACACTTTGAAGGTAGGTGATGTATCCTCCGTATCATTACCAGATGAGTGTGTAATTGTTGCACGAAGCAATTCATAGTCTTCACGAGCACTCTCCAATTTCTTTATAATAACCGCTTTAAACTCCGCTAAATCATTATCACTATATCTAATCATCGCCTCCATAACTATTGCTATGTTAAGTTAATATATATTTATGTTTATTATGTAAAGGTAGTATAATAATCTATAAACACAAAGAAAAGAGAGCAAAAGTTGTGCTAAAATCAAAAAAAATACTCCAACCCCTTATAAAAAGTGGTTAGAGTATCTTTTGTAATTTGATAGCTCTAGCTATCTTTTTAATTATAGCTACTTATAATTTTCATCGCTGCGTCATATATAGCTGTGTCATCCAGGGTAACAACGCCACCGTCAGGACCTTGCTCGATATGAACACCTGCTCCAACTTGCGCCTCTATATGGCTACTTCCGAAATAGTTACGTACTGTGTCGATATCCACTCCTTGTTCATCTGCAATGCGCTGTAGGCTACCACTTGGCAATTTATCCTTAATTCTGCGCAATTCGTTAAATGTAATAATCATAATCGTAATATTTTAGATTGGTTTATTTCTTTGTGCAAAATAGTGATAAATTACGAAACTACCAAATTTATACCGAACTTTTTTCATATAAAACCTCAATTTGTTTAAAAAAATTATTTACATAAAAGAAACAGTTTTGGCTATAAACATTAAAATAGGTATAACACTTTTTTTTTGCATAAAATTACTACCTTTGTAGAAACCTATAACGTAATGCAAACCAATAAACTACTAAATCCGACCCTATTTATGGGAGCTATATTGTGTAGCTCTGCCACTTTGGTGGGTAGTGAGAGGAGTAACATTATCTTTATTCTAGTCGACGATTTAGGTTATGCTGATGTCGGATTCAACGGTTCGAAATATTTCGAGACCCCAATAATCGATAGCCTCGCTGAGCAGAGTGTTATCTTCGAGAACTCATATATGTACCCGACGAGTTCGCCATCGAGAACAGCTCTTTTTACTGGTCTGCAATCTTTTAGAACAGGAGTCTACACCGTTCCAGTACTCGAAAAGGGCGACTGCCAGGAGAATATTTTCTCGCGATGGAGCGTATCAACTCAAATCCCTATCTACTCCGAGGTGTTAGAGCAGGCCGGTTATCATTCGATTCACCTTGGCAAGTGGCATATTGTTGGCCCAAACCCTATCGAAGAGGAGGCGATGGAGTTTCCTCTCACCAAGAAACTATCACAACCTAACCCAGGTGATTTCTCATGGGTCGAAGAGCATAAGAGCAACCCTGAAATAACTAAATACTACCCCCAAGAGCGAGGCTTTGAGAGGAATATCGGAGGAACATACCGAGGTGACCCAGCGCTTATCGAGGGTGGATACAGCCATCCCGATGGTGGATTCCGAGCACCATTCACCAACCCGTTCATCGAGAAAAAGGAGGGTGATGAGTGGTTAACAGATAGGCTCACCGATGAGGCAATTGACTTTATAGCGGAGTGTGGTAACGAGCCATTCTTTGTCAATCTTCACTACTACGCGGTGCATCGTCCACTGGTTAATCGCAGCGAGGAGCTATACGAAAAGTACCTCAACAAGCCAGGTGATGAACTATTAGGACAGGGTGTGGGTAGTGATGATATCAAATCACGCCACGCTACCTACGCCACGATGATTGAGTCGGTCGACGATAATGTCGGGCGTATAATGAGATACCTCAAGGAGAATAACCTACTTGAAAATACGGTTGTTGTATTCAGCTCAGATAATGGATATAACGGCTTGGTGAGTGACAACCGCACAATGCGTGGTGTGAAGGGTGAGGTCTACGAGGGTGGAGTACGTGTTCCGACCTTTATCCATTGGGGCAGCAAGACCACACCTCGCAGAGTTAATAGTCCAATCACTGCGGTGGACTACTTCCCGACATTTATCGACATCGCAGGGGTTAAGAGTTATAGCGGAGTGCTCGATGGTGACTCGGTGTTGCCTCTACTCGATGGTGATACTCCTGAGTGGGAGAGTCGTCCAATCTTCTGGCAGCTAAGTAGCCAATATCGACATGGAACATGTAGCGTGGTGAGAGCGGGTCGCTATAAGCTCATTGAGTTCTTGGCTAGTGGCGAGGTTGAGCTATACGACCTAGAGTCAGACCCGATGGAGAGTTGCAATATCGCCTCGAAGCAGAGCGAGGTGTGTGATAGATTACTCGATATTATATATAGGTGGCGCAAGGAGAATAACGTCGAGTTGCCACCAAACAGCGTTGTGAAATAATATTTAAACAAATAACTATGAGAACAAAAACTACCCTTTTAGCTCTCTCGTTAGTTGCACTGGCGCAGTGTTCTAACTCAAAGAGCGAGAAGCCAAACGTGATTTTCATCCTAGCCGACGATATTGGCTATGGAGATTTAGGTTGTTACGGAGCGGAGCTTATCAAGACTCCAAACATCGACTGCTTAGCTAGCGAAGGTCGACGATTCACCGATGCCCACTCAGGCTCTGCGGTATCGACTCCATCACGCTACGCTATGCTAACGGGACGTTATCCATTCCGTGGCACTACCCACATGAATAGCAAAGAGCCAGGTATATGGGGTCCTTTGGGATTGAACTCTCCAATCCTTATCGACTCTGAGACCAAAACCGTAGCTCAGATGATGCAGGAGCAGGGCTACGCCACTGCTTGTATCGGTAAGTGGCACTTAGGCTTCACCAACGAGGTAACAGATTGGAACGAGCAGTTAACCCCTGGCCCTAACCAGGTTGGATTCGACTACTACTTCGGTATCCCATTCGTGAGCAGTGGACCTCCATACGTATTTGTACGCAACGACAGGGTTGTCGGGCTCGACCCAGAAGACCCAATCACTTTGGTTACCAAAGAGAATGGATTGACTCCAACCCCAACCCCATCATACCCTAATAAGGGAGCGAATAGATTTGCTGGTGGAGCTGCGGCACATGAGCTATATAAAGATGATGAGCTAGGTATGTTGATGGCACAAGAGAGTGTCGACTGGATTAAAGCCAACAAGGATAACCCATTCTTCCTCTACCTAGCAACACCACATATCCACCACCCATTTACCCCGAACGAGAAGTTCATAGGTAGCAGCGAGTGTGGTATCTATGGCGACTTTGTCCAGGAGTTCGACTGGGTTGTAGGCGAAGTACTTAACACCCTTAAAGAGGAGGGACTTGATAAGAACACACTTGTAATTGTGACAAGTGATAATGGTGGTATGTTCAACAACGCAGGTCAAGATGCTTGGGATATGGGACACTATCAAAATGGCGATAAGCTAGGTTTCAAATTTGATGTTTGGGAGGGTGGACACTCTGTTCCATTTATCGCTAAGTGGCCTGGTGTAATCAAGGCTGGCTCGGTATCGAACCAAGTTATTTCGAGCGTCGACCTCTTTGCATCGTTGGCTAAATTGACTGGCTATGAGCTACAAGAGGGTGAAGCACCCGATAGCTACGATATGTTGGATGTAATTACAGGCGACGTTAGCCAAGATGAGATGGTGCGAGGCGCATTGGTGCTATCGTCGTTCCGCTCTTCTCACATGTCACTTCGTGATGGCGAGTGGGTCTATATCCCAGGTCAAGGCAACGGTGGCTGGGGTGGAGGTAGAAGAGGTACTCACATCTTCGGAGGTCCTGGTGCAATAGCTTATGCTGGTCGTGAGAATAGCGACCTAAAGGATGGAAAAATCCGTGAGGATGCTCCAGCGGCTCAGCTATATAACCTTGCGCAAGACCCTAACCAGACCGTAAATGTTATCGAGAAATATCCCGAAATAGCTGAGAAGATGCAGGCGGAGTTGACCCAGATATGGGCATCGGAGCAGACTAGAGAGTAATTTTCCGGAAATAATCGCACTAATTCCCTCTTATTTTTCTATATTTGCAAAACGAACAAACCTAAGCCAATATGACTACCATATTCAAAAGAGCACTTTTACTACTCTGCACGTCAATTTTTACACTCTCAACTCCGCTCACAGCAGCCGAGGCTGAGATTGACTTTGCTCGCAAATCACCAGCTGAGTTCGAGCAACTAAAAGGTAAGAAGATTCTCTTTATCGAGCGTATTCAATACCTCCGCGACCATCACAACACCGCAACAATGTTTCAGTGTGGTGAGATTAACGAAAAGTCGTTTACCCCAGGCTCTGCCATGAAGGTCTACGATGTGGATAGTGGCACAACCACTACTCTTGTCGACTGTCCGAATGGAGTGGTGAGAGACCCTGAGCTATCGTATGATGCTAAGAAGATTATCTTCTCGATGCGTGAGACCCCTGAAGGGTCGTACAATATCTACGAGATGAATATCGACGGCTCTGATATGCGACAGCTAACCTCTAGCCGCAATTCGGATATCGATCCGGTATATCTACCTTCGGGTGAGATTATCTTCTCGTCGACTCGTCAACCTAAGTTCTGTATGTGTAATCGCCATATCATGGCTAACCTATTCAGGATGGAGGCGGATGGCGCAAATATCGAGCAGATTGGCGTGAGTACTCTATTCGAAGGGCACGCTACGGTGCTGGATGATGGACGTGTGATGTATGACAGATGGGAGTATGTCGATAGGAATTTCGGTGATGCACAAGGTTTATGGGTGGTTAATCCCGATGGAACTAAACACTCTATATATTATGGAAACAACACCAAATCGCCAGGCGGAGTTATCGACGCACGTCAGATTCCAGGAACAGATTTAGTTGTCTCAATCTTCTCATCGTGCCACGATAGACCATGGGGTGCGTTGGCTATTATCGACCGTAAATTGGGTGTCGATGGTGAGCCTGCGGTGTTAGAGATAGTCCCTACCGAGTCACGTAGCCGTATTGATAATGGTAACTGGGATGCTTTTAGAGGTTTAGCAGTTAAGTACGAAGATCCATGGCCGTTGAACCGTTATGAGTTCTTGGTATCTGGTAACTCAAAACCATTTACAGGAATCACCGACAACGCTACTCGTTCGGGACTCTACTTCATAAACTCTCAGCAAGGCACTCACAACCTTATCCTAGAGTCTGAGAATAGTGAACTATCGCTATTCGACCCTATGATTATCGAGCCTAGAGCTGTGCCTCAATCTATCCCAACTATGCGTAACCAGAGCGATAGCGAGGGTACTTTCTATGTTCAGAATGTCTACGAGGGAACTCACATGGAGGGTGTTGAGAAGGGTAGCGTGAAGTATCTACGAATTGTCGAATCACCCGAAAAACGCACCTGGACAAGTACCGGTAAATGGCGCGGACAAGGTTCTCACTTCCCAGCTGTAAACTGGCACAGTTTCGAGGTTAAGAAGATACTTGGCGAGGTTGAGGTCGAGGCTGACGGCTCTGCTCACTTCACTGCACCAGCTGGAAAACACCTCTTCTTCCAACTACTCGACAAAGACCGCAAGATGATTCAGTCGATGCGTAGTGGAGTGTCGTTGATGCCAGGTGAGGTTAATGGATGTATCGGTTGCCACGAAGATAGATTGAACGCTCCAATCCCTAGCGGTTCACGTGCCCAGGCTCTACGTCGTCCTGCCGAGAAGTATAAGAAGTGGGGAGTTAAAGAGCCTAAGAACTTCTCGTTTATGGAGAGTGTGCAGCCTATACTCGACCGTCACTGTCTCTCGTGCCACGACTTCGATGTCGAAAAGCCTGAAAAGTTGGTGCTCGCAGCAGACCGCAACCTATTCTTTAATGCAGCGTATATCAATCTATATCTTAGCAAGAGCCTAACCCTAGTGGGTGGAGGACCTGCCAATATTCAAGCAGCTTACTCTTGGGGTTCACACGCCTCGACTCTAACTAAAATGATTGATAATGGACACAAAAAGGTCTCTCTCACAAAAGAGGAGAGGGAGATGATATATGCATGGTTGGATATGAATGGAGTCTACTACCCTACCTACGAGACCGCTTTCGACGATACTCTAGGTGGTCGCTCACCAATAACCAACGACGAGGCTAAGGAGCTTAGTCAACTCACAGGAGTCGACTTTACCAAACTCGAAAACTACCAACGTAAACTACTCGCTCAGGTATCGTTCGAGCGACCAGAGTTGAGTCCATGCCTTAGCTCAATTCGCGATGATAAGGCGAAGTTTGATAGAGCTATCGAGATTATCGAGATAGGAGCAAAACGCCTCGAAGAGACCCCACGTGGAGATATCGAGTCGGAGCTATCTATCCATCCTCGTCTGCAAGACCAACTGGACAGATATTACCAGTGGCTCAAAATCGACACCGATACCAAAAAGAAGAGAGCCAAAGGTGAAAAGTATTACGACTAACATCTATAAAATAGCCAATCTCAAAATCAAGGAGATTGGCTATTTTATTTAAACCGAGAGCAAGGATCTATTCATATAAAGTACTAGGTTATAACGCAACCTGGTTGAGCTACCACACCATATTGAAATTCGCAATCCTACAACGCATTCAATATCATATTATTAGCTCTATCTACAACTGCCGTATCGAGCGATGCCAGATAAATCTGCGTTGTAGCCTCACTATCGTGTCCCATACCCTCTGAAATAACAGATATCGGGATATTCTTCATACGTGCTGCCGATGCCCACGAGTGGCGTGCTACATACATTGTTAATGGAATCTCCAGCTCTCTACTCTCAGCCATCTTCTTTAGGCTATTATTCACCCTACACAGCTCGCTCTTATAGAGAGTATGCTCATTGGGTCTACCTACAATATCATGCATAATAGGGAGCAGATAGATTGAATCCTCAATATAGTAGCGACTGATAATCTCCTGCATACACACCTCCCACTTGATATGGAGCAGCTGACCTGTCTTGCGCCTACGATAGCTCAAAATTCCATTTTTAATATCGCTCTTACGCAGATGTGCCATATCGACAAATGACATCCCACGAGTGTAGAAGCTCAACATAAACATATCACGAGCATACTCAAAGGTTGGATTCCCACTCAAATCCATCTCCTTTATACGCTTTATCTCCTTGAGAGGTAGCGCCCTCTTTATCGTCTTTTCAATACCTGTATAGACCCTCTTGAATGGGTGTTGCTGCTCTACAACACCTCTATCCACAGCCTTATTGTAGACCGCACGCAAAATACGCATATAGAACGAGCTGCTATTCATCGAGATTTTCTTACTCCTCAAAAACGCCTCGTACTCCTCCATAAGCTCCGGGGTGAAGTTGTCAAAAGTTAAATCCTCGCCACTACGAAATTTAAAGAAACTATTGAATGTAGCGATATAATTGTATGCCGTACCACCTCTACCCAGCTCTTGTAGACGTGTAATCTGCACCCTGAAATAGTTAAAAAAGGTGTGTGCTTTGGGCTGCTTATAATACTCCACTATTAAGTCGTCACAGTGATTCATCCGCCCACGATTAGCAAGATTATTAGATAGTTGATACAACCTGTGAATATCAAATCTTACCTTATCGTTTATCAATTTGAGATAGCTCTCTCGCTCTGGCTTGCTCTGGTTCACGACTGCCAAACCACCCTTTTCACTCCACTCGTGAGGATATAGAGTATAGCCGGTCTTAATCTGACGAATCGACCGACCGTGATTTACTTGATAAAAAATTACACCCTCCCTACCCTCGACTCTCGAAGCTCTGAACTTTGCCTTAATTGTTGCCATATTATATGTTTACTTAAAAAAATTAAGCGGTTAAAATATGAATTATTCCTGCACTACAACAACTACCGCGATGAATTATACAAAGTTTCTCTCTCCACATCTATAAAATAACACAATGTATTATAGACAGGTAGATAATATTTATCTATCTTTGTGTGAAGAATCTACAAAAAAGGTTTAAGTCGTTAAACCTCAGTAAGTGAATGTTGGGACATAGCGCAATAGGTTACGAATTAGTTATGCAACTGATGTATAGAACCT